>JBNLDM010000001.1:0-27562 GCA_050304335.1 Pontiella sp.
GGATTCGGCCTGAACGACCGCTGGGTACCGCTTTACAACATCCACAAGACCTATGCCGGCCTGCGCGACGCCTGGCTCTTCGGCGGCAACGAGGACGCGGAAAAAATGCTGATCGACCTCACCGACTGGATGATCGATATCACCGACGACCTGACCGATGCACAAATCCAGGACATGTTGCGCAGCGAGCATGGCGGATTGAACGAGGTGTTTGCGGATGTCGCCGCGATCACCGGCAAGGACAAGTACATGAAGCTGGCCCGGCAGTTTTCGCATCGAGCCATCCTCGATCCGCTTATCCAGCATCGCGACGAACTGACCGGCAAGCACGCCAATACTCAGATTCCAAAAGTGATCGGCTTCAAGCGCATCGCCGATCTGGAAAACGACGCGGAGTGGAACGCTGCGGCGGCATTTTTCTGGAATGATGTCACCTCCAAGCGCTCCGTCTCAATCGGCGGCAACAGCGTGCGCGAACACTTCCATCCTATCGACGACTATTCTTCGATGATCGAAAGCGAACAGGGTCCGGAGACCTGCAACACATACAACATGCTCAAGCTGACCAGACTGCTGTTCCTTTCCGACCCGCAGGACCGCTACATGGAGTTCTACGAACGGGCGCTCTACAACCATATTCTCTCCACGCAGGATCCCGTCAAGGGCGGCTTTGTCTACTTCACGCCGATGCGCCCCGGTCACTACCGCGTCTACTCACAGCCGGAAACCTGTTTCTGGTGCTGCGTTGGTTCAGGGCTCGAAAACCATGCCAAGTACGGCGAAATGATCTACGCCCATACGAAAGACGAACTCTACGTCAATCTATTCATTGCCTCCGTCCTGCGCTGGCAGGACAAGGGCCTCATGCTGACGCAGCACACCAAATTCCCCGACGAACCTATGACCAGCATCCAGATCAAATGCGCCAAACCGGTTCCGTTTACCCTGAAGATCCGCTATCCGTCCTGGGTTGAGGAGGGAAAACTTAAACTGGCGGTCAATGGCGCACCTGTTGAAGTGAATGCCAAGCCCGGAGAATACATCTCCCTGTCGCGTACATGGCAGAGCACAGACCTGGTCGAGGTCGAGCTGCCTATGCACCTCGAAGCCGAGCAGCTGCCGGATGGCGAAAACTACTATTCATTCCGCTACGGTCCGATTGTGCTGGCCGCCAGGACGACGGAGAAGGAGATGCCCGGCCTGTTCGCTGACGACAGCCGCGGCGGCCATATCGCCTCCGGCGAGAAGATCCCCCTGAACGAAATGCCGGTCATTGAAGGTACCCGTGACTCCCTGACCGACAACCTGCATCCGGTGAACGGAAAGCCTTTGACCTTTGCCATCAACAACGTCGTTTCGCCCCTCTACAAGAAACTCGAACTGATTCCCTTCTTCCGCCTGCACGAGTCCCGCTACATCGTCTATTGGCGCACGGAGACTCCCGAAGGAATGCAGGAGCTGAATGCCAGAATGGCCGCTGATGAAGCGGAAAAACAAAAACTGGACACCGCCACGATCGACATGGTCTATGCCGGAGAACAGCAGCCGGAGTCGGACCATTTCATCGACAGCAAGGATTCGCAAACGGGCACCTTCAAGGGCCGCCACTGGCGCGACGCCCGAAGCTGGTTCAGCTATATCCTGCAGGACAAAAACCGCGAAACTGAGAAACTCTGCGTCATGTACTACGGGGGCGACCGCAACCGCAACTTCAAGATCCTGGTGAACGACTCGGTCATTGCTACCCAACGGCTCGACGGCAGTCGCGGCGACGACTTCTTCACCGTCGATTACAAAATTCCGGATCCTGTCATCAAAGCTGCAAACGGAGTCTTCACCGTCAAGTTCGAGGCCGATCCCGGCTCTGTCGCCGGCGGCGTGTATGAACTGCGGTTGATGAAATAATCGGAATCAATCCACCAGCCGGTACATTTCCGAGGCAGCCAGAAGGAACGCCCCCACTCCGAAGTTAGCCGTCGAGTCTTTATCGACGACCTGCCCGGGTATGGCGCGTTCGCCGATAGGCTGGACGTATCCGACCCGGCCATCACCCTGCAGCGCCACTTCGGTCAGGTACCGCCAACCCTTGAGGGCCACCGGCAAATACGTGTCGCGGTCCAGAACTCCGTTGTTGATGCCCCACAGGTAGCCGTAGGTGAAGAACGCCGTTCCGCTGGTCTCATACCCCGGCGCATGTTCCGGATCGAGCAGGCTGCGGGTCCAGTACCCGCGCCCCTGCCCATCCACCTGCTGGCAATCGGCCAGCGCTTTCGCCATGCGCGTGTAGATGTTCAGGAACCCATCGCGATGCTTGCAGTCCTTCGGCATATCGGCGAGCACTTTGGCCAGTCCGGCGAAGACCCAGCCATCGCCGCGTGCCCAGAAATCCTTGAAACCGTTGGCCGACGTGTGCTTCGGATACACATACTTTCCATCGCGGAAGAACAGCCCGGTATCCTCGTCGTACATGATGCTCTTGGCGTAGGCGAAGTATTCGGCCAGCTTGTCGAGATACTCTTCGTTCCCGGTCACCTTGTAGAGCTTGGTCATGACCGGCATCACCATGTAGAGCCCATCGGCCCACCACCAGTAGTCGTTGGCATCGGTGGACATCTGGTATTCCATCACCTCGCGCGCCCGTTCGATGTAGCGCTTCTTCGGATTGATGTTGTAGAGGTCGATATAGGTCTGGAAGCAGATCTGCCAGTCGCCGAAGAGCACATGGTCATCCGTCTCCCCGTAGTTGTATTTCCATTCGGAGCGGTCACTGGACTTGGCCCCCATCCAATCGTTGCGGTCGGCCCACCGGATCGAATACTTCAGATATTCCTTCTTGCCGGTGATCTTATAAGCCTCCATGTTGCCGGTTTGGTAGGCGGCATTGTCCCAGAAGGCGCGACCCGGGTTCGAATGTTCATCCTGCCAGTAATCATTGACCCTGATGATTATTTTCTTCACTTCAGCTGGTTCAGGCAATGAAGACGCATTCGTCTGTGCGATAGCGACGCTTGAGCATCCAATCGCCAACGCCATGGCCACCCATTGCACAGTCCGGTGCTGCATTGTCACATTCATGATATTTCTCGTTTATATTGCATTTGCTCCCAAATCAAAAAAAAGTGCCCTCCGGATATCGTACATCGTGCGGCCCTAATTCTCTACTTTCAATCTAAGGAAGAGTTGATTCGAAGTCGTTGATCCCAGCGTCGCTTCGATTTCATCCGGCATAGCGTTCGTCACATAGGTGATGCCGGTTGAGTACCAGTTGCTCGACAGCAGGTCCGTCGTCCATTGCACGGAACCGGTCACGCCTAAAGCCGAGGAATTATAAGGATACAGGACAGAGAGATAATCGTTCGTCCAGGTAAAGATATTCTGCGGCGGCACGGGGGTGGCAGGATTCCATCCTAGATAGTATTCCATTCCGTTGGGAATGCCGTTTGAATTC
The DNA here is from genome assembly GCA_050304335.1 of Pontiella sp. Taxonomy (GTDB): domain Bacteria; phylum Verrucomicrobiota; class Kiritimatiellia; order Kiritimatiellales; family Pontiellaceae; genus Pontiella. Next base: position 3,449 of record JBNLDM010000001.1, read on the forward strand.
GTATCATCCACGAACAGGGCACCGGGAAGGCCGTAGTCATTCATATAACTCGCATACCCGCCGGGAATGGCGAAGACACTCAGTATGCCGGAAGCGATGGCGCCTGTATCCCAAATCAGCCCTGGAGCGAGATCCGGGAGATCATAGCCGCTGAAACTGATCGTACCGCCCGCGGCGTCAAACAGGTCAAACACGTCTCCGACCCACGGCGCGGATTGTTCGGGATCCAGGGTCACCTTCAGTGTTCCGGTGGCGTTGAACTGTCCACCGACCACCAGCCGGTCATAAAGGTTGCTGTTCGACACGTCGAATTCCAATGTGGATCCCGCAGGAAGCGAGAAATCGTTCGCCACTGCCAGCATACCGGAATCTGGCATCATCGGCGGCGTGTTCAGAGGATTGGTCAGATTGGCACCGGTGGGATCGATATAGACGTTGTCAATGAAGCCGCCGGAGCCCGAGTTGCTTCCAAGATAGAAGGTATTGATGGCGCCGGCGGTCGAGCTTCGAAACGCATAGCCGGACTGGATCAGGACGGGCGCCTGGCCGGCTCCACCAGGAGAATAGTAGAGAGAGCTCGTATTGGCGCTGTTGTCGATGACCACCCAGAAATTGTACAGCGTGTTGAGCGAGATGGATGTCGAGGTATTCGCATACGCGCCATTATGAACTTCTATCAGCAGATCCGAGGGAACACGGAACAGCGAGGCGAGATCGCCGTAGGCCGCGGCACCGGGCCGCCCGAAAGCAAATAGCGTATCGCTGCCGGTCGACGTTAGATAGGCCTGGAAGAAGATCGTGCCCGTGGTTCCCTCAGCCGCGATCGTTCCAATCGACGTATAGTTGATCTGCCCGCCACTGCCGCCGTAGACATAGTGTAGCGCCTGCCCGCCGCCGGCATCCGCACCGATCTCCGTGCTGCTGGCGTTTGCACCCCCTGCAGGGAATCCCGGAATCCAGGCAGGCGATAGCGAGGCGCCGCCCAGTCCGATGGAGTAGCCGTCAAAATCATCGATCAGGCTGTAGGTCGTATCAGGCACGAGAGGAAATCCCAGATGGCCGATACGAACCGTGGATCCGACTGCGGCAATGAGGTTCGCGTTGATCGTTCCGCCGCCACTCAAAATGGCTCCGTTCCCGACCGTTGTGTTCCCAGCGCCGGTGGTACCGTTCACCATAAGTTCGCCGGCAGAGACGGTGGTCGTGCCGCTATAGCTGTTCTGGCCTTCGAAGATCCACCTGCCGGCTCCGGATTTCACGATGTTCACTGTTCCGGCGCTGCCGTTTTCGATGGCCCCGCCCACCAGACCGTTGCCAGCGCCCTGCAGGGTAAAGGTCCGTGTACCCGTTGCAAGACTGCTCATGGAAACGGGGCCTGTAAGATTAAGTTGGCCGGCATTCGATTGTATCCAGTAGTTGGCACCCCCGACATTGGCGCTGACCTTGCCCGCGATGGTGTTGCTGCCGCTGTTGTTGACAATGCCTGCCGAGGCGTTATTGCGACCGCGGAAGTCGATACCGTTGGAAACCAGGCTGTCATTTTCCAGTTCCAGCCGGGCGGTGGTGGCATTCCCCTGTTCGCCGATGACCACCGTTCCTCCAAGACCCAGCGCATGCCGTCCGCGGGCTCGGGCGATACCGAAGCCCGCCGCGCCGGAATCGATCACGACGTCACCTACGGCGGTGTTGCTGTCTCCATCAAAACTGACTACGCCGGGGCCGTTGATATTAATTCCGCCACCGCTTACAAGTGCGCCGGTCAACAGCAGAGGGTACGACGAGTCGTTGTTGATGCCGAGGACCCCGGACCATTCAAGCTGGCTCCAGAATTCATGCCCGGTCGTAGTGGTGGCGGCTATGTTGATGGCAGGCTGGATAGCGCCGCTGTCGCCGTAGCCGAGGATCAGACGATCCGTATCCCAACCGAAGCGGTAGCGGGTACTACCATCGAGATTTATGACCGATGCCGTGCGGCTGGCCGTGATATCGACAGTTTGCGTGGTCTCCGGAGAGATCGTGTCGAAGTTGGCCGTCACGCCACCAGAGTTGGGCGATCCATTCGACCAGTTACCCGCGTCATCCCATTGCGCATTCGAACCGGCACCGCCGCCCTGCCAGTCCGTGCTCTTGGAGGTTCCGGGTTTCCAGACGCGGACCCAGTCGACTTTGGTTTCGTCCTTGAATCCTACCGGCCAATCGCTGGTGCTCGGCACTGCCGGCCAGCCACCGACAGCATAGTTGAGGATCAGATACATGTTCGCCATCTCGGAAACTGCCGTTGAGTTATAGAACGAGCTGACCTCGACCCCATCAAAGTAGAAGCGTACCGAGTTGTTATAATCCCAATCGACGGCGAAAATGTGGTAGCTGCCGCGCAAATCTCCTGCGTTCGGCGGGTTGACCTGACCGGCGCCGGACCCTCCGGCGTGATGGAATGCCGTGTGGTACTGGTCATTCGCATAAGCTCCATACGGGTATTCCATAATATCCATTTCCGGCGGCCAACCGGTGTAGAGACCCCAGAATGCAGGCCATGAACCTATGGTATCGGGAAGCAGGATCCGGGCTTCGATGTAGCAATCTCCCGAGAAGCGAGGTTTCCCATCCGTAGAGATCAGGCCTCCCTCAAAAATTTCATCACCGGCAGTATTACTGCCAAACTCTTTTCGCCTGTACGCTTCAAGCGTGAGGGTACCGCCACCGACTTTTGTCCTGGCGCTTGACGCCGCGGTAGGAGAGGCCGTGGACATACCCCAATCGGGCCCGTTGATTTGCCACTTCCCTTCATCAACCGAGATACCGGAAAAATCGTCCCCCCAGAAATACTGGTAACCCGCCGGAATCGCCTGAAGCGTGACGGGTGCGGACAGGAGCATGCACCACAGAATCTTGTTCTTACACAGGGTTTTCATTATACTCTCCTCGCTCTTAAACTATTGCCCTCATAAATCGATTACTCATCTCTATTCCAGCCAAGTCTGCATGGCATAGAACGATATCGGCGCACCATACTTGATCCCTATTTCAATTGGAATGTTGTTCCCTGTATAGGACTCGTAACCGGGAAGCGCCGTCCATGTTGCGTTCGTCAGTACCGTCTTCGTCGACACGTGGTACTTTCGTGTCAGGCCCTGGTAGCCGACACCAAAGGCTCCAATCGGATTCAGCGCGAGAACGGTCTGATTCGATACAACGTTGATTTCGATCAGCGGTGTCGCATCCGGCGTTACCGGATCGAGCCCCAGCACATAAGCTTCGCCCAATGTGATGCCCGTGCTGCCGATTTCAGTAGCGGGTACCTGTCCGGTCGCACCGAAAAAATGTATTTCCCAGGAATCCGGAAGTCCGTTTCCGTCAATATCATCCTGGTCCGCAGCCTGTGGAATGGAAATAGCCACTTCCGTGAAGCTGTTCCAGGTACTTACGCTGTTTCCATAGCCATAAATGCGGATATATTTCGCGGGCTGTGCCGGAAAACTGAAGGTCTGCAGCGCAAGCGTAGCACCACTGCTGTTGGTGGGTGCCGTCACGGTTGTAAAATCACCGGGATCCATGCCCGTAGTGGATATCCTGACATCGAAAAAGGCAACGCGCGAATCCCCGTTGTAAAACGCAATATCGATATGGTCGATTACGGTCATCAGGGGAAGCTCGTACTGGATCCACTCCGTGCCTCCGTCGCCATTCTGCGACCAACGGGTTCCCAGATCGCCATCGAGTGTCTTGTCAGGGGTATTCTGGGTGCCGGCTTCATAGCCACTGGCGGTCGCGATGAGGCCCGGCGGCGACACCGCGACCGCCACATTGCCGGTATAGGTATTTCCGTCTGAATGCTCAATCGCCAGCGTGATGGTGTTGGTTCCCAAGGGGGCGATAAGACCCAGCTCCGGACCCGTTCCCAGGAGGACGGGTCCACTCCACCAACTGTAGCCCTCGATGGTTCCACTGCGCAACATCGTGTTGGACGCGCTTAGCGTTACCGGTTCGGCAAAATCGTCATCCGCGTCGGAGAGAACCAGATCAGGTCCTGCATTTGGATACACGGGGATGGGTCCGCCCAGCAGGCGCAGGATTTCGCTGCCGGCCAGCAGAAACGCACCGCACCCGTAATCCCGTTCGCTGTCATAGTTGGCCGGCTGCGGATTGGAGCCCACCGCCTGCGTGTAGCCCAGCTTTCCGTTTGGATGCAGGGCAATCGAAACCAATCCATTCCAGGCCTTGGTAACAGCGGCGGTATAGTTCGTTCCGGGCGCATCGACCAGGATGCCTTCGTTGAGTCCATATGCTATAGCATAGGTAAAGAACGCCGTGCCGCTGGTTTCCGGGTTCGGGCAGTATGCATTAGTCGGATTGGTGATGTCCGCCCGCCAGAAGCCGTCGTCCTGCTGCCAGGGAAGCAGGGCAGCCGCCATGGCCTGCAGCATGGATTCAAACTCCGGACGGCAGATCGTGTCGTCCGAGGGCAGTACCTCCAGGTTGCGGGCCAGCGATGCGATGACCCAGCCATTGCCACGCCCCCAATAGGTATCCGGAGCGGAGGATTTATAGCCAGAGTCCCGCCACCATAGTCCTTGCGACGGATTGAACAGCCCGCCACCCTGCGTGTACTTCATGTAGTCGTACATGTCGCGCAGCTGGTTCAGGTAATTGGTGTCCGAATTCAGAACACCCAACCGGGCCAGCGTCGAGCCCGCCATGTAGAAGGCATCGATCCACCACCAGTCGTCGATGGAGTCGGGCCGGTTCTCCAGCAGGATATCATCCAGCAGCGCCGTGATATTGTTGGTCCGCACCGGCTGGGGATCAACGTGGTAAAGATCGATGTAGGTCTGGCCGCAGCAGTGCGCATCGGCACTGAGTCCATTCACATCGCCATAGTCGGTACCATGCCACCAGCTGTTGGCCTCGCCCCATGTGGCTGCCCGGTCATAGTAGGCCTGTATACCGAGAGTCTCCCATGCCCTGAAGTTTCCTGTCTGGTAAGTGCTTCGTTCCCAGCCGGAATTACCCAGGGAGATGCTCGCCTGGAAATAGTCGTTGGCCCGACGCATCGCCGCTTCCACGGCGATCCTGCTTTCAAGTGCTCCGGCGTGTGCAGCCGACACCATGCCGCCCAGCAGGATCACTGCCGCCAGCCGACCCAGGTTATTGGATACCGCATTCATTTCGCTTCTCTTTTCAAACGAGCCATCGCGACACTGCAACCTACGGGGCAGGTGTTCCGAGCACCGTGTAGAACGATTGGTCGTGCTGCAGGCCGTTCGCATTCGGGAAAGCAATCAGGCTGTCCATTCCGTCTATCGGCGGATCACCGACGGACCATCCATTTGTCAGATCCATGGTAGACTGCAACTGGTAGCTGAAGTCGGACTGGCCGAAGGCGCTGATCAGCACGTCGTCCCCGCGGAAGGTGTACGCAATCGTTGCGGCAGTTTCCGGCTTCGATATGTCCACCGCATATTCGAAGGCATGCAGCGTTGCGGGTATGCCGGCCCCGGCCGAGTAGGCTACATGCTCCTGGATATAAACCGTTAGAATGTTGTCGGACAGCAACCGGGCCTGATCCAGCAGCGGTTCGCCGTCAAAGTTGACATCTACGACCTGCAGCACCTCCCAGTCCGTATACTGGGACGCTTTCGAAGCACTGGCGATGACCAGCTTTCCGCCCGCTTCCAAATATCCGGGAAAGACATCCGTACCCGCAGGATAGGCTGTGTATACCGCATAGACATTCCCCTGGGCGTCATAGCCGATGCACGGACGGGAGCCGACGCCGTAGCCGGCAACTCCATCCGGCGGGATGCGCCGCTGTGTCCATTCACCGGTGCCGGGATCGCGGAAATAATGGTAGTAGGCCGTGAACCTGGTGGAGAACAGCGCGGAAAACACCGACGGTTCGTAGCCGGGATCCTGTCGACGATGGATCACCAGGACATGTACGCGTTCATCGTTATCCACGCACTGCGCCTGCTGGTTGATCATCAGTTGCCGCATGTTGAGCGGCACGACGGTAATGCCCGGCGAGCTCATCGTGATTTTTTCGCCCATACTGGTATCGGCAACAGGATCGCCGGCACTGTTGTACCAGTTCGTGCCCATGTCCGGACTGTAGGCGTAGCAGATGTCCCGGTTGCCGTACTGGCTGGCCGATTCCCGCCAGGTCCAGGTCACGTGGATCGTTCCGGTGGGATCTATATCAAACCCGTTGATATACGCGCATCGCTCGTTGGCGGTGACCGTACTGCCCCACGGATTCGGACCGACGTAGGTCCCCGACCTGTTGATGAACTGAACGGATGCATTCCACGCGCCGGTGGACGGATTGTAGACCTGAAAGAGCTGGTCCCCGTTACCGGAGATCCCTATACGTCGATTTAACACCAGGCCGCCGTCCGGCGTCGGCACGAACTGAGGATAGGTGACGTCCAGTTCGGTCTGACCCGGTGCAACCAGCCAGTTCTGTTCCGCGTTAAGCATTCCGGAACCCCAGGCGCCCTTGTTGGTCGTACACACGCCCGAAACCGAACTGCGATACCGCAGCGTGTTGTTGTGATGGTCCCAGGCCATGTGCAATGTACCGTCTTGTGCACAGATACCGAACGCAATCACGTTATGGGCGTCCCATGCACTTTCATCACCATTGATAAATTCGGAATCCGTCTGGAAAACCTCCCACTCGCCCACGCCGACACCGTCCACGGTCCGGCGGGCCAGACAGACCTTCTGCACCGATCCGGCCGTGTCGTAATAGGCCGTGTACTGGTAGCCTTCGAAGGTGTAGATGATCTGGTCCTGGAAGGACACTCCATTGATGGCGTGTCCGTAACTGCCCCCGCCCATCAATAAGGCGTTGCTGGCCACAACGGAATCGCGCATGTATCCCACAGTCGGCGCCGTCCAGTCCGGATGGTCCGTGTCCAGCAGAGGATCGGTTCCGCCAAGGCGCTCGGCCTGGTTGTTGTATCCATCGCTGTCGGGATCGTCGTAGGAGTTGTAGGTAATCATGCCGAGGGCGCTGTATTCCCAGAGGTCCGGAAGGTAGTCGCCGTCCGAATCGGTGTCGGACGGGTCAGCCACGATCGGATCAAGTCCCAGCTCGTATTCCTGCCCGTTGGAGAAACCATCGCCGTCAAAATCATCTCCGGGGAGCACGTTGATGATGTTCGTGATGCCGTCACCGGGATTGCCGTCTACAATCTGCTGTTCCCACTCATCCAGCAGTCCATCGCCGTCGGTATCGCTCGAAGGAAGCAGGGTGAGGTTGTCTGCGCTGCCGAGCGTGCCGCCCGCGCGCACATCGGCATAGAAACCCACCACGCCGCCATCGTTCGGCGTCGAAGGCGTGCGGGTGATGACTACGGTGCGGGTATCACCGTCGTAGTATCCCGCCTCGTAAGTGTTCGTGGCCGTGCGTTTGATGAACAGCTTGTCATAGACCACAACTCCGGCCTCAGCGAGTGCGTATTCAGCACTTCCGTCAAAGCCCCTCGAATACACGCTGCCATCGCCCCGTGCATAGACGGCGACATAATCCTGGCGCACATCGGTAACAGGTGTAGTGCCACCCACATAAAGCCCCAGGTCCTGACTGCCGGAAACGCTGATATCCGCTTGGATCTCCTCATTCACTCCGAGGCTCAGACCGGTGCGAATGAAGGCATATTGTTCCGCAAAGCTGACCTGTGAGCTTGTGTTGAGCTCCAGGGCCCCGCCGCCAATCTGCCAGGTGGCAGTGTTGTGAGCACCCCCGTCGGAATCCTGAATCCTGGTATTCGTGTAGGCACTAAGATCCCCGCTGAAATCATCGAGAAGCACAGCATTGGCGGCGGCTACCGGATTGAGGGTGTTCTCTCCAGAAGCGACGTAGATATTGTCGATCCGCACCTGCCCGGCTTCGCGCTCCGCAATGCCGAATGACTGAAGAGAGGTCAGTCCCTTGCCGTTACGGAAGGCTGATCCAGACACGGCGAGTACACCGTCGTCGGTGCCGGTCGACGAATAAACGTCGAATGTATTGTTGGTGGTGTTCACGACCAGCCAAACGTTGTACCAGGTATCCGCAGCAACATCCGCAATCACAACCCCTTCGGAAACCTGGAAGTCGGCCGCGCCGACGCCACCTCCGGCGAGAAAGGGCATCACGGCAAAATCCTTCCACGCATCGACGTTATCCAACGTGGCGGTTGTATCGGTCAGACCAAACATGCAGTCGAAGTTTCCTGCCACTGCAGAGCTGGCCATGAACTGAAAGAATATCGTTTGCGTACTGTTATCCGCAAAAGTGAAGTTTATCGGGAAGTTGTTGGCCAGGTCGGCCTGTGCACCGCGCCAGCCGTTGGCACCCTGTCCGGGAATTCCCCAGACGGTGAGTTCATTGTCGGCGGCATCTCCCGCATTGTCGTAGATAGTGGCATTTCCGGTGCCGTCGAACACACCGTCCCACACACCGGCGGTGCAGTCACCGCTTCCGCTTGCACCTATGGTCGTGATGGAACTGTTGTCGTAGCTGTCAAAGTCGTCCAGCAACGTCCACGAGGCATGCGACGAGGCCGCAACACCGAGAACCATCAAAATACCTGTCAGTTTATTCATTTCGTCATCCTAGTTATATTACGGCAACGGATAGCGGAGTCTGAAAAATCCGGACGCCTGCGGACTGCCGGCAGGAATATTCCATGCGCTGTTCGTTGTTGATTCACTGATATCGCTCCATGCATTGGTCAAAGTCTGGGCGGACTGAAGTATCCAGCCCTTGTGTGTCTCCGGCCAGGAAACAACCATTACGGCGTTGCTAGCCGCGATTGCAACATCCGCAGGTGCTATGGCCGCAGCAACCGCGTAGCCGATCCCGTCATACCAGCATGAACTGCTGTAGCCACCATCGGCTTCGTCATCGATGTAGACGCTCAAACTCGTTCCGGACACGCTTCCCAGCGGCACCTGGTACAGGGTGCGGTCCGATTCAACAACCTTTACTACGTTCGAGAATGCAGCTGCGTTCGCAACCTGTACGCCCGTACTGCCCGCTGAATAAAGCGGCAGCGAGCCGGCCGGATTGTTGGTCAAGGCGGCACCGAACTTGAAGCCCTGTCCGCTGGCCACCCAGAAATAGGCGTAGACCGCGTAGGTCTGGTCCGTCAATCCGGTCACCATCGTCCGAAGCTGGGGACAATCCTCCCCGGGTCCTGACGAGGGTTCCCGGTTCGATTCAAACCAGTTCTGCAAGGGTCCGTTGCCGTAGCCGCCGTAGCCGGTTTCTTCCTCTTCCCACAGGTCGTCGGACGGCGAGCTCTGGTTCCTGGGCGGATTGAACGTTGACCAGGCAGCCCCGTTCCAGACCATGGTATTGCCCGAACCGCCCGAAGTGGCATCCACATAAACAATGTCGCCAATCAGCACCGGCGGCAACGGCAGAACGTTGAAAGACCATTCGTTGGTCTGCACACTCGGTCCCGCGACCACGCCGACCGTATGCGCGCCGTAGGACAGCGGCGGGGATGCAAGGCTGACCGTCGTCGTCGGGCCGGCCTTAACGATACTGTAGCCCGCGCTCCCTGTTACATTGGTGCCATCAAGCAGCAGCTCAACCAGGCCCGGATCCACTGTGACCTGTGCATCTTCAATCATTACCTCGAGCGCCGGTGCCGTGTCGTAGATATCCCCTATCGGCGACTTGTATACGATATTCACGTCGGGCTCCAGCTGGGATATCATCAGCGTGATGGATCCCCCCGAGGGATATTCCGCGGTCGCCAGGCGCGCCCAGCCGTTGTGGTTGGAATACTCATCGTTCCCGACACTAACGCTGTATGCATTCACAGCGGTAAAGATGGCCTTAGCACCATCCTTCGATACGGACACGCTGCTGCCGTTAACACTGACCGAACTCAATGTATTCCCGTCGTTTGAGTGAACAGGCCAGACATACCGGAGCGGGCCGCCGTAGCCGGCGACATCCGTCGTCAGCTGCACGCCTTCGGGCGTAACCACATAATGCTCGGTGATGCTCGTCACGTTGGGCAGGCTTCCGGAATACGTCACATCGAACACGACCTGCGTAGTCGACTGGGACACCGGCGTCATCGTGATCGACGTAACCTGCGCAGAGGTCATCTCACCCAGCGTCCGCCAGGTGGTGCCGTTACTGTCCAGCCAGGATATCCCCGCCCCCGTGGTAATGGGCGAATCATCGGGCGTGTTGTATCCCGCATTCGCCATCAGGCTGTCGGTCAGTCCAACCTGCGGAGACAGCCCGGTCTGGTGGACGCGGACCAGTCCGGTCGCGTCATAGCTGAGATCGGCAAAGCTGTTGATTTCGACGTAGGTGCCGCCCGCATTGGCGAAGATCTTGTGGGGACGCGAAGGAATATCCAGCCGGTCGATCGCAAATACAAAGCCGCCCGTATCGGAGGGTGCAGGCCCTTCGGCAATATCCTCGGACGTAGCCGCGTATTCATAGGCGATGGCCAGCATACTCATCGGCATCAGGTTGTATTGCGAGTGATATGAATATCCCTCGTAGGCATACCTGCTTGCCGGATCCACCCAGTTCTTGACGATCTGCATCTCGCCGCTGGGCCGCACCCAGCGGAACATGGATGCGAGGGATAGGTGTGCGGCTCGCTTGTAGGCGGCCGCAAGCGTCAGGTCGCCCTCCGCTTCGGCCTTGCCCGCATAGACTTCATAGATGAAGCACTGCTCGGCTTCGTTCCACTGGTGGTGCGCCGAGCGACCGCCGGAAGGCAGTTCGCCCCAGGGCGACTGCATGAAGAGGCTGGATATTGCGGCACGGTCCATCGCCTCCTGCATCTCCGCACTGTAGGGCCCCACGTAACCCTGCTCGAGGGCATCGGTCAGGTAGACACGCGGAAAGATGTCGTAGCACATCGGGCCTTCCAGGTAGAGACCGTAAGGCGACGCAAAATGATGCCCCTGGCGCGCCCAGCTGGCATCCACATAGGTGTTGTCGGAGGAGCGCAGGCCCCACAACTGCATCAGTGCCTCGCCGCCGGACGAAATCATATTCCAGTTAAAGTCGGCGAGATCGGCGCGATAGGTGGCGTAGGGATCGAAATCCAGGTTTGAGGCCCAGCTTGCCGCGCGCGAGGGATCGACCAGCGGTGCAAGCAACCGGTAGGTGTTCGCCACCATGGGCGCATAGAAATCCTCATGCGATCCGGCAGCCGCCTTATTGTGAAGGTCGAGCGAGGCCTTGTCCATCGCCTTGGCAGCCGGCTCGAGCAGATCGGTGCGGCCGGCATAGACCACCAGCGCTGCCGCTGCATTGGCAAATGCCGGCGTACTGTATTGAACCTCGAAGCCGGCGTAGGGATCGATGATGGCGCCGCTCGAATTCTGATAGGTGACCCAGTAATCGATCTCGCTTTCAACGAGGGCGAGATAGTCGTCGCGCGACAATCCGGTCGAGGTGAATCCGATGGCCCCGGTGCCGTCGAAACCGTTCAGCAGATTGGTCGTCGGATCGGTGGCGAAGACCGCCGGATCCCACGTGCTGGAAAAGAAATGGTTGCTCTCAATAAAAGGCGTGACGTTGGTGGCAGCAGGTTCGAGGGTCAGCGCATTCACGACCCAGTTGTTGACCGGCGAACCGAAAGTTATTTCAAGAATTCCCGAGCCGTCGGCATTCACCGATGCATTCAATGTCTGAAACTCAGATGTCGCCGGCGACATCGTCGGCAATGCGCCCGCCCCGGGAACAGTTACGTCGATGACGTGGTCGCCGTAGTCGGCGTCGCCGCAGGTCACCTTCATCAGATACTTGCCGCCTGCCGACAGCCCCGATACACGGAAGGTATTGTTCCCGGCCGAGAGTCGAAGCACAAAATCGCGATGCAGATCGTCCGGTCCCCCGCGGTCGCGTAGGTTCAACCCGGTCGTGGAGAGCCAACCATAGCCCAACCCCGCCGACCAGGTCGTCGTATTGCCCACGGCCACATAACCCGCTTCGGTGCCTGCAGCCCCGAAATCAAACTGATCTGCGGCCTGCGCGACCGTGCTGCAAACCAGAAATGACACCAACAGACCCAACCTTGATCCATGCTTCATGTCTACTTCCTATCTACTTGATGAGCACTCATCGAGTACCTGGCTCCTATGTTGGCGCACCATCTTCTTCGACCTTATCATTCACATTTTTGCTCACACATGTTTCCGAAGAAAAAGCCCTGCAGAAAACCCGCAGGGCTCTCGCTCCTATTGCCCCGGCAGTGCGCGGGGATGTAATTAATCGGACTCGATTAGATTATGAAGCGACGGCGAACCACCAGCATACCGGCACCAAAAACAGCAACAAGTCCGATCGTAGCCGGTTCGGGGATCGCATAGGTGGTATTTGCCCCCGACAGGTCGGCATACACGTTGTCAATCCGCATTTCATTGTCTGCGTGGCTCATGAAACTAATGGCTTCCAGCGCGCCGGCCCCCTTACCGTTGCGATAGGTGCAATTATCGAGGATCAGTGTGCCAGCGTCGGTTCCAGTGGAAGCATAGACGTTGTAGAGCTTCGTGTTGTTGTCCACTACCAGCCAAACGTTGTAGGTTGTGTCTGGAGTCACCGCAAAAGCCCCCATGGAGTTTCCGGTCGCGTTCATCGCGGGAGTAGCGGCGGCACCGGAAACATAAGGCATAACGGCAAAATCCTGCCATGAGTCGACATTGTCGATAGCGCCTACGTTATCGCTCAAGCCGATCATGACATCCCAATCGGCTCCATCGCTGTCCGTTTTGAAAATGGAAGTCGCCGTCATTTGGAAGAAGTAGGTCGCCGTTGCGCCGTTCGCAAGACTGTAGTCGGATCCGAAGGCACTGGTCAGGTCGGCTTCGATCCCACGCCAGCCACCAGAACCAGACGATCCATGAAAACCGATCGCCTTGTTCCCCGACCCCAGATCATCAACGTACGCATTTCCGGTGCCGTCGAAGACACCGGTCCAGGTGCCAGCAGTCGTGTTAGGCGAAGCACCAATGCTACCTGTAGCATAACTGTCGAAGTTGTCGAGCAATGTCCAAGCTGCCTGACTGGCCGCCGCCACACCCAACACCAGTATTCCCGTCATTATTTTCTTCATTATCATTCTCCTTGTAGTTCCTCCGCCGCAACCCTGCGGCGGAGGTAAAGTTTGACATTATCTGGTTATTCCCCCTTGACCTGGAAGAACTCGGCGGGATCACCGCTGGCCGAGAAGCTGGAATCAATGCCGGTACCGCCGCTTAGGCCGGTCTGACCGGCAACCGGTGTCCAACTACCGCCGGTAAGGTCGGTCTTGCTCTCGATCTGGTAGGTACCGGCTGCGTCGGACGACCAGTTGATCGTGACCATGCCGCCGGCAATGGCGATGCTGTTGATCACAGGTGCATAGGCCGGCCCGCCGGCAGGACGCTGTACCAGCTGGAAGCCGTTGCAGATCGTATCGACATTATCGCCGATATGAAGGGCGATGTGGCCAGCGAGCGACGGCGTGATCTCGGTGAATACATAGTAGTTTTCACCTTCCACCAGACCGGAATAATCTGATGGGCCGGCGTCTGCTACGTTGGCCGTAACGAGTGTAACAACTGCATTGGAAACCGCGCTCGTACCCTGCGTGAGATGGTAGGCGCAGTCGTTTTGTGTCCAGTGCCAGGTTGAATAGACATACAGGTCATAGGTCGCATTGGTATCCAGGCCGCTGATCACAAGATCATAGTCAGCATTGGCGTTTGCGCCGGCCCACCCATAGAACAGTTGCGGGAGAACGGTCCCGTCACTCTTTTCACCCCAGTTGTGCGGCCCGCTGGTCTCCACGCTGATCGGGTTTGCACCACTTGCATCGGTAATCGACCCAAAGGTGTTTACTACGCTGTTGGAACCGGAAATGTTGTTCCACTGGTCCGATCCCGTTGATGGAGCCAGTACTACAGTGCCGTTCGTGACATCCTGCTGCACTCCACCGGCCGCTCCCGCGATATTCACATTCCACAGATTCACGGCGGAGTTCGCCGGAGGCAGCTTGTAGATGAAGCTCCAACTGTTCGTGTAGCTCTTCGCGCTGTTATCCTGGTAGGTCACTTGTACGTCAACATTACCGGGGGTCAGTGTCGGTGTATAGCTGACCAGGTTGCTGCCGCTGCCTGCCGCTGTAACGCTCGGGCTAACACTGCCGATGCCGCTGACCGTCATCGACACGGTATTGGTGTCCACCGTTGCGGGAAGACCATCAATAAGGGTAATTGAAATCACGGCATTGGGATCGGATACGATGGATCCGTTCACTGGGGTAATATTGGCAGTCGTGATCGGAATTGTGTTTTCGCTGACCGATTCGAGGATGCCCGTATCGGTGTGGAACAGGAATTTGCCGCCGCTTCCGGTTGTGTCGTCGAGATACCAGGAGCCGTCCGAGTTCTCGATAACGGCCGCACCGGTCGAGTTACTGACCGTGAAGGTGGCGCCATAGCTCTGGACACCGGCGACAGCGATATCCCAGCTGTTGCCTAGGGTGATGTTGGCTCCGGTGAAATCAAATACAAACACACCGTTGTAGGTTATCGTTCCGGTACCAAACACGGAATTGTTGATTCCGTTGTCGCCGATCACGAAGTTGAGGTTTGCGCCGTCAGCGAGCGTGACATGAGCACGACCATTATCGGATCCATATAGCTCGATGTCGCCAGTGAAAGTATTGGCTCCGCTGGCCAGCGTAATCATTCGAGCCGTTGAGGTGTTACCTTGATCCAGAACACGAATTGTCGACGAACCGCTGATGGGCGCCTCGATGATCATGCCACCTTGCGTCGCAAAATTGGCACCGGTCGAGCCGATGGCAAGGTTACCGGCCAAGGTAAAACTGTCACCGTCGCCCTGTCCATGACGCAGCTGGCCGCCATCGATGGTCAGGTTGTCAATGGTAATGATGGAAGTCGTTCCCGATCCCTTCCACATCAGTGCGTCGTTGGCTACCGCTGCGGCTAGTCCAATACCTGTAATCGTCAGGGAGTCGCCAGCGAACGTGTAGCTGTTCGCATCCGCCGGCGTCCGCAGCAGAAATGAATTATTGAAATAATCATTACCCGCCGTCGGGACATTCGCATCGTCCCAACTGCCCGCCGTATTGAACGACGAGGTGCCGAACCCATCGTCCGCCGTCAGGGAGACATTTACGGCAAGGCCGATTGAAGGAACAGCCAATATCAATCCCGCAATCAGGATCGAACTTAAACAATGTTTCATAACTCTCTCCTCTATTTACTGTTTTTATCTATCGGTGCCAGTTGGGGGTACAAACATTCCTGCATCCCGCAAACACCCTCCGTTACAGGTTTGGACCATTTCAGGAGGTATCGTGTTCTGCGCCATGCACAATCACCTTCGACAGAGCACCTCTTCTATGTCTACACGCGGAATAAGCCTCTGGCTTTCTGTCACCATTTTTTAAAAAAAGTGGTGCTGCGGTAAAAAAGACAGCTTTCACTCGGGGCTTGAGGCGCCGGATCGGCATGCCGGAATGGGCGAAAAAAAGAGCCAAATAGCAGGAAACAGGACATTTCCTTGCTCGAAAAGCTCTTGTTGTCCAGGAATCTGAACGAATTACGGGATTACTCAGAGATATCGGATTCCGGCTCCAGAACCGATTCGGCTTCGCGCAGATGAATCCGGACGCAGGCCCAGTCGAACCAGAATCCGGGCCAACCGAGAGATGCGGGGGGTTTTTCAGAGAGAATCTGTGCTATGAGCGGACGGGTTTCCTCGAGCTGGCGGTTCGCTTGCTCGATACGCCCCAAGCCGTGAAGGGCCAGGGATCGCAGCAGCAGGACACTTGCATTGCGGGTCGGGAAGCCGCTGCGGGCGGGATCAGCCAGTTCACACCAATGCAGACACCGCTCGTAATCCCCGGTTCGGTAGGTCCACAACGCCATCGCATAGGCCTGCCACCCGCGCATTGACTGATCGGTCTCGGTGTTGCGGTACGTCCGTTCGGTAACGGCTGCATACGGCTCGAGGGCCTTCATTATGTCCTGGTCTGCGGGAGCCAGCAGGCATTCCCGTAAAACCCGCTGCGCGATGGGCGGACTTTCGGTTCCGGCATGGTGGGCGATCACCGACTCCCGATAATGCCCGTATTCCTCCTCGTAACCCTGCTCCACCAGCACGGCCGCCGACCGGAAATCATCCATAGTGCCGTCCGGATCCTCGGGTGCATGGATCCTGAACAACCGATCGAACCGCGCCTTGGCCTTTTCCCAGCGGCCGTTCACGGCATGCCGATCGCCGAGCTCACGCAGCATCGAGGCGCTTGCCTGAGTTGCGGGCAGTCTTTCCTGCATCCCCTCCAGCGCCGCATCCGCCATATCCAGCTCACCCAGGTTGAACAACAGGACCGGGTCGTTCTTAAGCGGGCTCTCCACATTCACCCGCAAGCCTTCCGCCTCCTTGAGCAGGAGATCGGCAATCAGCCAGTCAAACCAGGACGAGCCTCCGCTCTGGTTGATCCAGCTCTTGTCGGCGAACGCCTTTTTCACAGGGGTCCGGCCCTTTTCCAGCGAGACGTCCGCCATGGCTGAAAGCCCAACCTGCTTTTCAATCATGGCCCGGATAATCTGTATCGTCGCTGAAAGCACCTCGATTTTTTCCGGAGCGGCAAAATACCGGCTCACCCACCGGGCGCCTTCAGTATACGTGCCGCTGCGATAATTTATCAGGGCGAGGGAAAGATCCGCCCACTGCCGTTCCTCCTGGTCGATCTGAGGTGATTCAAAGCCCTCCTCAACGACACGGGCCGGTCCTGCGAGCGCCTGAAGCGTCTCCGGGTCGGCCGGCACCAGCAGGCAGACCTTGATCATCTGCCGTGCCACAGCCGCGTTCATGGTGTCGCCGAAACGCCGGATGGCCATCTTCCGGAACTCCTCGTAGCTGTTCTCCGTGCCGGCATAGGCAACAACAGCCCCAGCCGGCATCATACTGGCGGATACCTGGGGGACATCGGAGGGGTCCACACTCGCCAGCGCCCGCGCCATCGAACTGAACCGCGTGCCCGCTTCCTTAATGCGTCCCTCCTGAATGTGCCAGTTGGCGATCGCCTGATACGCTTCCGCCGCTTCCAGCGAGGAGGGCGTCTGCTGAAACGGCACCCTGGCCAGCAGCGCATCGGCCTCATCCATATCTCCATATTTGATCCTGACAGC
Source organism: Pontiella sp. (assembly GCA_050304335.1). Lineage (GTDB taxonomy): Bacteria > Verrucomicrobiota > Kiritimatiellia > Kiritimatiellales > Pontiellaceae > Pontiella. The sequence continues at coordinate 20,630 of JBNLDM010000001.1, forward strand.
GGCCTGGGCGATCAGAGCCCGATACTGCGCGTGCTGCTGAAGACGTTCCTGCTCCAGCCGCGCGGCGCGTTCCCGAAAAAACATCCATGTGGACGTGCCGAATCCGGCGAGGAGTCCGAAGGCGGCTATGCTCACTGCGGCAAATACAGCCTTGTTCCGCCGCACCAGTTTGCGAAAGCGGTAGCGCCGGCTTGGCGGTCGGGCGATGACTGGCTCATGGTTGAGATATCGCTGGATATCCTCGGCCAAACCGTCCGCTGATTGATACCGGCGGTCCCGCTCCTTGTCCAACGCCTTCATCACGATCCAGTCCAGATCCCCTTCCAGCGATGCCATCAGGTGATGCTTGTGGATCTTGCGGTTGTCGGCGATGGTTTCCACTTCCTCCGGAAGCAAGCCTGAAAGCTTCACGGAAGGTCGCGGCGGTTCACGCTCGCGTATGGTTCGCAGCATCTCCTCCAGACCGGACCGTATCAGTTTTTTCTGGTCAAACGGGGTTCTTCCCGCGAGCAGTTCGTAGAGCAGGACGCCCAGGCTGTAGATATCGCTGCGCACATCGATGTCCTTCTCGGCCAGGTCCGCCTGCTCCGGACTCATGTAGGCCGGAGTACCCACCAACGGCTGGAATGAGGTAACCTCAGTATGATCGAGCTGTAGCTGATCGCCCGTGGCCTTGGCGATGCCGAAATCGATGACCTTTGGAACCACCATACCTTCCAGGGGTTCGATCAGGATGTTGGACGGCTTGATATCGCGATGGATGATACCTTTCTGATGGGCGTGCTGGATGGCGTGGCAAATCTGGATGAACAGCTCCAGCCGCTGTTGAATACTGCGTTTGTTTTCCTCGCAGTAGGTTGTAACGGGAATGCCATGCACCAGTTCCATGACAAAGTAGGGACGGCCGGTATCCGTCTCACCGGCATTGAGTACATGCGCGATATTGGGATGCTCCATCATGGCCAGCGCCTGGCGTTCCGTCTCGAAGCGGGCAATGACGCTCTTGGTGTCCATGCCCTGCTTGATGATCTTCAGAGCCACATGGCGCCGGACCGGCTTTTCCTGTTGTGCCAGATAGACGTTGCCGCCACCGCCCTCTCCGATTTTCTTGAGCAGCCGGTACGGTCCGATGGTTTTTCCGATTTCGCTGTCGTCCGGCAGCGGACCTCCCGCCGTGCCGCTGGCATCGGCCTGTTCATCCAGTGTCTTGGTAAGCTCCACAACCGAGAAGGAGGTCGGGCTGATGGATTCGAATAAGCGTTGTCCGCCGGAAAAGGAGGTCAGCATTCTCTCCACAGCCTCACGAAGATCGTCATCGTCCCCACAGGTCTCCTTGACATAGGTCGTGCGGGCGTCAGCGTCTCCAATCTCGATCGCCGCGCAGAAGATCTCCTCCACGCGTTCTGTCGGATTATTGCTCATCGATACAACATGACATCCTGAATTCGCAAGGCAGGCAATGCCGGAGGATCCATTACTGCGGCCGGGCACGCAGGGCGTCGAACAACCACGCACGGGCACAGGCCCAGTGCCGATCCACGGTACTTTCGCTGACGCCCATCGTTTCGGCCGCCTCCTTGCTGGTCATTCCGCCGAAAAACTTAAGCACAACCACTTGCGCCCGCAGGGGATTCCCCTGTTCGAGACGCTCGAGGGCTTCATCCACGAGCAGGATGATTTCCTCCTTTTGCTCGTCGGCCAGTGCGATGGCATCGATATCCAGACGGGCTTGTCCTCCGCCTCGTTTCAATGCCGCCTTGGCACGGGCATGATCGACGAGTATCCGGCGCATCGCCGTGGAAGCGGCTGAAAAAAAGCTGGCGCGGTTGTCCCAGGTGCGGTCGCCCTCCTCCACCATGCGGAGCCAGGCCTCGTGCACCAGGGCCGTGGCCTGCAGGGTATGTCCGCCCGACTCCCTGGACATGTGCGTCTGGGCCAGCTTGCGCAGCTCTTCGTAGATCAGCGGCAGCAGGGCCTCCGATTTTACATGGTCGCCCCGGGAGGCGGATTGCAGGATAAGCGTAAAATCATTCATAACAAGCATGCAGTTACCACCTGATGGGTGAGTCCCGTGATTGCTGCATCCACCAATGCTCTCACACATGATACTTATAGCGCATGATGTGATACTGGCCAACAAATACATTCCCGGATTAGCGGTAAATGCAATCAATACCTAATCGAATAATACCCGCTGATGCGGCGTGTGCCCCAGGCCGCCGGCGCGGGTTCACGTGGGTAATAGTCATCCAGTGTGCACGGGCCACCGCGATCATGGACCGCGGCTGCTCATCTTCTGAACATGCCTGGGAGAAAGGTCAATGCCCTGATATTGACCCGTGCGGGTCACATATCCGTTGAACCTGCGTCTCTTCGAAATGCCGTTAGAGGACGGAATCGACGGCGAGCCCGTATGTGAACCGGGCTACTCCTCCAGTGAGGAAGCGTCCACGTAGCTCTTGATGGCCGCCAGGCCGGCCACCGCACTGCATTCGCCGCCAAAGGCTTTTGCCAGGGCCTTAAACCGTCCCTCGTGCAGATCAGAATATTGCTGCGCCTTCTCGTCCTTGAATTTATCCTGCTTGAAATAGATCACATTGAGCGAAAATTTGGGCTTCCTGTTCTGCTGGATGCCCAGCTTGGGAGCGTCCTGGGAATAGGCCTTGTAGGCCTCCCCGAACGCGTCAAGGAAATCGCTTACTTCCAGACTGACCCGTTCAGAATTGGGCGGCCATCTAATATCCCCCAGCTGATCGCGATACGCATTCACTACACCGCGTTCACTATTGCGATTCAACGCACGCGGAGGCTCGCCGGCAGCCTTGCGCCTTGCATTGTCCTCATCCAGCAGCTTGCGCGCCTTCGCCACCGTCTGCGCCCATTTCTCTCCATCCGACGTCTGGTCCCATTGCTTCCGGAGCGCACGTTCAGTATCGCGATCCCAGTAGTTGAAAGAATCCCAGCTCTGGGTGAGCAGAAAGACGGTATCCGCCTGCTGCTGCATGGCCAGAAAAACCGGTTCGTTCCATGCCCGCGGATATATTCGCTCCTGCTTGAAGCGGCCGAACGGATACTTCCCGTTAACCCTGGATCCACCCGGACCCAGCGTACCGGTGCCATAGGTGGTGCTAGCCCCCTTGACCTGATTGAGTGGCAGCAGCCAGTCCTTTGCCTTCTGGACATTTTCGTGGCTCGCCGCCGTCATTTGCGGGAACAGTTCAAAGGTGCGGTTATTACCGTCGTAAACAATCATATTGAAGACGGCGGTCGCCGGCATGCTCTCAATCAGCTTCAGGCACTCTTTTTTGATGATTTCGTACCCATAGGCGCCACCGAGACTGTCCGCCGACATGGCCTCATCGCCGTTCAGAATAAGCAGGATCTTTTCGGACTTGCCCTTAACGCCGAAAAAGTTGATGTCCGGGATGGAGAAACCAATGGCCTGGCCCGTGCCGAAACCACCGCCACCTGCACCGAAACCGCCCTTAACACCAACGATTTCCGGCATTTTTATGTCGGGCGTGACCTTGTTGATGGGCTTCACCACGATCTGCTTGCGCAATTTCGGCTGCTGCGGCGGTTTTTTGGTACTGACAGGCACCTGCAGCTTCCGGAGATTCATCCTGGGCCTGGAAACCGGCCTGGCCTCGAAGTCCACCTCGCTTTTCTGGATCACCGTCACGGCTACAAAGAAAATCGCAATTACGAACAATGCCGCATGAACGATCAGCGTGATCACCGCGGCACTTGATTTTGTGTGACTGGTAAAGAATGCCAGCTTTTTGGCCATAGTATGTCTCCACAGTCAGCCTGTTTAGCATCGCCCCCACCCACCTAACAACCGAATACAGCAAACCTACTTCATACCTTTTCGAACATACGCCGGCCAAAATTGAGGATGCCACCAACAAAAAAGCGACCCGCCCGAAGGCGTGGCCGCTCTTGCATGTGAACTGGCTGCGACTACTTGTAGGCCGCTTCGCTGAAACGCAGTTCGTTCTTGAAGCTGCGCAGCTTCGTATCGGCATCGATTACGACCAGCTCGATATCCGCCATTTCGCAGAAAGCTTCGATGTGGCGCGTATCCACCTGCTGGGTGTAAACGGTGTGATGGGCACCGCCTGCGAGAATCCATGCGGCCGCGCCCACCTTGAGGTTTGGCTGAGGAACCCACAGCGCACGGGCAACCGGCAGCTTGGGCATGTCATGCTCCAGCTCGACAGCTTCCACTTCGTTGACGATCATGCGGAAGCGGTTGCCCATGTCGATCGGTGACACGTTGATCGCCGGACCGGGCGGTGCAGTAAACACGAGGCGGGCCGGGGCATCCTTGCCGCCGATGCCGAGCGGATGCACTTCCAGTGAAGGCTTCTGGGCGGCGATGGACGGACACACTTCGAGCATGTGCGAGCCCAGCACCTTCTGTCCCGCGGGATCGAGATGATAGGTGTAGTCCTCCATGAAGGAGGTACCGCCTTCAACGCCTTCACCCATCACCTTCATGATGCGGACCATGGCAGCCGTCTTCCAGTCGCCTTCGGCACCGAAACCGTATCCATCGGCCATCAGGCGCTGCACGGCCAGGCCGGGCAGCTGCTTAAAGCCGTGAAGGTTTTCGAAAGTGGTCGTGAAGGCCTTGAAGCCGCCCTCTTCGAGGAAGGTGCGCATACCGATTTCAATGCGTGCCTGCTCGCGGACGTTATCCTCGGTCGCATCGCCGTGAACGCTGTACAGTTTCCTGTACTCATCCACCAGCGCATCAACCTGTTCCTCGGTAACCTTGTCGACGTAGACCTTGAGATCACCCATGCCATAGCCGTTGACCTGGTAACCGAACTTGATCTGCGCCTCAACCTTATCGCCTTCGGTCACAGCCACCTGGCGCATGTTGTCGCCGAAACGGGCAATCTTCAGGTTCTGCGACTCGTGCCAGCCGAGGGCCGCACGGGTCCAGACACCGAGCTCGTCGCGGACGTCCGGATCTTCCCAGTGACCGACCACAATGCCCCGGTTCTGGCGCAGACGCGAGCAGATGAAGCCGAACTCGCGGCCGCCGTGAGCGGACTGGTTCAGGTTCATGAAGTCCATGTCTATTTCGCCCCACGGAATATCGCGGCCGAACTGCGTGTGCAGATGAACAAAGGGCTTCTTCAGGGACGTCAGGCCTTTGATCCACATTTTGGCGGGACTGAAGGTGTGCATCCATGTAACGAGGCCGATGCAGTTTTCGTCGGCATTGGCATCGCGGCACATTTCATACACTTCGTCGGGGGTCTTGACGGTCGGCTTCCATACGACGGAGGCCGGGATCGTTGCATCGGCGTTCAGCGCCTCGGCGATCTGTTTGGCATCGGCGGCCACCTGTTCGAGCGTCTTCGGCCCGTAGAGGTGCTGACTGCCGGTCACAAACCATAATTCTAATTTCTGTGACATGTGAATTACTCCTTATTTAACAATGTTGTATTTGTAATCATTAAGCAGTCCGTTCCCGGGGGAACGGACTGCGGTGTTCCTATTTTACGACACCGAACTTGTAGATGGTGGTCGTATCATACTTTTCACCCGGACGCAGTATGACGCTCGGCCAGCCTTCTTCACCCTCGTGATTCGGGCTGTCAGGCGCGTGCTGCGTTTCCAGGCACAGACCGCTGCGATGCGTATAGGCCTTGCCGGACTTGCCGACCAGGCGGCCGTCCAGAAAATTGCCGCCGTAGAACTGGATGCAGGGCTGATCGGTGATGACCTGCAGCTCACGGCCGCTTTGTGGATCCACCAGCGTAGCGGCCAGCTCCATGCCGTCGCCCTTGCGGTCAAGCACCCAGTTGTGGTCGTAGCCGGGGCCATACTTGATCTGCTGGTTGTCGGCATCCACTTCCTTGCCGATTGCCTTGGGCTTGCGGAAGTCAAACGGGGTACCGGCCACATCGGCAAACTCGCCGGTCGGAATAAGGCCGGCGTCCACCGGCGTGGTCTTCGATCCGTTGATCTGCAGTACGTGGCCGTTGATGGAACCACTCCCTTCGCCCGCCAGGTTGAAGTACGAGTGGTTGGTCACGTTGACCACCGTCGCCTTGTCGGTCGTAGCTTCGTAGTGCATGACGATTTCGTTGTCGTCGGTCAGGGTGTAGGTGACGCTCAGCTTCAGGTTGCCCGGATAGCCTTCTTCGCCGTCCTTGGCGAGATAGCTCAGCTTCACGCCGTTCCCGACGACTTGGGCATCCCAAACGACCTTGTCGAAGCCCATGTTTCCGCCATGCAGGTGGTTTTCTCCATTGTTGGTGGCGAGTTCATACTCGGTGCCGTCGATCGAGAACTTCCCCTTGGCGATCCGGTTGCCGTAGCGGCCGACGACCGCGCCGAAGTAGGGACGGTCGATGGCGTTGATGTAGCCTTCGACGCTGTTGTATCCCAGTGCCACATCAGCCATCTTGCCTTCGCGGTCGGGAACGACAATCGATGTAATGATTGCACCATAGTTGGTGATCTTCACCACCATGCCGTTCTTGTTCGTCAAGGTGTATTCCTTGATCGAGTCGAAGTCGGACGTGTTGACACCGGCGGTGGTGCAGCCCGCGAGGGCTGCGCATGCAATGACGGAAAGAATCGTTTTCTTCATGAGCGTCTCCTTATTTATTTCTTAAGCCACAGGCTGAAGTATGTGTACATGGCAATGACGAGCAGGCCGATGATCCATGCCAGGATCTTATTCCACTTATCCCAGCTGTGCTTGATTTCTTCGTGTACCGCACCCTTGGTCGTCGATGCATAGGTCAGGCCATCCAGCTGATCTTCCCGCGGCGGCGGTGTCATCAGCGATACCACAACGATGACGGCAACGCTGATGGCCATCAGAACACCCGTTGCGTAGAGGAAGTTGAAATCGCCAATGGCGGCCAGGAAGGCCGGATCGGAAATCTTGCCTTCGGCCGTACC
>JBNLDM010000002.1:0-18793 GCA_050304335.1 Pontiella sp.
TTTTTCGGGCAGGATGCGCAGTACAGCGGAAACCAGCCCGCGTACCGCGACAACGGCGACGGTACCGTCAACGACCTGAAAACCGGCTTGATGTGGCAGTCTGATCCCGGCGAAAAGAAAACCTATGCCGAGGCCGTGGCCGGCGCTTCGAAATGCCGGACGGGCGGATATGACGACTGGCGGCTGCCGACGATCAAAGAGCTCTACTCCCTGATCAACTTTACGGGAATCGATCCCGATCCGCAGAGCGGTACGGGTACAACGCCGTTCATCGATACAAACTATTTCAAGTTCCAGTACGGCAAGGCGGAGGATGGCGACCGCATCATCGATTCCCAGTGGGCCACCTCCACGCTGTATACCGGCAAGGTGATGCACGGGCAGCAGGCGATGTTCGGCGTCAATTTTGCTGACGGCCGTATCAAGGGGTATCCTACCGGCATTATGCCGGGGCGGGGTGCGAAAACCTTTTACGTCATCTATGTCCGCGGGAACACGGACTACGGGAAGAACGACTTTATCGACAATGGCGATGGAACCGTAACCGATCGCGCCACCGGTCTGACCTGGATGCAGGCCGACAGCGGGAAGGGGATGGACTGGGCCTCGGCGCTCAAGTATGCCGAGTCCATGGACTTTGCCGGACACGACGACTGGCGCCTGCCCAATGCCAAGGAGCTGCAGAGTATCGTCGATTATACCCGCTCGCCCGATACCGCGAAATCCGCGGCCATCGATCCGGTTTTTGAATGTACACCCATCGAAAACGAAGACAGACAGAAGGACTGGGGTCATTACTGGACAAGCACCACGCATGTCAGCCCGCGCGGAGGAAGCCGGGCGGTGTACATCGCTTTCGGGCGGGCACTCGGATACATGCACAACCAGTGGATGGATGTACACGGTGCCGGCGCGCAGCGCAGCGACCAGAAGAGCGGGGACGAATCGCATCTGCCGAAGGGGCACGGCCCGCAGGGCGACGCGCAGCGGATCAACAACCAGGTGCGCCTCGTCCGCGGCGGTCCTGCCGAGCCCAACGCCTCAGGGCCAGAGGTTAAGGTCAGCAAGGACCTGCCGTTGCGCGGTTTCGTAGCACATCTCGACCGCGATGGCGACGGAAGGGTATCCCGAAAGGAATTCGACGGTCCGACCGACCAGTTCGATATTCTCGACCAGGATGGCGACGGCTATCTCGCCGAAACCGAAGCACCGCCGCCAAGCGGCAGGCGTCGACAGTGATTAGCCTGCGCCTTTTACCGAATCAGCGAGCTACCCCGTAATTGTTTCAGCGATTTTGCTCTCGATGGCGGCAGGCCTGCGCCGAATCATACAGACGCTGGCGGTCAGGATAAATCCGGCGCCTATGCCCTGCACAAGGGTGACGGATTCACCCAGCAAACCGATCCCGCCGACCATAATGATCACCGGTGCACACAGCATCATGAGGCTGCCTTCCGATACGGTCAGGTATTTATACCCAAAGGTCATCAACAACTGGCCGACCGAAGCGGCAATCCCGCTGATGATCAATCCGGCCAGATCGGATGCCGACGGGGCATCCGATGAGAACTGGATCACTGCGGGCCCCGCGCAAATCAGCAAACCGAAGAAGCACTGGGCCGCATAGATAGTGGAACCGTGTTCCGTACGGGTCAGCTTGCGGATGTATACAACCACCATTGCCGCCAGAATGGCCCCGGTGAATCCCAGTCCAACATAGAGCAGCGGTGGAGGCGCAGCGCCTCCAATACCGGACATGAAAAACATGCCGCTCATTGCAATGGCCGTTAAGATTCCCTGCGATAATGTGAAGCGCTCGCCTAAACAGGCCCATGCCATCAGTGGAGCCAGCACAACATATGTAGTGCTGATGAAGGTCGCTATGCCTGCTCCCAAAAAAGGAACGGTTGCGTAGAACAGGTAAACCCCGACACCACCGAGTACGCCGCGCATGATCAGATCCGGGTTCCTGATCAACTGAGCAGGCTTGAAATGTCCCTTTGGAAGGTAGACCAGCGTAACGATGAGCAACCCGATGCCAAAGCGCATCGAGGCAGCCAGCCAGGCCCCGGCGGTTGTACTGGCCGCGCGCAGGGTCAATACACTCAACGTAAACGCCACGATAGCGCAGCCCATCAGCAGAATTCCCTTCAGGCGAAGTGAAGAATTCTCATGATTCAGCTGCGTGTTGCTTGAGGAGTTTGCAGTCCTGTTTTTCATCATTGATTGCTCCAGAGCCCGACGGTTCTGCAGGCTTGGAATCAAATGATGAAATAAATCAGATAAGAAAAGGTCTGGAGAAACGCCGGGAGGGTTTAGACAGTTTTAATGCGCAGCCACACAAAGGCACGAACGATTGGTGAGCCAATCGCCTGTGACTGTTCCGGCTTGTGCATTGCGTTTTCCATTAAGCGGTGAGAATAGGCCGTGTTTTTTAAAGCGCAAGGGCTATCTTTATGGAATTCCGGTTTTTGAATGCGTTGCCAGGACAGAGTAAACGGGGCGGCGGGATCTGTTCTTACCAAAGAGGTCACAGAGGTTGGGATAAGTTTGGCCTCGCGCAAAGGCGCCAAGGCGCGAAGAACAGAATTCCCAGGTCATAACCTTTACCAGGGCGGCTTGAGCGACGCATGGAGCGGGTGCGAGATCTCGGACAGGTTACCACGATGCTATCTCCGTAAGCTCCGTAAGCTCCGTGAGACAGAACTGTACCGCACTTCTGGATCTCAGCCCTGCTTCCGCTCGATCACGTAGAGGGGGTAGTCCTCGGACACCAGTTCATGGCCGGTCATGCGGCACCAGGCCATCAGGTCGATCTTTGTGCTGGGCTCGCGGGCAAGCACTTCGAGTCGCTCGCCGGGTTTCAGCTGGATGATCCGTTTATGCAGCTCGAATACCAGCTGTCCACACCCCAAGCCCTCGGTATCAAACTGATTTGCCATAACGATCCTCTCTTTCTTGTGACTCTGTTCCGTCAAGAGGAGGTTTAATGATGAATGAACAATTGGTCAAGTATCTCATGCTGATACATGATCATTATTTCAATGTATGATCTTGAATGCCGCTTCGGGGGGCGGTATCGTTACCTCCCGCAAGCGAGGAACATGGATAGCTAAATCAAACAAACGGGAGGAAACATGTCACACAATAACAAAATCGTAATTGTCATTTCGCGCGGGTTTGATGATGAACGCTCATCGGTAGCCTGGAGCATTGCCAACGCCAGCGTAGCCTCCGAGATGGAGTTGACGGTATTCCTGGTGGCGGCAGGGGTCGACTGGGTCAGGAAGGGTGCGCAGGTAGCGCATCTGAACCCGCTGGATCCTCCGATTCCCGACATGATCAACAATGTAATCTCCAGTGGCGCCACCGTGCTGGTGTGTCCACCCTGTGCCAAGGTACGCGGGTACGATGAAGGCAGTCTGATCGATGGCATCACGGTGGCAGGTGCGCCGGCCATGCTCGAGAAGGTGAAGCAGGGCGCTGTAACGCTCAGCTTTTAACCTTGGCCGGATATCCCTGCGGGCGGTCTTCTCAATGAGTCCGCTCCAGGGCATATGTTTTCTGTCCACAGATCGCACGGATTATCAGGATTTCATGACTGCACATAATCCGTTTCATCAGCGTAATCTGTGGTTGCTTATGTCTGATTAACCACCGCACATAACGTCTTGATCGACTGTGCGGTGGACAAGCAAAGCGGAGTCTGAATGTCGCCACATTCCGGAGCGGCAGTGCCGTGCTAGGCGAACTCGAGTCTGAGGGTTTTATCCTCATTCTGACTCAGGGTGTACTTGCCTTTAGGGCAGGCGATGAAGCCGCTTTCATCGAAGGCGAGGACGATGCTGGATGCGATGGTATTGGCTTCAACCGGATCACACTCGGCGTTGGTATAGAGCTTCAGAATATTCGGCTTGTCCGTGAACTGCAGCAGGAAGGCACTGTGCTGTACGAAGACGAGGTCGTCGTAGGCATAAGTTACCTCGAGGCCGAGCTCGGCCAGGATGGCGGTGATTTTACCAAGCGGTTTCGGGTCGTTGTCCGTCGTTGCCAACGTGGTTGGGCCGCAGACACTGCACGAGGAGCAGCCGCTGCTGCAAGAGCTGGATAAATAATCGTTGTTCATGATTTCTCCTCAACTGGGGGTTCCTTTTTTTTGCCACGAAAAGACACAAAGATCTCAAATCACGATTGCACCTGCTTTGCTGTTTTTTGTGCTCCTTGTGGCTAAATCAGTTACGCAGCGATCATGCGTTCGGCCCAAGCCTGGACGGCTTCGGCGGTGGCAATCATCTCGGGAATGGACTCGGTGGGCGGCTCGGTCCGGTGATAGCCGGCGAAGACGGGACAGATGTTCTGGTAGGACTCGAACTTCCGCAGCTGCGCGGCGATGTCGGCATCGATTTCCCCGATCTGTTTGGTCGCATCCACCAGGTCGGTGAAGGTGTGGTTGTCGGCCAGCCGGCCCTTGGCCATGAGGGCGGCCATGATGTGTTTTTCGATGGCCAGCCCGATGATGTTGTAGAGGATCTCGGTGGTGAAGATCGCCGGGCGCTTGACGCCGCCGCGGGCGGTCTTGAGGTATTTGTTGCCTTCGTCCATGAAGACGGCGGAATTGGTATCGAACGATGCGGTCATGACTTTCTCCTTTTGTTTAAACACAGAACGCCCGAATGGACCAGCTTTGTGTCTTTTGAGCATCTTGTGTGCTTTGTGGCTAATCACAGAAAAATAGAAATGGAACCGGAGCGCGGGACGTGCAAACAGAGGAGGAGAGAGATTCTGTCATGAGGCTGCCTGTTACACGCACTCCGGTTCCAAAGGGTTGTTTCGTCCTCGTCCTTCGTTCTCCTCCACCGTCATCGAGTACGAGGAGGAGGGACGAGGACGGGTGGGTTACATCACCAGCTCGAAACTGGTTTCGGGGGCATCGCGGTCGATCTTGTCCATGATGGCGCCGAGCATCTTTTCGAGCAGGCGGATGCCGCCGGTATAGCCGACGGTCGGGAAGTAGCTGTGCCCGATGCGATCGACGATGGGGAACCCGAAACGTACAAACGGAATATCCTCGTCGCGGGCAATGTACTTGCCGTAGGTGTTGCCGATGAGCAGGTCGACCGGCTCGTTCTTGATCCACTGGTGCATCAGAAACATGTCGGCACGCTCGCCGTTTTTGACGTTCACGTTCGGGGCCTTCTCGGCACACAGCTCCATGATCCGGGCCGTGAACTTTTTGCCGGGCGTGCCGGAAACGATATGCGTCGGGATCATGTCGAGGTCCAGCAGGAACTCGGTCAGCGGGATGAGCTGGTCAGGGTCGCCGAACAGCGCCACCTTCTTACCGTAGAGATACTGCGACATATCGGCTACGACGTCGACCAGGCGGCCGCGCTCCGAGACAAACGAGGCGGGGACCGGTACCTTGGCCGCGTTGCTGAGCGCACCAATGAAGCGGTCGGTTGCCGAGAGACCGATCGGGATGTCGAGGACTTCAAACGGCACCTTGCACTTGGCGTCGAGCTGCTTCGCTGCGTCTTCCGAACCCCAGGCGCCCAGTGCGAGGGTCTTGATGCTGTCGCCCGAGGAGGCGATGGCTTCAACTGTCGTGCCGCCGTCGGGATACATCTTGTATTCCCCGGTCTGCGGTGTGTCGACCACGTCGGAGGTGTCGGGGAACATGACGATGTTGGCAGCCATGTCCTCTGCAATGCGCTTGATTTCGCGCATGTCGGACGGTTCGACCCAGCCGGGCAGGATGTTGACCTGGTCCTTCGCCACGCCGGTATGTTCCGCGAGTCCCTTGACGATGCCCGTGCACATGTTCGAGAAGCCGGTGACATGCGAACCCACGTAGGACGGGGTATTGCAGAAGATCACCTTCTTTTCGGCCGGGATCTTGCCGTCGTCGAACGCCTTCTTGACGATCTGCGTGAGGTCGTCGCCGATGGTTTCCGACAGGCAGGTGGAATGTATGGCCACCATGTCCGGATCATAGATGGTGAACATGTTGGCCAGGGCCTGCAGCAGGTTGGCCTGTCCGCCGAAAACCGAGGACCCTTCCGTGAAGGAACTGGTTCCGGCCATGATCGGATCCTTGTAGTGGCGGGTCAGCGTGCTGCGGTGGTACGAGCAGCAGCCCTGCGACCCGTGCGAATGCGGCAGGCAGCCATGCACGCCCAGCGCGGCATACATCGCGCCGATGGGCTGGCAGGTTTTTGCCGGATTGATCGTTAATGCTTTGCGATCGGCAACTTCTTTGGGTGTGTGTCTGAGTAACATGGTTATCTCCATTTCTTGAGTGAAGCAGTTAGCCTGTGGCTATTAGCTATCGGCCAGCAGCTATTGGCTCTAATCCTAGGCGACATATTCCGCGCAGATACAGGGATCCGTATTGGCCTTGGCCAGCCACGGGGCCTTCAACTTCTTCCAGATTGTGGTGCTGAGCATCTTTTCGATGTCGGCGTAGAAGTTGACCGCACCCTTGAAGCCGGCGTAGGGACCGCCGTAGTCGTACGAGTGCAACTGCTTGAGCGGGATACCCATCTTCTGGACCACATACTTTTCCTTGATGCCGGCGCAGAAAATATCCGGCTTGTAGAACTCGATCAGCTTATCGGTTTCCCAATGGGTGATGTCGTCCACAATCAGGGAGTTGTCGGCCATATCAGGCATCATTCCGCGGTAATCGCTGACCTCGAGGCCCTTTTCCTGCAGGGTTTCGAGCTTAATGTCGGAGGCCCGCGGATTAAAACGTTCCGGGTCGGCGTCGACCTTTAGCTCCTCGATGTTGCGGCTGTCGGCGTCGACCTTGATCGTCGGCAGCACCTTGCGGCCTTCGTAGTCGTCGCGGTGGCCGAACTCGTAGCCGGCGGACACGGTTTCCATTCCGAGCTCCTTGAACAGCTCCTGGTAATGGTGCGCCCGCGAGCCGCCCACGAAGAGCATGGCCAGCTTGCCTTCGGAGCGCTTGCGCGCTTCCTCAGCCCGCGCCTTGACCGCCGGCATTTCCGCCGCGATCACCTCTTCAATCCGGGCCTTGAGCTCCTCGTCCTCGAAGTATTCACCGATCTTGCGCAGGCCCTTGGCGGTGGATTCGGCCCCGATGAAGTTGACCTTCATCCACGGAATGCCGAATTTTGTTTCCATCATCTCGGCCATGTAGTTGATCGAGCGGTGGCACATCACCAGATTCAGGTCGGCCATGTGTGAGTTTTCGAACGCACCCATGGTGGAGTTGCCCGAGAAGGTGCAGACCACGTTGATCCCGCAGGCCTTGAAGATACGGTCGATCTCGAAGCCGTCCCCTCCGATGTTATACTCGCCAAGCAGGTTGATGTTGAATTTGGCCGTCGGCCGGGTGTCGTCGTTGCCGACCACATGCTTGAACAGCTGGTTGTTGGCGATATGGTGACCGGCGGACTGCGAAACACCCTTGTAGCCTTCGCAGCTGAAACCGAATACATTGCAGTCGCCCAGCTTTTCCTTCATCTCCCGGGAGACGGCGTGGACGTCGTCACCGATCAGGCCGACAGGGCAGGTGGAGAACACACCGATCGCCTTGGGCTTGAAGATGTCGTACGCTTCCTGGATGGCTTCCTTCAGCTTCTTTTCCCCGCCGAAGACAATGTTGTCGTCCTGCATGTCGGTGGAGAAGCAGTAGTTCATGAAGTTATCGCCATCCGTGCCGGCATCGGTCTGGTTGCGGCGCGTCAGCCACGCATAGAAGCTGCAGCCGATCGGACCGTGCACCAGGTTGATGATGTCGCGCGTCGGACCGAGTACCACCCCTTTGCAGCCGGCATAGGTGCAGCCGCGCTGGGTAATGATGCCCGGGATGGTACGGACGTTGGACTGGATTTCCTGGTCCAGCTTGGCGTCGTTGACCACCATCGACTTGTCGCGCTTGCGCGCTATCTTCGGCGGATACTTGGCAAGGATTTCTTCCTTCACTTTGGAAGGATCCGGCAGTTTTTTTTCTTCGCTCATTCCAAACCTCCTGAGGAGTCAAGGACGGTACCGCCCGAGGGGCCGGTTACGGTTTCGCCCGTTCTAACACGTGTTGCTTCGAGAATCGGCAGGACGAAGATCTTTCCATCGCCCGAGCTGCCGGTCTGGTTGGTCTTGATGATGGTTTGCACGGTCAGGTCCACCCAGTCGTCGGACACCACGACGGTGATCAGACGCTTGGGGACGAGGCGCGGTCCATCGCCCAGCTGCGCGATCGCTTCCGGGGCGCCTTCCTCGGCGCCATGCAGGATGCGATAGTCGACCAGGCCTTTCCCGCGACCCTGAACACGACCGGTGGCGGTAAAGGAGCTGATGCCCGCTTCGTTCAACGCCCGCTTGGTATCGTTGATCTTGTTCATTCGGATGACGGCCATTACTTCTTTCATGATTTCTCCCTTCGGGATGGAGTCGTTCAAGACGCTGAAGCGTTGAAGTCGTCGTTTCCCGTTTCAGGTTTCAAGTTTCAGGTTTCCGTCTCAGTCTTCCTTGACGCCGGAGCTGATGGTGTAGATGTCGCTGACGGGGGAGATGAAGATCTTGCCGTCGCCGTAGTTGCCGGTTTCGGTGGTCCTGGCCGCCTTGAGCACGGCCTTGACCACGAATTCCTTGTCGGCTTCCGGGATCACGGTCATCAGCATTTCCTTGGGCAGCTCGTCGTAGGTGACTTCGCCGACCTTCAGGCCGCGTTGCTTGCCGCGTCCGAAGACCGGGACCTTGGTAACCGCCGGGTAGCCGGCTTCGAGCAGGCATTTCATTACTTCATCCGCCTTTTCCGGGCGCACGATGGATCTTACGAGTAGTTTCGACATGATTGGTTTCTCCTTTTAAGTAGGGGGCATCCGAACGGGATGCCCCTGCAGGGTGGTTAGACGCCGAATCCGAATTTGACCAGCAGGGCTTCGAGTTCTTCGATTTCCAGCGGCTTAGGGATCACAAGCATTTTGTTTTCATCGATCTTTTTCGCCAGCGCGCGGTACTCATCCGCCTGTCCGGATTCCGGTGCAAAATCGATCACGGTTTTACGGTTGAGCTCGGCATGCTGGACGATGTTGTCGCGCGGCACGAAATGGATCATCTGGGTGCCGAGGCGATCGGCCAGGGCGGTGATCAGTTCGTGCTCGTTGTCGCACTTGCGGCTGTTGCAGATCAGGCCGCCCAGGCGCACTCCGCCGGCATCCGCAAACTTCACGATACCCTTGCAGATGTTGTTGGCCGCATACATGGCCATCATTTCGCCGGAAACCACGATGTAGATTTCCTGGGCCTTGCCTTCACGGATCGGCATGGCGAATCCGCCGCAGACCACGTCGCCGAGTACGTCGTAGAAGACATAATCGAGGTGCTGGTCGTCTTCGTACGCACCCAGCTGTTCGAGCAGGTTGATCGAAGTGATGATCCCGCGGCCGGCGCATCCGACGCCCGGTTCCGGACCTCCGGATTCCACGCAGCGGCTTTTGCCGTAACCATTCTTGATTACATCATCGAGCTCGACGTCTTCACCCTCTTCGCGCAGGGTGTCCAGCACCGTGTTCTGCGCCAGGCCGCCGAGCAGCAGACGCGTGGAGTCGGCCTTGGGGTCGCATCCGACGACCATTACCTTGTTGCCGGCTTCGGCCAGACCCGCCACTGTATTCTGCGTGGTCGTCGACTTCCCGATGCCGCCTTTACCGTAGATTGCTATTTTTCTCATGGTTCTTCTCCTGATTTGGTTAACAGTTCTTCGATTTCATACTTTCCAAAACGTGACAACCCCTATTGCACCAGGTGTGCCACCGCCCAGCGGATGCGGGGCGGTGGAGTGATAAGTTGTTGGTTGATAGTTGTTAGGAAAATATCTGAGGCCTAGGTTGTAGGTCGTGAGGGGATCAGCGCAGTCGGAAATAAATGTCGGATCCAGAAAGCCTGTGATCCGGAGGTCATTCCAATGCACCATCAACCAACAGCTTGTGAAAAAGTGCGACATTTATTTCCGGCGCCATGAATCCGTCGAAATAATTGTCGGTGCACTGGATTACCCAGTTCGCTCCTGTTTCCGTTAGACTGTGCGGTCTAAGGTATCGCCGTTGGTCTCCCGAGAGAATCCCTCTGTCGGAGGGTCTCGATCTAAATAAGACAACAGTACCTAAATAAAAGTGGATAATCCTTGAAACAGTTTTCAGATCGAAGTAAATTCCGAGGTCCAACGAAAGAGCATTAAGGGAGATGAAATGCTCAAGCAAGAATTACCTTTAACGTTCGGGATACTGCACGCTCTTCGGATCCGACGATCGTTTACAGCGCTTCTGGTACTCTGTCTTGCATTACCTTCCACCCGTGTGAAAGCACAGTGGCATACCGAATCGATCCTGCTTGACGAGGGCTGGAACGGGGTATATCTGCCGGTTGATTTATCGTATCAAACCATTGATGAACTGATAGCCGCGGACCCCGCGAATCCGGTTCAGGAAATATGGCAGTGGACGGCACCCGGTTCCGCCCAGTTCTATGGATTCCCCGGCGATAATGCATTCAACACCAGCGGCTGGACGCAGTGGAAAAGGGATGATGACACCTCCAATCTGGGCCGCTTGACCGGCGGATCTGTTTTTCTTGTTCGAAGTGAAGGCGTTTATACCTGGATGGTGAAAGGCAAACCGGTTGTCAGGAAGCCGGACTGGAATCTGAAAGGATTGAATCTTTTGGGCTTTCCGGTCCCGTCGAGCGATCCGCCCGACTTTTCCACATTTATAGTTGGTTCGGAGATATTGCGCGCTGCATCCACAACTATCTATCGCTATCAGGGCGATTCCCTGAGTTCAAACAATCCCGTCGCCATTCCCGCTTCACTTTATCGCTATATACCGATGGAGCGCGGCGAAGCCTACTGGGTGGATTCCGGCGGATCATATACCACGTATAACGGTCCGCTCGAAATAGATATTCCCGGTCAGGAGCTTCGATTGAGTGAGCAGGTCAATATCACCTCCTTAAGGATCAAAAACCGCACGCTGAATCCGCTGCAGTTTGAGCTGCGCCTGATGCCCTCAGAGTCCGCGCCGGAGGGAGAGACGGCCATATCCGGTCAGGTACCTGTTCTGCTGCGAGGTGCTCTGATAACCAATTCCGCCGAATATGGTTTTCAGGAAGTCGTTCCCGGCCAGGGCTATTCCTGGGAACTGGCAGGCAGGAATCAGGAAGGTTCCGAAGTCGAGATCGTTTTGGGGATTGACCGGGGCAGCATGCAGCAGAGTCCGGGGAGTCTGCTGGCCGGTTTGTTGAAGGTCACGGATTCGTTGGGGCAGACGGAACAATATATTGGATTAAGCACCAGGGTGGGAGAATCCGGTGGTTTATGGGTTGGGCAGGCTGTGGTTACGCAAGTGGGGCAGTATCTCAAAACCTATCAGCATGGAGCGGCCGCGCCGATATTGGTAACCAACGGTAACAGTGTGGTCACCAACGATCTAATGATTAATGAAACCGGGCAGTATATCGTGTCGAACCTGGACACGAGTATCACGGATGTTCCGCGCGCCTTTCCGCTGCGCCTGATTGTCCACGCGGCCGATGACGGATCGGCGACATTGCTGCAGCGCGTGTACATTGGATCAGATGCCAGCTCGAACCGGGTGGTAACGGTCAGCGAACAATTACTGGATTCGTCGCAACTGAGTGATGCTGTGCGCATCAGTTCTGTACACCTGCCCTGGACAGAGGCGAATGACGGATGGGGTTTCACGGGATCATTCAATGAAACGAATGTACTGACGGCAACTGTGGCGCTGGATTTTGATGATCAGCGTTCCAACCCCTTCCTGCACACCTACCATCCTGACCATGACAACCTGAACGAAGATTTCGACCGGGAACTGACGAGCGGCAGGGAATCGTACAGCGTTGAACGGACGCTCCGCCTGCAGCCGGAGCCGCCGGGAACCAACTTTTCGGATCGTGTGGCGGCATACGATCAAAAGTACGGCACGTATGAAGAGACGATCCGGATGACCGGTCTGGATCGACCGGGAGGAACAACCGATACCCGGGTATTCGAGGTGAAAGGCATCTACCGGCTGGATCGCATAAACGGAATCAATGAGCTGACGCGGCCTTAGCAGCTGTTTTTGAAATGCAACCTCTCCACATGGAGGAAACTATGAAACAAGAAATGATAAAATCGGTGAGTCGAAAAAACCGGATGAACTATCTCGGGCTGCTCTGCCTCGGTCTGTGCGCCGCTGCCGCCGCGGTCAATGTTCCGGAACGGATGACCTATCAGGGGGTACTGGTGGATGCCAACGGGGTTGCTTTAGGCCAGAGCAGTCCGGAAAACTATAATGTGGTCTTTGCCATATACACGGAAAAAAACGGGGGCGTCCCGATCTGGGGCGAACAGCAGACCGTAACGGTTGATAAAGGGTACTTCAGTGTGCTGCTTGGAGAAGGGACCGCCGCTGCTGGAATTACCAATCCTCCCATCTCACGTGCATTCGTAGGCGATTCGTATGACCGGTATATCGGCATCACCGTAATAGGTATCGGTCAGGATAATACCGATCTGGACATATTGCCCCGCCTGCAACTGGTCACATCACCCTTTGCGTTTAAGGCATACGGCACAGTTCCGCTGGGTGGCATTATCATGTGGTCCGGAGTCGTCCAGGACATTCCACCGGGCTGGGTTTTATGCGACGGCACCGATAATACGCCGGATCTCCGCGGGCGGTTTGTCGTCGGTGCCGGTGTTAAAACAAATGGAGATAAATATGATTCCGGGGATTCGGGGGGCGCTGATCAGGTTACATTGACCATAGATCAGATGCCTGCTCATAACCATACAGGAACTACCACAGCTACGTCGCGATATCATCCGAACGGAAATACCACCGTTGCTGCGGATAATTTAACAACCGTAGCGAAGTCCGCCGGGGGTACCCGTTATAGTCAAGCACATACTCACGGCATACCCAGTCAGGGTGGAAATCAGGCGCATGAAAACCGACCTCCCTACTATGCGTTGGCGTACATTATGAGGGTGGAATAGACCGTTTCCTTGAATCGCATGTCCACGACTAAACAGATGAGCGCTAGAAAATCAGGATGCCGGCTGACCTTGCCCCGGGGAGCCGATCTGGTGCTGATCACCGCGGTCATGCTGCTGCAGTGCACTACGGGGCGTTCCCTCGGGGCAAGCCTGACGTTGCCGCTGGAGCTTGTTAACCGGGATATTCCCTTCAATCTGCAGTCCACCAACGGCGTTCCGCTATCCAATGACCCGAATGTACCCCCGGGTTCCGATGGAAGGGCCCCCCCTCCGTCGAATCCCGCAACCACCAATCAGTTCAGCTCGCTCTTATCCTTTGGCGCGGTCGTGTCCAGTGCCTCCAACGCGGTAAAACCTTCAGCTATTGACGATGCGGTCGTTCCTGGCGAAGTGGTCATGACGCTGAAGAGCGCAATGGTTGGAGCCCCTTACCTGAACCGGCCAGTGTCGTTCCTGTTCGGTCAGCAGATTCCTCCGCCTGAATTGGATTATGCTGGGGTACAGTTGACGAATGAAAGCGATATTGCGTCTTATTGGCAGCAGGAGCCTTATACCACGAATGACCATGAGAATGCCTCCTATTACTGGAGCCCCCATGCTGAAAACGTATTTGCCCATCAGTCGGGGCCGATAACCATAACCTGGCGCAAAGCGGTGCCTTATACCGAAGCGACTGTACCGACCAATTATTTCAATACGGCCGGCAGCGCCAGCTTTGTGACCAACGGCGCTAATATTTACCTGTTGAAAACCGTGGGATACACCATCTCAACTACGCCCTATAAGCCGCAGCACAACATATACTGGACGGAAAAGAGTTTCCGCAGCACGGGCATCCCGATCTCCATACCCTCTGCCAGTGTAGGCGCCGTGAAAGTCGTCTACAATCAGTCGGCATTCCCGGAATATGTCGATGAGGAATATAAGGCCATCGGGGAAACGCCGGTTGCGACCAACGGCCTGCAGGAACTCAGGACCCTATGGTATGATCAGTCGCAGGGGTACATGTACGCCTACAATATAGAGGGGCGTGTGCTGGTCGAGCTGCTGGGTGATTTTAAAGAGGACGGCATCAATCGCGTTCCTCTAGGCTATGAAGTCGTCGATGTTTCGCGGTCTCCCCGGCCGATCGACGTGACGGAAGATCTTGGCGAACGCCTGCTTCCTCCCGCACCGGGAACGCTGGGCGAGCTGACCGCCGAGCCGATATTGCAGGGGGTGGGCGATGCCTTCGCCTATCGTCATGTTCGCGAAGGAAGCAGCGAGGTTGAACTGTATGCCGCCGAGGCCACGGTAGATCTCAACGATTATCTCGTGCATTGGATGGAAGTCGGGGAGGTCGGCATCCGCTGGCCGAAATATTTTGCCCGCTACCATCTGGTCTGGCCGACCGACATCAACCGCTACAGTCACTACATCAGAAACCATGCGGACACGGAGGAGGAAGCGCAGGCGACCGCGGTGCAGCTGGATGCCTCTAATCTGCCTATCATTTCCTACCAGGATGCCCTGGATCGGCTCCGTGCAAAGATTACGCCCGATTCAAAGTTTTATACGTGGCTGGATGATGAACATCCCGTGCACCGTACGCTGCTGCGATATACCTCCGGTTCGGAGATCGCTTTTGAGCGCGTATATTCATGGCTCGATGATGCGCTGCTGACCACCAATTTTACGGGCACCAGCGCTGAAGAGTTGGACAGCTTCGAGGCGTATGACGCCTTCCCGGAACTCTATGATGCATACCTTGATGAGCTGGCGGACTATGAGGCATATACCGAGGCTGTAAGTCGGGGGGTTAACGGCCCGTGGACCCTGTTTGCTCAGGATAATTTCCCCCTTGCGGAACCCGGTGAAATCGGATCCTGGGCCATGGAGGTGGTCACCACGAATACGATTTCCGGGGTTGTGGCTACAAACAGGATTCCCGGTTCCGGTGCACTTAGTCTGCCGGATGGTTTCAGCGGAACAGCATCCAACGTGGTTATCATTACAGGGATCGATTTGCCGGTGGTCAAGGTTCGTGTTATTTTACAGGCTCTTCAGCACGGCTGGCCCAAGGACCTTGAAATCAATCTGATGTCGCCGGGAGGAAAGGTCTGCGCCCTCATGTCCGATGCCGGGGGTTCTTCTCCGGGCGTGGAAGGGGTGACACTCACTTTTGATGACGGGGCATCGTCCTATATCGCCCTTTCGGATCCGCCGGAAACCGGAACGTATTTGCCGACTGACTATTTTCCCGGGGAAGCGTTCCCGCCGGGTGGAATCAGCCGGGTTGCGACGCTGGAAGAACTGCTGGATGATCTGCCGTTGACCTTGCCCGCCTATGTGGCTCAACCGGAATATCCGCAGGGAAGCACACCATTCCCCGATGTAAGCACTTCACCTCGACTCGTGGCTCAAGCTGTTGCCGTGGGGCAGCGGATTATTGCTCCTTCCGGCGAACTCGGAAGTGAGTCCGGCTCATCCTATCTTGCCGGATACATCAACCTGGCCGGCGACAATGCGACAAACAATCTCTATCATCCGGAAGCGTATATTGATCCGTTTATTGAAGGTTTTGAAACCGCCGGGACTTCAGCGATCATACCGGTTAATGCCATACCCGGAAGAAGCCAGCTGGAAGTCTGGTGGTTTCGTGACAACTCTGTTGATGCCGGCACAAACGCCGGTGATTCAACCAAGGGATTCTCCACGGTTTACTGGCCCTCCGTGCTGGGGCGATATTCTCTAAGCTGGCCGCACGCTGCGCGGAGAATTGTCATGGCTTCCAATGATGGCGGCGAAGATGTAACAGCGGAAGAAGCGCTCGGCGGCATCTACTATCAGAACGATCCCGGGGCGGCCGGGTACAACCCGAACGAAGAGCATGCACTGATGGCGGGTGGAAAGCCGTATGCCGCGCGTGATGATCTCAACAGCACCAATGAAACTAGCTTTTCGTCGGCGCCATTCGTACTGGTGGATTATACAGATTCCGAGGGTCGCCCCGCCGTATCCCTGTTTCAGGTGGTCCGTGAGGATCCTGAACGGGATCTGGTTTTCGACTATATCGCCCAAGCCGGCCAACTGCTTCAGCCTCCTATGCCGCTGCCGCTGCTGCCGAAGCCGGTGGCCGGTTCCGGCGATGCTGCGGTCGACTACAACAGCGAACTGAATTCCGGCGATCTACCGGTCAACTGGGCGCTGGCCGCCAATACCAACGAGTATAACCGCTATACGCAATTCACCTATCTTGACCGGAAAAATGATCTCTGGGTGTATCGGGGTCCGCATGCCGGCCGGCCACCGCTGGAAGCGGGAACCTATGAACCGCTGTCGGGAACCTTTACAAACCTGCCTGCTGCCGTTGCGGTTGCTGACGTTCCGTTCCGTTTCACCGTCCATGCGTCCCGACAGGCTCACGCACTTCAGTTAAGCGTCACGAACCTTCCGGAATGGCTGACGATAGACGGGCTTTCCCTGACGGGGATCCCGGCAGACGGCGATATCGGTTACAGCGGCATGCTCACGCTGGTGGTCGAGGACTTTTATGACGGTGATGCCGTAACCAATACCCTGGACCTGACGGTCGTGGGTTCGGGAACTGCGGTGACCCAGGCCGATCTTATGTTGAAGATGACCAACGGGTATACCGGCACCGTTTACGACTTCAGCAACCGGCCTCCGTTCCTGGCAGCGTCGCCGGCACCCACCAACAGCTTTACCATGCAGTACTACTACAAAACCATCGAAGGTTTTGCGTGGCCGGGCACAACCAATCCTCCGGCGGTCGGGAGTATTGTTCCTTATCTCCGTTCCGTCACCAACGGCACGTATGTGGGTGATGGAATGTCAACGAATTCACCGGCGCTGAATATTGTATATCGCCCGGTATGGCCGGTTTCGGATCCAAAAGACAGCACGAAGGAACTCCCGGTGCTGCAATACGGGGTAACGCTGAGCCGACCGGTTTCGGGACTGCCCGGCGTAAAGGACTGGATCACGGCCAATCTGCTCTACCAGCAATCCATCGCGGCTGATATGACCAACGAGGCCTGGAGCGCGGTCCTGCATGATCCTACGGTCATGAAGACCTATGACCTGGTTTCGTTTGATGATGGCGTACCCGCCGGAATTCAGACGGAAAACTATCTGGGCAAACTCTATTTCCCGGGCCTTCCCCCGCACTTGGAAAAACGCTTTTACTTCGATCCCAATATCGGTACTGCCGGCAGCATTGCCTTGCTGGGCGAGTTCCGGGACGAAGTATTGGGCGATGACTATCTGCGCCTCAACGTATTGAGCGAGGACGATACGGAGGCCCTGCAGTCGATCTGTCCTGACGGCGATCCTGAGAAAGGGCTGTGGGATACGGCCGTCACCTCGCTCGCGGTTACGGTGGAAAGCTACCATGAAGATCCGGATGCACCCGGTACCTATGTTCCGGATACCAACCTGACGGTACAGGTGTTGGCCAATGAGCCGGTCGTTATCAGCAGTGATAATATTCCGCGCGATTCATATGCCCTCAGTGCCGTCGGGCCCGGACGCGGGTATGTCACCATGGTGGAAAATGGAGGAACCGCCTTTACGCAGCCGGGGGATCCGGTGGCGCTGCATATCTTCCGTGTAGGCAGTGAAAAGCTTTACCGGGGCGAGCTGAAGGTGATTCCGGCGGACAATCCGCTCAGCGAACTGCTGAGCTTCCAGCATACGGCGGATCTGGCGGCCCGGACCGATGAGTTTGCATATGAATGGAAGATAGCCCCGCCGGTGGACGGCCTTCCACCGGAGACCGATGCGGCCATGTCGAACTACCAGCCTCTGATATCTGGCAGCGGACTCCCCATCCACACACTGGGCGGAGCGGGAATAGAGGCGTTGACGGACAACTATGTCGTGATGCGCTATAAAGCGCTCAATCCGGAGCATCCGCTTTTCGATCAGTGGTCGGACTGGACAGAGCCTGCACTGGCCGAAGGTTGGATTAAGCGCGTACTGGCGGGAATCAATCCGTTTAATCAGCGTATTTCCGACCTGTTCAATAACCGGGTAAATACAGAAGTGAGCATTCTGACGCAGGCCGGCGCCCGGTGGCAGGGTGATGTGGCTCTGAATCTGGATACCATCAATGACTACGGACTGATTGAGATCTATGAAACCGTCCTGCGTCGCGGGCGGCAGTTGAGCATCGAGGCGGGATATAACTACGGCCCGGCCAATGATGCGCTGCTGCTGGCAGCGGGCTATATCGGCGATCTGTATATGATGCTTGGCAACGAGGCGTGGGCCGACGCCGCCAATCCGACCATTGGAATCGGAACCGCGGACAATACCTATGGCGATATTGCCACGGCACTCTTCTCGTTCAAAGGGCAACAGGCCTCCCTGCTGGACGAGGAGCTGGCCCTGCTGCGCGGGCGTGATGATGTGCTGCAGCCCGGCGTGGAAATCTACCCCGTATTCAATCGCCTGATCTGGAACTATACGCGGGGTATCGATGCCGGAGAGGTGATCTATGCGCTGAACTACAATATTCAGGAAAATCCCGACCGGGAACCGGATGGCATCATTGACGCGGCAGATGCGGCCAGAATGTTCCCGCAAGGCCATGGCGATGCGTACGGTCATTACCTGACGGCGCTGATGGGATACTATTCCCTGCTGATGAATGAGGACTTTGACTGGGTGCCGCGCATCGAGGCGGTCAACGTGCTGGGCAAACCGGTTTCAGTTGATTATCAGGATGAACGTAAATTTGCCGCAGCGGCCGCCGCGGCGGCC
>JBNLDM010000003.1:0-27122 GCA_050304335.1 Pontiella sp.
TGGCAACGACTCGCTCTCCTATTGGTTCGATCCCGATTTGTCCGGTGGCGAGTCAGGCCTTGGGGCGGCAACCTATGAGGCCTCCAACGCGGATACATTCGGCTCTTCATTCGATGGCGTCGGCATCCTCTTAGCTAACGCTAGTGGTGGATCTGGGAGTAACGAGACCATGGATTCGATCCTGGTCGGGTCCACCTTTACTGACGTCATTCCTGAACCTGCTGTAGGCACATTGCTCTGTTGCGGTGCGGGTCTGCTTTTCGTAGTCCGCCGCTATTTTATGCTATAAGCCGAAAATTCTTTTCGCTGTATTTTTACAACGTAAAACTTAAAGCCTGTCACGGGCTTTAAGTTTTATTCGTGAAAACCCATAACAAGCAGGACAACACTTCCTGTAAAGCAGGCAATACGCAATACACCTCCGGCCTTCCAATCCTGTATCCCAAAACCGAACAATATGGGTAGAATCCGGTATAACATTATCTGAGAACTGATTGGACTGCTGAGATTTATTGGTCGGCCTGCGAGGATGGCAATGCGAACCGATTCCATACTTGTAATCCATGCAGTCGCCTTAGAAACCAATCCATCGGTCGAACCCGCGATCAATTGGGTGGTCACCCTCGCCATGGCCCATGTGCCACTTGCCAAATCCCCCGGTCTTGTAACCGGCTTTTTTCAGAAACTGCGGCAGGAATTTCACGTCTTGGATAATGCCGTTGCTCGGAGCACCACCTTTCTCGCAGTTGCCGGAAGGATACTGCCCCGTCATGACAGATGCACGGGTGGGCGTCCGTATCGCGGATTTCTCGTAAAAGCACCCCACATCACCGTAGCCTAGGTCGTCCGCCATAATCCAAACAATATTCGGTTGTCCTGCGGCCGTTTGAACAGCAAGCATCAGACCCAACATCGCCAGCGGTCCGAATCCTGCACAACGGCGCATTTTCATGCCCTTGTACCATACTGCGATATTATACCCCATATTTACCTTTATCGGTTCATCAAAGCCGGTTCAGATTTATACGTAATATGCGTATAGACACGACATATTTCATATAGCCGGAAACAGTTACAGGCACTCCATCCAGAGGATGGTCGTTCTGTCATCCTGCAAATAAAAGTCGCATGAATTTACCCATGAACATCAAGCAGACGCATAAACGGCACACCTCGAAACAGCGTCCCGGTATGATACGGTTCAATATATATGAAGGGTGTATCGCAGCTCGCTGCTTTCTGCGCGTTACCTACTTGCGCACTGCAAACAAGATCTTGGAAAAGCTGGTCTATCCGCTATGGTAAATGAAATATGAAACACTCCAACTCCTCCAAAGCAGATCAAGCGTCAGTACGACGGTTCAACATGTCGGCGATCCTCAAGCTGCTGCGCGAACGCGGCACACTGGCGCGAGCGGATCTGGCCAAGGAGCTCGGAATGACCCGCAACACGGCCTCCAACATTGTCAGCGAACTTATCAATGCAGGATTGGTCGTTGAGACGGAATACCGCCGTTCCGGTGCGGGCAGGCCGGGCTTGCTGCTGGAGTTGTCCCCGCATGGCGGCTTCGCCATTGGCGCCGAAATCGATATCAACCGCATCATTGTGGTTGCCGTCGATCTGCGTGGACATGTTCTTTGGCAGGAATCGGTACGGGTTGCGGCATCGAACACGCTTGAAGAAACCTGCCGAACCGCTGAACAACTGGTCGAAGCGGGTCTGGCCTGGGGAAAAGCCGAGGGCTTTCCGCCTCTGGGAATCGGGCTTGGAGTGGCCGGTCTGGTGGATGCCGCAGCGAGCACCTTAACCTACGCCCCTTCGCTGAAATGGCGGAATGTTCCGTTCAAGCAGATGTGGGAGGATAAGTTTGGCCTCCCCGTGATGCTCGACAACGAAGCCAACACATCGGCCCTGGGCTACTACACCTATGTCGACCGCTCGAGTGTGCTTAACCTGGCCTATCTCAGCATCGGGGTCGGCATGGCGGTTGGACTTGTGCTTGATGGACATCTCTTCCGCGGCTCAGGTGGCTATGCAGGTCAGGCAGGCCACATGAAAATCCGTCCTGCCGGCGAACCGTGCAGTTGCGGCGACCACGGTTGCTGGGTGACGGAGGTTGGCCTGCCGGCGCTCGTGCGCAAGAGCGGTAATCCCGGCATTACGCCGGAAGAGGCGGCCCAGCTACTGCGCATGCGCGATCCTTCTATGCTCGCCATCGCTGACCAAATGGCGGAGATGCTCGGACTGGGCATCGTGAATCTCGTCAACCTGTTCAATCTCGACACAGTCATTCTCGGCGGTGCCATGCGCCCCATCCTTCCCTTCATGATGAAACGGGCCGAGCGCGTAGTTGAGCGACGTGCCTTGGCGGAGGTCGGGAAAAATATCCGCATCAAGGTGTCAGGCCGTGATGATGATGCCGTATTCGGCGCTGCCTGCCGGATTCTGGACCAGATCATTGCGGATCCCGTTTCATTGATTCACAGCATGAACTGACATGACGAATCTGAATTGACATGACGCACCCGGTTTGTTAGCAAAAGTGACAAATTAGGGGTATGCATGAAAATCGGTATTATTGGACTCGGCAACATCGGACGGGTACATGCAAAAAACATTCAAAGCGGTTTGATTGGAAACGCCGAACTGGTGGCGGTCGCGAACCAGCCCATCGAATCGACGGATGATTTCAGGGCGCAGGGCATTGCCTGTTTCGGCGAGGCCGGCGAACTTATCGACTCCGGACTGGCGGAAGCGGTTATCGTAGCCCTGCCCACCCACCTGCATGCGTCCATCGGAATCCATGCATTGGCAGCGGGTCTGCACCTCATGATGGAAAAGCCCCTCGCCCGCCACAAGGCCGAGGGCGAACGCATGCTCGCCGCCATTAGTCGCAACGGCCAGATCTTCGCATTGATGATGAACCAGCGGACCCACCCTTGCTATGTGAGGATCAAGCAATGGATCGATGCCGGGAATCTAGGCGATCTCCAGCGGGTATCCTGGACGATGACCAACTGGTTCCGGCCGGAAATCTACTTCCAGTCGAGCTCCTGGCGCGCCACGTGGAGGGGGGAAGGCGGAGGTGTGCTGATGAACCAGTGCCCCCACAACCTCGATGTGCTCCAATGGCTGATCGGCATGCCGTCCCGTGTCCGTGCCCACTGTTCATTCGGCAAATACCACGATATCGAGGTGGAGGACGAGGTTACGGCCTTTTTCGTATTTCCGAATGGAGCCACCGGACAGTTCGTCGCCAGCACCGGCGAATCGCCGGGAACCAACCGGCTGGAAATCGTCGGCGACCTCGGCACGGTCATCACCGACGGAAACGAAGTACGCATGATACGGAACCGTGATGCAGTTTCGGCCTTCAGCCAGTCGACCGACGAGATGTTCGGCTCCCCGGAGACCACGGAGGAATTGTTCGCGCCTTCCGAAGCGGTCAACCAGCACGCCGTCATTCTCGATAATTTTGTAAAGGCCGCCCGGGGCGAGGCCGAGTTGATTGCTCCGGCAACCGAAGGCTTGAAGTCGCTGGAGCTTGCCGGAGCCATGATCCATTCGACGTGGACCGGCGATGCGGTCGATCTGCCGCTCGACGGTTCAATATACGAAACAATGCTAGAAGAGAGGATCGCGCAATCGAAACCGCGCAGCGTGGTCCGTACCGCCGCTGAGGTGGATATGTCCAAATCATACCGATAAAGGGGAAGCAGATGAGCGAAGAGCAGAAATCCAGCGGCCTGCCCATGACCAGCAAATGGGATCCTGAAAAGATCAAGCAGGAAGAAGCGGCCTTGATCGAACTGGAAAAGCAGCCGTTCGGGACAAAAATCAAGGGATACTTCAAGCTGACAGGCCCCGCATGGATGCAGAGCGCCATGACGCTGGGGGCCGGTTCCGCGGCAGCTTCCGTAATGATGGGAGCCTTTTATGGTTACGAGCTCTTGTGGGTGCAGCCGATTGCCATGTTCCTGGGCGTGTTCATGATGGCCGCGCTCGGAAACATTGTTCTGACCAAAGGCGAACGCGGATTTGAAATTGTTAAGCGCGAACTGCACCCATCCATCGCCATGTTCTGGGCCATCGCAACCGTCATCTCGACCGTCATCTGGCACTTTGGCCAATACGCGCTCCTGGGCGGCGCATTCTGGGATATGGCAAGTGTTGCAGGCATACGGAATGCCGAGGGATCGGAAACCGCTTCAACCGTTGTCCGCTTTGCGGGCGGTTTTCTTATCCTGGGCATCAACATTGCGCTGACATGGAGCTATGGAGGAAAGTCCGCCGGCATCAAGATCTATGAAGGGTTCCTGCGATGGATGATCCGACTCGTCATGCTCTCGTTCCTGGTTGTTGTCGTGGTCATGGCCGTGCGCGCAAGGATCGACTGGAGCGCGGTATTCAAGGGATTCTTCACCATCACCATACCGGACGGATCCATGACCACCGTTCTTGGCGCCATTGGGGCCGCGGTAGGAATCAACATGACGTTCCTATACCCCTACTCCATCCTTGCCAAAGGCTGGGGCAAGCACCACAAGGGACTGGCACGCTTTGATCTGGTGATGTCACTGTTTGTTCCATACGTAGTGTTGACGACCTTGATTATTATCGGGATGGCCTCGACCGTCCATGGAAACCTTGGCGAAGGCGTTACACTCCAGAACTTCAAACCTATTGATGCAGCGCAAAGTCTGGTTCCCATTCTCGGCGGCCCCCTGGGCCGGATCGTGTTCGACCTTGGTTTTGCCGGCATGGCCTGCGGGGCGATCAGCGCCCACATGGTCTGCTGCGGCTTCACGGTCTGCGAAATGTTTGGGCTCGAATACACGCCGAAGCGCTACCGCATGTTTACGCTCGTTCCCGCCATCGGCATTCTCGGGGTCATGATCAAGAGCCCGATCTGGCTCCCGGTCATCGCATCCGCACTGGCGTTTACAATGCTGCCGATCGCCTATGTCTCGTTCTTCATCCTCAACAACAAGCGCAGCTATCTGGGCGATGCCGTCGGCAAGGGATGGAAGCGCATCGTCGTCAACGCGGTCTTGCTGGTTGCCGTCGTCATGGCGCTGGTTGGCGCCGGGATCAAGATCAAAACCGGCGTCATCGACAAGATCGGAAATATGGTCCAAACCGGGAAAGCCCAATAATGGCGAAGGTGCAGATCCGCAACGGCGCGGACTATGCTCCGACCGCCGAGGCCGAGAAGGTCGTCGAGCCGGGTGATTTCATTTTCGCCTCGGCCTTTCTCGACCACGGGCACATCCACGGCCAGACCAACGGGCTGAAGGACGCCGGCGCCACGCTGAAATGGGTCTACGATCCCGATCCGGAAAAGATCGCCTCCTTCCTCGAGAGGAATCCCGAGGCGAAAGCCGCCGAATCGTACGAACAGATCCTGGACGATCCGGAGATCCGGCTGGTCGCCGCGGCGGCGGTTCCATCTGAGCGGGCGGGCATTGGATTACGGGCGTTGGACGCCGGCAAGGACTACTTTACCGACAAGTCGCCCTTCACCACCCTGGAGCAACTGGCCGCCAGCCGCAGGAAGGTGGAGGAGACGGGCCGGAAGTACATGGTCTACTACTCCGAGCGCCTGCACAACGAAGGCGGCATGGCCGCCGGCAGGCTGATCGCGGAAGGCGCCGTCGGTCGCGTCCTGCAGGTGGTCAACCTCGCGCCGCACCGGTTGAGTAAATCGATCCGCCCCGGCTGGTTTTTCGACAAGCAGAAATACGGCGGCATCCTGACCGACATCGGCTCGCACCAGTTCGAGCAGTTCCTGCACTACACGAATGCCGGCGACGCAACGATCAACTTTGCGCGCGTCGCCAACTTCAACAACCCCGACCAGCCGGGGCTGGAGGATTTCGGTGAAGCCTCGCTGACCGCCGACAACGGCGCATCGTTCTACTGCCGGCTCGACTGGTTCACGCCCGACGGCTCGGCGAGTTGGGGCGATGGGCGTACGTTTGTCGTGGGCACCGAAGGCACGATGGAGGTGCGCAAATACATGGATGTTGCGCGCGCCGCTCCCGCCAGCAAAATCTTTCTGGTCAATGGAACGGAAGAACGGGAAATCGACTGCCTGAACAACACGGGCTTTCCGTTCTTCGGTGAGTTGATCCTCGACTGCCTCAACCGCACCGAAAACGCCATGACGCAGGAGCATGCCTTCAAGGCTGCCGAGCTCTCCATGAAAGCGCAGGCAATGGCTGATGCGATTTGATTCAAGGCATCAGCTGACGGTGCTGCCATTTCGTTACGAACAACGGCTTCACCGATGAGGCCTTCCTGCCGACAGCGTTCCTATACCTTGTAGAATTGCTCCCACCCCTTGCGGACGTCGTCCTTAAGCAGGCTGTTGGCGTGCTTGTTGTTGGTGATCTGCTTCTTCTCGCGGTCGAAGGTGTATTCTCCGCCCAGTCGTTGCGCGATGCAACCGAGGGTAAACATCTGACAGAGCGGACCGGAAACGGAGAATGGGGAGCGGGCCTTTTCCTCCCCGCGAACCGCATGGATGAAGTTTTCATGGTGGCTGGAATGTTTGCCGTAATCCTTGGAAACCTTGCCCGATTTGAGCATCTCCTTGAATTTGTCGTAGGGGATGATTTGCAGGGGATCGCCGTGGTGGCCGCCGTAAAACGTGAACTCCCTGGAGTAGATGAACTTGCCTGGTTCGTTTATATTACGACCCTCCATTTCATCAGGTATCGGCGCCATGTTTTCCGTTCCATCATACCAGTCGATGTCCATCGCAGGCATACCGTTGCGTTCCGGAAACCGGAAGTTGATCGTGGAGGCCTTTGGAAAAATATAATCATTGCGGTCCTCCAATTTCCGGGCTGAAAACCTCTCGGGCAGGCCGAGTTCGAGAAACTCATGAATCGTGTCAAGAATGTGTGCGCCCCAATCGCCGAAACACCCGGTCCCGAACTGGTGCCAGCCGCGCCAGTTACCATAGTGCAGCTTGTTGCTGAAGCCGACCGGCTTCGGGGTCGTGCCGTTCCAGATATTCCAGTCCAGGTCATCGGGAACGCGCATTGCTTTCGGGAATCCGTTAACGTGGTCCCATGCATGCCAGCGGCGATAATTGTTCATGAAGGCGTCCACGTGTGTGACGTCTTTTATAATGCCTGCTTCCTGCCAAAGCTTGAACTGGAAATAGTTGTCGCCCGAGTGACCCTGATTGCCCATTTGCGTAACAACACCATACTTCCGTTCCGCCTGCATCAGCAGTTCGATTTCCTGGAACGTGCGTGCGAGCGGCTTTTCGGTATAGACCGGTTTGCCCAGCATCATCGCCGCCATCGTGATCGGAAAGTGCGAGTGATCGGGCACACCGATGCAGACCGCATCAATGTCGCGGCCCATTTTATCAAACATCTCCCGGAAATCACGGAACTTGCGCGCACCAGGAAATCTCGCCGCATTGGCTGCAGGGGTTTTGTCCTCGCCGCTCCAGCCAAGCCCCCCTTGCTGCCACTCTTTGACAGGGCCTGTGCTATCGATATCCACATCGCACAAGGCGACCACATTGACCCCCGGTATCCCCGCAAATGTCTGCAGAATAGAGCCACCCTGCTGTCCAATTCCGATGGCCGCAAGATTCAACCGGGTGTTCGCTCCCAGCACCCTTCCGGGTATCATGGCCCAGCCCGCTGCCGTTGCACCAGCTAGAAGCGATT
Organism: Pontiella sp.; assembly: GCA_050304335.1. Lineage (GTDB taxonomy): Bacteria > Verrucomicrobiota > Kiritimatiellia > Kiritimatiellales > Pontiellaceae > Pontiella. Next base: position 7,696 of record JBNLDM010000003.1, read on the forward strand.
GTCGCCTTGAGATTCTCATTGTATCTTCCTCTCCGGATGCTTTGTCTGCTTATTTTCGCAATCATTGACTTTCTAAATTAATAATCTTGAATTCGCAACCCTAATTTGTAACTTCTAATGACAAATAGGTTCTTTACGCGGAAATGATACCATACAGAAGCCAACCAGGGAATTATCCGACCGGAGGAAACCGACGATGAAGACACCGCTTATCGCGTTCACGCTGCTTTCAGCACTTTGCATCTGCCAAGCGAACCAGGTTTCGGAGAGCCAGCAGCAATACATCACGAAATATGCGAAACAGAAGACCGTTCCAAAACCCGAAGATATGCTGCTCAACACCGATCAGGAACCTGAACTGACCGAAGGTTTCACGCCCCTCTTCAATGGAAAGGATCTTTCCGATTGGACCCGCAAAGGCGGGACACACACCTTCGACGTGCAGGATGGTGTGATCGTCGGCACCTGTGTCCCCGGATCATCCAACACATTTCTTTGCACGGAGAAGGAGTTTTCCAATTTTATCTTCACCTGCGAAATGAAATGGGTGGTGGATGGAAACTCGGGTGTGATGATCCGCGCCCGCGCCCGCACGAATGAGGACGGAAGCATCACGGTGTATGGTCCCCAGGTGGAAATGGAGGGTCTCGAAAATGAGCGCGACTGGTCCGGCGGCATCTACGGTGAAGCCATCGGCGGCTGGCTGTATCCGCTCTGGCTTGATGCGCACGCAGAAGTCCGAAAGGCGCTGAAAGCGGATGCATGGAATCGCCTCACTGTCATTGCGGACGGCGAAACCATCAAAACCTGGGTGAACGGGATTCCCGCCGCTAATTGGCAAACTTCGGAATACATGAAGGGATTTTTCGGCCTGCAGATCCACGCAGGCAATGAAGGCACCGTCCAATGGCGCAACATTAAGATTAAGGAACTCCAATGAAATTGTTCTTTCTTGCGGCCCTGTCCTGCGCAGCTGTGTCATGCTCCGCACTTGACCGGATTCCGGCATGGACCGATGCGGAAACCGCCCTCATCGAAATGCCGACTTTCAAGCTCGTGGGTGAATATGTTTCGAGGGCGGAAAATAACGCTATTCAGGCCACCCAGCTGGATGACGGCAGTTTTCTGGTGTCCACGTACCGCGGTGGTCTGCCGGGTGCTGGATGGGATGCCTCTGCCATCAAATCGGAAAAGATGACTCCATCGGAGTTGGATATCCTGCTCAAAGGCTACGAAAAAACCAATCGTGTATCCTCTACGATCGGACTCAAGCCACCGGAGGATGCCGTCCTCGTTTTTCCCGACGACTTCACCAACGTTCATGACGGCATACTCATGGCCGGCGGAAGAACTACTAAGAATCTCGGATCATTCAGAATGCACCTTGAATTCATGCTACCCTTCAAACCGGGGCGCAATCCCTCCAGCCAGGATCGCGGAAACAGCGGTATCTACATCTTCAACAACTACGAACTTCAGATCATCGATACCTTCGGACTCGATCTGAATGAGATGAACAACGCCATCCCCGTCGAATCCCACAACACGCAATGGTGCGGTGCGCTCTACAAGACAAAAGTGCCGGACCTCAACATGACTTACCCTCCTTTGCGCTGGCAGACCTACGACATCGACTTCACGGCACCTTTATTCGACGGCGACGTGAAAACAAGGAATGCCCGCATTACCGTCCGCCAGAATGGCATATTGATACAAGACGACATTGAGCTGAAGACCGGAACCGGAATGGGTGCAACGCGAAAGCAGGTCGCCGAAGGTCCGGTCTTTTTCCAGGACCACAAAAACCCGGTGATGTTCCGCAACGTCTGGGCCGCAGCGTTGTAAGACGGGATCGAGCGATTCGGGAATAGCGTTCCAGACGGTTCAGTTCATATGTTGCTGCCTGTATGCCCTGGGAGAGAGACCCATGATATCGCGGAAGTTGCGAGTGAAATGGGAGTGATCGTAGAAGCCGCAATCAAGCGCGATGGAGGCGATCGTATCGTTGGTGGCCGTAAGTCGCAAGCTGGCGGCGCGGATACGAACATTCATGATGTGCTTCAACGGGGATATCTGGAACACCTTCTTGAATCGCCGCTCAAACTGGCTGACGGAAAGGTGCGTAAGATCGGCCAGCTCCCCAATCTCTATGGATCGCGAATAGTGGTCTCGTATATATTCCAGCACAACGCGCATCTCGGTATAAGGCCTCAGTGCCATGCCGGCACGCGTAATATCCCGGGCGGTACCGGCTAGACCGATAATGGAACCTGCGGATGAATAGAGCGGGACCTTGGTGGTGATGAACCAGTCGATCGAATTACTTCTGTCCGGCGCCAGCTCAACACGGTCGACGATGCTTTCACCGGTCTCAAACACATGGCGGTCATCACGCACGTAGCTCTCCGCGCGTCCGATAGGGAAAAAATCAAAATCGTTCCTCCCGATGATCTCCGCCTCGGTCTTCACACCGCACTGTTTCACGAAATGGTCGTTGCCCATCACAAACCGTCCCTGCACATCCTTGGCGAAAAAGTAGATGTCGGGCAGATAGTTGAACAACATCTGCATCTGTTGCGGGCTGTGCATGCGCGCGAGAAAATCGGATTTGAATTTCAAGGGGTCCATGACGTCTCTCCTGAAGGCAGGATGCCGAAAATATACAAGGAGTGTCCCAGCTTTTACAAGACGGACTTTTATCGATTTGTATAGGGTATGCTATGAATTGGGTCGTGTAAGCTGAGCGGATACAGGGCCGCAATGACATAGACCCCGAATCCGCAACGGAGATTGGAAAACCAGGAAGGATGAACATGAGTGATCAAACCAACGCGAATGCAAGCCGACTGTTTCTGGGCAGCTGCCTGGCACTGATTTCTACATCCGTTGCCTTCGCGGTCATCGGTGATATCATGGGTACGCTTAAAAACGAATTCGTGCTTACCAATGCACAGGTGGGTTTGATTGGTGGCGCAGCGCTATGGGGATTCACCATCTCCATGATCACGTTGGGCCCCTTGTGTGATGCGTTAGGCATGAAACGGCTGCTTGGTTTTGCCTTTATCTGTCATTTGGCCGGGCCACTCACGATGATCTTTGCAAACGGATTCGGCATGCTTTTTACGGGAGCTCTGGTGCTGGCCCTCGGCAACGGTACGGTTGAAGCAGCATGCAATCCGTTGGTTGCAACACTTTACCCCGACAACAAAACAGTCAAACTAAACCATTTCCATGTTTGGTTTCCCGGCGGGATTGTTATTGGCGGCCTACTCTGCTTTCTGCTGTCCCAGATGCACATCACTTCATGGCAGCTGCGTTTGGTACTGATTATCATTCCGACGGTTGTCTATGGAATTCTCTTCCTAGGTCAGCCATTCCCCGTGACCGAACGGGTGCAGTCCGGCGTCAGCTTTGGCGGCATGTGGAAGGCAACGTTCCTTCGACCGCTCTTCTGGGTTCTGTTCCTCTGCATGGGCATCACCGCCTCGCTTGAACTAGGCCCGAACCGCTGGATTCCGGCGATCCTCCAGTCCGGCGGCATGCCGGGCATTCTGGTGCTTGTCTGGATCACCGGGCTGATGGCCGTGCTGCGCAACTTCGCCGGCTCATTTGTCCACCGCCTTTCCCCGCCCGGCCTGCTGTTCATCTCCGCCATTCTCAGTGGCGTCGGCCTTTACTGGCTGAGCTTCGCCGAACACATCGGCATGGCGCTGGCCGCCGCCACGGTTTTCGCGCTGGGCGTATGCTTCTTCTGGCCGACCATGCTCGGCGTCGTTTCCGAACGCATCCCCGATGGCGGGGCGCTGGCGCTGGCGATGATGGGCGGCATGGGCATGCTTGCCTCCGGCCTGATCGCCTCGCCGCTCATCGGCGAAGCGGCAGACACCTATCTCAAGGACAAACTGCCGAAAGCCGAAACCACCGCCGTCATCCAGCAGATCGCCACCGTCTTCCCGCAGTTGCAGACCCAGGCCGAGGGAAATCTCGGACAGGACTTCCAGCCTGGCATCGACGCCGCCAACCAGGTGCTGGCTGAGATCAAGGCCGATCCGAACGGTGAACTGCCCCATCCCGATACCGCCAACGCCCTGCGCGCGGCCATCAGCTCCGGCACCGACAACGAGGTCGTCACTGACGCCGCCAACATCCTGAATCCAGCCGACAACTATGGCGGTCGCATGTCGTTTCGTCTGATTGCTCCATTTTCGCTCATCATCATTGTCGTATTCGGCGCGTTGTATTTCACTGATAAACGCAATGGAGGCTACAAGGCCGGGTAATATAGAAGTGCCGTCACAGCGAAGTGCTGAGTGCATGCCGGGGCACCATTAACTGTTTCCGGTTATGTGAAATATATCGAGTCCACACACATATTAAGTATAAATCTACAGTGTCCATATATGGGGAAGCGAATGGTGTGATTCAGACGATAAGCACTCCGTAAGATGCAAGAATGCGGCATTGCCCAGGGTTCGGATTGTCGCAGTTATTGATGGGTTGCCAGTTCTCGGGATCACAGCATGAAAGTATTTAGTCGGAAAGCAAATAAAGTGGCAGTCATGTAAAGTATCTGCCCGTGAAAGAAGATCCATGAAAAGACGATCCATACTCAAAAAAGGCGGGGTGCTCGCAGGGGCCGCGCTGGTTCCATCCCGCTTCTCCATTGGTAAGCCGGGACCCTCTGCCAACAGCCGGCTGAACATCGCTATGATCGGAGCCGGCAATATTGCAGGCATGGCCTACGATGGCTGTCGCGGCGAAAACATCGTGGCGCTGGCCGACGTGGACTCAAACATGTTCCTGCAGCAGGCCGAAAAATTCCCGGATCTGCACAAGGCGAGACAATTTACCGATTTCCGGGTCATGCTCGACAAGATGGGCAAGGATATCGATGCCGTCTGCATCAATACCCCGGATCATACGCATTTCGTCGCCACCATGGAGGCTATGCGCCGCGGCAAGCACGTCTGCACCCAGAAGCCGCTGACGCACAATATCTGGGAGGCCCGGATGCTGAAGAAGGCCAAGAATAAGTACCGCGTGGTGACCAACATGGCCGTTCAGGGCCATACGTTCGACGGTATCCGCCAGATGCGCGAGTGGTACGAGGCCGACGTATTCGGCCAGATCACTGAAGTCCATTCATGGATGGGCGGCCCGCACTGGGGCACAAAAGATGAGGGTGACCGATACTTCCGAAAACCAAATCACTATCCTCCAGAAGTGGATCCCGTTCCGGCAAACCTGGATTGGGACCTGTGGCTTGGACCTCGCGATGGCAAGACCTCTTTCAATGCGCTCTACCATCCCTTGCGCTGGCGTGGCTTCAACGCGTTCGGGAATGGACTGATCGGCGACTGGATGCCGCACATTGCCGATGCGGCTGTTTCCATTCTCGACCTGTACGAACCCACGGTGGTTGAGCTTGAGGCGGTCGAAGGCGGCAACGAGTGGGTCGTACCCGATGCCTGTCGCGTGCGATGGGAATTCGGCAAGCGCGGAAACAAGGCACCCTGCACGCTTTACTGGTACAACGGAGGGCCGAGCTACAAGCCGGACACACCTGACGATTGGACATGGTCTCCAGAGCTGCCCGGAAACGGTAGCCTTTTTTTCGGAGAGAAGAAGAACGGCTTTACAGATGAACGGTCAAACCATCCCCGCCTGACCGATAAGGAGGCCATGAAAGCCTTCAAGGAGGGCGGCTATCCCCCTGAAAAATATCCGCGGATCAACGGCGGACCGTTCGCCGAGTGGGTCCGCGCTATCAAGGGCGAAGGCCCGGAGCCGGGCGCCAACTTCGACTTTGCATCGCCGTTTACTGAAACGTTGCTGCTGGGAGCCCTGGCGGCACGTTTTGGCGGGCGCATCGAGTGGGATCCGGCGCACATGAAAGTCACGAACCGCCCCGAACTGAACGCCTATGTCAGGGAGCCGGACCGCAAGGGCTGGGATTACAGCAAGTATCTTTGATTGAGAGGATAAACAGGAGCATCAGGATGGAACGAAAACTTCGCATGGGCATGGTCGGTGGCGGCCGCGGTGCCTTCATCGGAGCGGTGCACCGCATCGCCGCGCAAATGGATGGCAAGATCGAACTCACATGCGGTGCCTTCAGCAGCAATCCCCGCAAATCGAAGGCCAGCGGCAGGGACCTGCTGCTGCCGCCCGGCCGCTGCTACGGCTCCTACCAGGAAATGATGGAACGTGAAGCCGCCCTGCCCGACGGCGAGCGGATGGACTTCGTGGCCATCGTGACCCCGAACCACATGCACTACCCCATTGCTGTTGCAGCACTGGAGGCCGGATTCCATGTGGTGTGCGACAAGCCGGCCACGTTTACGCTCGATGAAGCCCGCAAACTGGCCGTCAAGGTGAAGGAGACCCGCAAGCTTTTCTGCCTGACGCATAACTATACCGGCTCCGCCATGGTCAAGGAGGCCCGCGAATTGGTGAAAAGTGGTCGGTTGGGTAAGATCCGTCGCGTCGTTGTGGAATATCCCCAGGGCTGGCTGGCCGACTCGCTTGAAAAAACCGGACAGAAGCAGGCGGCATGGCGTACCGATCCGAAGCAGGCCGGAAGCAGCTGCTGCATGGGTGATATCGGTACGCACTGCGCAAACCTTGCCGAATACATTGTCGGTTCCCCTATCAAGGAACTCTGCTCCGATCTGCATACATTCGTCAAGGGCCGCAAGCTCGACGACGACGGCAGCGTGCTGCTCCGCTTCCGGAACGGGGCGCGCGGAGTCCTGTGGGCCAGCCAGATTGCCGTCGGGAAGGAAAACGGACTTAACATCCGCGTCTATGGAGAAACGGGTGGCATCGAGTGGCAGCAGGAGGAGCCCAATTCACTGGTGGTGCGCTGGACCGACAGGCCCATGGAAATCCGACGCCAGGGAACCGGCTTCGTTGGATCGGCGGCGGCAGCCAATACCCGCACACCGGCGGGACATCCGGAGGGCTATCTCGAGGCCTTCGCCAATATATACAGCAATTTCGCCGACACCCTCATGGGAGAGCTGGATGGCAGGCGTATCAAAGTGGCCGACCGCGACTTTCCGACCATCCAGGACGGGGTCCGCGGGATGGCGTTTCTCGATGCCGTCGTGAAATCTTCTTCAAGCAACTCAAAATGGATTCAAATAAAGGAGTAGCATCATGGGCAGACCAGTCACCCTCTTCACCGGACAATGGGCGGACCTGCCGCTCGAAACCCTGGCCAAAAAGGCTTCGGAATGGGGCTACGACGGGCTTGAACTCGCCTGCTGGGGCGATCACATGGATGTCGACCAAGCCGCCAGATCGAAAAAGTACTGCAAGGAGAAAAAGGAACTCCTGGCCGATTACGGTCTGAAGTGCTGGTCGATAAGCCACCACCTTGCCGGGCAGCTGGTCTGCGACCTGAACAGTGATGGACGTTCCGACCTGTTTGCACCGCAGGAACTTGCAGGTGATGCCGAAGGCCAGCGCAAATGGGCGGTAAAAACCATGAAGAACACCGCCCGGGCTGCAAGGAACATGGGTCTCAAGGTCGTCAACGGCTTTACCGGTTCCTCCATCTGGCACATGCTCTACTCCTTTCCTCCTGCGTCTGAAAAGATGATCGACGACGGCTTCGCTTATTTTGCAAAGATGTGGAACCCGATCCTGGACGTATTCGACGATTGCGGGGTGCTCTTCGCCCTCGAAGTGCATCCCACCGAGATTGCCTTCGATATCGTCACGGCCCGCCGCGCGCTCAAGGCCGTCAAGCACCGCAAGGCGTTCGGCTTCAACTTCGACCCCTCCCATCTCGAATGGCAGGGCATCGATCCCGTCCGGTTTTTGAAGGCATTTCCCGACCGGATATACCATGTCCACATGAAGGACTGCGCCGTCACCCTCGACGGTGAAAGCGGCATTCTGGGATCCCACCTCAACTTCGGATCGCCGGGACGGGGCTGGGATTTCCGCAGTCTCGGTCGCGGCGATGTCAATTTCGAAGACATTATCCGTACGCTTAACCAGCTGAACTACAAAGGACCGCTCTCCGTCGAGTGGGAGGACGCGGCCATGGATCGCGAACATGGAGCCGCGGAATCGGCCGAATTTGTGAAGAATATCGACTTTGCAAAGTCGGACCGTGTATTCGACGAAGCCTTCAACAACTGATCCAAAACAGCAGACGGGATCGGACACGCAACAATGAATGCATCACGCAAAAATCGGAATTAACAGTAGACGGAATCAATCCACCGCATGGAATCAATTACCAGTGCCTGAAAGGAAATTACCATGAAAATTCGCCTAACCGCATTGTCAGCCATACTAATCGCGTCGATCGTTATGGGCAACGCGAACAAGAACGAACTCGCGCCCCCTTCAGAGGATCAGATACAGAAGGTAATAAAGGTCCTTCCGACGAAAGCACCTGCGAAACCGACGAAGAAACGGAAAATTCTTGTTGTCTCGCGTTGTGAGGGATATGTGCACCAGTCCATACCGATCGGTGTGAAAGCCATGGAACTGCTGGGCGAAAAGACCGGGGCTTATACCATAGAGGAAACGAAGGATATGGATGCCTTCAACACCGAGAACCTCCGGCGTTTTGATGCCGTTCTGTTTCTCAGCACGACACATCTTGATCCAACCCCTGAGCAGCGCGAAGCCCTGTTATCGTTTGTCCGGGGCGGCAAAGGGATCATAGGAATTCATGCCGCAAGCGACAACTTCTACCAATGGGAAGAAGGCGCTAAAATGATGGGTGGACTTTTTTGCGGTCATCCGTGGACGGCCGGCTGCACCGTACAGGTCAAGCTTGACGAACCGGATCATCCCATCAACGCCTGTTTTGCAGGAAGCTCATTCAAGATCCAGGACGAAATATATCAGTTCAAGGATCCCTACTCCCGCTCGAACCAGCGGATCATCACCAGCCTCGACCTGTCAGACCCCGACACCAAGTCTGTCAAGGGCGGGAATCCGGGAGTGGTCGAACGCACCGATGGCGATTTCGGTATCACCTGGGTCCGCCGCGAGGGCAAAGGCCGCGTTTTCTATTGCTCGATGGGACATAACGACCATATCTTCTGGGATGCGCGGATCCTGCAGCATTATCTTGCCGGCATCCAATATGCCTTGGGTGATCTGGCGGTACCGGATGAGATTCCATAATCACCCCGTGTGAATGACCAGGAAGTAACAGGTTGCGACAAGACAAATGCATCGGATCCCGGTGCCCTTACGCTGATGCGCACGAAACCTCATGCCGCATAGGGGGCTCGGCTCGTTTTATTTAGATAGCACCGTAGGTTTGAACCAGGAAGCTTATTTGTTAACATACTACACAAATTATCCAGAGGAATGAGTATGGAACTGAACCGGAAACAATTCATGCAGACGGCTGCCGCTGGAACCTTGTTGGCGGCCCTCAAGGCGCGCGCCGTTGAAAATGCGGTACTTGCAGCCGAGAAAAACCCCGACCAGTTGAATATCGCGATGATTGGCGTAGGGGCGGAAGGACGTATCCTTACCGAAGCCTGTCTTCGCATCCCCGGCATCCGTTTCAAAGCAATCTGCGACATCTGGGAATATTCCCAACGCTACGCCGAGCGTTACCTCCAGAAATACGGCCACGAGGTCAACGTCTATGAAGACTACCGAGATTTACTCGCCAACGAAAAAGACCTCGATGCCGTCATCATCGCCACGCCCGACTGGGTGCATGACGAACACACCAACGCGTGCCTCAAGGCCGGCCTGCATGTCTACTGCGAAAAGGAGATGTCAAACTCGCTCGAAAAGGCGGCCACCATGGTGCTTACCGCCCGCGAAACCGGTAAGCTGCTCCAGATCGGCCATCAGCGCCGCTCCAATCCGCGTTATATCCACGCCATCGAAAAGCTGATACACGATGTGAATCTGCTCGGCCGCGTGACGCATTGCACCGCCCAGTGGAACCGCGCCCGGACCGAAGACCTCGGCTGGCCGAACAAATACGAAATGGACGCCGCAACACTCAATAAGTATGGCTACAACTCCATGACCGAATTCCGCAACTGGCGCTGGTACAAGAAATACGGGGGCGGCCCGATTGTTGACCTCGGCTCGCACCAGATCGACCTGTACGAATGGGTCTGGGGCGTCAACCCCTGTTCGGTGATCGCCTCCGGCGGAATTGACTACTACCCCAATCATGAATGGTACGACAACGTACTGTGCATCTACGAATACGACACGCCCCAGGGCATGGGCCGCGCATACTATGAAACACTGACCACCACCAGCCACCGCGGTTTTTCTGAAGCCTTCCGCGGCGAGAACGGCACCATCGAGATCGCCGAGGTTCCCCAGCGCGGCAACGCCGTTTTACGGGAAGCGCACGCACCGGACTGGATGCCCTACGTTGAGCAGGGGCTGCTCAATGCCGTCGCCGCTCCCATCCAGAAATCATCGACCAGGAATGTAGCCGTTGATGTGCGTGTCACAGCCGAGGCCGGAAAGTGGCCGCTGCCCGTCGAGCTGACCAAGCCGGCCCACCAGCCGCACCTTGAAAACTTCTTCAACGCCATCCGCTACGGTACGCCGCTCAACTGCCCTGCGGAAAAGGGCTACGAAACCGCTGTCGCCGTGCTCAACGTCAACCGCGCTGTCACCACCAACCGGAAGATTGAATTCAAACCATCGGACTTTCACGTATGAAGACCTGCCCGTTTGTCCTGCCGTTGCTGGGCATAGCGCTTTATGCATCGGCCAGCCAGTTCGATGGAAGCAGAACGCTGCCGGTTCACCGCATACCCATCACAGCCGAGGATGGAGAACGCATCATTCCGACCGTACCGCACACGATGCCCATATCCACGCTGAAGACGTGCGGAGCCTGCCATGACTACGCGGCCATTCATTCCGGCACCCACTTTGGCGGAGCCGGCCAGGGTCGTGCTACCGAACCGTGGATCGTGGTTGATCCCGCAACCGGCACGCAGGTGCCGGAGGCGCTTATGGACCTAAGCGCATGGGAATTCACCAGGCGCTTCGGGGCCCACCTGCCCGGCGGCGGCAGAAGTGACCCCGCCGACAAACTGGCGGACCCGGAAGCCCGCTGGGAAATCTCGGGCGGACTGGAAATAAACTGCCTGCATTGCCACAACCTGTCCCCCCGGCAGGATTTGACCGAATGGGCCAAGCAGATCGGCCGCGAAAATTTTCGCTGGGCCGCCACCGCCGCTTCCGGTCTTGGCGAGGTAGAAGGCATGGCCTCGCGCATGCCCGACTGGTGGACCGTCTATGACGGTGCAAACCCGGATGACCAGTCCTATGCCGTGCCGCCCTCGGTCGACTATGACTCTTCGCTCTTCGACTCCAACCACCGTGCATGGTTCGACATTGGAAAACCGCAGGACCGCAACTGCCTGCAGTGCCATTCCGTCCATCCTGTCGGCACCCGGCGCATGGATGTGCCGGAAGATGTACACGCCGCGTCCGGGCTTTCGTGCGTGGATTGCCACCGCAACGGGATCGACCACCAGATCCTGCGCGGCACTACCGATGCAATGAGCTGCGCGGCGTGCCACATGGAAGGCGAATCCGCTGCCGGACAGGCCGGAGCCCCTATCGCCCACCACAGAGGCTTGCCGCCGGTCCATTTCGAGGAACTCACCTGCACCGCCTGCCATTCCGGCATCGCGCCCGATGGTGAACCGAAACCGATACGCACGTCGCGTGCAAACCGCCTCGGCATCTACGGCCGTGCGCAGTGGTTCACCGAATCGCCTTTCATCGTCGAACCGGTCTTCGTCCGCAACAACGTAGGCAAGATCGAACCGCGCCGTATGATGTGGCCCGCTTTCTGGGCGGATGCCGGCGGCAATCCCCTGCCAGAGAAACATGTTGCCGAGGCTGCGACAGGTATTCTCGATGCGGACCGGCAGATCGGGGATCTGCTTGCCAGGCTGGGACTCGTGGAGGGAGCTCCGGGCGAACCGCTGTTCGTCGCCGGCGGCAAGACCTATGCCCTCAACGTGGACGGGGGACTGGACCGGGTCGGTGAAACGGATATGACTGTGTCCTTCGTCTGGGATACCGGATCCAACCTCGTTTCATCAATTCCCGATTTCGATGTTACGGCCGAGACGATCGACTACGATGCGGAAGGTTCCATTCTTGCCGTCATCAATGCCCTGGGACCGGACGAGATAGTACTGGTCTATCAAGGCAGGCAGTTTTCAAAGAGTGCAGACGGCTACCTCGAGGGTTCGGATTCCAAGCAGCCCAACGGTTGGTACCGGAAGGACGGGGCGGGACTCTATCCCCCGTTTGTTGAGCGTGCCGTGGTCGATCTTGTTGGATCGAGCCAGTCCCTGAACGAAGAACAGGTCATGCTGATGCTGCAAAAACTGGGCGATGGAGCAACCTACATCGCCAACGGGAAAATGTTCAGGCTCGATGGCGACGCGCTGACCGATATCGAACATCAGGCTGCACAGCCCATCTCATGGGCGCTGGGCCATGATGTTCGCGGTACCGCACAATCGCTCGGGGCAAAAAGCTGCAGAGAATGCCATGCCGACGATTCCAGCTTCCTGTTCGGCACCGTCACCGCAACGGGCCCCCTGCTGACCGACCGGGCCAGCTCCGTATCCATGCATGAGTTTGAAGGGATCAACGGGAGCTACAACAAGCTGTTCGGTGCCTCCTTCAAGATACGGAAGGCCTTCAAGTATTCCCTGGCGAATATCGCTTTGCTGCTGGCCCTCATCGCCCTTGCGGTTGGGCTGCCGTTCATCCATAAATGGGTCGGCAAGATGGATGGACAGAAGTCCGCCGCCAGGGCCGCTGGCCTCACATTGATTATCGCGCTGGCCGTACTCGCGGTGACCGGCTTCATCTTCGGCTGGCCGGTCAGTAATCCGCTCGAGGGTTTCCCGCTGCTGAGCCACGTCGGCTTCGGCATGCTGTATGCCCTCGCCCTGCTTGTCTATTCCGTGCTTCGTGCCGGGAATGGCGGTTTTTGGTGCTGGTTGTTGCTGCTCAGCGGTATTCCGCTTATGCTCAGTATAATAATCGCCATGTTTCCGGTCCTTGGAACCGAGGGTCAACATGCAGCGATCGTGGTGCACCGGATCGCAGCAATCGTCAGCGTCATAGCCGGGATCATGGAGTTCATTACTAATAAGAAAAACGTTAACCAGTGAGGCAGACAATATGAGATCTTTCGTTCCGCTTTGCGCCGGGATCATGATGGTACTGGCGGCCATTCCACCGGAAGGGTATGGCGACGGCCCCAATACCGAGAGGGAAAAGCACCAGGATAATCCGCGATTGCCCAGCGGATGGCGGGTTCATGATTTCGACCGACCACTCCCCCGGGTGGTAACGCCCGGGCCGACGGCGGCCGATGCCCCGTCCGACGCCGTGGTGCTGTTCGACGGATCCTCGCTGGACGAATGGGTCGGCTGTGTCAGCACAAACAGAAAATACGGCTACAATCCCAATGGAGAAGCGCTGTGGAAGGTTGAAAACGGTTATGTGGAGATCACGCCAACCGGCAGCCTGGTGAGCCGGAAAAAATTCGGGGACTGCCAGATCCATCTGGAATGGAGCGCACCGGTTCCGCCCAAGGGCACCAGCCAGGAGCGCGGCAACAGCGGCGTCTTTATCATGGGGAAATATGAAATCCAGGTTCTGGACTGCTTTGAAAACACATCCTATGCGGACGGCATGACGGCGGCCGTTTACGGCCAGCAACCTCCCCTGGTCAATGCCTGCCGACAGCCCGGTGCATGGCAGACCTATGATATCATATTCAAGGCTCCCAGGTTTGATGGCGACACCGTGGTTACGCCTGCCTATGTGACGGTCCTTCTGAACGGTGTAGTGGTGCAGAATCACACGCCTTATCTCGGCGAGACGGTTCACAAAAAACTTCCCGTCTACAAACCCCATGAGGAGAAGGGACCGATCCTGCTGCAAGAGCATAACAATCCCGTCCGCTACCGGAACATCTGGGTACGAGAACTGTAAGCCCCCTGCCGAATGCCTGCTGCTGTCCACAGTTTTTCCCATGAAGCGATGACGACCACATTCGAGGTGGGTGTGGCCGGTCAGGAGAAGGAGTATGCCCGGCAGGCCGCGGAAGCCGCCTTCAGGGAGATCGACCGGATCGAGGGATTGTTGAGCCATTACGATGCAGGAAGCGACATCGGGCAGATCAATCTCCTCCAACCGGGACAGTCTGTCCGGGTGGGCATCGAGACGCTTGAGTGCCTGGAGCACGCGGCATGGGCCTACCGGGTTTCCGGCGGTTTGTTTGATCCGACATTGGGCAGCGGATACCGATGGCTGCAGATCGACAAGGCCGGCTTCAAGGTTGGCTGGAATAAGGGAGGAAAGGGCACGCTTGATCTTGGAGGTATCGGAAAAGGATACGCCATCGATAAGGCCGCCGAATTGCTGAGAGACTGGGATATCTGCGACGTGCTCATCAACGGTGGTACCAGCACGGTGCTGGCACGGGGCCGGGATTGGATCGTCGGGGTCGGAGGACCGTGGGGGGAAATGACCGGAATGACGAAGGTGACGCTCCGGGATCAGGCGTTGAGTGGATCGGGTACGGAAGTGAAGGGCAATCATATTATCAACCCCTTGACGCACCATGCGGCACATCGCCATCTGGCGGCATGGGCCATCCACCCTTCGGCAACCCGTTCGGACGCGCTTTCCACCGCCTTCATGATGATGAAACCGGAGAATATCCAATCGCTGTGCGATCAAAATCCCGGAATGGTTGCATTCGTTGTGAATCAGGATGAAACATTATTGAGAATAGGTGTCAAAGGACCCTGAATGACCGGATTGTTTACTCAACGAAATGATCTGGTGAGGATATTGATAAACTTCTAAATGGAGGCATGAAATGAACAAGCAACTGAAAATAGTTTCCGCCGTCGCACTTGCGGCATGCATCGTTGGCCCGGTCATGGCGGAAGATAAAGTTAAGCTGGAACTGGAGCTGCCGAAGCCGCTCTTTGCCGGCACGCCCAAATCCATCAAAACTCCCAATCTAGAGCGCAGGACGGTGGCACCCGAGATCATGGTGCCGGCCGGCACGGTCAATATAGCGGCCGGCAAGCCGGTTGCCAGCTCCGATGATTTTCCCGTGATCGGGGAACTCGAATATATAACCGACGGCGACAAAGAAGGTGCAGACGGTTCGTATGTGGAGTTGGGTCCGGATGTGCAATGGGTGCAGATTGATCTGGGCGATGAAAAGACAATCTATGCCGTAGCGCTGTGGCATTACCATTCCGAGGCGCGCGCCTATCGCGATGTGATCGTGCAGGTTGCCGATGACGCGGACTTCACAGCAAATGTTCAGACGCTTTTCAACAACGACCACGACAACTCCGTAGGGCTTGGTGCGGGCGAGGACAAGGAATACATTGAAACCTACAAGGGCAAGCTGATCGATGCCAAGGGTGTCAAAGGCCGGTATGTCAAACTCTATTCCAATGGATCGACCGGTTCTGACATGAACCACTACATCGAAGTCGAGGTTTACGGAAAATAACAGGCCCTTCAGCACGCGCGATAACAGGGGGCATCGCTGCCCCCTGCTTATTTTTTGTCCAGACTCCGTTGTGCCATGAAGGCATTCCAGAGCGAGTCATCGATATGGAGTGCCAGCAGCGTATCGGGCCGCAACCCGTAATATTCGGTGAGGAAGGAGTCGGGGTCGGTCTCATGCGACGCCGAGGAAATAATGATGTCCGGACGGAAATCTACGGGAAGGCTATCCGCGTCCGTCCAGTAGCCGGTGTTTGGATAGGTGCGCAGATAGAAGGGCAGCGGCCAGGTGGAATCGGGCTTGGCGACAACCTCGATCAAGAGGTTTTTACCGCGCGGACTGATCGCTGAAAGCTCATCAATACGCTTCACCAAATTCATGAAGTCCGGCGTTGTCTGGGCATAGACATAGGGGTTCCGGGGGCTGGCGGCATATTGAAACACAGTGCGGCGCGCCATGCCGTATGCTCCAGCCGCAAGAACCAGCATGAAAATTATCAGCGCCGTGGAGCTGGTTTTTGCCGCAACCCCTCTGGACCAGGCTTCCCTGCTCCATTCAAGAAGATACGCTGCTGCAATCCCGGATAGCAGGATCCATCCATGAAGGAAGGAGAGCATGCACCACGGCGTTTTGTAGGCAATGGCCGAATAAGCGGCTGTCAACAGGATCGTGTACATCATCAGGAAGCGCGCGAAGCCAAGATGGCAACCCATGGGAACACGCTTTAGCAGCACAAGCGTGCAACCGATGAGGCCCAAACCGAAAAACAGCCCTTCGCTCCACACGGGGCCTCCATTGAATCGATAGAACGTCAACATCTTCAGGTAAAAGCTCCATGGGTGGGCGTGGTCGGTATTCAGTCCGATACCGCGCGCAAAGTACCCTTTGAACGCGCGCACCGCTTCCAGCGGTCCGTTCAGGTTGCTAAAGAATGAAGAGAACAGTACGAAGGCAACGGCTGTTGCACACGCTGTAGCGATGAGGATATTCTTCAAAGGAAACCGGTGGCTGCCCGACCACACCGCGGCAATGAGTATAGCGGCCGCCATGGCTGAATACGTAATCACGGAGGTCTCCTTGGTGGCAAACATCATTCCTGCCGACAGCCCGCACGCAACCGCCCACCATCTGGACTCGTTTTTAAACGATCGCCACCCCGCGGCAATGGTTGTAAAGGTGAAAAAGAGCAGCAGTGTTTCCTGGATATAGAACCGGGCATAATAGGCCGACGCAGGCGATATTGCCGTAAAAAGCGCAGCTGCAACTACTGCGCTATACCCCAGCCCGTTGCCCAGCAGTGGTATGCAGGCAATCAGCAGCAACGAAAAGGCAACGGGCAACAGCCGGTAGGTGGTTTCGGAGGTATCCGCGAAGGAATGAGCCCCGCTTAACCAGGCGAAGGGAAGCGTGAAGTAGTACAG
Organism: Pontiella sp.; assembly: GCA_050304335.1. Taxonomy (GTDB): domain Bacteria; phylum Verrucomicrobiota; class Kiritimatiellia; order Kiritimatiellales; family Pontiellaceae; genus Pontiella. Next base: position 24,664 of record JBNLDM010000003.1, read on the forward strand.
TGAAGGCCCGTGATGGTCGTCGGCATCATAGGTATAGCGCCCTTGCTCGAGCAGGATGCCGAACCGGTAGGCCTGGTTGGCTTCATCATGATGCATCGGACGTTCCGCAAGCTTCGGAACACGCAGGCTGAATCCCAGGAGCAGGATGGGCAACAGAGCGATAGGCCACCATTTGTTCATGAAGTCAGGTTAGATGAATAAAGTGGATTCAAAAATAAAAAAACAGAAGCTCGACCTGTCCACTTTGAAAATCGGTACACTATCCATATTCCATAAACAGATGGAAAAGAAAGAGGCTATCGATCCATCCCCTTCTTTACACGCCGGACCGATGTAATCATTTGGAAAGTCATGATAGCAAACCTGAACGGCTGACCCGGTACTTGGTTCCATTCGATTGGATATTCCCTGATATCATGTCCCGGACAGTTGATTCTATACAACAGTTCGATATCAAAGGCCCATCCTCGTTCGCGCAACGCCGGCAATAGCCTATGTAGCACTTCCAACCCAAGCTCAACCTAAGCAGACACCGCTGACCGGCGTTGAACCCGAACTCGCCACCGAAATGCCGCAAAGCTTATTAAGCGTCCTGTCGACATTTAAGCATGACAACGCAAGGGCTGACTGGATTTCGGTATAAGGAAAGGGACAAGCTAGTCTACAACCACGCTGATTCGCAACCGGACTCACTCGGGCGTAAGGTCTTGCGGGAGCTACGTGACGTTAAGAGCTGGAACGCCGTACGGGATCGAGTCGAAAGCCTGATTCCGGCCCCAGAAACCCGAAGACTGAATGAATATACGAGCATGATGGAGTCGGAGGTGCGTAGAGCGTTCCCCAACTTGAAATACAAGGGAAGTCTTGAGAATGTTTATGATCTATACCAGCCGTTGCAGGGAACCCTGAAGCCATACATGGATGGACTATTCATGTTCACGCCGGATGCATCCGATTTTATTAACAACAGCCTCTTCTGTGAATGGGCATATGTGGCCAACCTTGATTCGAAGAAATATGAAACCTGTAATGGTCTGCAAACCAAGCCCGATCCGGACAACAGATATGGACAGGAAATGGACCGGATGGGCTATTATCCATGCCAAATGATTAAGGAATATGACCTCATGGACCTGCCGGAACAGGGCTACTATCTATCAGACTATAATTTCTACCGGGACCTGACGCAGGCACGGGACATACGGACAAACGGCTACTGAACATCTACCGGATCACAGATCTTGGAAACCTGGTTTTAGAGCATTTGGCGCAGCGTGAATTTTGAGTGCTTCCGGAAAGAACCCCACACGTTAACCGTGTAATGGGCCAGAGGGCATAAAGCAGGCAACATCAATCGCCGTAGTGCGTTTTAGCCCTTACGACGTAAACGACTAAACGGTCATCCTCTATGGAATAGACGATGCGGTCCTGATAGCTGAGCCTTACGGAATAGTATCCCTTCAGATCACCAACAAGGGATTTTCCGGAATAGGGATCGATTGCGATCTGGTTCCGGAGAATATCCATCAGCTTTTTCTTCAGCTTAGGCGTGAGCTTGCGGATGTCCTTTTCGGCCTGTCGTGAAAAACGGATCTCGTATTTCACTGCGGTTCCCCGAAAACATCTTCGAACGATGCGGTATCACCCTGCTCCACTTCCTTGCGCGCGCGGTCGAAGTCTTCCCTGAATCCCTTGGAAGACAGGAGGCTGAGCGTTTCCTGCAGGCTTTCGAATTCCTCTTCAGACATCAGCACCGCAGCACCATCCTTGTGGCTGATGTGATAGATCTCGTGCTTCTGGTTCACGCCCTTCATCAGGTCGAAAAAAGATTTTCTGGCATCGGTTGCGGTAATCGTGGACATGGCCACCTCCATGTGTACGTTTTTATGTACACCTCTTCTACGCCTGTATTTCAGCCCTGTCAACTCCAGTTTGAACGGATCAGAATTCCAGGTGTATTCGGTGCTAGAATCGAAATGGGAGGCAGCAAAAAATATAACCAACCATTATTGGTTCATTAGTATGCCATCGGTGAAGAAGTTGGTTATGGCGCGGATAAGTACATTCTCCTGGATAAAGGCGAAATGACGTGGATTCCCTCGAAGGAAGACGACTATTACGTCACGCTCTGACCTCATAAAATCGACTGTTATTTGCCCAAACACTGCTACTTACTACCACTTTGCGAACTTTCCTCTGATATCTTTTTCGCTCAATTTCGGGCTTTCACCTTTTATTTACGGGGCTATCCGCTCCAGACGACTTTCCGTGGGGGCCACGGACTGGACTTTCACCAGCAAGTCCGGTGTGCTCGAAGGCGCACGGAGGGACCGCGGCCTCGCGGTCCCCAGCCGCCGGGGCCGATGTTCGTTGCTCTAATTGTTTTCGGTCACGTCGACGCGATAGAAGAACGCGTTGTTGGTGGTCGAGTCCAGGAGGTTGCTGGAGGTGGTGGAATC
>JBNLDM010000004.1:0-13257 GCA_050304335.1 Pontiella sp.
TGGTATCCTGATTTCCGTGGTGCTCATCCCCGAAATGGGGCTGTTACCAAGCATCTTTGCGATGGGCCTGATCGGGATCGGGGTGGTTTGGTACAACCTGTACGTTTCCTCCCGTGTGGCGCCGCGCGTCGGGGCCGTCGCCAAGATGGCGGAACGGCTAGGTGAACGGTTGCTGGAACGCGATGCCGACGCCATGGGGCTGCGCACCGAACTGCGCCAGCTGATGAAGGAGCGGGGAATGAAGAAGGACGATCCGTTTGCCGAGCTTGTACATTCCGCGGACTTCGTCGAAGCCGAGCCCGGTATAGACTCGGAGGAAGTCATACACCGCGGAGCCCGGAAGCTTTCGCAAAGGAGCGGGGTGTCGAATGAGCTTATTCTCGGGGCCCTGCTCGAACGCAACCGCCTCGGGGAGACCCCGGCCGAGGCTGGTATTGCGTTGCCGCATGTGTTGCTCAACGACGTTGACGGATTTTATATGGTGGCCGTCCGAAGCATCGCGGGGCTTGATTTTTCCTCGGGTTCGCGCAGTATCCATGCCGTGTTCATGCTGCTCGGTGCCCGCAGCAATCCCACTTTGCACTTACGCTTCCTGGCTGAGATCGCCCGCCGTGCCGAAAATCCGTGTTTCCTGGACGACTGGATCCGGGCCGACCTGCCGGCTGGTCTGCGCGCGTTAATGCTCGCAGACGCACAGGGCTCTTCGTCGGAAGAATCGGGATAGCGGCGCTCTCAGCACAACCCGGCCCCGGACCTTTCCGCGACCTCGATGACGAGAGCATACGCGGGGAGGATTGCATGCAGGAGATTTCTCATGCCGAAAGGCTAGGCAGTTCCTCCTCTACGGTAACGCGATCATGGATCCCGGCAAGCCTGGCCCGCGAAGGATAACGTGTTATTGGATTAGGCGGAAAAACCCGTTTGACATAGAGGTGTCGAGATTTGTGACGGTAATGGTTTCCGTACCGGGCAGGGTAATCCATCCGCTCGCGTTGGTCAGGGCCTCATTTTGCTGTACCTGCCAGCCTGTACCGGCATCGCTCCAGTCCAGCTCGATCTGCGTGGCTGATTCAACCGTCAACTGTAGGGACGGCAGGATGGTTCCGCCCCCGATTTGATATACGGTCACGCCATTCGCCCTAGCCGCGGCATAAAGCCGGTCGCCGGACAGCACCATTTGTGAAACGGCATAATCAATCGCCGTTTCTACAATCACCGGATTCCCGTCGTTAAGTTGAGTGGCATCCAGAATCCACAGATGATTGGTGCTCGCAAGAGCGATCCGGTCACCATCGACGCTAATGCATTGAGGAATCTGACCCGCTGGAGCGGCCCAGGAAGCAGTGACGGAAAAATGGGAACTATGACTCAGATCCAGGACTTCCATGCCGTTGGTGAGTGCCAGGAATGCATTTGTCCGGAATGCATCCATCTGTCCGGCCACGTCTACGATCGGGGCAGAGGCGGCATAGTTGGTCAGGATCTGTAGGGATGAATCCTGCAGATCGATCACCAGCAGATTGATGCTGGTCCACACATTGTCAGCGACCAGCGCATAAAGATCGTCCACGACATCGAGCGCCTGGACGTCTGAAAGATATTTCTGGCGGTGATTCGTCAGTGGGGGTGTCCTGTCGGCTACTGAAAGCGTCATCCCGTAATCGCCGATCCAGCATACAAAATCTGTGCTGACCGCCAGATGAGCTGCCGGTGAAAACAATGATAGGTTGGTAATTGCGACAGGTGTGTCAGGAACCGATGCATCGTACGCGTACAACGTGTCGAAAATGCCATCAAAAATGGCCGCATAGACCTGGCTTCCGTCGGCCGCGACCGAATTTGCGGTTCCCGGGAGCTGTCCGAGCATGGACATGGCGGAAGATCCCGTATCAAGCACGCAAAGCCCGTTCTGCCCATCCGCCAGAAAAAGCACACCGCTGCCAAGAGCCAGTTGGTTGGCGGTGCCATGGGCGTACAGGCGGTTGGTTTCCGTGATGTCCATCGGGTCAGTCAGGTCAAGTATATGCAGGTCGAGAGGTCCAAATAGATCATCCGCGGCCAGGACATAGGCAAACTCTCCATCCACGTCCATGTATTGGACGGGACCGGGAAACGGGTATGTTCCACGAATGGACGGGCTTGCAGGATTGGTGACGCTGACCATCATGAACAGATTGGTGTTGTCGAACGTCATGCAGGCATGATGCCCGGTCAGGTGGATATCGGTGGGATCATAATTCCCTGAAGCAAGCGGAAGGAAACCGATTTCAGACATAGCGGCCGGGAAGGCGGCGTCTACCACATGAAGGCCGTCTTCGGTAATCAGATAGACATACAGGCCATCATCTACGGCCAGGGCGCGGCCATCGTACCCCATGGAGAATGTCCCGAGGAACGCCTCATTACTGTAGTTGAAAACCTGGAAACCGCCAGTCGTCGGGACGTAGAGCCGGGAACCCTTAACAGCCACCCTGCCCATGGCGTTGGTGACCTGAGCGGGGGTAGAGGGGTCTCCCGCCGACCCCCAGGTTGAAACAGACAGACCGCTCAGGTTGTGACTCGAGTAGACTTTGGGTCCATGCTGGGACACCTGGTTGGGCCGATGAAACAGCGGGCCTTTCCATGCATACAGAGGATCCTGCGGATTGCTTATATCGATTCCCTTGATGCAGTTCGTGTATGTGCCGTAGCTCACACCCACTCCTATGGCAAGACGGTTGCTTTCCGTTAGGCAATGGATATCCGTGGGATATTCCCATGTCTCATAGAGCGGGAGGAACGACATCGATTCAGGTTGTGCCGGATTACTGCAATCGAAGATCTGCAGCCCATCGATCGTCGTGAGATAGGCGTTGGATGCCGCGGCAGCGACCTGCCGCAAAGGATGCCTTTCATAGCCCGGCCAGGAATCGATCCGGGTAATCGTTTCGGCTCCGGCCAGGCTCACGAGGCAGGTCGCGCATAGTGCGAGCATTGACGAAACATGAGATACACGGTGAGCCCGAACGAGAGAAGATATGCTCGTTTTCATGGTATGATACCCTCCAGTTTTCCGTTCCGTCATACGGAACGTTATCCAGAATCTTCCCATGATTTCGGCTATACAGCTGCTGTATCGGAGAACAGCGCGGAGGTGTGCACTATCGGTAAAATCCATTTCAGGATTTCATGGCCCGGGGTTCACCCCACCCTCAGGACCCAAGGCCAATATGGTCCTGCCAGTGCTGGAATCAATCAAAAAATCGCAATCTAAATAAGCATAATGATTCGCATTAAAGGCCTGTAGACATTGCGTTTTAGCGCGTCTTGAATGTGAACATAGCAGTAAGCCCGATCAGACCGCCAGCCGCGCCAATTTCCCGGTGCGCTTGGTTTACTTCCCGACAGTGTCGTTATAAAGTGCACATCATTCTCAACTTTTGAAAGGAAAGGACACCCCCATGCGCAGCGATAAAGTCAAGAAGGGATTGGAGCGGGCGCCGCACCGGAGCCTGATGCGGGCGACGGGCATGTCGTCGGAAGATATCCAGAAGCCGTTCATCGCCATTTGCAACGCCTTCAATGAAGTGATTCCAGGTCATGCCCACCTCGACCAGGTCGGCCGGATCGTCAAGGACGCCGTGCGCGAAGCGGGCGGAACGCCGATCGAATTCAACATGATCGGAGTATGTGACGGAATTGCCATGGGCCATGCGGGCATGAAGTATTCACTGCCGAGCCGCGAGCTGATCGCCGACGCGGTCGAAACCATGATCGGCGCCCACGCGTTCGACGCGATGATCTGCATCCCGAACTGCGATAAGATTGTTCCCGGGATGATCATGGGTGCGATGCGGGTCAACATCCCGACCATCTTTGCCAGCGGCGGCCCGATGAAGGCGGGCATGACCGAGGACGGCAAGGTCGTCGATCTGATCAGCGTGTTCGAGGGCGTTGCCGCGCGCAAGCAGGGCAAGATTTCCGAGGAGGAGCTAGAGGAGCTGGAATGCAAGGGTTGCCCGAGCCAGGGGTCCTGCTCCGGCATGTTCACCGCCAACTCGATGAACTGCCTGTGCGAGGCGATCGGTCTGGCCCTGCCGGGCAACGGCACCATCCTGGCGATCGATCCCGCGCGCCACGATCTATGGAAAGCCGCCGCGAAGCGCGCGGTGGAAATGGCCTATGCCGACGGCCCGCTGCCGCGCGATATCGTCACGCAGGAATCGCTCGACAACGCCTTCGCGCTCGACATGGCCATGGGCGGCAGCACCAACACCGTACTGCACACGCTGGCGATCGCCAAGGAGGCGGGGGTGGACTACGACCTCGACCGCATCAATGCCGTCTCCAAAAAGTGCCCGAACATCTGCAAGGTTTCCCCGTCGTCGGACTATCACATCGAAGATGTCCATGCGGCCGGCGGTATCAGTGCGATTCTGGCGGAAGTAGCCGGCCAGGAAGGTCTGCTGAATCTCGACTGCATCACCGTGACCGGCAAAACGCTGGGCGAAAACATTAAAGACGCCGGAAGCAGGGACGAAAAGTGCATCCGCAGGATTGAAAATGCCTACAGCCAGACCGGCGGTCTTTCGATTCTGTGGGGCAATCTGGCTGAAGGCGGCTGCGTGGTGAAGAGCGCCGGCGTCGATCCCAAGATGCTGGTTCACACGGGTCCGGCCGTAATTTTTGAATCGCAGGAGGAAGCCTGTGAAGGCATTCTTGAAGGCCGGGTCAAGTCCGGCGACGTGGTGGTCATCCGCTACGAAGGCCCGAAGGGCGGGCCGGGCATGCAGGAAATGCTCGCGCCCACCTCCTACATCATGGGTCAGGGGCTCGGCGACAGTGTAGCGCTGATTACCGACGGCCGTTTCAGCGGCGGCACCCACGGCGCCTGCATCGGCCACGTCTCGCCCGAAGCCGCCGAAGGCGGAACGATCGGCCTGCTGCAGGAAGGCGATATCATCGAAATCGACATTCCCAACAACAAGCTGGCCGTCCAGTTGTCCGATGAAGAGCTTGCCGCCCGCCGCAAGGATTGGCAGGAACCGGCACCCCGGTTCACAAGCGGCTGGCTTTCGCGCTACGCGAAAATGGCCACCAACGCCAGCAACGGCGCCGTGCTGCAGGGTTGATCATGATGATGTGTCGAATATTCCCGGTTGTTGCCGCAGCGGCCCTGCTGTCGCAGGGGGTATCTGCCGGGAAACTCGACGACTTCGAGGAAAAGGCGGGGAATCAACCGGAACAAAAGCGGGAGTCGCGTTCGAAACGGCACAATGATTATGACTCGTTCGGTTCCGGCACGTATCCGTCCGATTCAAGCGGACGCAGTTTTCTGGAGAGCTTCTGGTTCTGGGTGGTTTCCTCGCCGTTTGAATACCGTCATGACGATCCATCGGCCAACATGCTTTCCGGTGAAGAGCTCTACGCGGAGCTACTGGACAGCGAGGAGCAGGGGCTGCATCGAACCGGCCAGCCGATAGTGCCCTATGTGATGGTTGACTATAACTGGCAATACATTGATTCCAATCTGGATGCCCGGGACCTGCAACTGGAGGTCGGCTACAAGGCGCTGGCTTTCCACGGACGGCATACGCGCTATACGGAAAGCAATCCCAAGGACTATCTCGATATCAACCAGTACTATGGCCTGCTCCGCGTGGCCGGGATCGCGCTCGACGACGACTTCCCGATTCAAAGCTGGGAGATGGATATCGGCGGCGGGGTTGTCCAGCAGAAGGGCAACAATGAATACAGCAGTGGTGCCTTTACGTTTGCGATGAAGATCAATCCGACCGACTGGCTCGGTCTCGAATTCCGTCCGGCCTGGTACCGTCCGCAGGAACGAACGATTGGCGACTATGATCTCTCGGCCAGTGTGGGCTGGCGGTATGTCCGGTTGCGCGGCGGTTATCGGTGGCTGTGGCTGCAGGGCGAGGGCACGTGGCTCGACGGGCCCTATGCCGGGATATCGCTGAGCTTCTGATTTTCCGCAGCTGGATTAAATGCACAGAAACTTCACAGCGTACGTGCTGGTTTTTACGGTGCCGGCCGTCGTTGGAAACACGGCATCCGGACAGGACCCTGTGCGGGGGGAGGCCTTCACCCGGTCGACCGTTCGATACACCCCGCCGTTTTGCGCTGCGACTATCTGGTCGATGGCGATCTGCCGCAGAATGATCCGGCGAACCGGCGGTTCAGGACCTTGAAGGCTTCCCGCTGACAGTTACCGCCTCCGATACACGCGATGATGGCACCCTGCAACCGGTGTCGAAAATCGAGCTGAACACACATGGCGGCGGCGGCATGTCGTGGTCGAGAGGAAGTTCAGCCATCTGCAGCCGGTTCTCCGGTTCCTTCCCATTAAATCAGGATGGATCCCGGAGGTGATGTCACGTTCGTGGTTGCGGTCGTTGAGCTGTTCAGGGCCTGATGATGCAGGCATTGAAACGGCGCTTGGATTGCGCTTTAAAAAAGCCTGCAATCTTTTTACATTGCAGGGGTCGGTGATGCGATGGATTGGAGACACTATGGCCACAAAGCTGATCGAGCGGATCAAGAAGTTCATCAACTTTCTGCAGCATGATCTGTGGCGGATTGACCTGGTGCATAATTCGAAGCTGCACGCCTTTGGCGTGGAGGCGTTGCGAGTCACCCACCTGGTACTCAAGGGCGTCAAGGAAGACCATTGCATGCTGCATGCATCCGCCTTGACCTATGCTACATTGATGGCTCTGGTGCCCCTGCTGGCCATCGTGTTTTCCATATCCCGTGCGATCGGATTTACCTCCGCCAAAGAGTGGGTACTGGACTCGGCGCAAGCCATGCCGGATCTCATCCCATTCTTTGAGCAGATTATCGATGTCGTGGAAAAAGTCGACATGTCGGGGGTCAGCAGCATCGGCGGGGTCCTGCTGCTGTATATCATTTTCAAGCTGCTGAGCGGTATCGAGGAGTCGTTCAATCAGATCTGGGGGGTACAGTCATCCCGAAGCATCGCGGACAAGATCCGCAACTATCTGTCGGTACTCGTAATCGCCCCGGCGCTCATGCTGATATCAACCGCAGCCACCCCGACCATCATGGCCTTTCTGGGCAGTATGGATTGGATGGGGCCGCTCTTGAAAATTACGATACGCATCATGCCGGTGCTGGTGCTGAGTCTGGCTTTTCTTGCGATATTCGTGTTTCTGCCCAATACACAGGTTTCCTTCCGGGCAGCATTCAGCGGGGCGATCGTCAGCGCGATTCTGGCGATCATTCTGCAGGTTCTGATGATCAAGGCGGGGATCGGTGTCACCAAGCTCGGCAGGATCTACGGTACCTTTGCCTATATACCGATTTTTCTGTTCTGGCTGCACATGAGCTGGACGATACTTCTGTTTGGATCGGAACTGGCGTTCGCCATCCAGAACCGGAATACCTATGCCGAGGAACAGGCCGCGGTGCGGGCGAGCGTGGTTTCCAAGTTATGGGTTGCCTTTTCCGTTATGCACGAAGCTGTACAGGTATTCGAAGGACCGGACGCAACGTTCAGTGCAGGGGCCTATGCGCGGAAAACCAATATACCAATCCGCCTGATGAATGAAGTGATAGACGTCCTGGTGCGGGCGAGCCTGCTGGGTGTTGTCTCCGGTGAAGGTCCGGACCATTACGCACTGGTCCAGGCTCCCGAGCATGTTTCCGCAAAAAAGATCTACGACCTGATGTTGACCGACGGAGCGGCTCCCAATGAGCTCGGATTGGTGAAAAGCGAAATTGCGGAGGAGGTGCTCGCCGCTGCCAATGTCGGACTCGACGACTCCCTCTATTCGATCACGCTGAGCCGCTTATTCGAGGACGATCCGTCGGAGGAGGGGTGAAAAGCCGTGCGCGTCAATCCGAGCCGTGATTGGTGTTTTTCGCAATCAAGCGGTCGATCGTAAGCAGCAGGGCGCCCGTCATCTTCCCTTCGTGCGTAGTGCGGATGCGGCAGTTTTCATAGGATAGGGCAACCGTCCGTTTTTCCACTTCGCGCCGCATATCCTCAATGTAATAGGGATAAGCCGTTGCCAGGTGACTGTAAACGAAAACCCGGTCGGGATTGAAAATATTGATCGCCGCGGCAACGCCGTTTGCCTGCCACTCCAGCACGTGTCCCGCAATCTTGACGGCCCGCGAATCCCGTTTCCGGAGCAGCTCGAGCGCTTCCTCCGGGGGCAGTTCCAGTTCGGTGAAGAAGGCACGGTCGGATGCGATCGTTTCAAGGCACCCCCGGTTGCCGCATCCGCATTGCTTGCCGCCGGGCTGCATGATGACGTGGCCTATTTCGCCGGCATAGCCGCTTCCTCCGTTTAGATGCTCGCCGTTGACGACGACACTCATTCCCACGCCGGCGCTGAAATCCATGGTAATGTAGTTGCTGGTGGCATCCGGTGTTCGAAGCTGGGCCCGGCTCAGTGCCCGTTCTTCGTGCATCACGGTTGCCGGGATGCCCAGCATACGGGAGATGCGGGCGGCCGGGCGGACGCCTTCCAGCCAGTGCAGGTTGGGGTTCAGCATGCTTTGCCCGGTGTCCGCTTCAATCAGGCCGGGAATGCATACGCCGATAATATTACAGGGGGCCTGGAGTTTTTGTTTCAGTCCGTTGAACGCCTGTTCGATGTTCGCGAAAAGGTCGTCGAGATTGTTGCCGGTCGGGAAACTGACCATGTTTTCGCTCTTCAGGTTACCCTGAAGGTCGGAAAAGCAGATAAATGTTTCCCGGAGATCGATCACGATCGATGCAACCTGCAGGGCGGGGGAGAGTTGATACAGGATTTTCGGCCGGCCAAAGGAGGTGTCTTCAACGGGACTCTTTTCGATCAACCCTTTTTCCTCCAGCTGGGCAAACAGCTTGGTCATGGTGGTGGTGCTGATTCCCAGTTCCCGCGCCAGATCAATCTTGGAAAACAGTTCCATGCGGCGCATCTGCCGTGTAACCGTTTGCAGGTTGATCTGTCGTACAATCTTGGGCTGGCCCGAGCTGTTCTTTTTCTTGGTAGGTGTCATTTTATTCCATTTTATGAATTAACCGGAAAACGGATTCATTGCCAGAAGTGGATGAAAAAGTAAAGAAATCAATACCCCGATGCGAAAAGCCGATGTGTGCGCGGGACGTTCATTCTTCAATATTTTTCATTTTCTATTTGAGCGCAACCCACGTACTATGCCATACATTACGTTTACGAAACATTGTTTTATAAGTGGATGGCCCACACTGGGTATCGGGAGAATGCCCATTTGCTCCAGAAGCGTTCCGGAGCGAGGGTGGTTGGATGACGATGCTTTCCGTCGGATTGGAATTCGTCATATCAAGCAGAACATGTTGTTTAATGCTCGGGGAATAAGTCATTAATCACCAGCGAAAATAAGAAAGACCGACAAAAACAAGGGTGGTAGACCAATGGCAGATATGGATGTTCCAAAGATTTCGGAAGTGGTCCGGAGCGGACAGGGAGTTATAGGGATAGAACTGGGATCGACCCGCATCAAAGCCGTACTGATCGGCCCGGACAACATGCCCCTCGCTTCAGGGGGTCACGGTTGGGAAAACACGCTGTCAGACGGCGTCTGGACCTATCCGCTGGAAGAGGTCTGGGAGGGCATCCAGGCCAGTTTTGCGGAACTCCAGAAGGATGTTGAAAAGCAGTATGGCGTGGTGATCAAACGCGTCAAGGCTATTGGATTCAGTGCCATGATGCACGGCTACATGGTGTTCGATGCCGACGGCAACCAGCTGGCTCCCTTCAGGACGTGGCGCAACAACAGGCAGGAACAGGCTTCGCAAGAGCTAACCGAACTTTTCGACTATCCGATTCCCCAGCGCTGGAGCATTGCCCACATCGGTCAGGCGATCCTCAACAAGGAGGAACACGTCGGCAGTATAGCCCATGCAACGACGCTGGCCGGCTATGTCCACTGGAAGCTGACGGGCGAAAAGGTCATGGGTGTCGGCGAAGCGTCCGGCATGTTCCCGATCGACATCAAGACGCAGGATTACAACGCCGCATTCCTCGATAAATTTGATGAAAAGTTTGCAGGTGAAGGGCTGGGCTGGAAACTGAAGGATCTGCTGCCCAAGGTACTCGATGCCGGGGAGAACGCCGGCACGCTCACGGAAGATGGTGCCAGGCTGCTGGATCCGGCCGGTAATCTGGAAGCAGGCATTCCGCTCTGTCCTCCGGAAGGCGATGCCGGCACCGGCATGGTAGCCACCAACAGTGTGGAAGTGCGCACGGGCAATGTTTCCGCCGGCACTTCGGTTTTCGCGATGCTGGTGCTGGATAAGGAGCTGTCCAGGGCGCATCATGAACTCGATCTGGTGACTACGCCGGACGGCAAGCTGGTGGGTATGGCCCACTCCAACAACTGTTCGTCGGATCTCGATGCCTGGATCAGCCTTCTCGGAGAGGCCGGCAAGGCCCTGGGGGCGGAATTCACTACCCCGGAACTGTACGACACGCTGCTGAATCTGGCACTTACGGGCGATGCCGACTGCGGCGGTCTGCTTTCCTATGGCTACCTGTCCGGCGAGCACATGACCGGCTTCAGCGAAGGGCGGCCGCTCTTTGCCCGTTCGCAGGATTGCAGCTTTACCCTGGCCAACTTTATCCGCACCCACCTGTTCTCGGCGCTGTGCGCCCTGCGCACCGGCCTGAACATTCTGATGGTGGAGGAAGGCGTCGAGGTGGAAGAGATCCGCGGACATGGCGGTTTCTTCAAGACCGAAGGCGTAGGAACGCGCATTATGGCGGCTGCCACGAACGCTCCGGTCTCTACACTTCATACCGCCGGAGAAGGGGGCGCCTGGGGCATTGCGCTGCTGGCCTCCTACATGGTCCATAAGAAGGACGGCGAGACCCTGCCGCAATTCCTGAAACCGATCTTTGCCGGCAGCATGGGCGCAGCGGTTCAGCCCGATCCGCAGGACGTCGAGGGCTTCAACGAATTCTTCGAGCGCTACCACAGGGGCCTGGCCATTGAACGCGCCGCAATTGAATCACTGGCGTAAAGATGTCGAGGGAAATTAACGCGAAGGCACAAAGTTCTCTAAGCGGGCGGGTCGTTGTGATACTTGGCGCTCTTTGAGCCTTTAGGAGTTGATAATGGGATACGAAGCTTTGAAAGAGCGCGTTTGCGCGGCGAACAAAGAGATCAACCGCGTCCAGCTGGCGATCCTCACCTGGGGCAATGCCAGCGAAGTCGATCGCGACGCCGGTGTTTTTGCCATCAAGCCCAGCGGCGTCGACTATGATGAAATGACGCCGGACGACATCCCGATCATTTCACTCGCAACCGGCGAAAAGGTGGAAGGTACCATGAATCCTTCCTCGGACACCGCCACGCACTGGCATCTGTACAGGGTGTTCGAGGACATCGGCGGGGTGGTCCATACCCACGCGACATACTCCACCGCCTGGGCGCAGGCTCATCGCGAAATTCCTTGCCTCGGAACGACCCATGCGGATACGTTCTACGGGTCCGTCCCGTGCACGCGACCACTGACGCAGGATGAGATAGCGTCGGAGTATGAACTCAACACCGGGAAGGTGATCGCCGAGCATTTTGCAAAGAACGGGCTTAAGGCTGCAGAGCTTCCAGGCGTACTGGTCTCCAGCCATGCACCGTTCACGTGGGGGGCCAACGCCATGAAGGCGGTGGTCAATGGCCGCATCCTCGAGGAAGTGGCCAGAATGGCTTCCATTACGCTGGGGCTCAATCCGGGCATCGGCGCGGTGGATCAGTATTTGATGGATAAGCATTATCTCCGGAAGCACGGAGCGAATGCCTATTATGGGCAAAAATAATAGGAGAGGGTGAATGGAAACAGAAGTAATGGAAGTGGCAAAATCCACATTGGTCGGGCTGGACTGGGCGGTTATTGCTGTCTATTTCGGCGTAATCGCATTTATTGCCTGGTGGGCCGGTCGCAACCAGAAAGACACGACGGACTACTTTCTGGCCGGTCGTAATGCCGGATGGTTCGTAATCGGCGCTTCGATCTTTACCTCGAACATCGGTTCCGAGCATATCGTCGGTCTGGCTGGGCAGGGCGCATCCACCGGTATGGCGATGGCGCACTGGGAGCTGCATGCCTGGGTGCTGATCATGCTGGCATACGTCTTCGTGCCGTTCTACTACCGCTCAGGCGTCTATACGATTCCTGAATTCCTGGAAAAACGGTTCAATGCGACTGCGCGAGGCATCCTTTCCGCGGTTTCACTGGTGGCCTATGTCTTCACGAAAGTGTCTGTAACGGTCTATGCCGGTGCGCTCGTTTTCCAGGCGCTGCTGCCGGACATGAGCATCACGCTTTTCGGAACGACATGGGGTCCCTTCTGGATCGGCGCATTCTCCACAGTGGTCCTGACCGGTCTCTATACCGTATTCGGCGGTATGAGCGCCGTACTCTACACCTCAGCTCCGCAGGCCATCATTCTGGTCATCGGTTCCGGCTTCATCACTTTCTACGGCCTGGGCAAGCTGGGTGGATGGGGCGAGATGGTGAACATCTGCAGCGCCAACGCGGAACAGTTCGCCCTCTGGCGTCCGCTTTCCGATCCGGACTTCCCGTGGCTCGGTGTACTGATCGCCTCCCCGATCATCGGGATCTGGTACTGGTGTACCGACCAGTATATTGTTCAGCGCTGCCTGACCGCCAAGGACCTGGCTACGTCCCGTCGCGGGGCCCTGTTCGGCGGTGTGCTTAAGATCACCCCCGTACTGATCTTCCTTATCCCGGGCCTGATGGGCTGGGCGCTGCACTCCAAGGGACTCATCACCATTCCGCCGAAACTGGATTTGGCGGGCAATATCATTGCGCCGATCGACGGTGACCAGGTGTTCCCCACGCTGGTAACATCACTCCTTCCCGCCGGGTTGCGCGGCCTGATCGTGGCCTGCATGCTGGCGGCTCTGATGAGCTCGCTGGCCTCGCTCTTCAACTCCAGCGCCTCGCTCTTCACGGTGGACGTGTATGAAAAGCTGATGCCGAACCGCACGCAGAAGCACTACGTGTTCGTCGGCCGTATCGCCACGACCGTCGTGGTCGGTCTCGGCATGCTCTGGATCCCGGTGATGGCCAAGGTTTCCGGAGGTGGTCTCTACCAGTATCTCCAGAGTGTACAGGGTTATCTGGCGCCACCGATCACGGCCGTATTCCTGCTGGGCGTGTTCTGGCGACGGGTCAACTCTGCCGGTGCGGTCTGGGGACTGGGTGTCGGGTTCGTGCTCGGCATGGTTAAGCTTACCATCCAG
>JBNLDM010000005.1:0-20024 GCA_050304335.1 Pontiella sp.
GGAAGACTTTGTCTTCATCCATATCGAAGCGCCGGATGAATGCGGGCACATGGGTGACGCACAGAAGAAGACGTTCGCAATCGAAGAGTTCGATGCGAAGGTATGTTCGCCGGTTCTCCAATGGCTGGAGGATCGCGGCGAACCCTACACGCTGCTGCTGTGTACCGACCACCGCACGCCGGTGGCCCTGAAGGGGCACACCGCGGAGCCCGTTCCCATGGCGGTCCTGAAGGGACCGGTGGGAGACACAGACGCGCAGGCCGCGTTCGACGAAAACGTGAACGAAGGTATCGTTCAGTGCATGGCCTGCGAATGGATACAGGAAATACTAAACGCATCATCCGATGGTTGATGGAAGAGTGGATTTTTGGATTACGAAATTTTGAAAGCGCCTGCGGAGGCCTGACAACCCATTTTAGAAAGACTCCAGACAACATCCACTCTTCCGGTACCTTTCGGATGCGAAAGGACTAGAAGTTGAGCCTAATCAAGAAGATCGCTTCCGTGTTCGGCAAGAAGGACGAGCCGAAAAAGAAGGAAGCCCCGAAGCAAAAGAACCAATCGTCCACATCACAAGAGAAGCAAGCGGTCCAGCCCCATCAGGAAGAATGGCGGCCCGGACAGAAGAAGACCCGGCGCAAACCGAAGCCGGATGTCCGGCCAAGCGGTCAGTCGCGCAGGAAGAAGACGCAGGGCGACACCAAGCCGCAGGCGGAACGACCGCCCCGGCCGCCGCAGCGGAAGCCGGCCGCTGACGAGCCTCTGGTACTGACTCCGGCAGAGCAGGCCCGGATGGCCGAGTTCCGCCCCGAGGAGGAAGACCGCCGTCTGGCGTATGAGAATCAGCTTCGTCAGGACAAGGGCCTGCTGCCCCGGCCCGGCAAGCCGCAGCGCGGCCAGCGCCGTAAACCCCGCTCCGAAGGAGAGGGCAGGCCGCAGGCTGAGCGCAAGCCGGGCCCCGAGGCTGAGAAGATACCCGGTCCAAAACGGGAATCCAGACCGCCGGTGGATGATTCGCCCTGGGATCCGTCCGAATTCGCCGTTGAACCGGAAGAGGGCAAGATCCGGTTTCACGATCTTGATCTGCACCCCAGGCTGATGCGCAGCATCCAAGCCCTCGGCTGGCAGTACTGCACGCCGATACAGGGTGAAATCCTGCCCGGTACGCTTAAGGGCAAGGACATGGCCGGGCGCGCACAGACCGGCACCGGCAAGACCGCCGCGTTCCTCATTTCGATCATCAACCACTGCCTGAAGAATCCACTGCCCAAGCAGAGCGTGGGCTGTCCGCGGGCACTCATTATTGCGCCGACCCGCGAGCTGGCGATGCAGATCGGTGCCGACTCCGCAGGGCTGAACCGGTTTACCGGCTTGCGGACCGTGGTGCTCTACGGCGGCATGGACTACAACAAGCAGCAGCGCGAGCTGGAGGACGACACGGTTGATATCGTCGTCGCCACCCCCGGCCGCCTGCTCGACTTTGCCAATAAGAATGTGGTTAAGCTGAATTTCACGGAAATCATGGTGATCGACGAAGCCGACCGTATGCTCGATATGGGCTTCATTCCCGATGTGCGCCGCATCATCTACAAAACGCCGCCGAAGGAGAGGCGCCAGACGGTGCTTTTCAGTGCCACACTGACTGACGAAGTGATGCGCCTCGCCGCCGCGTGGATGGTCGATCCCGAGCGCATCGACATCGAACCGGAGCAGGTGGCGGTCGATACCGTGGAGCAGAAAGTCTTCATTGTGACCGACGACCAGAAGTTCCAGCTGCTCTACAACATCATTAAGCAGGATGAGCCTGAGCGCATCATAATCTTCACCAATCGCCGCGACCAGGCTGAACGCCTCTCCGAGGACCTTGATCGCTACGGTCACAAGTGCGAGATGCTCTCAGGTGCTGTAACGCAGAAAAAACGCATGCGCATCCTCGATGATTTCAAGGCCGGCAAGGTGACTGTGCTGGTGGCAACCGATGTTGCCGGACGGGGTATCCATGTCGAGGGTGTCAGCCACGTGGTCAACTTCAACATTCCGGAAAATCCGGACGACTATGTTCACCGGATCGGCCGTACAGGACGCGCCGGTGCCACGGGCCAGTCGATTACCTTTGCCTGTGAGATGGAGTCGTTCGAGCTGCCGAAGATTGAGGAACTGCTGGGCATGGAGCTAAAGTGCACCATGCCGCCGGAAGAGCTGTTCGAGGAGCTGCCACCGGCTCCGCCGCGCAAGCGCAAGCCCCGCTCCAGTGGTGGACCTCGTCAAGGCGGTCACCGCCCGCACGGCGGCAACAGGAGATCCAGCGGCGGACCGCGCCGAAGCGGTGGTGGCAGCCGGCCGCCGCGCAGGAAGCCGGAAGGAAGCTAGGACGAATCTGCCACCGGGCATGACCGGGCCGTCTCCTGCGCATCTGTCAACCGTACTCAGAAAATACGGCCCGGACGGCGCCGGAACATCGATCTGCGGGTGCGCTTACTGGACGAGCCGGTCTCCGGCTCTGCTTGGTCTGGTTCATCCGTTTGGATGGCGGCAGTATCAGCCTCGGTTGCACCCGCTCCCTCATCATCCAGCCCGGTAGCCTTCTTCAGGGTTCCAAGAGTAAGGGCTCCAGCACCCTTCAGGGCGTTGCCGGCCAGCCCGGTAGCTCCGGAGACGCAGCCGATGATGGCATCGTAGAAGAGGCTCCCAAGCTCGGTTGCCATGCCGGTCAGGGTTGCTCCGCCTTCCTTGCTGCCCATGTCCGTTCGTTCAATGTCCAGCAGGGGAATCGGGGCCGACGGTGCCACGGACAGTTTGGCTTTAACGAGACCGTCCTTGACCAGCAGATGTTTGATGATGACCTTCTGCTCCGTTTTGCTATTGGAAGCCTGTTCAGTTGCCGGTTCAGGTGGCGGTGCTGCGTCTTTCAACCGTCGTTTCTCCTCGCGCCTCTGTTGAATGACTTTTGCGATCTCGTCCTGAAGGGTCTGGATGTTGTCTGTCGTTATTTTTCGCTCGTAGGAAACATGCGGGCGATCAATGAGAATATCATTGATGACAAGCGTATCGGTCTGGATGGAGTCAGGAACGATTTCCATGCGGAATTGGTCCAATGCAACCAGATATTTGTTCGCAAACCCCCTGGGATTTGCAACGGTGAGGTTTTCTACGTCCAGTGTTCCGTCCAGCGGACGTAGCTGCAGTCGGCGGAATGTGATCACTTTCAAGGGACCGTCGGCACGTTGGGTTTCTTCTTCCACTGGTTCCGGCGATTCCTTGCCGCTCAACGCCTGGGCCAGCGTCTTCATGGGCCTTAGATGGCTCAGACCTTCTGCATCCAACGCCCAGCCGGACGGGGCATTGGTCAAGTAGGGGGCAGCTACGGTGACCAGAAAGTTTGTTACGACCAGGGAGCTCAGGATGACAGGTTGTTCATCCAGCGGGATGGGTTCAGGTTGTTCGGCTGCGGCTGGAGACGCGGCGGGCTGGGGGGATTCACCGGCCTCTTTTCCCGTAGGGACAAAACCCATCAGTTCCCATTGTATATCCGATACATTCCCGCTGGTTTTGGTTTGCTCCAGGGCTATTTGCGGGGAATCGATCACGATTTCCTGAATATCTACCTGACTGCTGAAAATGGACGCGGGCTCAATAGTGATATCGATGTTCGCCAGCTGGAACAGGTTGGTTGCCTGATATCCCGCCGGATTGGGCACGCTGATGCCTTTGATTTGAATCCGTCCGTCCACCAGCTTGACCGAGATGGCTCCGATTCCCGCCAGCATGCGCGGCTCTGTCGGCGCGTTTGTTGCCGTGGTGTCCAGTAGTTTGATCTGAATGTCGTCGACGAGCAGGTTGTGGAGCTGCACCGGCGGCAGTGCAGGAGGGGCTGCTTCCATTTCGGCTTCCGGCGGAGCTTCTGCCGTCACTTCGGCTGCTGCATTGGTCTGTGAATCGGCTATGCGCCCGACTATCTTCATCAACTCGGCGACGGTGTCCGTTTCGGGATTGTGTTCGAGATAGGCATAGGGCCGTGTGATCCGTACATCGCGAATGGACACCGTATCCGAATAGATGCTTGCCGGATCGACTTCAATCGCAATGCTGTCCAGCGTAAACAGGTTGGGGGTTTCCAGTCGCGCAGGATTGCTGATATGGAAGTTTTTAAGCGTCACCGTGCCGTTGGTCATGCTGACGGAGAGTTGTTCGATGCCGACATCGATGTCGAGGTTGGTGGCATCGGTATTGGCCAGGTGAAACTGGATGTCGTTGATCTCCAGCTGCTCGACGATAACCTCCTTGGTCGCCGAGTCGTCCGTGCTTTTCGCTTCGGATTCTTCCCCGGAATCGCTGGATTCGGGGCCGACAAACCTCTGTATATTATTGATGAAGCGGGTGATGTTGTCGGAGGCGGCATTCTGCTCGTAGACGAAATAGGGACTCTCGATCTGAACACGGTGGACGACGATCGTCGGCGCAAAGATCGAGGTCGCATCCAGTGCAATGTCCATGCTGGCCAGCGATACGGCGTTGGATCGGCCGAACTCGTCATGGTTGGCAATGGCAAAGCCTGTCATGTGGAGGGTGCCGTGACGTGGATCGATAGCCAGTTCACTGATGGTGAGCGGGGTCCCCAGTGCTTTGGACCCGATCTTCTGCGCCACCATTTTCACAGTGGGTCCCAGCCAGAAGAAAAACACACACAGGACGGTGATGACCAGGACCAGCAGGATCGCCAGTAGTGTACCAATGATTTTTCGCACCTTGATCGCCATTCGAATATCTCCCTGACCTATAGCCGGAATGCTAGCGCAGAAGGCGCCGGTTGAAAAGACATCGGTGGTATGAATACGCGCGGTTCCATCCACTGACGAGAGGCCGGAATCCACGGATTCCGGCCTGGGGAACTTTTTTTATTTACCGCTTGAACGCCTATGGGGGCCTCGGTATCTTCCACTTCCTCTTACCTCATCCGCTCGGGTGGTGAAATTGGTAGACACGCAAGGTTGAGGGCCTTGTGGGAGTTATATCCCGTGTGGGTTCGAATCCCACCCCGAGCACCAACTTTAAAAATTGCCGGCCAATGCGTCCGGCTATATTTATGTTGGGCGAGGGTGGATGAGAACCGTGGTCCTGTATCCGATGGGTCTGGGAAAAGAAAAGGCTGGTCGGATCGCTACCCGCCAGCCTTATTCCATTATTAGTGCCAAATGGATTTACTTCGATCTGTTGTCGTGCTGAAGCAGCACCTCCACACTCACCGTGGTCGCATTGCCTGAGTTGTCCGCTGCTGTAACGATCACATCGGCAGGTATGGGACCATCGGTCGGCCCCGGCTTGGACAGTTTTATCTTCGATGTTTCGCGTTCCGGATCCAGGGCGACCAGATAACTTTTACCTACCGTGACGAGGCAGTCCGAAATATTCTGGTCCACTGCATCGGTTATCCTTACTTCGAGGGACAGATTGTTCCCGTTGTAGACCTCTCCGGATTCCGGCGACAGGATTTCGATCACCGGGGCCGTCGTGTCGGATACGCATACCGTTCTGGTGACCGTATTCGAGAGACCTGTCGCCCCGTCGACGGCCGTCAGAGTTACGGACGCCTGCTGATCAACCCCCAGGTTGAATTCAAATGCATCCCCGAAGCCACTCTCGCCGGTAGAGATTTCCCAAATATAAGTGCTCGATGGGTTTGCAAACGGATCCTCGGCAGATAAATGGATTGTGGCTCCGTTTGGTCCGGTCGCTTCTATGCACCCGTTTTCATTAAATACGTTCATCACACCTATATCAAATTGTCCGAATGCTAGTGAGGCTATGTCGGAATTAGCGTTGGCGCGACCGGTGCCATCGCCAAAAAGAACCGAGTTTTCAAACGCAGAATTCCACTTTGCAACTGCCGATGCTTGGAGACTGTCGTCAATGTAGAAGTCATATTCTGGGGAACCGGCTATGGCTTGAATACGGTAAGTATGATATTCCGATGCATCAATAGGAATTTCAATCCAGCCGCTTCCATTTCTGATTGCAACGTGATTGGGAAAGATGCCCGCACTGTAATCCAGGAAATCGGTTCTGAAACCTACGAAGAATCCATAATACCCTTCTGGAGCCGTTTCATGCTCCAGTGTTCTTGATGTCCACTGCAATACCGTCGGCATGGAGTCCTGGACCACGTCACTTAGCCGATACAACGCCGTCGAACCGAGATAGGAGCTGAATGGTTGACCCATGGTGTTCATGTTAAGCACCGAACCGTCGGTTGACATCAGATCGGTCTCCGCGGTTGAGGCGTGCACGCCTACGGCCCTGTATTCCCATCCCTGGGTTGAAGGCAGTGAGCCGGTATCCAGAATAATCGTCGATGCTGATACCCCGACTGCAACCATTACGACCAGATATGTTAGCAACCCCTTCATTCCGCCACCCCTTATTGTTTTGAAAAGTTATAGTTTACAAATTTTTAATAACAAAGCGAGCAATATCTTACACGTATCGTTCTTGTGCGGGGTGTTAATCATGGGACACGGGTGGCGTCGGTCCGCTTGCCGGCGTACATTTCTTGACGGCGACGGGGCGACGGTTTAAAGTGTTTTCGTTAAAACGAAATGGTCGTTCGATGGGATCGTACCGCACAATACCCGAAATGTTTCTTGGGCCGGCAGCAAGCCACGGCAACAGGAAGGCATTGAACGATCGGCGGCAGGGCATGTG
Source organism: Pontiella sp. (assembly GCA_050304335.1). GTDB lineage: Bacteria > Verrucomicrobiota > Kiritimatiellia > Kiritimatiellales > Pontiellaceae > Pontiella. Next base: position 6,700 of record JBNLDM010000005.1, read on the forward strand.
GAGATCGGTGGCGATGTCCGAGGTCCAGTGCCATGTGATCTTCCTGGCGGCTACGCTGGAAAAGCGGCTTGCTGAACCCGGTTCCGCCATCGGAATCCTGGCGGCGCCTTCGTCGAAGTGGCTGATTGCGGATATGGCAACGATGCTGGCGGGTCATGTTGCGGTTCCGTTTTTCGTCGATTTTTCCGAAGCGCACCTGAAGCACAAGCTCGAGGATGCGAACATCAAGACGATCTTCGTCTTCGGGAAGCATCTATGGGACCGTCTGCGCCCGTTTGCCGACCGCTTTGATCTGATCATAACCGATCAGGTCGTGGAGGATGTGCCGACGGCCGTCCATCTAGAAGAACTGTATTTCCAGGGCGGGGAACGACTGGCCGCCGAGCCGGGGCTGGTGGACCGGCTGCTTCAGGCGATCAAGCCGGATGATCTCGCCGTCATCATCTACACCAGCGGATCGACAGGAACCCCGAAGGGTGTGGAGCTGACGCACCGCAATCTGGCGACGCAGTTGCATGATATAGAAATTCTCTTCCCGATCAAACCCTGCCGGGATCGTGCATTGAGCCTGCTGCCGATCGCCCATTGCTTCGAACGCATCGTGATCTATCTCTATCTGGCACGCGGCATGTCCATCTATTTTGTAGACGACATCGATCATCTGGGTCTGCTGTTCCATGAGGTGAAACCCACGATGATGACCGTGGTGCCGCGTCTGCTGGAGCGGACCTACGAACGAATCGCGGAAAAATCGAATCTCGTATTCGGGCCCATGGGTGTGCTGGCCCGCTGGACATGGCGGCATGCGAGCCGAACCGGGGAGCGGAGAGGATTCTCCTTCTCCGATTTCGTTTCGGATGCTTTGGTTGGCTGGCAGGTCCGCAAGGCAATGGGCGGAAAGTTGCGCACCATGGTGGTGGGCGGTGCGCACATGCCCGCCGATCTGCACCGCTTTTACGTGCGTATGGGGGTGCCGCTGTACGAAGGCTATGGGCTGACCGAGGCCTCACCCGTGATCAGCACGAACTATCCGGGCTGCAGAAAGATCGATACCGTGGGCCTGCCGCTCAAGAGTGTAGAGGTGAAACTGACGGACGAGGGCGAAGTATTGGCACGCGGTGCGAGCATCATGCGCGGCTACCACAACCTGCCGGAGGAAACCGCGCGGACGATCGATTCCGACGGCTGGCTGCACACCGGCGATATGGGAACATTCGATGAGGACGGCTGCCTGAGTATCGTGGCCCGACAGAAGGAAATGTTTAAGACCTCGACCGGCGAAATCGTTTTTCCGCTGCCGATCGAGCAGTCGCTGCGCCGTTCGGAGCTGATTGAAATGGCCTGTGTCGTGGCCGAGGCGCGCAAGTTTACCAGCGCGTTGCTCTTCATCAATCGCGCCGCTCTGTCGACCCTTAAACAGCAATCCGGATCGGCGAACGAATCCGACGCCGAGTTCATCCAGTCCGCGACGCTGGCAAACAGGATCAAGGACGTTGTGCAGCAGATCAATGTCCACCTGAACAGCTGGGAAAAGATCCGCGCCTATGCGCTGCTGCTGGATGTACCGTCGGTGGATGACAGCCTGCTGACTCCTACGCTTAAAATCCGGCGGCACAAGGTGGAGGAGCACTACAAGCCGGTGATCGACCGGATCTACGATGAAAGTACGAGTACGGAGGTATTCCATGAATTCGCGATTGGCCATTGTTGACGGCATTCGCACACCGTTTTGCAAAGCGGGCGGTAAACTCAAAAATGCGCAGGCCGATGATCTCGGGGCGTTTGCCGTCAAGGAGCTGCTGTCACGGACCGGCTTTCCTGTCGCGGACATCGACGAAGTCATCTTCGGCAGTGTGGCCCAGCCGATGCACGCGGCGAACATCGCGCGGGTCATAGCGCTCAAAGCCGGCCTGCCGACCGATCTGACCGCGTTCACCGTTCACCGCAACTGTGCCTCCGGCATGCAGTCCTTCACCAGCGCCGCCCAGATGATCGCGGCGGGCGACGGTGAAGTGATGGTGGTGGGCGGCGCCGAGTCGATGAGCAACATTCCGTTGATCTACGGCCCGGAAATGACAGCCTTTTTCCAGCGTCTGTTCAAAGCGAAGACCTTCAGTCAGAAAATGAAGGTACTTGCGACCTTCCGTTTTCGCCACCTGAAGCCGATCGTTGGCCTGGAGCAGGGACTGACCGATCCGATTTGCGGCCTGATCATGGGGTTGACCGCCGAAAAACTTTCGCGCGAGTTTCTGATTACCCGCGAGCAGCAGGATGAATATGCACTTGAAAGCCATCGCCGTGCAGCGCGGGCGATCGAGTCGGGAAAGCTGGCGGAAGAGATCGTGCCGATTCCCGTGCCGACGCAGTACGAGGAGATCCAGCAGGCCGACGAGGGTCCGCGCCCGAACCAGTCGATGGAGGATCTGGCCAGGCTGAAGCCCTATTTCGATCGCAAGACAGGTTCGGTAACTGTCGGTAATGCTTCGCAGGTGACCGACGGTGCTGTAGCCGCACTGGTGATGCCGGAAAAAAAGGCAAAGGAGCTGGGGCTGAAGCCGTTGGGCTATCTGCACAGTTATTCCTATGCCGCACTTGAGGGAGACCGCATGGGGCTGGGACCGGTCTATGCCAGTGCCCGGCTGTTTGATAAGACCGGATTTACCCTCGATGACTTCGAGCTGATAGAGCTCAACGAAGCGTTCGCGGCACAGGTCATTGCCTGTGAACGCGCGTTTGCTTCGCATGAGTTTGCGCAGAAACATCTAGGCCGCGAGCAGGCGCTGGGCATGATCGATCGCGATAGGATGAATGTCAATGGAGGTGCGATCGCCCTGGGACATCCGGTGGGTGCGACCGGCGCGAGGCTGATCATTACCCTGTTGAAGGAGCTCCGGCGCCGCGGCCTGCAGCGCGGACTGGCGACGCTTTGCATCGGAGGCGGCCAGGGGGCCGCGCTGGCGTTGGAGGTAAACTGATGAACGCCATGAGCCTGATCCCTCCCGACGACGCCGGCATTGCCTATCTTGAAATCAATCTGCCCGAAGAAAAGGTCAACAAACTCTCTGCCGCGGTGATGGCCGAGCTGGATGTATTGCTGAAGGGTGAACTGCAGAACAAGGAAATCCGCGCGCTTGTCATATCCAGCGGCAAGCCCGGTGTGTTCATAGCCGGTGCCGACATAACCGAAATAGAATCCATAAAAACCGCGGAAGATGCCTACGGAAAATCGCGGAAGGGACAGGCGGTCTTCAACCGGCTGGACGCCCTGCCGTATCCCACCATTGCCGTGATCGACGGTGCCTGCCTGGGTGGAGGACTCGAGCTGGCGCTGGCCTGTTCTTTTCGCGTCGTAACCGATCATGCCAGGACCAAGCTGGGGCTGCCCGAGGTTTCGCTCGGTATTCTGCCGGGGTGGGGCGGTACGCAACGGCTGCCGCGACTCGTCGGTCTGGTGCAGACGCTGGGCATGATTCTCTCCGGCAAGCCGGTCTCGGGGTCCAAGGCACAGCGTATCGGCCTGGCCGATGCACTGGTACCCCATGAATTCGTAGCCGAGAAGGTTCGCGAGTTTACCGGCAAATGCCTGTCGGGAAAAAACAGGCGCAGTATTCTAAAGAGGCGCGGCTGGCATGTCTGGGAGGACAGCTGGCCGGCGAGCTCGATCATCATTCATCAGGCAGGAAAGCAGGCGATGCGGAAAACCAAGGGGCACTATCCCGCCGTTCCGGCCATCGTTTCGCTCCTGCAGGCCACCTGCCATTGCAAGCTTTCAGAGGGGCTGGAGCGCGAGGCGCGCGCCTTTTCTGAATTGGCCGGAACCCCGGTGTCCCGGAACCTGATCGGCCTGTTCCATGTCGATACGCTGTTAAAGAAGGACAGTGGCACCACCGCGGACGTCGCGCCCCGTCCCGTCCACAAGGCGGCTGTGCTCGGTGCCGGTGTGATGGGGGGCGGTATCGCCTGGCTCTTCAGTCAGCATGGACGTGCGGTGCGGGTGAAGGATATTTCCTGGGAGGCGGTCGGAAAGGCCTTTGCTGAAGCGGCCGATTATTACCGGCAGCTGGTAAAGCTCAGGAAGATCAAACCGCATGCGGTAACGCTCAACATGCATCGCATTACGGGTACGCTTGACTATTCAGGCTTCGCCGACGCAGACATTGTGATCGAGGCGATCGTGGAAAAGATGGCGGCCAAGAAGGCCGTGCTGGCAGAAATGGAGGAAAAGGTAATGCCGGAAGCGGTGATCTGTTCCAACACCTCCGCACTGTCGATCACGGAAATGGCGAGCGTGCTCAAGCATCCGGAGCGGTTTGTCGGAATGCATTTCTTCAATCCGGTCAACCGCATGCCGCTGGTCGAGGTGATCGCGGGCGGGCAATCGTCCGATGAAGCCGTCGCTACCGTGGTGGCACTGGCACACGCGCTGCACAAGACGCCGATCGTGGTGAAGGACAGCCCCGGTTTTCTCGTCAATCGCATTCTTCTTCCCTATATGAACGAAGCGGCCCTGATGCTTCAGGAGGGCATCGGGTTTGAGCGCATCGACCGGCTCGCGGAAGAATTCGGCATGCCGATGGGGCCGTTTGCGCTGGCCGACGTAACCGGTGTGGATGTGGGCTATAAAGTTATCCTGGAACTGGAAGCTGCGTTTACGCCGCGCATGCAGGCGGCACCCGTGCTTGACCGCTTCATCCAGGCGGGACTTCTGGGCAAGAAGTCCGGCGGCGGATTCTACCTCTACAAAGGCAGGGAGCGCGCTCCCAATCCCGATGCCGTCAAACTGCTGGAAGGTTTCCGCAGGATGGAGGTTTCCGATGCGGATATCATCGACCGGCTGATCCTTGTCATGCTGAACGAAGCGGCGATGTGCCTGCAGGAAGGGGTTGTCGGACGTATTGATTATCTCGACATGGCGCTGATTACAGGGATCGGCTTTCCGCCGTTCCGGGGCGGACTGCTGCGCTATGCCGACGATCGGGGACTTGCCGAGTGTGTCTGGCGTTTAGAGAGTCTGAAAGGATCCTGCGGTGAACGGTTCGCGCCGTGCGAGCTTCTCAAGACAATGGTTTCGCAGGAAAAAGCTTTTTATGACGATGCAGCGAATGTGCAAAGGAGCTGACGATGGATAAGCCGGATCAAGACAACGAGATGATGATCGACACCTCGAAGATGAACGAGGGCAAGCGGGCTGCATTAGAGGTGGCGGAGGCATCGCGCCAGGCGACATGGACGCAGCCGAGTTTCTGCAGCGAAATGTTCATGGGCCGCTGGCGGGGGGATCTGATGTATCCGTTTCCGATGCAGCCGGAGGCTGACAAGGCCGAGGGCGATCTGCATCTGGAACGCATTCGCGCATATCTCGAAGAGCATGTCGATCCCGACGAAATCGACCGGACCCATCAAATCCCCGATGACGTGATGGCGGGGCTTGCGAAGCTCGGAGTGTTCGCGCTCAAGGTACCGAAGGAATACGGCGGGCTTGGGCTGTCGCAGGTGAACTACAACCGCATCATGATGATGATCGCCTCCTACTGCGGATCCACGGCGGTGCTGGCATCGGCGCACCAGTCGATCGGCGTGCCGCAGCCGCTCAAGATGTTTGGTTCGGAAGCGCAGAAGAAAAAATATTTCCCCTGGTTCGTGGAAGGCAAAATCTCTGCCTTTGCATTGACCGAGCCCGACGTGGGATCCGATCCCGCGCGCATGACCACGGAGGCGAAGCTGTCGGAAGACGGCACACACTACATACTCAACGGAGCCAAGCAATGGTGTACCAACTCGCCCGTGGCGGACGTCCTCGTGGTGATGGCCAAGACCGCGCCAAAGATCGTAAAGGGAAAGGAGCGCCGGCAGATCACGGCCTTCATTGTCGAGCGCGACATGCCCGGTGTCGAGGTGGTGCAGCGCTGCGATTTCATGGGGCTCAACGGCATGCAGAACGGCAACCTGAAATTCACGAATGTGAAGGTGCCGGTGGAAAACCGGATCGGCGAAGAGGGCCGCGGGCTCAAGCTGGCACTGGACACGCTTAACATAGGACGGCTTACCCTGCCGGCCGCATGCACGGGGCTGGGCAAGCAGTGTCTGTCCATCGCCCGTCGCTGGGGCAACGACCGGGTCCAGTGGGGGCAGCCGATCGGTCACCACGAGGCGGGGCGCGAAAAGATTGCCTTTATTGCATCGACCACCTTTGCGATGGAGGCGCTCACGATGCTGACATCGCGCTATGTCGACCAGAAGAGCATGGATATCCGGCTGGAGGCGGCGATGGCCAAGTATTTCTGCACGGAGTACGGTTGGCAGATCGCAGACCAGACCCTGCAGCTCCGCGGCGGTCGGGGCTACGAAACCGCCGATTCGCTCAAGGCACGTGGCGAGCCGCCCTATCCGGTGGAACGCATCATGCGCGATGCGCGCATCAACACGATCATCGAAGGCTCGTCGGAAATCATGCGTCTGTTCCTGGCCCGCGAAGCGATGGATCCCCATCTGCGTCTGGCAGGGCCGCTGATGATGCCGGGAACACCGGCCGGAAAGAAGGTATCAACCGCGTTCAAGGTGCTGGGCTTCTATGCACTGTGGTATCCGCGGCAATGGATCCGCCTGCAACCCATGAACGTGCCGGCCGGCAGCGGGCCGCTGCTCCGCCATATACGCTATGCCAGCCGGACGTCGCACCGGCTGGCACGGGCATTGCTCCATGCCATGGGCCGGTATGGTCCGACGCTGGACCGGCGGCAGATCGTGCTGGGACATCTGATGGATATCGGCACCGAGCTGTTTGCCGTCTCCGCGACCTGCAGCTATGCGCTCGCCGGCAAGGACAAACCGGAAGGCGCGATGGGGATCGAGCTGGCCGACCTGTTCTGCAAGCAGGCCGCCCGGCGGATCAAGGCCCACTTTGCCGCGTTGCGCCACAACGACAACCGCGACATCGACAAGGTGGCCAAAAAAGTTTCATCCGGTGACGCCCGCTGGCTGGAGAAGGGCATCGTCTGGATCGGTCCGGATGAATAGAAGAAACAGAGGATAATGCATGGCCACACGGGTTTTCAGGGCAACTGCTGCGATGATAGGGCTGATGCGCCGCATGCTGAAGCTTTCCATCCACGTCGAGGGGCTGGACAACATTACCGACCGGCCCACATTGTTCGTGGTGAATCATTTCACCCGCATGGAAACCTTCATTGTGCCCTATGTGCTCTATCGCCACACCGATAAGGAACTGCGCGCTCTAGCCCACAGCAATCTTTTCAAGGGGCTGTTCGGGGAATACCTGCGGCGAATGGGGGCCTTCTCCACGCACGAGCCGCTGCGCAACCGCCTGATCATCGGCGATCTCGTTACGGGCCGGCACGACTGGGTTATTTTTCCTGAAGGGGTCATGGTCAAGAGCAAGAAGGTGGTCGAACGGGGCAAGCTGCGCATAAATGCATCTCTTCTGCACCGGCGGCCCCACACCGGCGCGGCGGTGCTGGCCTTGAAGGCCGCCCTGGTGCGCGAACGGTTTCTGGCGGCCTGCCATGCGGGTGATGCGGAGACCATAAAGGAGCTGGGGGAGCGGTATGGTATTGAACAGGACCAGTGCCAGTTCTTCCCGGAGCTGGTTGTTACGCCGGTCAACATCACCTTCTACCCTCTGCGCCCGGACGACAACATTATTTCCCGCATGGCCGCCGGCATCAAGCCCGACATTCCGGACCACATTGTGGAGGAGCTTAAAACAGAAGGCAGCATGCTGCTGCGGCACACCGACATGACCATCTATTTCAGCCCGGCGATTCCAGTGGATGAATATCTTTCCCGTCCGCTGGCCCGTATGCGCAACCTGCCGTTCCTGACCGACACCCGGCGCGAAAGCTTCGTGCTTTCGACCCAGCGCTGGCCCCTCACCGAGCGGTTCATGAAGACGATCTATTCCACGACGGCCATCAACATCGACCACCTGTTCTGCATCGGGCTGCGCGAGCTTAAAACCGACTCCATTCCGATCGACGATTTTCACCGGGCGCTCTATCTTTCAGCCCTGACCATCCGCGAGCATGACGGCCGGCGCGTTCATAAATCACTTTACAACGAACTGATTAAAATCATTGCCGACGAACCCTACGAACCGCTTGAAGACATCTACGCGCTGGCAAAGAAGGAAGGAATTGTGACGCGCAAGGATGGGATGTACTGCGTGGTACGTAGAAAAATCACGCATACGGGTCCGCTTGAAAACCTTCGATTGCGGGGGACCACCAAGGTAATAGCGAACGAAGTGGAGCCGTTGTCCTTCGCCGTCCAGATCGTGGATCGCTACGTCAACATGCCGTCCGTACGAATGCGGTCGGAGCTTGCAGAGCGCCTGGAAAAACTGGACATCCTGCATTTCGAGGACGATTATACCCAATACTTTGAACAGGGCTTGTCCAAGGCCCCCTCCATCGGACGCCCCTTCTTCCTGAAATCGGGCAGCAGAACAGGGATTCTGCTTTGTCACGGTTATCTTGCCGCTCCTGAGGAGATGCGGCCGCTTGGCGAATATCTACACCAGGCGGGTTATACGGTCTATGGGGTTCGCCTGCAGGGTTTCGGCACCAGTCCCGAACAGCTGCGCACGATTTCATGGGAGGACTGGGTCGTCTCGTTCAACCGGGGCTATGCCGTGCTGCGTAACAGTTGCGACCGGATTATTCTCGGCGGCTTCTCGGCCGGGGCGCTGCTGGTGCTGTTGAACGCCGCCCGCAAGAAGGACGCTGTCGATTCCATCTTCTGTATCGACACGCCGCTGATCCTGATGAACCGCCATGCCTGCACGATAGCGCCGGCCGCGCTGGGCTGGAACCGGTTCATCAAGAAAATCGGTCTCAGCGGCACGATTGCGGAAAGCATCGAAAACAAATCCGAAACACCGGATATCAACTATCCCAAACACTACCTCGAAGGAGTACGGGAATTCTGCAACCTGATGTCCGTCTGTCGCGACCACCTGCCCGAGGTCGAATCACCCTGCCTGATCATACACGGTTCGGCCGATCCGGTCGCCGACCCCGAAAGCGCCGAGGTGGTCTATGACAAGATTGCATCGACCATCAAGAAGAAGGTCAACGTGGAGGCCGACTACCACAATCTGGTCCAGAAGGAAGGGCGCGAAAAAATCTTCGAGCAGGTGCTCGATTTCATCCGCGAACGCGAAGCCCTCGCGACAAAGGTTGAGGTTGCATGACGGCCGTGACGATGCCACAGCTCAAACATAATTCATTCGGGATGGGTTTTTGCTGCCCATGTACATTTTGTGATTGCATCATTCCGTAGCTTTGAGGAGGCGCTATGCAGGATTTCAATGAACATGTCGGACTGATTGATCTCGGTATGCGAGACGGTGCATACGTCATGGAGCTCGACCTCGGCGAACATCACTGGAACCGGTTCGGCCACGCGCACGGCGGCGCCTTGTTCACGCTGCTCGACACCACCATGTCGCGCGCCTTCCTTGAGATACAGCCGCCCGAGCGCAGCAGCGGGGTGACCCTCGAAATGAAAATAAACTATCTCAAGGCGGTCAAGTCAGGGCGGTTGACCGCCTACGGCACACTGGTCAACGCCACGCGCCGGACAGCCTTTGTCGAAGGCGAGATACGAACCGCCGCCGGCGAGCTGGTCGCCAAGGCTACCGCCACCATGTATCTTACCAATGCGGAGTAATCCTGTGCCGATCCGCGTTTCAGCACCGTGGTGGAACCATGCCGTCTTCTACCAGATTCTGATCGACCGCTTCCGGCGTGCGGGATCGGATCGGTTGCAAGGGGATCCGATGAAGCCCCGGTTCTGCGGCGGCAATCTGCGTGGCGTGATCGAGGCATTGCCGTATCTAAACGACCTTGGCATCAATGCCATCTGGCTGTCGCCCATCCAGCCGACAGCGGCCTACCATGGCTATCACACCACCAATCTTGAAGGCGTCGAACGGCGGTTTGGCGGCATGGCCGCGCTTAAAGAACTTTTGCGTGCGGCCAGGCCGGACTTTCGGATCATCATGGATTTCGTCCCTAACCATGTGCATTGTACCCATCCGCTTTTCCAGGATGCGCGGAAGCGGAGAAACAGTGATTTTCGCGACTGGTTCTTCTTTGACGACCAGGGAGGCTATCTCTGTTTTCTCGACTTCGACGAGCTTCCCAAACTCAATCTCGACCATCCCGATGCCCGGCGCTATGTAATCGACAGCGCGCTGCAGTGGCTGGCTTTAGGAGTCGATGGATTCCGGCTCGATCATGTACTGGGTCCCTCAATGTCCTTCTGGCGTGCGTTCCACCGGGAAGTTAAATCACGATATCCCGATGCCTACCTGCTGGGTGAGGCACTGTTTCTCGGCATTGGCGGAACCCATATGAAAACGCTGGGTCTGCCGCACAAGCGCAGGCATCTGCAAAAGGAAAAACGGGGCGAATCCGTTGCCGACGACATTATGCTTGAATACAGGAATGTCATGGACGGTGTTCTCGATTTCGGCTTCCGTGAAATCATGGTGAATGAGGTGGCGCATGCCGGACACATGCCAACGAAACGCAACGTGCAGGAGCTGCTCGATAAGCATTACACCAGGTTTCCCGCCGGTTTCAGCCTGCCATCGTTTCTCGACAACCACGATATCAACCGTTTCATGTTTGAAGCGAAGGATCGAATAAGCCGCCTGAAGCTCGCCGCTGAAATCCAGTTCAGGCAGAAGCAGCCGCCCATCATCTATTACGGTACCGAGGCCGGCATGAGCCAGACGCGCGACACCTGGGGACCGCACGCCGATCTCAACGCCCGCCAGCCCATGCCATGGAATAATCCCAATCCCGCACTGCTCGAATTCTACACCCATCTGATTCATAGCCGAAAGACGTCGGGACGATAGGAGGGGCGGTCTGTGCCGTAGCAATCGAATCCCGAACACCATTGATTCCCCGCGATCATCCGGATAGCATGCGTTTATTCAAACGCTGAATGAGCAACGAGGGGATGTCATGAATATGCGGTTATCAGCCCGGGAGAGTCTTAGCTGGTTAATATTGTTCACTGTTTCTGCAGGAAGCGTTCTTGCGCAGCAGTCGGTAGTCGGTCCCGGTGTGCCTCCGTTCGAGGTTAGGCCGGGGTACCGCGTCGATCTTGTTGCAGAAAATATCGGCGAGGTGCGCTTTATTGAATTCGGTCAGCCGGGTATTCTGTATGTCTCGCAACCGCGTACCGGCGCGATCATCACATTGCAGCAGAAGGCTGGCGTCTGGAGCAAGATCAACGACTTTACCACGGACAAGCCGACCGCACACGGGATGCACTACTTCGATGGATGGCTGTGGTTCACCCAGAGCGGTGTGATCTGGAAGGCGCGCGATACCGATGGAGACGGAAAGGCCGACGAAGAGATCAAAGTGACCGACGATCTGCCGTCGGGCGGCGGGCACTGGTGGCGGCCGATTCTTGTTACGCCTGACGGTTTCTACACCTCCATCGGAGACTCGCACAACATATCCGACGAGCGGGACACAGAACGGCAGAAGATCTGGCATTTCAATCTCGATGGCTCGGGTAAGAAGCTGTTTGTGTCGGGTATCCGCAATACGGAAAAGCTGCGCTTGCGTCCCGGTACGGACGAGGTGTGGGGTGCCGATCACGGATCCGACAACTACGGGAAGGATTTTGGCGAGAAACGCGGTAACCAGCCGATTACCGATCAGGTACCGCCCTGCGAGTTCAACCACTATATCGAAGGCGGTTTTTACGGGCACCCCTTTATTGTCGGCCCCGGATTACCGCGGCTGGAATACGCGGAGCTGCCGGAACTGCTCGAGCTGGCCGGGAATACCATTCTGCCTGCCTGGTTGATCGGTCCGCACTGGGCTCCCAATGGATGGACCTTTGCAAAATACGATGCCCTTGGTTTGAAGGGCGACGCGATGGTCGCCTGCCACGGTTCGTGGAATTCATCGGTGAAGGTCGGTTACTGCGTTCTACGCATCCTGTTCGACGAAGTGACCGGAGCGCCGATGGGGCACCAGACGCTCGTGAAGAGCATCACCCCCGATCAAGTGGTCCTCGGTCGTCCCTGCGACGTGGCGGAGGCTCCCGATGGCTCGCTCTTCTTTTCCGACGATTCAAAACGCCGCATCTACCGGATCTCACGATATAACGATACCGCACAGTTGAGCACGCGTCGTGTCGATGCATCCGTCGATGTCGGTACCGCGGAGTCAGCCAAACCCTTCGGAGCACTGGCTTATTTCCAGAACCGCTGCGCCTCCTGCCATGGCAACTATGGCGAGGCCTACGGCGAAAAGTTCGCCCGCGATATCAGCGAGACATCGCTGCATCAGCAGATCATCGCTATGGCCGAGGGACCGGCCGGTGCACCGCTGGAGGGTGAACAATTGAAGATGCTGGATCAATTCCATCAGGCGCTGCGCGATGGCCTGCCGTATGCCGCCATCACCAGCCGCGGCGACGATGGGTTGGTGTACGGAGAAGCATTGCCCGGCTCCAGGCTCGAGCTGGAGCTCGGCGGCCAGCACATTGATGTCCCGCTCACCGGTCATACGTGGGAAGTTCAACTCCCTACCGGTGATCCGTCAGATGATGCCGTGCTGCATGTGCGCAGGAACAGTAAAGAAATGTCGCTTAGTCTGTCGCACATAGTCGACTGACGGATATGCCGTTTATCCCTTGAGCCATTATATTCTATGCGATAATGTCATGCTATAAGCAAAGGAGAGAACACATGTCTGTTATAAAAGAACTTCAGTCAGAGATTGCACGTGTAGCGCGCAGGGAGATCAGGAAAGAACTGGATCCGATTAAGCGTGTGAATGCGAGCCAGCGCAAGTATATCGCCGACCTGCGCCGTGAGCTGACGGATCTGCAAAAAGAAGTCAAACGCCTTCAGAAGGAACTTGGCAAAGCGGCCCCGGTAGAGGAGGCGGAGGAGTCGGACCAGCGATTCTGGATCACGGGCAAGGGCGTGTTGTCATTGAGAAAACGCCTCGGCCTGACACAGGTTGAATTCGCACAGCTTGCCGGCATCACGCAGCAGACCGTCGTGCGCTGGGAAAAGACCGACGGCAAGATCGCCCTCCGCGGCGAGGCCGTCCAGTCCCGGCTGCAGGAACTGCGTGCGTATGGCAAGAAGGATGCTTGGAAGGAACTCGAGAAGGAATAGCATTCTCAGAGCCATCATCATTAAGTGAGTTCAGTTTTATATCAAAAAGGGCAGGCATTAAGCCTGCCCTTCGGTTTTCCGGAAGCCGGATGGTCTAGAATATTTTTGGTTTTGTTTGGCGCAGGCAATGGTAGGGCGCTCT
>JBNLDM010000006.1:0-5768 GCA_050304335.1 Pontiella sp.
TCGCACTCCCTGAAAATCTATATCGGCGCACGCACGACGCTCAAGCTCGACAAGCACACGCGCATTTCCACCACCAACCACCGGATGATCCGGCGCATGATCCGCGACAATACCTTCCGAGGAAACCCGGCGGAGCGGACCTTCAACCTATGGCCATCCGTGAGGAAGGGCGAAGACAAGTGGATTTTTCCCTATCAGCCGCTCGCCGAGCTGGAATACAACTCGGCATTGTGCTATGAGATCCCGGTGCTCAAGCCGCTGGCCGAACCGCTGATCCGTTCCCTGCCCGCCCTGCATCCGGGGCACGGGAAAGCCCTGGAGCTGCTCGAGTTTCTCCACCACTTTAAACCCATCGGAAAATCAATGGTTCCGTCCGACTCCATCCTGCAGGAATTTATCCAGACCCGGCCTTGATCGATCAATTATCGGCCGGATCCCAGCCATCGTTGCCGGACATCACCTTGCGTACGGCGTATGCCTTCGCCTCGGATTTGGAGAGTTCGCACAACCCGGCCCAGTCAGCGCGGTTGTCCATATCTGCACCACGCCCCTTGTTTCCGTACTCGTAGAGCTGCAGGTCTTCGCTGGAGGCGGCATAATCCATGCGCCAGGTATCGCCCCATCCTTCCGGATGAACCATCTCCGACATCTCGCAACAAACCCAGGCAACCTTGGGATATTCGTGCCACGGCCGGCCCAACCGGAACGGTTTTCCGTCATCGCCGTCACGCGGGCTGTTGTCGGCATAGGTAATCTTGCATTTATAGAACACAAAGCCGTATTCCTGATCCTTCGGCGTGGCCGGTGCCGTGATCCATCCCCCGCCCCAACTACGGATTTCGCACTCGTCAAAATAGCCGATGCCCGCTCCGTAGATATAGTCGGTGCGTCCAACCACCAGGCAGTTCTTGAAATAAGTGCGGCACCCCCTGCTCCAAAGATAGATTGTATCCTGATAGCTCTTTAGATCGCACTTAACGAAGACGGTTTTATCGGCTTGCACAGTGATGGCCTGCGCCTGCCCTACCGGGCCGGCTGCATTTTCAATGGTTAGATTTTCCGCACGGAACCCACGTCCCTTGATGGTTAACGTGGCCGAAGTTCGAATGGTATCGCCCTTCCACAGCTTGACCGCCTCCGGCGGACATTTGCCGTTAATGGCTTCCGCGCATTTGCAGTCGTAGACACTATAGCGGATCACCGTTTTATTGCGATTCTCCCCTAGCAAGGTAATGTTTTGCTTGGATGCCGGAATAATCAGTTTTTCCTGATCGTAGAGCCCGTTTTTCAGATAAATAACCGTACGGCTGCTTCGGTTATCCGGCACGGAATCAATGGCCGCCTGAATGCTTTTAAAATCTCCACGGCCATCCAGCGATACCACGATATCGGCAACCGTGCGACCTGCCGAAACCGACGTGCCAGCAAACAAAAGAAGAAAAACGAAACGAAACATGGTGTATCCTTTTATGTTGAAGGGGGTGATATGTGAAATCATGCACGGCACATCGCGGTCGCACCGTCAAAGAAAGGGTCGCGATACAGCGGTTTGCCGGCCCCCGCGCCCTGAGGTTTGGCGAAGCTTGTTCCGCACTCAATGCCTAAACAAACGCAAAACAGGAAAATGCAATTGATCTCTTGCTTCATGGGCTCAACCTCTTTGGATCGATATGTTTGTTATCTACTATTCCAGTGAATTCAGCAAACCCAGCGTAAGCCCCTTGATCTCGGCTAGGTTTTTCATGCGGCCGTACAGGCTATAACCAGGATAGTTTTCCTTGCCCACCTCGTCGAGTATCTGGTGCCCGTGGTCGGGCCGAATCGGCACATGCCACTCTGGCCTGCCAGCAGCCTCCCTGCTCCGTCCCACCTCGAGCAACGCCTTCACCACGGCAATCATGTCGATGTCGCCCTCGAAGAAGGTTTCTTCCTGAAAGTTCAGGCTGGCATCGCGAATCACGTTGCGCAGGTGGACAAAGTGGATCGCAGGAGCAATGGCTTCGACGATCTGCGGCAGATCATTGAAATGGCCAACACCCAGCGAACCGGTGCAAAGCGTCACCCCATTAGAGGGCGACTCAACCATGTCCACGATCTCCTTCAAGTCATCCACCGTGCTTACAATTCGCGGCAAACCCAGCAGATTCCACGGTGGATCGTCGGGATGCACAGCCATCTTCACATCGCACGCTTCGGCTACGGGCACAACGTCTTTGAGAAAGGCACCCAGATGACTCTTGAGTTTTACGCGGTCAATGTCGCGATAGGAGTCCAGTAAAAGCTGGAACTCCCGGAGCGTGTAGGTCTGCATCGACCCCGGCAAACCGTATAGAATGGTTGCCTGAAGCCGTTCTTTTCCTTCGGCATCAAGTTGTTCGTAAAAGGTCTTTGCCGCCTCAAGAACGTCCAAAGGATAGTCTTTCTCCGCACCGTTCCGTTTGAGCATGTACAGATCGAAAGCGGCAAAGACATGTCGCTGAAAACCGGATGTATAGGAACCGTCTTCGAAGGTCTGCTTCAGGTTGGTCCGCGACCAATCAAGAACCGGCATGAAGTTGTAGCAGATGGTTTTGAGGCCGCACTCGGCCAAGTTGCGAATCGAGACCTTGTAGTTCTCGATGTGCCGCAGATAGTCCCCGCTGCGTTTCTTGATGTCTTCGCTTACCGGTAGACTTTCCACCACGACCCATTGCAGTCCGGCCGTTTCGATCATTTGCTTCCGCTCAAGAATGGCATCTTTGGACCACACCTCGCCCACCGGAATCTGATGTAGCGCCGTTACAATGCCGGTCGCGCCCGCCTGCCGGATTTCATTCAGCTGAATCCGGTCGGCGGGACCAAACCATCGCCATGAATAAACAAATCTCATCTATCCTCCCTTCAACGTACGTAAATGTCACATAACCGATCGTAATCTGGACCGAGCCGCTCGGTTTTCCGTGACGGTTTAGCGCCGTATTCCTGTTCCTGCAACGAACCGGGAAGGTAAATTGAATCCGCCAGCTCCCGGTTAAACCATTCCCGTTCCACCTCGCAGTCTTCACGGTCCATCGGAAAGGACCAGTCACCCTGCAAATCCAAAAGCTTCATCATAGCCACCTCTAAAGCTTCGCATTGTTTAACCACGAAATGCACGAAAACATATCGCTCGGCAGCTGGTCAGAATCCGATTTTCGTGTGTTTCGTGTATTTCGTGGTTTCCGAAAAATAAGAGATACTCTACAGGTCTTCTACATGAATACCAAACGCGGCCACGGTCACGGAGCGCGGGTTTCCTTCGCCGTCGAAGACGTCAGTGGTTTGTTCGGTGTCGCTGTTATTGATGACGACCAGCTTTTTTTCTGCGGCGAAGTAGGCGCACTCGGTCTGCACGTTGCTGCAGGTCCAGTGGCGGAAGGATTCCTCCTGCCCCGCAGCCCAGTGGATGGCGCGGTGAATGAGACGCGTGTTTTCCGCGGTGATCCGGAAACCGGACAGATAGACGGCACGTCCCTTGCCAAAGGTGTGCGCCGACACCATGACCTCGCCATCCCGTGTGGCCAGGACCTTCGTATCTGCCCCCAGCGTGAAGATTCCGTCGACATGCTTCCCGAAGTCCGGAGCATGCGCGAGATCCTCCGTGATGAAATGGGCGTCTACCAAATCCCATTTGTATTTTCCGTGGGCGATGCGCGCGCCGGTATCGCGATCCACCCCGAGAACCGGTGAAAGCTGGAAGAAGGTGTCAGGACGGCGCAGGGCGGAGGGTTCCGCGATTCCAATAAAACTGCCGCCTTCGGCCACCCATGCCTGCAGCGTTTCGATGACCTTGGGATTATCCCAGTACCGTCCCCCGCTCCACGCGCTACCTTCGCACCCGCAGTTAATGATCACCTGCACATCGTCCGACACACCGTTCTCAAGCAGGTCATCGAAATTGATGAATTCCACATCCAGCGGTAGCCCGGCCAACGATTCGAGCAATTCGTTGTATTCCAACCCATGTACAAAATGGCCCGAAGCAATCCACGAGCGCAGCGATCCCCATGCGGTCAAAACGGCGACCTTGAATGGCGCGGTGTAGGACTTGCCTCTTTCGTGGAACGACTTCAACAAACGAAATTCCTTCGACAGCCCTTCAATATAGTCGCAGAACTCCGGAAACGGCTCCGTCAGGCTGAGATAGCCGCCCAGACCGATCCGGTCAATCCGCGCACGCAGCATGGCGCGCCGCGTATCGATCCAAAACTCCTTGGCATTGCGCGTGGGATCGCCCCCCTCCGCAAAGGTCGGCTCGCCTTTCAGGCCAGTGGGAAAGAGATAGGGATGCAACCGAAGCTCGTGGGTTTCCACCCCTGTACAGCCAGCGCACTTGCGCGCTTCGAAGGCGTTGAATACACATTTGATGAGCCCGTCAAATCCGATGTCGGCAAAGTGCGGGCCGTAGGGTTCAACGCCCACCCAGCTGTCGTCGTAGAACACGAAAGCCTTCTTGCCGTACTGGTGCGTCAGGTCAACGAACTTGCGGCTCATGTCCACCACCACGTCGTGCATGAAGTCCATGTAGTCGCGGTAGCGTTCCGACGGCGCATTATGGGTACAGTTGTACAGACCACCGTTTACGAAATCCTCGGAGCAGAGCGAGTAGCCCCTCGCCTTCTCAAACAGCTCCAGAGAGCGAGGGCTAACCGTCATGGCATAGTCGGCCCAATCCGAATAGACATCCCGCTTGTGCTTCAGGTCGTCACCCCAGAACCAGGTGAAATTGTAGAACATGGAGGTAAAGCGCACCACGTTCGTGGCCGAGTGTTCCTTGAGCCACTGTTCGAACCAGCTCAACAGATGATCGAGCGTTTCCGGATAGATGGGATCCACGGCCATGAGATGCTCGCGGTCGCCCCAATCGTTGGTGATGTGGTTATACATCGAGATCTCTTCCCACAGCCGCCAGGCCAGGAAATTGACCGTGTAGCGGTGGTAAGGGATGGCATTGTGAATGGTGACAGTGCCTGTGCCGGAGTTGAAATCCCAACTTGGCGCCTGTTCCGGATTCGGGATGTCGGATGTCGGATGTCGGATGTCGGATTCCTGCTGCTGGGCGCTGACTTCTGTCCCCTGACTCCTGCCCTCTGGCTCTACTTCCTCCCCGGTGGTCCGGTCGAACACCTGCCACCAGCGCTTCGGGTCGGCATCCGCGTTTACGGCAAACTGCTGATCAAAATAGCCTTCCAGCAGGTTGATCGTGACCGTGTCACTCTGCGCCATGACCGGAAAGCTCATCAGGAAGTTTTGCTGAAGCTTATCCATGTTCTGCTTCGCCCAGCCGTTAACCGACCGAGGCAGACAAACCGTCGAGTAAATATCGTAACCCGCGTCCGTGATTTCCGGCGAGAGCTGCGTGCCGTCGCTATCACGAATCGTATCCGCGCCCCACTTCCTGGCCAGGCGAAGCGTCAGTTCTTCGTAGCCAGCTTCCCCGGGAAGGGTAAAAGCGCCCCGGGTCAATAAATCATCCTTAGTCATCGACATTCCTCGCTGCATTATTCTTGTCATGCAAAGTCTTATTACTCGCATTCAGTGCACACTCGTCACATCTCGTGATGCACGGGCTTCACTTCTCCTTGAGTTGGACAAAACTTACAGAAAACCCCGATGAGAACAATCCCGTTGGGCAATCCAAAAATCCACAAATCTAGACATCGGCCCCGATGTTTGGAATTGCACATTTTAGGCATTGTTGCGAAAGACGACAATCGGCACTTCCGGTGTATACTATCTTGGTTTCCTTG
>JBNLDM010000007.1:0-36080 GCA_050304335.1 Pontiella sp.
GCTCCACGGCTGGACCACTTTTCCAAGGGCGCTGCCACCCTGGCTCGGGGAGAGGCTAAATATAAGGAGCACCATCCGCTACGTGATGCCCGGGCTGCCGGAGGAGACGCCTATTCTGTTTGCAGCACATCATAAATCACATGCCGCCAGTTCCTTTTTTCCTTCCCCCGTTCGCTCGGCCTGCTCTATTCGGCGTTTACGGCATACTGCAAAGAGCAGCCGGGATTTTGACCGGATGTTCTGACGCCCCACCCCGACATGAAACCGCGCGCACGTTCACGGCAGCCGCCCGACCTTCGTCAGCAACGCGGCGCAGGAACCATATGGTAGCGCTTTCTTTGTACGGATCTATTGGGTTTTTCACCATCTCAAGCAACCTTCATCTCGTTGTATATACCTTACATGCTTTTAATTATGAAATTTTATAATCACTCTGCAGTTCCCGAATCCATCCGCAATGAAAGCATCCGCTTCCGACACAAAATGAATGTATGCGTGAGAACAAGACGGCATATGTCCCAGATATGCGCTCGTTATGAGTATATATAAACCATTGGGGAGGAGATTTTAATGCTGATTATTTTTCACGTGCGTGCTTTTTATTAAAAAACACCTTTACATTGTAAGCGCTATCATTTAGACCGTTGTTTGCACGATGGAAAGGATTGATTCCGATTCCGCATCAAGTGGAAGAGTCCATTAAACCAAGGAGAAGAAGAATGAAAAATAAACTGTTACTAATGGGCATTGCAGCAATTTTTGTGATGACCGGTATTGCAAGCGCCAACCTCTTGACCAATCCGGGTTTTGAGAACGGTGACACATCCGGATGGACTGAGCAACTGAGCGGTGCCACTGCAACGGTTCAAAGCACCTACGTAAACAGCGGAACATCTGCGTTGTTGATCGATGGCACTGCAGATGGTCAGTGGTGGTCCCCGAATCTGGTCCAGAGCTTTCCCGCATCCGCAGGACAGCAGTTCAACCTTTCGGGCTACATGTACCAGGACTCGAATAATCCTATAGCGGATGCCTCGTTTGGACTGTTTAAGATAGAGTTCACCGATAGCATCGGCGCCATCCTCCAGCCCACCGTAGCCTCTATTGGTCAAATTAACTATGCCAATCCCGGTATTGAGTCATTGCCGTTTCTAAACAGCGGAAGTGCATCTGATACGTGGCTCTTCAGCGAGGCAGAGGGAATTGCTCCCGCCGGTACCGCGAATGTTCATTTCTACCTTTTGAACGTGAACGCCGACCCGGGTCTCTCCGTGCAGGATATTTACTTTGACGATGTCGTAGCGATACCTGAGCCGGCTACTATCGGTCTAATGGGACTGTTCGGTGCTGGACTCCTGTATGCCCGCCGTCGTATTCAGATTTAATTTCTGCCTTATATTCAACTCAAGGGCCGCCTGCTGGGCGGCCTTTTTTTTTTGGGGTGCTATGGGGCGCCTCAGATCGAGTATTAAGCGCCCTGCCCGTTACTTTGCGAGTTTCCAGTCGCCCCTTTCTTCGTAAACGGCTCACCAGGCGCAACCACGTTTGTAAAACAAAATGCAGCCCCCCTCCAATGCGAACAAATGGACCATCCTACCTGTTGGCACAGCGGCACCACGGCGTCGGATGAAGCTACCCCGGGCGAAAGACAGGACGATGACGAACACATCCGCGGTTCAGACGCCATCTCGATTCATGGATGGGGAATGTGCGAGTAGTTGCGAATGATGCAACTGAACCCTTTCAAGGCCTTATCGTCCAACGCCGACCGCGTACGGATAGCGTAACTGAAGTTGCTTAAGTTCCTCGCTCGCCCTGGTGAAATCGCTGCGGATTTTCAGAGCGCGCCTGAAGCACTGCGCGGCTTCACCATATCGCCCGGCCCGAACCAGCAGGTCGCCCAGAGTGTAGTAAGGCCAGGCAAGATCGGGTAATAACTCGCAGATCCGCCGGCACTCTGAAATGGCTTCGGAGCGGAACCCCATGGCCTCAAGGTATTGTGCATAGCGGGCATGCAGCAGGTTGTCGTCAGGTGTTCTGGCAAGAGCCTGCTCGTAGAGTTCACGGTCTTTCTGCGGGGTCATGTCATTGACCCGCGCGGTGATTTGCTGCATCTGATTCCTGTAGTAAACGATGTTTTCCCGGTGGTTGGACTGGGCGTTGAAGGGCGGTCGCGAGCATCGCTCGAGCACGTGTTTCCAAATCCGGTGTTGATCCCAAAGGGTTGCAGCGAGCTGGCGTTCGCAGACATTCATATCAACCCACGCCCCCTGGTCGGATGCAGTAATCTGCGATGGCAGTCGTTCCGCCACTTCCCTGGCCAGCAACCGGGCCAGTTGGTAGTTTCCCGAAAACGTGAAGTGAACATGTTCAAAGAATAATTCCCTGCCCGGTATGCCCTCGGGTGCACTGCCGGCCAGCATCTCGGCGGCGTCCACCAGTACCACCCGCCCGCCTGTCTGCCTGTGGGCTGCGCCCCGGATGATTTCATTGATACGTGTGTCGGCCCGCACCACCAGCGCATCATGATCCCGCGCCCGCTCAAACGCGGCCTTTGCCTGAACCGGATTGGTCAAGGCCAGGTGACATCGGCCTAGACGGAATTGAAGTTCTGCGAAGTCCGGGTCGATGGCTGCCGCTTTGGTGTAAACGTTCAGGGCGGCCGTGTAGGAACCCGCGGCTTCCAATGTATTGCCCTGATCGAAGAGCATCTCCCATTCTGCAAGCTGCGCGGCAGCCAGCTCTTGCTTGTGCAGTGATGCGAACGGTGCGCAGTCCCTGAGATTGCTGGCTACCGTGCTCAGGAGGATGGGAACACCGGCCTCCTGTCCAACGCGCAGCATGTCCTCCAGATTGCCTCTGAAGTTTTCATAGGCCGTCAATCGTCCTGGGTCATCATACCGAAGTTGGTTTTTGCTGAACATGTCGATTCCGCCCCAGGTATCCGGAACGGATCCATCGCGCTGCATTCCTCGAATGAGTGCCTCCAGCAACTGCCCGATCCGCGTGGCCTTGAGCGCCAGGATAGCTCGAACCATGCCCAGTGGCGGTGCTCTGGAACTGAAGACCGTTCCAGCACCATACGCACCGACCATTTCGTTGTTACCCATGTAAACGATCCAGAGGTCGCCATCCAACCGGGCGCACTCGCGGGCAATCGGTAAAATCGCATGCGAGTTGATGGCTGTCATGGCTGTAGTCACCACCTCGAAGTCGGTGCCCGGGTAACGCTCCTGTAACAGAATCTCCAGCTGTCGCCCAACGCTGTAAGACGGTTCAGGATCCCCCCAGGCAGCTGATTCACCGAAAACGAAGACGCGGTACACATGGGGAGGCTTCTTAGGAAGCATACGTAGGTGGAGCGGAGCGCGGGCCAGTTTGGGAGGGAAAAAGCGGTAGGTAAACGTGTGGTTTGGAATCAGGTAATCCCGACCGTCGATCTTGCTAGGCCGCCAGTAACTGGTGGTATAACCGTATCCTGCAACACGCAGTCCCAGTTCCACCAGCCCCAGCAGGAACAGGGGTATGAGCGTTGCTGCCGTCAGCCGCATGACCCAAAGCTTTCGTCCAGTATATACATGACTTGCCGAAAAATGAGTCTTTCCGGTTTTACTGGATGCTTGCGCAGGCGAACTTTTACCAGGGTTCGGTTTCATTTTTCCCATTCGTATCTGAACGTATGCTATCCCACCACGGTATGGCATTCCAGGTCTACAATAAGTTCATCCCAGGATTGCCTCCCCCGTAAATTTCAATTAGAGGCCATTTTTTCTCTTCTATGCAATACGATGTCCGGCAACTCGAACGCATGCATCAGTGCAGTACTTTCTGTTTCCTGCTGCTCAACATACACAGGGGAGTGGGAAATCACCTTGTCGTTACATTTTTCGAAAA
Source organism: Pontiella sp. (assembly GCA_050304335.1). Lineage (GTDB taxonomy): Bacteria > Verrucomicrobiota > Kiritimatiellia > Kiritimatiellales > Pontiellaceae > Pontiella. The sequence goes on from JBNLDM010000007.1 coordinate 3,895, forward strand.
CAAGCTTTACCATGTAAGCGCTTTCATTGCACATTGTAAATAGTAAAGAGCAGTTTCTTGATAAATGGGAAGGCTGAATGAAAAATAAACTGTTGTATACGGGTTTGGTCTCGCTGGTGGTTGCACTGGGCGGTTTCCTGATGGGTTTCGACGCCGGCGTCGTGTCCGGAGCGAATCCCTTCTATAAAGAATATTTCGGACTCAACGACTGGGCGCTGGGCTGGTCGGTCGGCTGTCTGACCTTCGGCGCCATGCTGGGCAACGCCATCGCCGGCCTCCTGGCCGACCGCTTTGGACGCAAGCCGGTACTGAGCATGGCCGCCCTTTTCTATTCAATCTCGGCCATCAGCTCCGCGCTCGCGACCGACTTCAATGTGTTCATCGTCGCCCGCATGCTGGGCGGCGTTGCCGTGGGATTGGCATTGCTGATCGCCCCGGTATACATTGCCGAGATCTCCCCTTCCAGGCTGCGGGGACGCCTGGTTTCGTTCAACCAGCTCAACATTGTGATCGGCTTCTCTGCGGTCTTCTTTTCTAACTATTACATTCTCAGGCTTGCCAGGCAGGACAGCCTTGGATTCATCAGTGAAGCCAACTGCTGGCGCTGGATGCTCGGAGCAGAAACCCTCCCCGCCCTGCTCTATTTCATCTTCCTGTTCTTCGTCCCGCGCAGTCCGCGCTGGCTCGCGCAGCACGGTCGGGAAGCTGAGGCGCTCGCGGTCCTGAACCGAGTCGTCAGCCCTGAAGAAGCGGCTGAATCGCTGGATGCCATCAAGGCCCATATAGCGGGCACGGAAAAATCGAAGCCCAGACTGGCTGAACTGTTCAGCCGTCGCATGCGCTATATCCTATTCATCGCGTTGGGGCTTGGTTTCTTCCAGCAGATCACCGGTATCAATGCTATCTTCTTCTATGCGCCCACCATCTTCGAAAAGACCGGAATCCCGCAGGAGAACGCCTTCCTGCAGACAATCATCATTGGCCTGGTCAATCTGGGATTTACGGTGGTGGCGATCTACATTATCGACCGCTTCGGACGCAAGCCGCTGCTGCTGGTCGGCACGGCGGCTATGGCGATCTGCCTCTACATCAATGCGTGGACCTTCCACTCGGCAACCTATGAACTGACGGAGGAAACACTGCGGGCTTTGCCAACCGAAGTGAACGATGCGCTGCTTCCGTTGATCGGCAACACCTACCGTTCGCAATCTGATTTCCTTGATGCGCTCACTGAATCCGGAGCGTCGGCGTATAGCGAAACCCTGATCAATCCATCGATGATCATCAATGCCCGCCTCGTACTGTTCGCCATCATCGGTTATATCGCCGCTTTCGCCATCTCACTCGGGCCGGTGATGTGGGCGATGTTTTCCGAGATATTTCCCAATCGACTGCGCGGTCTGGCCATATCGCTCGCGGGCCTGTTCAACTCGCTCGTCAGCTATGCTGTGCAGCAGGTTTTTCCGTGGGAGTTGTCCGCCCTGGGCCCGGCATCTACCTTCCTGATATTCGGTGTATTCGCCACGCTCGCCTTCTTTTTTACGATCCGAATGATCCCCGAGACCAGAGGCAGATCCCTCGAGGAACTCGAGGAACTGCTCAGCAGAGCCCCCTAGTCCATCCTCAGCTTCCCGTGCACACCGGAATTTATCAAAAAAAGCGTTGCATTCTGAAATGTAAGCGATTACATCTATCCTCAGTAAACAACTACAGAAACCGCCAGTGGCGCGTAGGAATCCCATTATGAAACAGCAAAAAACTTATATCGGCGGATGCGCATTGAACCGGTCAAACGGCGAGGTAAGCGGCGGATACGTTGATCTCGACGGCGAGTATTTTTACCGTATCCAGCACCACGACCGGATGTCCCCTTTTTTCATGAGCATTGTAAGCGATTCCAATCACTGGATGTTCATCTCCAGCAACGGCGCGCTCACCTGCGGACGGCGTAATCCGGACAGTGCCCTTTTCCCCTACTATACCGACGACAAAATACATGACGCCGTGGACCAGACGGGTCCAAAAACCATCGTTCTGCTGGAAGTTGAAAAAGGCGATCTCCTATGGGAACCGTTTTCCAACCGCTATGAAGGGGTTTATGAAACCGAACGCAATATCTACAAGAATATTCCCGGTAACAAGGTTGTGTTCGAAGAGATCAACCACACGCTCAACCTCTCATTCCGCTATGCATGGATGTCGAGCGATCGCTTCGGGTTCATTCGCAAGGCCGTGCTGGAGAATCTCGGAACCGATCCGGTTCATTGCCGGTTTGTCGACGGCCTGCAGAACCTGCTCCCGGCCAATGTCAATCGCGACCTGCAGACCGGATCCAGCACGCTGGTTGATGGCTACAAGAAAAGCGAGCTGCTCCCGGAAAGCGGTGACGGGATATTCTCACTCAGCTCCGTGCCGGTCGACCGCGCCGAACCGAGCGAATCTCTTTTAGCCAACACGGTTTGGTCGCTGGGACTCGATAATCCGCTATATCTGCTCAGTGCTCCTCAACTGGATCTGTTCCGGCGGGGCGAACCACTGCGGCAGGAGGAGGATGTGCGCGGTGTGCGCGGGGCCTACTTCGTGCAGGCCGAAGCCGGCCTGGACGCCGGTCAAGGTAAGGAATGGTATCTGGTGGCCGAGGTCGACCAGGATGCCGGTGCGATTGCCGACCTGGTAAGCAACCGGCCGACCGAAGCCGATCTGCTCGACGATGTGAACAGGGGCACCGAAAGACTGTGCGCGATCGTGGCTCAGGCCGACGGTATCCAGAAGGGCGGCGACCGCCTGCAGACGGCAAGGCATTTTGCCAACACGCTCTTCAATGTCATGCGCGGCGGCATCTTTGACAACGGGTATACCGTGGCAAAGAGCGACCTGCTGGATTTTCTTGCTTCGGCCAATCGGCCAATTGCGCGGTCGCTCAAGCTGGATGCACTGCCGGACACATTCGAATACCAGGAAGGACTGGCGTATTTCCGCAGTCTGGAGAATCCCGATCTCGAGCGGCTCTACCTGGAATACATGCCGCTGACCTTCAGCCGGCGCCACGGCGATCCGAGCCGTCCGTGGAACAAGTTTTCCATTGAGACACGTAATCCTGACGGATCGAAAAAACTCTCCTACCAGGGTAATTGGCGCGACATATTCCAGAACTGGGAAGCGCTGGGCATCTCCTACCCCGGCTTCTTCGAAAGCATGGTCTGCAAGTTCGTCAATGCGTCCACGGCGGACGGCTACAATCCGTATCGCATCACGCGCGACGGCATTGACTGGGAGATCCTCGACCCCAAGGATCCCTGGTCCTACATCGGCTACTGGGGCGACCACCAGATCATTTACCTGCTCAAGCTGCTGGAGCAGGCCGAGGCGTTCCATCCCGGGAAGCTCCAGGAGCTTCTATCAAGGGAAATCTTTGTCTATGCGAATGTTCCGTACCGGATCAACCCGTACGATCATCTATTGAAGAATCCGCACGAAAGCATCGAATTCGATCAGGCGGCGCACGAAGCCATCATGGAACTGACCAAGACGGTCGGTTCGGACGGCAAGCTCGTCCACGTGAACGATGATCCGCTGCGCGTCAACTTTGCCGAAAAACTGCTCGTCCCGCTGCTGGCAAAGCTTTCCAACTTCATTCCCGAAGCGGGTATCTGGATGAACACCCAGCGTCCGGAATGGAACGATGCCAACAATGCTCTGGTGGGTTACGGCGTTTCGATGGTAACGCTCTACTATATCCGCCGCTACCTCGCTTTCTGCATCGACCTGTTCGGCGGCAGCGAACAGGCATTCCCCGTATCGCATGAAGTGGTCCACCAGTTTCATGAAATGTTTGATGCATTGCGTGCCCATCTTGAAAGGCTTGAGGATGGCTTCGACAACCGGCAGCGAAGGGAACTGCTTGACGCGCTCGGCACCGCCGGCAGTCATTATCGGGAAACGTATTACCACGATGGCTTGTCGGGTCGGAAGACCGCTCTGCCCGCGGCAGAGATTGTGGATTTCCTTGAGCTGGCGCTCGCATACGTGGATCAGAGCATCGAGGCGAACCGCCGCGAGGATGGACTCTACCATGCCTACAATCTGATGCGGACCGAGCCTGATGGAGGCATCGCGATTCGCTGCCTCTATGAAATGCTCGAAGGCCAGGTTGCCGTGTTGTCATCAGGAAAACTGAATGCAGAGGAGAGTCTGCAGGTGCTCAAGGCGTTGCGTGCAAGCCGGCTCTATCGCGCCGACCAGCACAGCTACATCCTCTACCCCGACCGCGCACTGCCGCGCTTCATGGAAAAGAACCGAATCCCGGATACAAGGGATGCCGATCCGCGTATCGCCTCCCGCGACTGCAACGGCGTACTGCATTTCAATCCCCGGTTCCGCAATGCCCGCATACTGGAGGATGCATTGCACAGCATGAAGGTCACGGAGGAAGAATGCGAAAAATGGATGACGCTCTACGAGCAGGTGTTCGATCACCAATCGTTCACCGGCCGGTCCGGAACCTTCTTTAAGTATGAGGGGCTGGGATCGATCTACTGGCACATGGTTTCCAAACTCCTGCTCGCCGTCCAGGAAACCTGCATCAGGGCAAAGGCCGAGGGGTCAGACAAACTCAACGAATTGATGAAATGCTACGACGATATACGCTGTGGTATCGGTGCTTACAAAAGCGTAAAGGAACAGGGCGCCTTCCCGACGGATCCCTATTCACACACCCCCGCCATGATGGGCGCGCAGCAGCCCGGCCTGACCGGACAGGTGAAGGAAGATTTCATCATCCGTCTGGTTGAGCTGGGTGTCCGCATTGAAAACGGATGTATGGGCTTCGATCCATTTCTTTCGACCGAAAGCAGCATCTCGTTCACCATCTGTACGGTTCCTGTTGAGATCCAGAATGCCGAAGCACCCCGTATCCGCGTGATGCGGGCCGATGGGAAGACGCTGGAAATTGATGGCCTCGTTCTCGACGAGTCGCTGAGTGCCGAAATTTTCAGCCGCTCCGGATCCATCGTGCGTCTGGAAGTGGCCGTACCGGTTTCGGACACGACCAAAGGTCAATCTCCGTCTTCAATCAGCCGGAACGCTTCCGTTCCCGCTTGAGACCGAGGACATCCGCCACGACCGGAGACTACCACACGAATACGGAAAGGCCGGCCAGCACCTGATGGGTCGAGATATCCGTTTCCATCTCGGCGTAATAGTCGGGAATAACAATATACCAGTCGTCATCATTGCTGCCGCCTTCAACCTCCGCGTACAGGTAGCGGTATTCAATAAAGACGGCGGTGCGATCCGTCAGATCGAAACTGTATCCGGCACGGAGGTCCAGCCCCGCCCCCATCATGAGAACGTTCACATCCCTGGGCGTTCCATCAACCATTGTCTCGGTCTTTGCATCCGCACTGACCAATGCGATGCCGACACCCACATAGGGATTCATCCGGCCCTGGGGAAAATCCGGCGTTTTCAGCAACGGATAGCGGTACAGGCCCATGACGGTTATTGGAATCACATTGATGGTAGTATCGGCATAGGACGACTCGATCTGATAGTATGATATATCGAAAGCCAACCCGAAATTGCGTGCCGCGCCTTCAGTCCCCCAGACGCCCAAACGGATGCCTCCTGTTCCGGACTCACTGCTCTCATAGGGAATGTCGAATGGATTGACCGGCCCTGCAAACGGGAAATATACATCCTGTGCATACCCTTTCAACGAACCGGATGATGTTGCCCCCCACCCCCCGTAGATCGCACAGTAGGTATTATAGGGTTTCATGATCTGCGCTTCGGCCTGCAGGCAGCCGATTGCCAGCGCGATCACTAGCTGATGTTTTGTATTCATCATGCACCTCCCTTTCCACACATAAGCTGCTCCGCATTTCTTCATGCACCTACTGTTCCAGATCAATCTGCATGCGATAACTCTTTGGGAATCATTGACATACGTAACCGGGCGCAGGATACTTCTGCAAATTCGGATGCTTTTGATGCAGGTGGTGCCTGCAGAAGACGAATGCTCTTTACGGATCCATGCTCTTATGCGGAAGTCATGGAATGCCAAATAGGATTCGAATCGAAGGCGTTTCATCATTATGGTTTCGAAACAAGTTCGTCTACACAGAAGGGGCAATGACATGCAGAGGGATCTGATAAACATTTTATGGACTGCGGGTTTGACCGTGCTCGTGGGTAGCGCGTCAGCACAAACGACTATCGAAGCCTACAGGGATACGTCGCTGGACTTTGAGGCGCGCGCGACGGACCTTGTGGGCCGCATGAGCCTGGAGGAAATGATCTCCCAACTGGGTAACAATGCACCGGGCATCGAGCATCTGGGCATAAAACCGTATGACTGGTGGAACGAGGGGTTGCACGGCGTGGCACGGGCCGGAACGGCCACGGTTTTTCCGCAGGCCATCGGCTTGGCAGCAAGCTTCGACCGCGCAACCATGTACGAGGTTGCCAGCGCGATCAGCGACGAGGCACGCGCTAAATACAACGAAGCGCAGCGGAACGAAAATTATGGTCGCTACTATGGGCTGACCTACTGGTCGCCGAACATCAATATCTTTCGTGATCCACGCTGGGGCCGGGGGCATGAAACCTACGGTGAAGATCCCTACCTGACCGGGCAGATGGGCATTCAGTTTGTGCGCGGCCTGCAGGGAGACGACCCCCGGTACCTCAAACTCGTAGCCACCGCCAAGCACTACGCCGTGCACAACGGTCCGGAAAAGGACCGCCACCACTTCAACGCCGTGCCGAATGTGCGCGATCTGTGGGAAACCTATCTGCCCGCCTTCCACGACCTCGTGGTGGATGCCAAAGTCTATTCCGTGATGGGCGCCTACAATCGGGTGGACAGCGAATCGGCGTCGGCCAGTTGGATGCTGCTGCAGGATATCCTGCGTGAACGATGGGGCTTCAAGGGGTATGTGGTTTCCGACTGCGGCGCCATCCGGGATATCTTCGCCAACCATAAAATCGTGAACGATGCCCAGGAAGCCGCGGCCGTCGGCGTCCGGCGCGGATGCGACCTGAACTGCGGCGGAGTTTACCAGCGTGCATTAATGGAAGCCGTGAACAAGGGACTGATCGATGAATGCGAGATAGTGCTTGCGACGTATCGCCTCATGCTGGCGCGGATGAAGCTTGGCATGTTTGATCCGCCGGACATGGTGCCGTTCTCCTCCATTCCCTACTCCGTCGTTGACTGTCCAGCACACGACGAGCTGGCGTTGAACATGGCCCGCAAGTCCATGACCCTGCTGAAGAACGACGGCACCCTGCCCCTGGACAAGAACAGGATCAAATCCATCGCGGTGGTCGGCCCGAATGCCGACAGTGTTCCGGCCCTGCGCGGCAACTACAACGGCGATGCCTCGCACCCCGTGACAGTCCTGGCAGGTATCCGGCGCGCCGTCGGCAATCATGTAAAGGTGTCTTACGACGAAGGATGCCAGCTTGCTGACGGCGTCGGTTACGAACATCTGCCGGTGGTGGACCGGGACTGTCTATTTACCACCGACGAAAAAGGCCATCGGGTACATGGCCTCAAAGGCGAATACTTTCTGGGAACGGAACTTCAGGGAGAACCGGTACTGACGCGCATTGATCCCGAAATAAAAATGGACTGGGGACGCACATCGCCTACAGCGACCGAAATCGCCCAGGGAATCCTGACCCCTGACCAGAGCATCGGGAACAACAACTTCTCTGTACGCTGGACCGGACAGCTGGTCCCGCCCGCAAGCGGCGAATATACACTGGGCGTGGTTTCCGATGATGGATGCCGGCTCTACGTGAACGGGGATAAAATCGTTGATGGCTGGTCGACGCACGACATGCAGTCGTATACCACGACGATGACCTTGAAGCAGGGACAGCGCTACGACATCACCATCGAGTATTTCGAAGGAACCAAGGATGCCGGCGTGCAGTTCGTATGGCTGATCCCTGATTCGAAAAAATCCGGCGAGGACGATCGGAAGCGGATGCTGGCGAATGTAAAGAAGGCCGATGTAGCCATCTTTGTCGGCGGGCTGACGGCTGATGTCGAAGGCGAGGAAATGGGTCTGGAAGCGTATGGCTTCGATCACGGCGACCGCACCAGAATCGAACTGCCTAAGATGCAGCAGGAAACCATCGAAGCGATGCTGGAAACCGGCACGCCCGTAGTCTACGTCCAGCTGTCGGGAAGCGCGATTGCCCTGGACGAGCTAGCGGAAAAACTGCCTGCCATCCTGTTGGCCTGGTACCCGGGCCAGCGCGGCGGCGATGCCGTGGCGGATGTCCTGTTCGGGGATTGCAATCCCGCCGGCCGCCTGCCGGTCACCTTCTATACATCCACGGAGGAACTGGACGACTTCAGCGATTACTTCATGTCCGGCGGCAAGGGCAAGACCTACCGCTATTACAAGGGACAGCCGCTCTATCCATTCGGGCACGGCCTGAGCTATACGACCTTTGAATATTCCAATCTCGAGATCAGTCCATCGACGATTGCAACCGGCGGCGACTTCTCCGTGACCGTTCAGGTCGCGAATACCGGCGACCGCCCCGGCGACGAAGTCGTCCAGCTATATGTACATGATGTGGAATCGTCGCAGCCCATGCCGCTCAGGCAGTTGCGCGGATTCGAGCGTATCAGCCTGGACAAGGGCGAACAGAAGAACGTTACCTTCACGCTCAATGCAGCGAAAGACCTGCGTTACTACGATGCGACCCAGCAGCAGTATGCAGTTGACCCCGGCGCGTTTGAAATCCAGGTAGGTTCATCCAGTGCTGATATCCGCCTGCGCGGCACAGTCACAGTTCAATAATTAGGCAGCCGGGGTCCAGGACCCCGCCCTGCACTTAAGCTGCCCATGCCACTGCAACATATCCTAGGCCAGATCGAAGCGGTCCAGGTTCATCACCTTGTTCCAGGCCGACACGAAATCGTTCACGAATTTCTTCTGTGAATCATCCTGCGCGTAGACTTCGGCCAAAGCCCGCAGCTGCGAGTTGGAGCCGAAGACCAGATCGACGCGCGTTGCGGTCCACATCACCTTGCCCGTTTTCCGGCTCAGCCCCTCGAACAGCTCTTCATCCTTTGAAGTCGCTTTCCACTCCGTGTCCATATCGAGCAGATTGACGAAGAAGTCGTTGGTGAGCGTCTCTTTCTGCTTCGTAAAGACGCCGTTCTTCGATTTCCTGAAGTTGGCGCCAAGCACGCGCAGTCCGCCGACGAGCACCGTCATTTCCGGGGCCGTGAGCGTCAACAGCTGCGCCCGGTCGATCAGCAGCGCCTCGGCTCCCACGGAATACTTCATGGGCTGGTAGTTGCGGAAGCCATCCGCCGCCGGCTCAAGATAACCGAACGCTTCCACATCGGTCTGTTCCCTGGAGGCATCCATGCGGCCCGGTTTGAAGGGCACCTTCACCTTGTGGCCGGCCTTCGCCGCGGCTTCCTCGACCGCAGCGCAGCCCCCCAGCACGATGAGGTCGGCGAGCGACACCTTTTTCTTGTTGTGCGCCTTGTTGAATTTGGCCTGAATCCCTTCCAGCGTCTTCAGCACCTTCGCCAGCTGCGCTGGTTGATTAACAGCCCAGTTCTTCTGCGGAGCCAGCCGGATACGGGCACCGTTTGCACCGCCGCGCTTGTCCGAACCGCGGAATGTTGAAGCCGAGGCCCAGGCGGTCGTAACCAGCTGGGAGATCGTCAGGCCGGATTTAAGGATCTGCTGTTTCAGCGCAGCGATGTCGGCCGCGTTAACCAGCTTATGGTCGACCGCGGGAATCGGATCCTGCCAGAGCAGATCCTCAGCGGGAACCTCGGGTCCCAGATAGCGCGCCTTGGGACCCATGTCGCGGTGGATCAGTTTGAACCATGCCCGTGCAAACGCATCGGCGAACTGGTCGGGATGCTTGAGGAAGCGGCGCGATATCTTTTCATAGGCGGGATCAAACCGAAGCGACAGATCCGTGGTCAACATGGTGGGCACATGCTTCTTTGTTGAATAGTGGGCATCGGGCATGACCTTCTGGGCATCTTTCGCCTCCCACTGGTATGCACCGGCCGGACTCTTCGTCAGGTCCCATTCATAACCGAACAGGTTCTCGAAGAAATAATTGCTCCACTGCGTCGGCGTCTGGGTCCAGATAACCTCGATCCCGCTGGTGATCGCATCGCCGGCCTTGCCGCTGCGATGGCGGCTCTTCCATCCGAGCCCCTGCTGCTCCATGGGGGCCGCTTCAGGCTCGGGGCCGACTTTGGCCGCGTCGCCCGCTCCGTGGGTCTTGCCGAAGGTATGTCCTCCGGCAATCAGTGCCACTGTCTCCTCGTCGTTCATGGCCATGCGCTTGAAGGTCTCGCGAATATCCCGGGCGGCTGCGACCGGATCCGGCTTGCCTTCCGGGCCTTCGGGATTGACGTAGATCAGCCCCATCTGCACGGCCGCCAGCGGGTTTTCGAGTTGGTCATGGGCGCCGGTATAGCGCTTATCACCCAGCCACTCGGATTCGACGCCCCAGTAGGTATCCTCTTCCGGTTCCCAGATATCCTCGCGCCCGCCACCGAACCCAAAGGTTTTGAAGCCCATCGATTCCAGCGCCACGTTGCCGGCGAGGATCAGCAGGTCGGCCCAGGAGATCCTGTTTCCATATTTCTGCTTGATGGGCCAGAGCAGACGCCGAGCCTTGTCCAGGTTCGCGTTGTCGGGCCAGCTGTTCAACGGAGCAAACCGCTGGTTCCCGCTGCCTCCGCCACCCCGTCCGTCGCCGATGCGGTAGGTGCCGGCGGCATGCCAAGTCATGCGGATGAACAACGGTCCGTAGTGGCCGAAGTCCGCCGGCCACCAGTCCTGCGAATCGGTCATCAGCTTGGCAAGGTCCTTCTTCAGCGCCTTGTAGTTGAGCTTCTTGAACTCCTTGGCATAGTTGAAATCCTCGGCCATCGGATTCGATTTGGAGGAGTGCTGGTGCAGGATGTCGAGCTGCACCTGGTTCGGCCACCAGTCCTTGTTCGTGGGACCGCTTCCGGCTAGGTGGGTAAACGGACATTTTTTTTCGCTCATGATACGTCTCCTCTCCTGATATGCATGTTCTTCGCTTTAGAATCGAAAGAATAGGAGTTCCCGCTTGGCTTGTCGAATTTATTGTTTTTATCGTGATGATAAATTACTGCAATAACAGGTTTTGCCGTATTGCAGTGTACGCGTTGCGCAGCATCTGCGGCTTCCCTTCCTGCAGTCGATCAGCTATCTTGCGAACATGAACGAATCGTTGGCACTTGCAAATGCAGTCATAATCGCGCTGACCTGCGTCATTTCCTATCTGGCATTCAGCAATAGCGGACTCATGCAGATGCTGCTTTTCAGCAGTACCGATATTCTGGAGGACCGGCAGTACCACCGCATCCTGACCAGCGGCTTCATCCATGCCGACCTGGGCCATCTGATCTTCAATATGTACAGCCTCTATTCCTTCGGAAGCTACATCGAGGAATACTTCGGCATCGGAACGTTCATCGTCATCTACTTCGCAAGCATGGTCGGAGGAAACCTGGTATCACTCTATCTCCACCGGCACCAGCCCTATCGTGCGCTCGGAGCATCGGGCGGCGTGTGCGGCATCATCTTCGCCTCGATCTTTCTGCTGCCCGGCGGAAGCGTCTACCTCTTCTTCGTACCGATCCCGATCCCCTCGTGGCTGTTCGCCATCGTCTTCGTCGCCGCCTCCATGTACGGCGCGCGCAATCAGCTCGGCAACATCGGCCACGACGCCCACCTCGGCGGAGCCCTGGTCGGACTCTTCACCACTACCCTGCTCTATCCTGCCATCATCACAACAAGCCCCGTCCTTTACGGCGCGATCATCGCCATCACCGTGACCTTGATCCTCTACTTCAGGCGCCGGCCCGTTTGACCAGCTCGTCAGCAGCGACATATCAGAAAAATCCCATAAAACCCGGCATACTCCTAAATACACACTAATGACGGTTGCAAAACTCATGATTGAGTGTTAGCAGCTGTGGCAGACAGCAGAATGTATTTCAGTAGATTAAAAACTTCAAAACGAGGAGGAATGCCATGAAGGAACTATCCAACGCAACGCTTGAGCCGTTTCGCACTGCATTGAAAGGCAGCATCGTTCTACCGAGTGATCCGAACTACGATGAAGTCCGTCAGATCTGGAATGCCATGATCGATAAGAAACCCGCAGTGATTGTGCAGTGCGCCGACGCGGATGACGTTGCGCAATCCATCGCGTTCGCACGTGCTAACGGGCTGGAGATATCGGTCCGCGGAGTCGGTCACAACATTGCCGGAAATTCCCTGTGCGATGACGGTCTGATGATCGATCTCTCCACCATGAAAAAGGTGAAAGTCGATACCGAACAACGACGCGCCTATGTCGATCCGGGCGCCTCCCTGGGAGATTTTGATGCGGCCGTCCAGGCCCATGGACTGACCACCCCCGTCGGTATTAATTCCACCACCGGCATTGCAGGCCTCACGCTGGGCGGCGGTTTTGGATGGTTGACCCGCAAGTACGGCATGACCATCGACAATCTGCTTTCCGCAGACGTGGTGACCGCCGACGGTCAAAAGGTGACAGCCAGTGATAACGAGAATCCGGATCTCTTCTGGGCCATCCGCGGAGGCGGCGGCAACTTCGGGGTCGTCACACAGTTTGAGTTCAAGCTCTATCCGGTGGGACCGGATGTCCTGTCCGGACTGGTGGTGTATCCATTCGCGGAGGCAAAACAGGTCCTGGATCAATATCGTTCTTTCAATCAATCAGCCCCGGAGGAGCTAAGTGTCTGGGCCGTACTGCGCAAGGCCCCGCCGCTGCCTTTCCTTCCGGAAGCGGTACATGGAACCGAAGTGGTGGTGTTCGCCCTGTGCTATAGTGGCGATCCGGCCGAAGGACAGAAGCTGATCGAACCCCTGCGCACATGTGGCACGCCGCACGGGGAACACATCGGGGTGCAGCCCTACGCTGCCTGGCAGCAGGCCTTTGATCCGCTTCTCACCCCCGGTGCCCGCAACTACTGGAAATCGCACAACTTCGAGGAGTTGAGCGACGGAGCCCTCGAAACGGCAATGGAATACACGGGCAAACTCCCCTCTCCGCAGTGCGAAATCTTCATCGCACACCTGGAAGGTGCCTCCAACCGGGTTCCTGCAGAGGCCATGGCCTACGCCCACCGCAGCGCAACCTATGTGATGAACGTGCATGCACGCTGGGATGATGCGAAGGACGACGATGCCTGCCGTAACTGGGCGCGCGACTTCTTCAAGGACTCGCAGCCCTACGCTTCAGCCGGTGCCTATGTCAACTTCATGACCGGAGACGAAGGCGATGCCCTGGCCACGGCCTACGGCGGCAACTATGCCCGGCTCGCCGAGGTCAAGAAGAAGTACGACCCGGACAACGTCTTCCACATCAACCACAACATCAAACCGGACTGATTGATATTCGAGAAAGGCCCCGTCTTACAGAGGCACTCCCAGGAAACCTGCAATCGCTCTGTTGATTCGGGGCGATCGGGTCACTGGGGTCGAATGGCCGCCGGGCACGATATCGAGCTCACCGGACGGCAGCAGCTCGGCCATGAGTTTGGCGTGTTCAACCGCAACCACATCATGATCGCCGACGATCACCAGTGTGGGAATCCGGATGACCTTTAAATCCTGCGGGTAGAGCACGGGATAGATGCGCCACATGCGCTTTATTCGGTCTTCCAATTCCGACAGATGCTGTCCGGCCCCCGTCCACCAGCGCTTGATCCAGTAGTTCAGGCCGCTGCTGCGCGTATGCGTATCCTCCATTGCTGCGGGAGTCAGTCCGGACGGATTGAAATTGGCGCTGATGGAAACAATGCGCCGGACCCGCTCCGGCGCGTAGCGGGCCAGCAGCAGCGCCGTGTTTCCGCCATCGCTCCAGCCAATAACATCCGCCTGATCGATATGGAGCTGATCCAGCACCTGGATCGCATCAGATGCGAGCAGACGATAGTTGAGCTCCTTCTTACCCAGACCGGATGCCCCGTGTCCGCGCATGTCCATCACTACGACGTGCCGCCCCGCCTTCACCAGCCACGGTATCTGGGAAAACCAGGCGAACCGTTTGCTCAGACCGCCGTGCAGGAGCAGGACCGCGGGCCCGTGGCCGTAGCTGACATAAGTGATGACTGCATCATCCGACTGCACACGTCCGCGCACGGCTGTGGAAACGGCTGAAAGCCGCCACAGCAGATAGCGGGTCATGGCTCCGGAAATGGGTTCCATAATTAAATACCCGGTTGCAACAACCAGCACGGCAATCCCGGCTGCAATACGAATCCGCCTCATCGTTGTGTTCCCTGCGGTCGCCACTCAGGTGCCGGCATCCTGGAATTCATCCTGCGCCGCCAGGAGGTACAGCATCCCGGCTACACGATGGCAGACGCCATTCGCGGTGCGTTGTTCATTTTTAGCGGCGTGAGGTACCCCGGCCGGCGACGGTGGCCCTGATGTTTCGTCCGGCAGGATAATTACCGATTGCATCGGTCGCCATCCGGCCATAGAGTCGCTCGCGTTGACAGCAAAAAGCAAACCGCCGGGGTCCCTGGATCCTTTTAACCTACAGGCATTTCATGAATAAGAAACTTACGAAAATACTCGCCACCATCCCGAACGACTGCGATGAAGCATTTATCCGCACCCTGCATGAGAGCGGCATGGATGCGGTCCGGCTCAATACGGCTCACCAGAGTCCGGAGCAGGCACTGGAAGTGATCCGCGTCGTGCGCGCGGTGTCGCCTCATATCGCGATCCTGATCGATACCAAGGGCCCGGAGGTACGCACCCGCAACATTGACGCGCCGATCAAGCTGGAAGCGGGCGAGACGTGCTGCATCATGCGCGATGGCATCCAGCCTCCCATGGACACCAAATCGTTCGAAGTCAGCTACCCCGCATTCATTGATGAACTGTCCGAAGGAAATCCGATCCTGATCGACGATGGTCAGCTCGAACTCGTTGTCCGCGAAAAGCAGGCCGGTCATCTCCTATGCGAAGCCTGCAATACGGGCGAGATCAAGAAGAACAAGAGCATCAATACACCGACCGTCAACCTCAGCCAGCCCACGCTGCAGGAAAAGGATCTGGAATTCATTGATTTCGCCATCCTTAACGACATTGACTTCATCGCTCATTCGTTCGTGCGCAGCAAGGAAGACGTGCTGGTCATCCAGCAGTTGCTCGACGAAGCGGGCAGCCAGATCCGGATCATCGCCAAGATCGAAAACCTCATGGGCGTACAGAATCTGGACGAAATCCTCGACCACACCGCCGGCGTCATGGTGGCACGAGGCGATCTGGGCGTGGAGGTCCCGCTGGAGCGGCTTCCGGGAATCCAGAAACATATCATACAGAGCTGTACACGCCGCGCAAAGATCGCCATCACCGCCACGCAGATGCTGCATTCGATGATTGAAAATCCGCGGCCGACCCGTGCCGAGGTTAGTGATGTCGCCAACGCGGTCTACGACGGCACGGACGTACTGATGCTCAGCGGCGAAACCGCCTACGGCAAATACCCCATCGAAACCGTTCGCACCATGGCCCGCATTGCCGCGGAGGCCGAGGGTACCCGGCCGAACATCAACCTGCACTCGGCCGCCACCAACAACCAGATTCGGGCCTTTATCGCCTCGATGCCCGCCCTGGCCGCCGAAAAAATCCCCATCAAGGCCGTCATCGCCGATACAGAAACGGGCCGCATCGCCAGCATCCTCTCCTCCTACCGCATGAAGGTGCCGATCTACGCCAAGTCGGCCCATGCCAGGACCGTGAATGCGCTGGCGCTGAGCTACGGCGTATTTCCTGCACTCATGGAAGCTCAGCCCTCGACCGACCACATGGTACGCCGCTCCATCGCTTCGCTAATGGAGGAGGACATTCTCCAGCCCGAGGATCTGGTCATGGTGGTCGGCGGTTCGCCGGCCGGTTATTCCGGCGCCACCAACTTTGCGCAGATTGTTTCGGCCTTCGCCGCACTCGGAGAGTGACTGGTTCTCCGCATCCATCGCCCGCTGCGATTCTTCACCACACGACAGTCTTCAGGAGTTGTGTTTTTCCCGCGCATTAATCACCAGACCGATACCGGCCAGGATGGCGATACCGGCCATCACCAGCCGCACCGTGATCTGTTCGCCCAGTAAGATCACGCCTCCGATGGCGGCCAGCAGCGGGACGCTGATCTGCACGGTGGCTGAGACGCTGGTCTTCAAGAGTGGCAGGACGCTGTACCAGATCACATAGATCAAGGATGATGCAAACGCCCCTGAAACAACACCCAGCACAATGCCTTTAAACGTAAGATGCAGATCAGCTCTGAAAATGAAGAGGCAGATTAATGCGAGTGGCACGGCCCCGATAAAGTTCCAGGCTGTATTGGCCACCGGATCCACCGTGCGTGCCCCGCGAATGGAATATATACCCCACGACATACCGGAAATCCCCATCAGCAGCGCACCGTGTGGTGACGGCATCGAAACGCCCGGAAGGAGCAGATACACCATACCTCCCAGCGCCAATGCTATCCCGCTCCACTCCCCGGCACCCGGTCGGCTTCCTTTCAGCAGGCCGATCGTCATCATGGTAAACTGCACGGCGCCGAATAGAACCAATGCGCCGGTACCGGTGGACAGTTCCAGGTAGGCAAAAGAAAAACAGCCGGCATAAGAGAACAATGCCACCACCGCAACCGGATCCATTTTGCAGGAGGACTCCGGCCGTCCGGATTTTCCGAGACTCAAAATGATCGTCAGCATGACAGCACCGCTGACCAGACGCAGCGCCGTAAAAGAGACCGCATCGATCGCGGCACCGCCCAGGGCAAGACGACCCAGGATCGAGTTCGTGGCAAACCCCATCATCGTCACAACTAGCAGCAGCTGCGTTTTCATACCCCATCCATCTACTTTTAGCCAACCCCCGTCAAGAAGGATGAGGTTTATGTATCTTCCGTCGCCTCCTATTGAGCCGCAAGCTTCAGAGAGAGTCAGGAAAAGCTGCTGAGACGATACTCACTGTTCCGGAGCACTGGGCACTGACCAGCGGCCTGTTTGCTTATCCAGCTTGTGACAATAGCTACATTCACCCTGAAAGATTGTCAGATAATGATTCGCGTCTCCTCCTGTTAGGTGAATGGCGTGCAGAAGCGGCACGAGAGGAGGCGCTTTCGTGGACATCCTGTCATGACAGGACAAACAAGCGGCAGGAATGTCTTTCAGCGAATCATCCGCTTTTGGATGAACGCCCTTCAGGGCAATCCCGGCTGTCATCACAGCCTGAGCCTTCTCCATAAGTACGGATTCCATGCTTTCACTCCACCTGGACATCAACGTACTGAGCCGTTCGTCCTGGTTTCGTTCCGGCATGTTGATGTGGCAATCGACGCACCCGCGTGGGAATGGATCCTCAACGGTCAACCCCGGTATGCTGCGAGCCGAGGGAAGCGTCATCATACCTGGATTACCGGCCTCTTCGCCATGTGATACGTGCATTGGAAACAATGCCAGAGCTAGGGGAAACGCGTATAACACAGTCTTGTTCATTGAATACCTCCCTGGTTCAATTCCCGTAGACTGGAGCCAAGCCATGGCTTCAGGTTGTCGATCGATAGCCTTATATAATGCGCAGGCAAAAAAGGACAGCAATTACATAAGCTGACAACCGTTGCCGCTCCTCGTGCACAGGTAGACCTGTCTCCTGTCGGATATGACTGGAATTAGGATCAGACCCGTTATCGA
This sequence comes from Pontiella sp., assembly GCA_050304335.1. Lineage (GTDB taxonomy): Bacteria > Verrucomicrobiota > Kiritimatiellia > Kiritimatiellales > Pontiellaceae > Pontiella. Next base: position 21,683 of record JBNLDM010000007.1, read on the forward strand.
TTACGGAGCTAACATCTCAATCTTGACTAATTACGTATAAGTCGCCCATAATTGTTGCGTTGGATCGCTCCTTAAGATGCATGCAACGAGTTTCCATCAGCCTCGCAGCGATTTCTTTCCTCACAGAATAAATGTTAAAGGAGGGACTGAAGATGAGTGCATTGAGAACAATCGTGGCGATTACCGCCCTGTCACTTAGCTCGCAGGTTATGGCGGCCATTCAAGTAATGATCATTCAGATAACCGATACAGAAACATATACGGTGCCTGAAGGCAAAGTGCTGCTGATCGATAAGATACCGGAGATGGGTTATTCTGATCTGATTGTGTCAAATGGAGCCGTCAGTGTGCAGTTGAACGGCATCTATTTTGACAACTGGAGTCCGGTCCGCATTCCCGAAAGCTGGAATCTAAGATCATCCAACACGAACAGTCTCGTTATTTTTGGACGACTAGTCGATCCTTCGGATCTGTACGCCTCTCTCGAGTCATGGACCGAAAACATCATGGTGGCAGACAACACATTTTCATTCGATCTAATGACATCGTCCCCACGCCCCGCCAAGATTTCTGTCGATGGCTCAACCGATCTCAGATCCCCATGGCAGACCACACCTGTCTCGATCGAAAAGACGGGCTCAGCTTTATACAGAATTTCAATCCCTATCATAGACCAGAATCAATACTATGCTCGGTCTAGGCTGATTAATACCCTGCCGAACGAATAATTGTGGCCGGTCGAGTAATAGTGAAAGAATTCCTATACAAATGATATATCAGAACTCAGCAGCATGACCCAAATCCACCGCCGCCTGGCGTGTGGATGATGAGCTTGTCGCCGGGATCGACGCATAGCTGGACTTTTGAGGGCAATAGTTCAGGCGTGGTGCCGCTGGTGCGGAGGAGCTGATTGAGGCCGGGCTGGGCGGCGGTGCCGCCTTCGAGTCCGAAGGGCGGATAGTAGCCGCGGCGCTCGGAGAGGATGGAGACCTTGAGCGGGCGCAGGAATTCGAGTCGACGTATCACACCGTCACCACCGAGATGCGCCCCCGCCCCGCCGGAGCCGCGACGGATCGAAAACTCACGGACGAGCACGGGATAACGGCGTTCGAGCACTTCTACATCGGTGAGACGCGTGTTGGTCATGTGCGTATGGACGGCGTCGGCACCGTCGGCATCGCGCGTGGCCCCGCTTCCACCGCAGATGGTTTCGTAATACCCGAAGGTGTCATCCCCGAAGGAGAGATTGTTCATGGTGCCCTGGCTGGCGGCGGCAACGTTCAATGCACCGAGCAGAACATCGACGACGCGCTGCGAGGTTTCGACGTTGCCACCGACGACGGCCGCGCAGTCGGCCGGGTTTTCATTTTCCGGCGGATTGAGCAGGCATTCGGGCAGAATGATTTCGACGGGATGCAGCACGCCGCTGTTGAGCGGGATATCCTCGTCGATCAGACAGCGGAAAACGTAGAGCACGGCGGCCGTGGTGATGGCGCGGTTGGCGTTGAGGTTGCAGCCGGCGGGATCGGCATCCGGATCGGTGACGGGTCCGAGTGGTGCGTCGGTACCGGTAAAATCGACCGTGGCGGAATCGCCTTTAATCCGGATGGCGGCGCAGATGGAGGCGCCGGAATCGAGATGGTCGGTCATCGAATACTCGCCATCCGGCATGGCGCGCAGCACGAGGCGCATCTTTTCCTCGGCCGCCTGCTGAATGTGGCGCATGTAAGCCTGCACAACCCGCAGTCCATAGCGTTCCACCAGCTGGCGCAGCTGACGGACGCCGCAGTTGTTGGCGGCGACCTGCGCGGCCACGTCCGACAGGTTGTCGTGCACCGAGCGCGTCGGATACGGTCCCGACAGCAGCAGTTCCTTCAGCGCGTCTTCGCGCGATGCGCCGCGATCGACCAGTTTATAGTTGCGAATGAGCACCCCCTCCTCGGCCAGGTTGCGCGAGAACGGCGGCATGCTGCCCGGCACGATACCGCCTATTTCGGCGTGGTGAGCGCGACTGGCGGTAAAGAACAGCAGTTCACCGGTCGCTTCATCGTGCACGGGCGTGACGACGGTGACATCGGGCAGGTGCGAGCCGCCGCGGTATGGATCGTTGGTGACATACACGTCGCCGGGAGCCATGCCGGGGTTATCGGCGAGGATGCGCCTGACGGTTTCGCCCATGGCACCGAGATGGACCGGAATATGCGGTGCGTTGACCACCAGACCGCCATCGGGATCGAAGATGGCGCAACTGAAGTCGAGCCGTTCCTTGACGTTGGTGGAGATGGAGGTCTGCTGCAGCGTGATGCCCATCTGCTCGGCGATGGAGGCAAAGAGACTGTTGAAGATTTCCAGCTGGACCGGATCGGGTGTCGCATTGACCTGCACCACCGGTGCGCCCGTGGCGGCGGCGAGGTCGGAGAGCAGCAGCTCTCCTCGCTCGGTAATCTCTGCTGCGAAACCGGGATCGATGACCACAGTGGAGGTTGATTCACAGACGATGGCCGGCCCATCGAGCCGGTCGCCGGGACGCAGGTTTTCGCCATAAAAGACGCCGGTTTCGCGGACCTCCCCATTAAAAACGACCTCGACGGCAGCGGACGGTTCGGGCGCGCGCGGTTCGGAATTCGACACCGGTTCTATCGGATCCGGCGTGCGCCCTATCACCTCGACGCGCGCCGCCACGATCTCGATGCCGCGCCCTTCGTGAATGTAGCCGTAAAGCTGACGGTGCAGGCGTTCGTATTCGGCGCGGATGGACTCATGCAACATTTGTAGGGCGGGAACGGCTGTAAGCCTTCCGGCCGCGGCTGGAAGGTCTGCGCCCATTCCAGCCCTACAATTGTTGAAAGTTACATTGAGGGTGGTATCGACGCCGGCATAACGCAAATCGAGTGAGCGGATGGCCGGAGCGATGTCGACGTCCGCGATCCCCTCGCGCCGAACCTCGTCGCGCGCGGCGGATTCCATCTGCATAAACTCAGATTCCAAGGACTCGAGCGCTTCCGGCGAATAGGCCGTCAGAACTGAATGTTCGCGGAAGCGGCGCACATCAGCCAGGCCGATGCCGTAGGCGCTGAGGATGCCGGCGTAGGGATGGATCAGGATGCGGTGGATGCCCAGGGCACGGGCAATCTCGCAGGCATGCTGGGCGCCGGCCCCGCCGAAGGTGACAAGCGCATAGTCGGCCGGGTCGTATCCCTTTGCGACGGATATCTTGCGGATGGCGCGCACCATGTTGGCATTGGCAATCTGGCGAAATCCTTCCGCCAGTTCGACGGGTGTGTAGCGTTTGCCCAGCGGCGAATTCGCAATCTGATCGCACAGCTCCTGCAGCCGCGCTTCCACGGCCATGCGATCGAGCGGAAAGGGAAAGCGTGAAGGTATGATGCGGCCGAGGATCAGGTTCACGTCGGTGACGGTCAGCGGGCCGCCGCGACCGTAGCAGGCCGGACCGGGATCGGCCCCGGCGCTCTGCGGTCCCACGTGCAGCTTGACGCCGTCGAAGCCGCACAGGCTGCCGCCGCCGGCGGCGACGGTCTCGATGGCCAGCATGGGAGCCACGATGCGCACCCCTGCCTTCTTCGTTTCAAACTCCCGCTCGTAGGTGCCGTCGAAACGCGATACATCGGTGCTGGTGCCGCCCATGTCGAAGCCGATCGACCGCTCGAAGCCCGCTCGCCGGGCGACGCGGGAAAAGCCGATCACGCCGCCGGCCGGACCGGAAAGAATACTGTCCTTGCCGACAAAGTAGTCGGCATCCACCAGCCCGCCGGCGGAGGTCATCATTTTGAGGCGACTGTCCGGCAGGGCGAAGCGCAGATTGCGTACATAGTCGCGCAGGATCGGATTAAGATAGGCATCCATTACCGTGGTATCGCCGCGCGACACAATCTTGATCAGCGGCGACAGCCGGCTGGATGTACTGATCTCCTCGAAACCCGCTGCACGGACGATCCGCTCAACCGTCTCCTCGTTGGCCGGATTTGCGAACGAGTGCAGCAGGCAGATGGCCACCGATTCGATGCCCGCTTCCTTTGCCTGAACAAGTTTTTCGCGAAGCGATTCTACATCGGGTGTTCTTTGGATTATTCCGTCAGCAGTGATTCGTTCATCCACTTCGATCACCCGCTCAAACAGCGGCGTCGGTTTCCGGATGGCAAGATCGAACAGGCGCGGCCGGTCCTGGTTGCCGATCAGCAGGACATCGCCGAAGCCTCTGGTCGTGACGAAAACCGTGCGGGCACCGCGGCGCTCCAGCAACGCATTCGTTCCGCGCGTGGTGCCCAGCCGCACGCTGCATGGTGGAATCGGCTGATCGAGGGACAGTCCGAGAATGCGTCGGATCCCCAGCAGCGGTGCCTCTTCGCCAGCGGTGAGTTCGTAGGAGAGTTCCGCGGGATTACCGGGCGGGAGCGGCGGATCAAGACACAGGATACCCGTATCGGCCTTAAAGCCGGTGATGGTTGCCGAATGAATGGCCTCCCCGGTACCGTCGAGCAGATGCAGGGTATAGCCGGTCCAGAAGCCGTCTGCATCAGGGCTGCGACTGGCATCCTGCAGCCCGGCACCGGCCGCGACGATCAGTCCCCTGCCCTTCGTCGTGCCCGAGCTGAGCACCTTGCAGGTCAGCAGTTCGTTCGACGGCGATCGCGCGATACAGTCCGTGAACGTACCGCCCACGTCGATCCAGAATTCCCATTGCTGCTCAATCATCCGAAAACAATAAGCCACGGAAGAACACAGATAAACACGGAATGAACATTAAGACGGAAAGTGAACAATTCTATGACGGGATATCTGGATGGGCAGGACAGGAAGAATATATCCCGAAAATCCCGACATCCTGTCTGGTTACTGGACTTGGCGTCTTTGCGCGAGGATGTCCTACGACAAGCCTTCCTTGTGCTGCGGGATGTCGTCGAGGATGTCGTGCCACGGCGCCTTGTAGTCGGTCCAGATGTGAGCGTCGGGCCGGACGCCGGGATCGCCATCAACCGAGCCGGCGCGGATCAGCAGCATTTCGGGCCGGGCTTTAAACCGGGCGATGACGTGCGAGCCGCAGGTTTTGCAGAAGCAGCGCTCCTTGCCCGGCGAGGACGGGAAGGCCTGGAGGTTGTCCTCGCCCGACACAAACCGGAAGCCGGACGATTCGACCGCGATAATGGATGCATACGTCGCCCCCGAAAGCTTGCGGCAGTCGGGGCAGTGGCAGTTGATGAACCGCAGCACCTTGCCGGTGCTCTCGTAGCGCACCGCTCCACAATAGCAACCACCCGTGATCGTGTTCATTACCGGTCCACCTTCATTTTTTCTCGCAAAGCAGCAAAGAGCGGAAAGAACCCGCTAATTGCCACTTGGGACTTTGCTTCTTTGCGTGAGAACTAGTCTTCGTGGGAGATGGCGTCGACCGGGCAGCCTTCCTCGGCTTCGAGTGCGCTGGCTTCCAGCTCCTCGGGAATATCAATCAGCTTAACGCTGGAAAACTCATCGACCTCGAATACTTCCGGGCAGGTTTCTTCGCAGGCGCCGCAGGCAATGCAGGTTTCCTCATCTACTTTGAATTTCATGGTTTTTCCCTTGTTGGCTTGTTCACGTGTGTTGCTGATTCTTACACACGTGCCCGCCTCCGGTGCAACCATGTGTTTCAATCTATTTTTCGGACGCTTCCCGGTCGGCAAAATGGATGTTGTAGAACAGGTTTTCGATTTCCTGCTCGATGTTCATGTTGTGAACCAGAAAATCCTCCGAGCTTTTCAGGGAGATCGGGGCAAAATTAATCACGCCCTTGCAGCAGGTTTTCTTGAGGGTGTCCACCATTCCCTGCGCAGCGGGCTCGGGCACGGTGAGTGCGGCCACGCGGATCTGGTTGGTCGTAATGAATTCCTTGATCTCCTTGATGTGCAGGATGGGAATCGGCGCATCGGGGTTGAGGACGGCGGGATCGGAATCAAAGCCGGCGACCACGCGGATGCCGACGCGGGGAAACCCGTTGTGGTTCATCAGCGCCTGCCCAAGCTTGCCGCATCCAATGATGACGATCTTCTGCTTCTGATCCTTCCCCAGCAGAACGTTGAGCCGGGCCACGAGATCCTCGATCCGGTAGCCGCCGCGCTTGTTGCCGGTAAGATTGAACATCGAGAAGTCCTTGCGTACCAGCGAGGGCGAAACGCCGACGGCGTCGGCGAGGTTGTCCGAAAATACCTTGACGAGTCCCAGCGCCTTCATCTTGCGCATGACATTGCGATAGCGGGATAGCCGCCGAATAACTTCCTGGTTTGTATTCATGGTCTGCTCTCCATTCGTAACTGTTCGGAAAATGCGGTGCGGAAGGCGGCTACCGAAAAAGCCTCCACCTCCACCTCCGTGAAACGGCGACCCAGCCGGAGGAGCTGATGGGCATCCGAAAAACGGACCACCGGCCACGGACGGGCCTCATCCGGGATGCGGTCGGCAACAACGCCCACTGCGCTGTAGGGAAGATCCGGCAGGAAACCGAGATGCGCCAGTGCGCCGAAGCAGCTCCGGTCAATGTGGGCGGGTATGCACAGGGCACCGGCCTCCAGCACCATCGGCACCAGATCGAAAAATGAAATCGCCGTGGATCCGATCAGCAGCTTGCCGGCAAAGCCGGTGATTTCTCCGGCGGCGTTGACGATCGGCTGATCGCCGAACCGCGTCGGATCGTTGGGAAAATCCTGCAGGGAGGAATAGATGGTTTCCCCGAAGTCTAGCGCAGGGCTCAATTCATCAAAAAGGCAGAGTACATGGACGTCTTCGTCGGTATTGGCCTCGATGCCGTAGAGGCAGGGCATGCCGGCAGCCTGACAGGCTTCATGGAATGCGGGCAGGTTCGCGGCACAGCAATGATCGCTCAGCGCGATGCAGTCCAGCCCGGCCGCCTTGGCCCGTGCCACGATCGCACCCGGCGACATCTCCAGTGATGCGCAGGGGGATAGACACGAATGGATATGGAAATCAATCCGCGCTTTCATCCGTTTGCCCCGACTTCAGCGCAGCCGCGATCCGGCAGGTGGTATCGAACTGGTTTTCCGGCGAACTGAACAACGCGAGTCCCTCGTTCGCTGCGGCCTCGACCACGTCGGGCGTCCCTTTGCGCCCGTGACAGAAGACAACCGCTGCCGCATCCATCAGCGACGCAACAGCGACGGTGTTCTTATGGGCCTGGATGGTAATGAGGACCTGGTTTTCATTCAGGTTCGCCATTACATCGCTGAGCAGGTCGGAGGTATAGCCGCCGGCCACCTCTCCATCTTCATACCGATCCTGCAGGCATTCAAAACCCAGTTTTTCCAATTCACTTGTTTTCATCATCCTCCCCCTGACCCTCTTCCTGTGCATGCTTCTGCAGATATACAATGGCCTTGACCATGGTCCCCATCTCGAAGCCCGACTGTATCTCGAACTCATCGGAAACCCGCCGGGCATTAGGCAATCCCATGCCCGCTCCGAATCCCTGAGAGCGGATCCATTCATTGGCCGTGGAAAAGCCTTCGCTCATCGCCGCTTCGATGTCCGGTATACCGGGACCGAAGTCGATGGCGGTGATGCGCATCCGCTGATCGTCGATATACAGCGTAACCGTTCCACCATGGGAATGGGCGACGATATTGATCTCCAGTTCATAGCTCACGATGGCCGCCCTTCGAACGATCCTGGGACTGACCCCCCGTTTTTTGAGTTCCCGCTTCAGCTCGGCGGAAACCATGCCGGCGTGCTCGAAGTCGTAGCGGGTCAACCGGTAGGCCCGGTGAAAGACTGCGGAGCCGCCGGACGGCGCAGCGACCGGGGCAAACCCTTCCTCCATCTCGTCCAGCTGCCGGGACAGTTCCCGGATCAGGGCCAGATTGATATTCCGCGGCGTGATGATGCCGACCAGTTCATTGCACTGGTTGACCACGGGAAAGCGGCGGAAGGAGTGTTTACTGAAGGCCGATATGGCAAAGGAGAGCGGCAGTTCGCCGCTTAGGGTCTGTACGTCGGTCGTCATGTGCTTCATCACGGAGTCCTGCAGGCGGCTCTCCTCCATCGCCGTAACGATGTCGTTCATGCTGATGATGCCGACCACATGGCGGTCGTCGACCACCGGCACCCCGCTGATGCCGTTGTTCCGCATGATCTCGCGCACATCCCCCACGGTACAGTTGCGCGACACGGCAAAGACCTTCGAGGTCATTACGTCGCGTATCTTCAGATCACAGGCCAGCACCTGTATGCGCAGGGCTGAACTGTCCTGCAGTTGGGGTACATCGGTGTTTATGGCGCATCCTCCATCCGGCCGATGCGTACACACGCATCGTATTTCGGCATCGTACAGCGGAACAATGGAATCCCTTCGGCCCGGGCCGCGGCCTCCAGGCCGGCGGGCGCCTGCCTGCGATGCACCAGCACGATAGCCACCGCCCCGACGATGGACGCCGTGCGTACCACCTGGGGCGTCGTCAGCGAAGTGACCAGCAGCTGATCATGCCCGTCGCTGACGAGGATATCGCTTATCAAGTCCGAGGCAAACACGGAGCCCACATCAAGTTCGTCCCATCCTTCCGGAGTAAATACCGGTGTCGCTTCCAGTTCATCAACAATCTGTTTTAACATCATAAATCAAAATACCTTAATTGGGTTTCACACGTGAATTAATGTTCTCCTACTCCATTCCACGCACGAGCTCAACCTTATATATCGTTATTTGGATAACATTAATTGTCATTTCAATAACTTAAACGTTCAATTTATGGCGTTTTATTGTCATTTATATTACCTACATGGCGTATAAAATACGTATCTTGTGTTTTTTTTATTTACCCGCACTAAGGCACCCGTATATTGCCGCCCTCTTTGAACGAAATAGGTGTCAGTTGTCATGGATTTAACCGGTCACCCGCCGCCAACCCATGGGGACGCAAAAGGGGTTTTGCTCCACGACTGGCCAGGGGAAGTTAAAGCACCGAATAAAGGTCGCCACCGCTGAGGAAAACATATGACTGCAACCGCTGAAAAAGAAAAAATGCTGACGCCGGAAATCGAAGCCTTCATTGAAGCGTGGCGTTCGAAGCCCGGCAACCTGATCATGGTCCTGCACCGCGTACAGGAAGAGTTCGGCTACATTCCGCGCGAAGCCGCCTTCGAAGTGGCCGACGCCCTGGATATTCCCGTAGCCAAGATTTACGGCGTCATCACGTTCTACCACTTCTTCAAGCTTTCCAAGCCCGGCCGCAACCAGATCGCGGTCTGCATGGGCACAGCCTGCTACCTCAAGGGCGGCGAGGATCTGATTCTGGAACTGGAGCGCAAGCTGGGCGTCGGCATCAACACCGTGACCGAAGACGGTGAATTCTCCGTGGAAGCCGTCCGCTGCATCGGCTGCTGCGGCCTCGCGCCGGTACTGACCGTCAACGGCGAAGTGTTCGGCGGCGTGACCACCAAGCAGATCGGCAAGATCATCGACCAGTTTGAGGGGAAATGAGGACGTACTGCTTATTGCTTACTGCGTATTGAGTCGCAGACGAGCAATACGAAATACGCAGTATGCAGTAACAACATGCACGCGACGCTCTGCGACATGATTACGGACCTGGTCCAGAATTCGATCGAGGCGGAGGCTTCGCAGATAACGCTTACAGTAGAGGAGACAAACTCAAATCTTAACGTGGTGATCGCGGATAACGGCAGGGGCATGGATGCGGAGACGCTTGAGAAGGCCAAAGACCCGTTCTTCACGGAAGGCCGGAAGCACCGGCACCGCAAGGTGGGCCTGGGTCTGCCCTTCCTCTACCAGACTGCCGAAATGACTGAGGGGGCGGTCGCGATCGAATCGGAAGCAGGCGCGGGCACCACGGTGACCTTCCAGCTGGACCGGAACCACGTCGATGTTCCGGAATTCGGGAGCTTCACGATGGCGGCGGTCACATTGATGTCCTACGGGTTCGAAGGGAACCTGACGATTAAACGCCGTGTAAACGGGAAAGAATACGCATTGAGCAAGAACGGGCTGACCAAGGCGCTCGGCGACCTGAACGAGATGGAAAGCCTGGTTTTGCTGAGAGATTTCATACAGGGGAACGAGAGGGAGATTGTGGATTGTTGATTGCCGAATTCCGATTTGCGGAAGGGCTCCGCCCTTACCCGCTCGAGAGCCCAACGGCGATTGAGTTCCATACATCGGCAATCAAAAGCCGGAAATAAAAAATTTAACGAAAGGTGGGCAGCATGGCTAAGATGACACTCGAAGAACTGCGCAAACTGCGCGAATCGAAAAAGAAAGAGATGACGCAGCGCGACAGCAACGACAAGGCGGCGCAGATCATTATCGGCATGGGCACCTGCGGTATTGCCGCCGGCGCAAAGGAGGCGTTCGATGCCTTCCTCGACGAGCTGGACAACCACGATATCAAGGATACCAGAATCACGCAAACCGGCTGCATGGGCCTGTGTTTCTCCGAACCCACGGTTGAAGTCGATGTCCCGGGCATGCCGCGCGTCATTTACGGCAACGTCGACGGCAGTGTCGCCCGCCGCATCGTCCGCGAGCACATCATCGGCAAATCGCTGGTGAGCGACCATATTTTCGACAAACCCGCAGCAGATATCATCAACTAGGCAGGCACTACCATGGCATACAAAAACTATATTCTCGTCTGTGCCGGAACGGCATGCGAATCCAGCAAAGGCGCCGCGCTCTATGCCGCGCTTGAAAAGGAACTCAAGGAGCAGGGTGTCGAAGCGGAAGCCCAGCTTGTGAAGACCGGCTGCTTCGGTTTCTGCGAACAGGGTCCGATTGTCAAAATCCTGCCCGATGAATCCTTCTACGTTAAAGTCGGTCCGGAACACGCCAAGGAAATCGTGTCCGAGCACATCGTCAAGGGCCGCAAGGTGGAAGCCCTGCTCTATGACAAGGCGCAGCAGGGCAAGGCCGACGAGATCGATTTCTATCAGAAGCAGAAGCGCATCGTGCTGCGCAACTGCGGCGTAATCAATCCCGAATACATCGACGAATATATCGCCCGCGACGGCTACGCCGCCCTTGAAAAGGTGATCTTCGAGATGACGCCCGACGGGGTGATCGAGGAGCTCCAGGCCTCCGGCCTGCGCGGCCGGGGCGGCGCCGGCTTCCCGACCGGTCTGAAGTGGAAGTTTTCAAAGGATGCCGAAAGCGATCAGAAATACGTCGTCTGCAACGCCGACGAAGGCGATCCGGGTGCCTACATGGACCGCTCCACCGCCGAAGGCGACCCCCACTCCATTCTCGAAGCCATGGCCATCGCCGGCCGCACCGTCGGCGCCAACCAGGGCTTCATCTACATCCGCGCGGAATATCCGCTTGCCATCAACCGCCTGAACAACGCCATTGCCCAGGCCCGCGACTACGGCCTGCTCGGCGACAATATTCTCGGCTCGGACTTCAGTTTCGACATTGAGCTGCGCCTCGGTGCCGGCGCCTTTGTCTGCGGCGAGGAAACCGCCCTGCTCGCCTCGATCGAAGGCAAGCGCGGCATGCCGATTCCACGCCCGCCCTTCCCCGCCGTCAAGGGACTCTGGGGCAAACCGACCGTGATCAACAACGTTGAAACCTGGGCCAACATCCCGATGATCATTCTGAAGGGCAGCGCGTGGTTCAGCAGCATCGGCACGGAGACCACCAAGGGCACCAAGGTATTCGCCCTCACCGGCAAGATCAACAATTCCGGACTGATCGAAGTCCCGATGGGCACCACCCTGCGCGAAATCATCTACGATATCGGCGGCGGCATCAGGGGCGGCAAGAAATTCAAGGCCGCCCAGACCGGCGGACCGTCCGGCGGAGTGATCACCGAAGAGTTCCTCGATGTTCCGATCGACTACGAAAGCCTCCAGTCCATCGGGTCCATGATGGGCTCCGGCGGGATGATCGTCATGGACGAGGACGACTGCATGATCGACGTCACCAAGTTTTACCTCGAATTCACGGTCGACGAATCCTGCGGCAAGTGCGCCCCCTGCCGGATCGGCGGACGCACCAACTACAACATTCTCGACAAGATCTCCAGGGGACAGGGCAACATGGAGGATCTCGAGCAGCTCAAGGAGCTCGCCCATGCCATGCGCAAGGCTTCGCTCTGCGGCCTCGGTCAGACCGCACCGAATCCGATCATGTCCACGATGAAATATTTCGAGGATGAATACCGGGCGCACATCATCGACAAGAAGTGTCCGGCCGGCAAATGCAAGGATCTGCTGTCCTATACGATCGTCGAGGAAAAGTGCGTGGGCTGCACCGCCTGTGTCCGCGTCTGCCCGGTCAACTGCATCAGCGGCGAGGTCAAGCAGGTTCACACCATCGACCAGGCACAGTGCATCAAGTGCGGCCAGTGCTTCTCGAAATGTAAATTCGACGCAATCCTCAAGGGATAAGGAGTATGAAAATGTCTATGATTGAACTCGAAATCAATGGAATTCCCGTAACCGTCCCGCAGGGAACAACAATTCTGAATGCCGCCAAGACAGTCGGCGTTGAAATTCCGAAACTCTGCTACCACTCCGACCTCGACGCCTGGGCCGCCTGCGGCATCTGCGTGGTTCAGGTCGAAGGCTCCCCGAAAATGCTGCGCGCCTGCGCCACGGCCGTCGGCCCGGGCATGAAAGTACTGACCCACACCCCCGACGTGGTGGAAGTCCGCCGTACGGTGCTGGAGCTGATTCTGTCCACGCATCCGAACGATTGCCTGCAGTGCGGTCGCAGCGGAAACTGCGAACTTCAGGATCTCGCATCCGACTTCGGCATCCGCGAAATCACCTTCGAAAAGCGCGTTGCTGAAATCGAGCCGGACCGATCGACCCCGTCGATCGTTCTGAACCCGGAAAAATGCGTCAAATGCGGTCGCTGCGTACTCGTCTGCCAGGACATGCAGGGCGTGCATGCACTCGAATTCATCGGCCGCGGCGACGGCACCCGTCTGGCGCCGGCAGCCGACGTAAACCTGAACGAAAGCCCCTGCATCAAGTGCGGCCAGTGCTCGGCCCACTGCCCGGTCGGCGCGATCTATGAAAAGGATGAAACGCGTCCGGTATGGAATGCCATCAAGGATGAGAAGAAGCATTGCGTCGTGCAGATTGCGCCGGCGGTTCGCGTCGCCATCGGCGAAGCGTTCGGGATGGAGCCGGGGGCACTGGCTACCGGACAGCTGTACACCGCCCTGCGCCGCCTTGGTTTCGACGCCGTGTTCGACACCAACTTCAGCGCCGACCTGACCATCCTCGAGGAAGGCAGCGAATTCGTGCAGCGGGTCACCAACGACGGCGTACTGCCGCAGATTACCTCCTGCTGTCCGGCATGGACCGACTACATGGAAAAATATGCCAACGACTTCATCCCGAACTTCTCTTCGGCAAAATCGCCGCAGCAGATGCTCGGCGCCATGGCCAAGACCTACTATGCCGAACAGGCCGCGGTCGATCCCGCGGATCTGTTTGTGGTTTCCGTCATGCCGTGCACCGCGAAAAAGTTCGAGGTATCGCGCGACGACAACATGAGCTCGACGGGCTTCCAGGATGTCGACGTGGCGCTGACCACCCGCGAGCTCGCCCGCATGATCAAGCAGGCCGGCATCGACTTCGCCTCCCTCCCGGAGGAAGAGGTCGACAGCCTGCTCGGCGAATACACCGGAGCCGGCACCATCTTCGGCGTAACCGGCGGTGTCATGGAAGCGGCCCTGCGCTCGGCGTACTACCTGATCACCAAGGAAGACCTGGAAGACGTCAATTTCATGGATGTCCGTGGCCTTGAAGGTGTGAAGGAAGCCACCATCGATATCAAGGGCACGGAAATCCGCGTGGCCATCGCCCACCAGATGGGCAACGTCGAGGCGGTGCTCGATCAGGTGCGTGAAGCCAGGAAAAAGGGCGCCGACATGCCCTGGCATTTCATCGAAGTAATGGCCTGCCGCGGCGGATGCATCGGCGGGGGCGGCCAGCCCCATGGTGCAACGGACGAAATCCGGCTGCAGCGCACCGCCGGCATCTACAGCGACGATGAAAAGAGCGTCCGGCGCTGCTCGCACCACAATCCGATGATCGCAAAAATCTACGACGATTTCCTCGGGGAGCCGCTGAGCCACAAGGCGCACGAACTGCTGCACACGAAATACAAGGAACGACAGGTATACAAGGTTTAACTTCCGGACCCGTTGTCCGGCCGGTTTTCTGCGGTAAGGGGCCCCGCCCTGAGCCAAGGCGAACGGAACAGTTCAGACCCCGAGGCCCGCGTTGCGGACCGATCCGGGAGAACACTCCGCCGCAGAAACGCCGCGGAGTTTTCTTTTGGAGGCATGACATGGAAAAAAGACTGGGGTTTGTAGGAATCATCATCGAAGACCGCGCAGCCAACGCGTCGGCGGTCAACGTGCTG
>JBNLDM010000008.1:0-26480 GCA_050304335.1 Pontiella sp.
CTACCCCAATACCTGTTCCAGATGTTGCTTCCATTTTGCATAGGCTTCCGCATATGCCCCCTGGCCCGGTTCGATTTTCTTTTTCAGTTCCAGATTCGCGAAAGCTTCGTCGAACGAGCCGTAGAGGCCGGCGCCGATTCCCGCACCGCGCGCCGCGCCGAGTGAGCCGTCGGTTTCGTACAGTTCGATCGTGGCGCCACTCACGCCGGCAAGTGTTTCACAGAACACATCGCTCATGAACATATTGGCAAACCCGGCCCGTATGGTTTTCATTTCAATACCGGTCTCCGCCATCACCTCCATGCCGTACATGAAGGAAAATACAATCCCCTCCTGTACGGCCCGGCAGATCTGGGGACGGCCGTGACGGTTGAAATCAAGTCCACCGATCTGTGCTCCGATGTTGCGGTTGCCCAGTACACGCTCGGCGCCGTTGCCAAACGGCAGAATGGTGACGCCGTCGCTCCCGACGGGAACCGCGTTCGCCTGCTCGTCCATCTCCTTGTAGGAGATATCGCCCAGCAGCCGCTTGGTCCAGGCGTTCAGTATGCCGGTGCCGTTGATGCAGAGCAGCACGCCCAGCCGCGGGTCGCCGGGGGAATGGTTCACATGCGCAAAGGTGTTGACGCGCGACTGCGGATCATACTGCTTCGCATCGGTTACGCCGTAGACCACGCCTGAGGTGCCGGCAGTGGCGGCGATCTCGCCTGGATTCAACACATTCAGCGAGAGCGCATTGTTGGGTTGATCGCCACCTCGGTAGGAAACCGGCGTGCCTGCGGCCAGGCCGAATTCGGCCGCCGCTTCTTCGGTCAGCGTTCCCTGGTTTCCAAATGTGGGTACGATATCGGCAAGCAACGCCGCATCAAATCCAAAGTGGTCGAGAAGGAACTCTGCGGGTGCTTCGTCCTTGAAATCCCAGAACATGCCTTCGGACAGACCGGAGGCGGTGGTGCGGGCATCGCCGGTGAGCTTCATCGCCAGCCAGTCGCAGGGCAGCATGATCTTGTCGATCTTCGCATAGACGTCCGGCTCGTGTTCCTTGACCCAGGCCAGCTTGGCAGCGGTAAAGTTACCCGGTGAATTCATCAGGTGGCCGAGGCATTGTTCGGCGCCGAGCGCATCGAATGCGGCCTCACCGTAGGGTACGGCGCGTGAATCGCACCAGATGATCGACGGCCGCAGCACGTTCTGCGCGTTGTCGACGCAGACCAGCCCATGCATCTGGTAGGCAATGCCGACGGCTTTGACGTCCTCCGGCCGTGCTTCGGCTTCGCGCATGGCGTCCCGGACCGCATCGCGGGCACAGTCGTACCAGCACTGCGGATCCTGTTCGGCAAAACCGGGCTGCGGGGAGTCGATCTTCTGCTCCGTTTTCGGGTAGAAGGCACTGCCGGCACAGGTGCCGGATGCAGCATCCAGCAGCGATGCCTTCACCGACGAGCTGCCTACGTCTATCCCCAGTAAATAATCCATTCGTCTTTCCTCGCTAAATTTCTATGGTGTAATTTTTCATATTCGCCACACCAGCGCCTTGAATATATTCCCAACTTATAGCACTATATTCTCATCATTATGAAATCGGTTATTGCAGATGGAATTCACTATTTCGGGCTTTCAGGCTTTCCGCTGGCGGTTCGTCGCGTCCGCACAGATGCGGCACATTCCCCTTCGCACCCGCACGATCTGACAGAAGTTGAGCACTGCCACGATTTCTGCGAGCTGGTTATTGTGACGCGCGGCAGCGCCATGCATTGGCTGGAGGGCAAGGAGTTTCCGGTGACCGCCGGCGATGTATTCCTGCTGCAGGGGCGGCAGCGGCATTATTTCTATGAGCGCAAAGAGCTGGACCTGATCAATATCATGTATGATCCGGATAAGATCGACCTGCCGGAAGGCGAGCTCCGCAAGATGCCGGGATACTGCGCCATGTTCATGCTCGAGCCGGCCTATCGCCGTCAGCACCGCTTTGCGAGCCGCCTGCACCTGAAGCGTGTTCCCCTGGCGCGCGTCGAACAGCTGGCCGATGAGATGGAGCAGGAGTGCGAAATGGAGCAGCCCGGTCACGAGGTGGTCCTCAGGGCCAAGCTGCTTGAGCTGATGGCCTACCTGTCGCGGGCCTATACCCGGACCGAGACCACGGAGGCGCATGCCCTGCTGCGTGTCGGCAGTGTGATTGGTGCATTGGAAAACGATTATGCCAAGGACTGGACCCTCGACGAGCTGGTCCGGACCGCGCACATGTCGCGCAGCAACCTGATGCGCGTTTTCCGCAAGGCCACCAGCCAGTCCCCCATCGAATACCTGATCCGGCTCCGGATCCAGAAGTCAATGGAACTGCTCCGCAACAGCGATCTGTCTGTCACCGAGATCGCCATGGAGGTCGGCTTCAACGACAGCAATTATTACACCCGCCAGTTCAATCGTATCATAGGATCATCCCCCAGTGCATTCCGCAAGGCCAAGGGCTGAGGCCGGCTTCCTCCATACCGCGCTCTACGGGAAATAGCCGGCGGCTGTTCGTCCTACTCCGGCACCGCATCCATCCAGCCCTGAACGCAGCCTTTTTAAGGCCCGTTTGAGTCTCCTGTCTTTCATCCAGCGGACATCGTGCAACCTGCTCATGCGTGAAGACGCCGGCAAACATGAGGTTTGTATATACGGTAGATCAATAGTACTTTACGGGTTGCCTGTAGCTGGATGAATAGTCACCTATGAAACACGATATCAAAACCACGTTGAAACTGCGGACGCGTTACCTCCGGCTGGGCCGTTTTGCAACCGGGCTGGTAGTTTTTACAAACACGGTATGGGCCGGGATTGTGATCAATGAGATCCATTACGATCCCGCGGACAAAACCAGTTTTGAGGAGTTCATTGAACTGCATAACACGGATGGCGAAGCCGTCGACCTTTCCGGATGGAGGCTGCGCGACGCCGTGGAATACACATTTCCGCAGGGCGCTGCCATACCGGCTCACGGCTTTGTCGTAATCGCCAGGAATCCCGCCGTGCTCAACTCGACCTACGGAACAACCGCGTTCGGCCCGTGGGATGGGCGACTGTCAAACGACGGGGAGGAGATCGAACTGTACGATGCTGCCGATATGCGGATGGACCGCGTGGATTACCGACTGGGCTTCCCATGGCCCACCCTGGGCATTCCATGGGGAAGCGGTATGGAGCGCTATAATGCCTCCATCGAATTGATTCAGCCGGAGCTGGACAACGACCTCGGCGGCAGTTGGCGCTCCAGTGGAACCAACGGTCCGACACCCGCTGCACAGAATGCAGCCTACCGGTATACGGCCACCATCCCGCCGCTGATCCGGCAGGTTCAACATGAACCCAGCCAGCCGACCAGCTCCGATACAGTGACCATCACCGCCAAGGTGACCGATTCCGACGGCGTCTCCTCCGTGGTGCTCCAGTACCAGTTGGTTGAACCAGGGAACTATATTCCGATTCAGCTCCCGGATGGATCTACCAATGCCACCTATTTTTCCGACTGGACCGATCTCACAATGTATGACGATGGCACCCATGGTGATGCGCTGCCGGGTGATGCGGTCTATACGGTTGAAATGCCCGCGGCCTGCCAGGCGCATCGCAATCTCGTCCGCTACCGCATCGCCGCGGAAGACAGCCTGGCGAACAACCTGACGGTTCCATACGCAGACGACCCCCAGCCCAACTTCGCCTATTTCTGCTACGACGGGGTTCCAGCCTGGCAGGGAGCCGTCCAGCCGGGCATCACTGCATCCCTCGATTTTGATACAAATATCATGCGACGGCTCCCGGCAGTCCACCTGCTTTCCCGAAACACGGATGTCGAAAACGCCACCTGGTTCGAGCACTACTGGGGTGACCTTTACAAGTGGAGCGGAACGCTCGTGTACGATGGTAAGGTTTATGACCACATCCACTATCGCGCACGCGGGGGCGCATGGCGCTATGCCATGGTCAAGAACATGTGGAAGTTCGACTTCAACCGCGGGCATGACTTCCAGATGCGTGACGACTACGGAAAGAAATATGACACGAAATGGACCAAGCTCAACCTGGGCGCCTGCATCCAGCAGAGAGACGGCTGGCATCGCGGGGAGCAAGGTATGTTCGAGTCGGTCGGGAGCCGCTTATTCAATCTCGCCGGAGTCCCGTCCTTCAACACCGCATTCCTCCAGTTCAGGATCATTGATGATGCAGAGGAATCGAGTGCCGAACAATATGAAGGCGACTTCTGGGGCCTTTATCTGGCGGTCGAACAACTGGACGGACGCTTTCTCGACGAACACAACCTACCGGATGGAAACCTCTACAAGATGGAATACGGAACGGGCGAATTGAACAACCTCGGCCCTCTTGGACCTTCAAACAAATCCGACTTAAATTATATTCTCTCTAATTACAGCGGTGCGAGCGATGCCTGGTGGACGTCTAACTGGTACCTTGACGATTACTATTCCTACCAGACCATCATCCAGGCCATCCACCATTACGACATAAACAACGGCAAGAACTATTTCTATTACCGCAATCCCGAAACGGGCCTGTGGCGTGTCATGCCATGGGACCTGGATCTGACATGGGCAGACAACATGTACAAAACCGAGTGGGGCGGTTTGAATGCGCTCGCTTCGCGCATCCTGGACGCCGGCTCCAACGGCACCGACCTGACGCTCCCGGGCACCACGCGCGCGGTATTCCGCATGGCTTTCCGCAACCGTATCCGTGAAATCCGCGATCTGTTGTACAACCAGGATCAGGCAGGACAGTTGATCGAGGAAAAGGCGGGGCTCCTGCGCGATCCGGGCGTCAGTCCGTCGTTCCTCGACGCCGACCGGGCCATGTGGGACTACAACCCCAAGATGGATGATCCGATCTACACCTACCCCTCTTTGTCCGAAAAGGCTAAGACAGGAGAGTTTTATCAATGGACGCAGGAACCTGAAGTCAGCAACGACTTTGAAGGGTGCCTGCAGCTCATGAAGAACTATATCGACGAACGCGGCGCTATTCTCGATGCACTGGCGGCGGATGCGGATATCCCGTATACCCCCAGCATCAGTTACATCGGCCGAACCGGCTATCCACTTAACAGCTTGAGATTCCTAAGTTCCGACTTTGCCGACCCGCAGGGATCCGGCACCTTCGCTGCCATCGAATGGCGCGTCGGCGAGGTGCTCGACGTCTCGGCGCCGGCTTACGCTCCGAACGAGGAACCTCCCTACGAAATCAGCGCCAAATGGGAAAGCGGCGAGCTGACAGCATTCGGCAATCCCATCACGATTCCTGTCGACGCCCTCAAGGTCGGCCACGCCTATCGGGTGCGGGTACGCATGAAGGACAACTCGGGACGGTGGAGCCACTGGTCCGAGGCCGTTGAGTTTATCGCGTCGGAATCATCGGATGCCGCGGAGATGCAGCGTCACCTGCGTATCAGTGAACTGATGGTCAACCCGACGGCGGGCAGCGACTATGAATTCATAGAGCTTCAGAACACCAGCACCAACCAGTCGATACGCCTGGATGGTGCAGCCTTTACCGAGGGAATCGATTTTACATTTCCGGTTGGCACTGTGCTGGATCCGGGCCAGTATCTCCTGGTCATCGGCACAACCAATACAGCGGACTTTCGCAACCGTTACGGCCTTTCGACCAATGTGGTGATTGCCGGCGCTTACGAAGGGTCCCTCTCCAATGGCGGGGAGGAGTTGAAACTCAAAACAGCGTCCGGGGGGACGGCAATCGTATGGTTTGAATATGACAATAACCGCTATTGGCCGCTGGCGGCTGCCGGAGCAGGCCATTCGCTGATTCCGCTCACCACAACCGGCCAGGCGTCAGGGGCCCTTGACTATCCCGGAAACTGGAAAGCCAGCGCCTACATCGGCGGCTCCCCGGGCGCGCCGGACCCCCTTCCCTCACCCATGCTTATCCTGAACGAGATCACGGCTCATACCGATTACAGCGATCCGGCCCATCCGGATTACGATTCCGACGACTGGATCGAATTATACAATCCGGCGCCCTTCACCATGAGTCTTGCAGACTGCTATCTCAGCGACGATCCGTCAGTGCCCGCCAAATGGGCTTGTCCTGCAATCGGCGTACCTGCGCACAGTTACGTCGTATTCAGCGAAGTCGCCGACTTTCACAATCCCATCTCTGCCGGATTCGGCATCGATAAGGCGGGTGAGCAGGTATTGCTGTCCCACCTGCCGGGCAGTCAAGCCGATCGCGTACTGGACGCCGTTGGCTTCAAGGGGCAGGAAAACACGCGATCATACAATTTTCACGATGGCTACTGGTATACATCAGGCCTCACACAAGGATCCGCCAACAGTGCGCCATTGCCCGGCCTGCGCATCAGCGAGGTGATGTACCAACCGGCACCGACCGGCACCAACGACAACACGCGCGATGAGTATATTGAAATCCACAATCCGACCACGTCCAGCGTGATCCTGCAAACAAACGGCGAAGCCTGGCGCATTTCCGGCGGCCTGGAATTTACCTTCCCGGACGACACCACGCTTCAGGCTGGAAGCAGCCTGCTCATTGTTGGATTCGACCCCACCGATACCGCTGTCAGCAACGCATTCACGGCCGCCTACGGACTGAGCGGCAACGTACGCATATTGGGTCCATGGTCCGGCAAGCTTAGCAACCGCAGTGAATCCATTTCGCTGGAAAGACCACAATTGCCGGATCTTCCCGGCGATCCCTATTCATGGGTTATCGAAGATGAGACCGTCTACGGCAATCAGGATCCCTGGCCGGCAGCCGCCGGCAACGGCCTCTCGCTGGAGCGTCTGGTCTTCCGCGAGTCCGGTCTCGATCCGGCTAACTGGACCGCCGCTGCCCCGACACCCGGGAATGCAGGCATAAGCCCATACGCCGATCAGGATGGCGATGGCATGAGCGATTATGACGAATGGTTGTGCGGTACCGATCGTTACGACCCCGACTCCTATTTCCACGTCGATTTGATTGACGGCATCGGCATCGCATGGCCATCCGTTCCCAACCGATCCTACTCAATCTACTGGACCGGCAACCTGAGGACACCCTTTGTTCCAGTTGCCACCAACCTGCTCTACCCGCAATCCTTTTTCCTCGACAGCCCCCATGCAGGGAATGCAACGGGTTTCTATAAGATGCAGGTGGAAAAATAACGGCGATGCCGTTGCTTCACGAGTGCTTGTTTTCGAGCGGTGAACCCGGCCCGAAACGATAGGTCGCTTTGGCCTGGGCCGGGAATGTGATCAAGCGTTCTGCCAAACGCAGATTGAGTTCACGGCCGGCGAGAGAACGGAGCGTGGCGGTTGCGGGTTTTGCGTCCTCCCATTCCATATCGACCTCGAATCCGCCGATCTCGACGCGGATGCCGACTCGTTCATGAACACCGACCTGCCCGACCCGTCACCACCGACCTATCGTATCCGCGCCTACAACACCGCCTCGCTCATTCCCTGATTTACATAGCTATTCACTTCTCCACGCCAAAAACGGGACCATCGGCGGTCGCCCACTCGGGATTGATCTGCATCTTATCCAACACCTCTTCGGGGATCTGCGCGGTTTTGAATATCGGAAGGATCGGTCGCTGAAAGGTATTGGTCTTTTGCGTCGATGGATCCGGATAGGTATCTGTCGATGTGGCGTAATCGACACCTTGTTCCTGGATGTACAACTGAAAAAAGCATCGTCCGCCGGGCTCTTCACCGATCAGCACATCCATTGGTGTCGGTCTGCCTTCATGCAGAAAGAACCAATCGCCTATCACCAGGCGCTGTCCTTCATAGGTCGTGTATTTCCGGTTGTCTGGATCGCTGCTGGTCCAGTCCGTTAGGCCTGACCAGCAGGCGTCGATCACCATCTCCTTCTTCACGCGCACGACCAGTATATCGTCCCCCAGCCCGACGAAACGGTACCTGCCGCTTCGCGGCGCAACCATATTTCCCTGATATAGGGCTATCCACAGCATAGGATTGACCTGATCCTCCACCCCGAAGGACCGGGGCGCTTCATTCGCGCTGATCTCAGGAATCATGAATGAGGTGGCGAACTTTTCGCGCCGTGCCATGAAATAGTCCTCAAGCCCGTAACCTTTCCATCCTCCTTTGATGAAATCGCGGATCTCCTTCCTGTATAGTTCCCTGGCGTTAAGGAAATCCTCATCCTGCCAGCTCGCCGATTTAGCCAGCCTTCCGATTTCCGACAGCGACCCATTACGGGTCTGTTTCAGGTCATAGAAGTGGCCCAGGAACTCGTTGCCGCTGCCCCGCTTGTTGCCGCCGAACAGATCCGGCAGCTCAAATCCGAATCCCAATCCTCCAAGCCCTTCGCCTGTGCCATAGGTCCCCCCCGGCACACCGATCACCTCAGGCATCTTTATGGCGACATCCTTCAGTTTCGGTTTTGCAACGATGTTATGGCGAAGCTTGGGTGCCTGCAACTTGTTCTCCTGCTTGACGGGCACCTGCAGTTTACGCAGTTTCATCTGCGGGCGCCTGATGTCCTTGGCCTCGAAAACAGGTTCCGGCTTGATGTAAACCTTCACGGCCACAAAGGTGAGGGCGATCGCAATGAATGCAGCATGAAGCGCAACACTGACCACCAGTGCACTCGACTTCCTGTGGCTATAGAAAAATCGTTTTTTCGTCTTCTCCATCACACCTGAATGTTTACCTTTCGTTCTATCCCTACACCTCTGTCTGACTTCATCACCTTGCAATTTAGGGCGCCGACGGAGCAGCGCCCTCCTGCAGAGCTAATGCTCCAGAATAAGCATCGGACCTAAGCGATAGGACTTGCCGGACTTCGTCGGGAGAGTAATCAGGCGCTCTCCCAAACGCAGCTTGCGTTCACGGCCGGCGAGAGAACGGAGCCTGGCGGTTGCGGATTTCCGCCCTTCCATTCCATATCGACCTCGAATCCGCCACGGGCACGCAATCCCCTTACCGAACCGCTCGGCCATTCCTTCGAAAACAAACAACATCTTACAGCACAGCGGCGTACTCGCTAATATAAGGTGTTTCATTCAGCCCCTTCATTATCCTATTCAGCCTGGCACTATTGAGGAACCGATGAAGGGCCGGGCTATATCCCGGCCCAAGGACGACACAAAGGTCGTCCCTCCAACCCGGCAGCATCACCCGTAAATCGGCCCATAGGTTTCACAGGCACGGAAGTCGGCGCCTTCGATGTCATGGGTACCGAAAGCGTTCCATGCGGCAGGACGATAGACATCAGACTCGGAAACATTGTGCATGAAGACCGGTATGCGAAGCATCGCCGCCAGCGTGATCAGGTCGGCACCGATATGGCCATAGCTGAAGGCCCCGTGGTTGGCGCCCCACTTCGCCATGACGGTGTAGGTATCGGCAAAGGCGCCCTCGCCGGTCAGGCGGGGCACAAACCAGGTGGTCGGCCAGGTGTTGTTGGTGCGATCATCCAGCAGCCGGTGAGCTTCTTCAGGCAGTTCAACGGTCCAGCCTTCCGCTATCTGCAGCACCGGCCCCAGCCCCTTGACGAGGTTCACGCGGCTCATGGTGATCGGCATACCGGCCTTGGTCACGAACTTCGAAGACCAGCCGCCACCGGGAAAGTATTCCGTGACGGAAGGATGCCAGGTCGTGGCGTCGAGACAGGACTGGGCCTCCTCTTCCGTGATTTCCCAAAACGGCTTCATGGCAGGCTGGCCATCCTTGGTCTGCTGCCCGCTGCCATCGAGCGAAGCCGAGCCTGAATTGATCAGGTGTATCAGCCCGTCCTTGGCGATGCCATCGAGCTGATACCCGGTAACGCGCTTAACAGCGTCGGGACTCCAGTAGGTGCGCACATCGGCAAAGACCTGGGCCGTGTTGGTCAGCAGATAGCTGAACAGCATCGGGACACCGTTGAGCGCATCGTTTTCAGTAGCTACTAGACGCGGCATGCGAATGCCGTTCCAGTCGAAGGAACTGTTGGAGATTGCTTCAAGGAAGTCGCCGTTAGCATAGGTATCCGTCCAGTGGCGCTGTCCCTGGAAGCCGGACAGGATCGCATTGTGCCCGCGGGCCTCTTCTTTGAAGCCCATCTCATCGAGCTTGTCATTGCCATACATCAGGTCGCGCGTTATCAGCGCCATCTTGACCGACATCCCCCATTCGGCGTCGAGCTGTTCCCGCGAACGGGTGGTTTCGGGCGAATTCGGATCGTGCCCTTCCCTGCAGTTTTCCTTCACCCAGGCTGACGCCTGTTCGAATTCATCCGCGTCGTAGATTTCATCGCGGATGCGGCGATGGAATTCGGTCAGATCGATCGCTTCGACGCGCATGCCAAGATAGTCTTCGAAGAAGGGCTGATCGACAATCGAGCCGGCGATACCCATGGAACAGCCGCCCATAGAGAGATAGGATTTGCCCTTCATCATGGCTACGGCCAGACCGGCCTTGGCAAAGCGCAACAGTTTTTCACGCACATCTGCCGGTATGGTGGTGTCACCCGCATCCAGCACATCGCGCCCGTATATACCGAAGGCCGGCAAACCCTTCTGCGCGTGGGCAGCCAGCACAGCCGCGAGGTAGACCGCACCGGGGCGTTCGGTACCGTTGAATCCCCACACGGCCTTCGGGCGGAGCGGATCCATGTCCATGGTTTCAGAACCGTAGCACCAGCATGGGGTGACGGTTAGTGATACACCCACGTTTTCACGATCGAACTTTTCAGCGCAGGCTGCCGACTCGGCCACCCCGCCGATGCAGCTGTCGGCTATTACGCACGCAACCGGCTCACCGTTAGGATATGTAAGCGAAGCGGAAATCAGTTCGGCGGCACTCTTAGCCATGTTCATGACCTGGTCTTCGAGTGATTCGCGAACACCGCCGTAGCGGCCGTCGATCGTGGGGCGAATGCCGATTTTAGGCAACGTAGTAATCCATGTTTTTTGCATAATTAGTCTTCTCCTGATTTATTTGTTAAAACTTGAGTTCATAAACAGCCGCTGCACGGGCTTCCGACCTGGGCGCTGCCGGAGTGGTTTCAATCACGAGTGCATCCGCTCCCTGTTTCCAGTCAACGCTGGATCGTGAACCGAGCTGCCTGATCTGTTTAACCGGTCGTTCTACCAATCCAGCATCCGTGCCGAGCGATTTCAGAGACACCGGTTTCTCCGGCCAGCCCATGACAATGGCGTAAAGCGTGTTTCCATCCTTGCTGGCGGTATAGCGGATATCCTCGGGCGTGAAAGGCTTGCCTTTGCCCTCGTTAAAGCCCTGCTCTCTGATGGCTGCGCCTTCACTGACCGGTCCCTCGCCGAACACCTTCCATGGCCGCGTGGCATAAATGCATTCGCTGTTTACATCCATCCATTCCGCAATTCCGTCGAGAATCATTTCTTCCTTCTCGTCGATGGAGCCGTCGCCTCGTACGGGAATGTCCAGCAGCAGGTTGCCGTTTTTGCTCACGATGTCGACGAGCATGCGGATGACGGTTTGCGCGCTTTTGTAGCCGCCCCGCTCATACAGCCCACGATCATAATGCCATCCACCGATGCAGGTGCAGGTCTGCCATGCAGGCGTCTCAATTTTCGGCGGCACGCCACGCTCGACATCCCAGGTGAGCGCCTGCTTCTGCTCCTCGGTGAGAACCTTGCCGAACAGCACGCCATTGCTCTTGCCGTCACTGTTCCTGAGGCTGGAGTTGTAGAAATGGGCGGCCAGTTTCAGGCCCGCATCGGACACGGGCCACAACGGCAATGCCGTATCATCAAAGTAGATCAGGTCGGGCTGGTATTTGTTAATGAGATCCATGGTGCGATTATAGAACTTTTCGCAGTAGGCCTGATCGGGCTGGCTGGTTCCGTTGCCCCAGTTCCACTGCTCGCCCGAACCGTGTGCATCGCCTTCGCTCAGCGGATGGTTCTGCGCGTAGAGATCCTGCGGATCGAGACCTTCCCACCATGTGCCCTTGCCATCGGCCCTGGTCAGCCTGCCGTCGTAAGGCACACCGGCCCTGCCGCCTTTCGTGTCAGCCATCTGCGAGAATTCATACCAGCTCCACGCATGGGAAGCATGGACGCTGATACCGAAAGGCAGTCCGTTTTCACGCGCGGCTTTGGCCCATTCTGCGATGATATTCTTCTTAGGCCCGACGGCAACGGAGTTCCACGGCTGGTATTTCGAATCCCACAGATCAAGGTTGTCGTGGTGGTTGGCCATGGCAAAAAAATATTTCACACCGACACGTTTGTAGAGCTTCACAAGCTTGTCGGGATCCCACCGTTCGGCCTTCCATTCATGGATGACATCCTTGAATCCAAACTCGGAGGGATGACCGTAATGTTCCAGATGGAAGTTGTACTGCCAGTGGTCCTCCCTGTACATGTGGCGCGCATACCAGTCGCCTGCCTCCGGCTGGCACTGCGGCCCCCAGTGGGCCCAGATACCGAACTTTGCATCGCGGAACCATTCCGGTACCTCGTACTGCCGGAGTGAGTCCCAGGTAGGTTTGAATTTCCCGTTCATCATCGGCTCCTCTGCCGTGTTCACATTCACCGCCGGCGGCGTATCGATCGATACGGAATCCACCGCGTGCGCCATTCCAGGCGACAGTGCCACGGAAAAAACCGTGGCCACCAACATGGCGGTTCTCGATGAGATCATGGGCTATTTTTCCTCCCTGGAAGCGACCTGGGCGGCCTGATCGGCGATCTCGACGCAAACAACGGAAGCGATCGCATCCGGCGCTGTCATCGGCATTTCAAGGGTCACGCCGTCGGGATTCGCGCTGAATGGCACATTCTCCCCGGTTGCGAGCATGTAGGCCCTTGTCACTTTGCTTTTCAGACCCGGCAGAAGCAGCCTGCCATCCTCCGGCCATTTGAAAATAATTGGATAGATCTTCCCGGGCCTGGAAGTGCAGCGCCAGTCGTTGGCCGAGGAAACCATCGTTTCCCTGCCAAATAGTTTCCCACCCTTGACGGCTTCGCCCAGTTCCTCGCCAAAGGGCGTGGCGACAGTCCCGTAGATGGCTTCGCCGTTGATTTTCATCCATGCACCGACTTCAGCCAGCCGTTCAATGCTGGGCTGGGGAATACGTCCCTCGCTCGTCGGGCCGACATTGAGCAGATAGTTGCCGCCCTTGCTGGCAATGTCGCATAGGTTGAAAATAAGAGTTGAGGTCGATTTCCAATCATCGTCGTCCTTCTTGAAACCCCAGGTGTTGTTCATGGTCATGCAGGATTCCCAGTCACGTCCGGGATATCCTTGCGCGGGGATATGCTGCTCAGGCGTTTCGGTATCACCCTTGAATCCGCCGCCGAGCCGGTTGTTCGTGATAAGGTCCGGACGGATAGCCTGAACGGTGTCGTACAGCTTCCTGGCCCGTTCATAGTTCATTTCCTTGGGCGTGTCCCACCAAAGGACGGCAGGCACATCCGGACCATAGTTGGTGAGCAGTTCCTTCACCTGCGGGACGGCGGTTTTATCGATATAGTCGTCCATGTCGTGCGGCAGGAGGGGATCCCAATCGTTGCCCGCACCGCCATTGTTCCAGTCCTGCGCCTGCGAATAGTAAAAGCCGAGTCTGATGCTGTATTTCCGGCAGGCGGCCGCAAGCTCCTGCAGCGGATCGCGGTCCCACGGCGTTGCATCGATAATATTCCATTTGTTGACCCTGGTCCGATACATCGCGAATCCGTCGTGGTGCTTGCTGGTAATGACGATGTACTTCATGCCGGCATCCCTGGCCATCCTGACCCACGCGTCGGCATCGAATTGCACCGGATTGAAGTCCTTGGCGAACTGCTGGTATTCGGCCATCGGGATCCTGCCCCTGTTCATGATCCACTCGCCAATACCACTAACCGGCTCGCCGTGGTAGAACCCGGCCGGCACCGAATACACGCCCCAGTGAATGAACAGGCCGAACTTGGCGTCCCTCCACCACGCCATGCGCGCATCGTGCTGCTCCTTTGTTTCCACCTTGTCCGTCTGCGGCTTATCGCCGTCCTGCGCCTGCAGCAACGGGGCCGAAGCCATCAACAGTGCCGCCGCGATCGCTCTATTTCGCTGAATCATCATTCGTCCCCCTGGTCTTCATGAACATTCCTTCCATTTAGCCCGCTACGGGGTTACACCCTTCTTCAGGATAATATTTCCATACTTGGCGGTCGTACCGGTGACAACGCAGGCAAAGGCCTTTTCAGCACGGTCATAGAATTCAAAGCGTCCGATGCGTTTGACCGCCGGCGCATCAGGCGCATGTCGGCGGATCGCGGCCAGGTAGTCGGCTTCCACTTGAGGATCAAGCAGATCGCCTTCGACGGCCGCCATCATAATCAGCGGATCGTCGTAGCTGTCCAGTTCGAGCAGCGGGATGATCCCTTCCAGCAGATCCGTAATCTGCAGTCCGTCGCCGCGCAGCACGTTCTTCGGACAGAACGTGTGCCCCGGAAAGTGCGCATCGGCCAGCACGATTTCATCGCCGTGCCCCATCTCGGCGAGGATTTTCAACAGGTCAGGGCTGAGGATCGGATTGATTCCTTTAAGCATGCTTATCTCCGTAAGGAATTAGGCTATTTCTTTTTTGTGGTGGATGCTGAATGTGCGCCAGCCGTAGAGGGCGATAACGGCGAAACAGATCAACGGCAGAACAAACGACGCGCGGACACTCGCAAGTTCCATGAAACCGAGATCAATCGGCGGAAGGTCGATGATTCGGCCTTGCAGCGGAGTCATGATGCACCCGCCGCCGATGGCGAGAATCAAACCGGCCGAACCGAGCTTGGCATCGTCACCCAACCCATCGAGCGCAATGCCGTAGATGGTGGGGAACATCAGCGACATGCAGGCGGAAACGCCAATCAGGCAGTAGAGCCCAGCATAACCTTCGATGAAGATCGTGCCCGTAACCAGCGCAATCGCGCCGGCGGCAAGAATCGTAAGCAGTGCGCCGGAACTGATGTAGTGCAGCAGGAAGGTGCAGATAAAACGGCTGGAAACAAAGATAATCATGGCGAGAATGTTGCAGTTCTGGGCAGTGGACTTGGAGAGTCCCAGCTCGAGCGCGCCATACTGCACAATGAAGGTCCAGCACATGATCTGCGCACCTACATAGAAGGTCTGCGCAACGACACCCTCGATGTAGGTTGCATTCCTGAAGAGGCGCTTCACCGTACCGCCTACATCCAGATTGCCGTGATCGTCCTGGTGCTCGTGCTGTGTCCTGGCAGGCAGCTTCCATGCGAAAAGCATCACCACCAGAATCAGGAAGCCGCCCATCAGGGCATAGGGCAGTGATACGATGCCCAGATCCGCTTTTTGGATGGCGGTCAGGTCGGTTCCGGCGGATGCAGCATATTCCTTAAGATCTGCTGTAGGGATGCTTTCCAGCGCGTTTTGTGCGCCAGTCAGATCCTGCCGGACCGTCGCGACAAGCGAGGACACCCGGGCGGCGTCCAAAGGTGTGTCGACCTCGAACAATCCAGCCAGTTCCGCCGCCGGGGCTACGGCCTGGTTCAAATATCCATCGGCCTTTTGCCAGGCGTCAGCTCCGGCCTCGGCGAGTAGCGGCTGCTCTTTGCCGAGAGTTGCCGCGAGCTCCAATCCGCGCTCGTCAAGGAACAGTTGATTGCGCCGGGCTTCGGCCGGCGTGGGTTGAGGTTTTTCCTTAACCTGGAGGACTACGGCCACTGCGTTGGCGGCCGCCTTGAACTTGTTGCCCTGAGGCTGGGCGGCCAGGGCTTGCCGAACCGAATCCACCTCCGATGCATGGGCGTTGTCGAGCAGGAAGGTACCGTCACGCAGCGAAGCCGAAAGCTCAGAGGCCTTTTTAAGCAGTTTCCGACTCTCCTGCCAGCTTTCCGTTCCAACCACCTCGCTCAACAGATCGGCGGTCTCAATCTGGCTGTTGACTTCCTGCAGGTGGACAGGGATTCCGTCCTTGGCCAGCGTCTCCATCTGGCGGCGGGCCGTCTCACTGGTACCGTTCAGGTTCGCGAGGATAAACATGCTCGCCACGAACATGTCCACAATCGATCCCATCGGGTTGAATGCCTGGGCAAAGTTTAGCCGGCGGGTGGCCGTTTGCTCGTCCCCCATGGAGAGAATGTACGGATTTGCCGTTGTTTCAAGGAAGGAGAGCCCGCTGGTCATGATCAGGTAGGAGAGCAGAAAGAGCGGATACGACATCGCCATGCCGCTCGGAATAAACATGAGGCAGGCCATGGAATAGAGCGTCAACCCGATCAGCACGCCTTTCTTATAGGAATATTTCTTGATGAAGATCGCGGCAGGAATCGCCATGAGGGCATACCCCCCGTAAAAGGCCGCCTGCACCAGCGAACTTTCAAAGTTGGTAAGCAGCAGGATGTTCTTGAAGGCCGCCACCATTGGATTGGTGATGTCGTTTGCGAATCCCCACAGCGGGAAGAGGATCGTCACCAGCACAAACGTTAATACCATTCCCGGCGGCACAACCGGTATCTTCTTCGAATCACTCATCATTCTCTCCTTTGTACAATCCTTTAAACAAACACACCCCTTGATCCGGTCAAGTTGGCCAGCTCCTCGTCAAAACATAACGCGACCCTGCCGCAGGTGCCGCTGTTCATCAACGCATAGGCCCAAGGCGCCTGCTCCCATACGAAGCGATACCTGGGTCTGAACCAGCATTTCACCGTGTTTCATGCCGTCGCCGGGATGATAGGCTCCCGTCATGGTCTTCAGAATCTCAACCATCGTCATTTCTCCTGCTGCTGAATCGATACACACCCGCTTCGCTCATACTTGAGAGCTGCCGAGCAAGTTCATAAAGAAGCCCATGATTTGAGTCCTGCATATAAAAGAAACCCCTTGTGTCTCTTCGAGTCCTTTGAGTCTTTATGTTCAATTCACTGTGCAATCGTGCCGTCCAGATCCCACAGATCCTCCCAGCCGCGGCTGCCCTTCCATGTAAAAACCGGCCCCTTGACCAGGCGGCAGTTGCGATTAATCCCGCCAATGGCTTCCATTTCCTCGTCGGACAGCGGAGCCATCAGCGCAGCCTTCAGGTTCGCGGTATACTGGTTGCGCTTGGTTGAAAACGGAATCACGACCAAACCGCGCTGAAGCGCCCACTTGATGCAGATGATCGCCGGATGAACCCTGTATCTGTTCGCGATACCGATAATGACGGGATCCTGGATATCGACGGTGTCCTCTTCTGTACGGTCACGTTCGGGGCGGCCCGGCGAGCCGATCGGACAGTAGCCGATAGGCTGGATGTCGTTCGCCACGAGATAGTCGAACAGTTCCGGCTGCTGGAAGTGCGGATGGCACTCCATCTCATTGACCACCGGTTTGATACGGCAGTCGCGCAGCAGCAGCTTCATCTTGGGAATGGTCATGTTGGCGGTGCCGATGCTCTTCACCAGTCCCGTCTCGACGAGCTGTTCCATCTGCGCCCAGGTCATCATGTAGTTTTCATGAATGTAGGGCCAGGCGCTGTGACTGCGCACTTCAACCGAGCACCCCGGCGGATGGAAGTTGGGAAAGGGCCAGTGCACCAGATAGAGATCAAGGTACTCCAGTCCGAGGTCCGCCAGGGACTGCTTGCAGGACTTGATCACCTCGCCCTCACCATGCATGTCGTTCCATACCTTGGAGGTGATGAATAGTTCCTCGCGCGCAACACCGCCATTCATAATATGCTTAAGCGTCGCGCCGATCTCCTTCTCATTCCCATAGACGGAGGCGCACTCAAACGCGCGCTGGCCGAACTCGGCGGCGCCCAGGACGGCATCCGCGATCTCATCGGCCGAATAGGTGTCGGATCCGAACGTACCCATACCCAGCACCGGCATGGTTTCACCGTTGCTCAGCGTCACGTTCGGCACACTGCCGGGATCGATGGCATCCGGCGCCATGGCAAACAACGGTTTGGTATGTATATCCATATCGGATCAGCCTTCCCATGCTCAATCCACTCAAACAGATGCTTAAAGCTATATTGAGCGATGGTGGAAAGTAACACGCAATGACGGGTTCGCCAATGTATTGGCTTGACCTGATAATGGATATATTTGACTCTTTATTTATTAGATCGCAAAACGGGCTCTTTGCACAAAAGGTCATTTATGGAAGAAAATAGAGCTTCATTCATATCCACACAGGTTTCATCGGGAGAGTATTACTATCTGAATTTGACTCCTAAAAAGGATCACAGACAGATGGTGGTCTGTGGCGGTCGCGAACAGTGCTCCCCGGATTACCGGATCGACCGGGAGAGTTTCAAATTTCACACCATTGAATTCGTCGCAGCCGGAATAGGCACACTCAGCATTCATGGAAATCACTATGTACTGCGGCCGGGAATGATTTTCCACTATGGCCCGCGTACGCCCCACGTCATTGAAACCGATCCCGAATTCCCGCTGCTCAAACACTTCGTCAGCTTCACCGGCCATGAGTTGACGGAATTACTGAAGCATACCGTCTTCAGGCGCGGCATTCCGCTGTATGCGGCGCGACCGTTCCGCATCCGCAGCATCTTTGAAAACCTGATCACCACCGGTAATACACAGAGCCGCAACCGCGATGCCCTGTGCACCCTGCTGCTTCGGCAGTTGATCCTGATGACCGACGACACCGCCATGGATGCGGCCATGGCCGCATCGCCGGCGTGGCAGACCTACCTGCGATGCCGACAACACATCGAACGGAACTTCCAGGACATCGCGACCGTTAAGGAAGCTGCCGGCGGATGCTTTGTCGACCAGGCGTATCTCGCGCGGCTCTTCAGGCGCTTTGCGGAGGAATCCCCGCTGCAGCTTCTGAATCGGTTAAAGATGAACAAGGCCGCCGATCTGCTCGGCAACCAAAGACTGCTGGTCAAAGAGGTCGCGGAAGAGGTTGGCTTTGCCGATCCCTACCACTTTTCGCGGGTCTTTAAGCGGGTCTACGGGATTCCGCCGGAAACCTTCACGAAAACCGCCCGCCGTCACGGATGACCAACGCTGGCTGCCCGACCACACGCGGCCATTCCGCATCCAATTGCACTTACCTTGAGTATCGCAGGAGGCCTAAAGCTCGACTTTCAGAACAAAGCCGATATCTGAAGGCAGTTCCTGCGGAAGGGTCACCGTCAGGCCCTGATCGTTCTGATACCAGCTGTTCATCCACGGCAGCTCGCCGCCGCCCACCAGGGAGACATGCTGGACAATCTGTCCGGGGTTTGCGACGGATGAGAGCGATTTGATCACAACCTTGCGATTATCCGATTTGGCCAGATTGATTACATAGATGGCGTTGTCTCTTCGGGTGAACCAGAAGTCATCTTCCTTGAGAACGCTGCCGCCGTGCTCTACAGATTTCCATGATTCCTCGACATCGTAGGTGAACGGCCCTTCATGATCGATATACCAGGGTGCGACTCCGTAAATGCACTCCCCGTTGACCTGAAGCCATTCTCCCATCCCTTCAAGCGCATCAACTGCGGGCCGGGGAACATCGCCCAGCTTGGTGGGGCCGATATCGATCAGCGCATTACCATCTCTGGCTACCGTCTGGACCAGGAGAAAGGTGAGATCCTGCGCGGTTTTCCAGTCGGTATCATCCGGTTTGAATCCCCAGTTATGGTTGATGGTGAAGCAGCCTTCCCAAGCTTGATTCCGGTGAGGAAATCCTTTTGCATGTATGAAACCGTTATCGCCAGGAATATTCACCTCCCCCCAGTAGTTTCCGCGGCCGATCCGACCGGTGACCGGTGTTTCCGGGGCATATTTCTTAACGGTCTCCCAGAACGCCAGAGCAACCGTATCGGGCTCTTCGCCGACATCGAACCAGACGTAGGAAATATCGTAGTTCGTGAGCAGTTCGCGTATCTGCGGTAGGCTTTTCTTTAGAAAATATTCCCGGTTGCTTCCCAATTCAGTGCTGGAAGGATCCCAATGGTTGAAGCGGTAACTCTTTTCATTGTCTTCCTTGTTGTTGCCCAGGCCGCCTTCAAGCCAGTCCCAATCCTGCGAATAGTAGATGCCCAGCTTAATGCCATGTTTTTTACAGGCAGTTTCGAGTTCCCGAAGAATGTCCCGTTTGAACGGGGTGGCATCTATTACATCGAGCCTGGTGTACTTTGAATTGTACATGCAGAAGCCGTCGACATGCTTCGCGGTGAACACAAGGTACTTCATGCCGGCGTCCCTGGCCAACCGGGCAATGCGGTCCGCATCAAAGTTTACCGGGTTGAATTTGCCACCATACTCCTTCACATAACCGACGCGTGGAATTTCGGCCTGGTACATCAGGAACTCCGGCATGGTGTTGAACTTTTTCCCGTTCCATATGCCATCAGCCACGGAGCAGATGCCCCAGTGTATGAACATGCCGCTGCGCATAGCCTGATACTTTTTAATCTTTTCCTGTGTCGCCTGATCACTGCGCATTTCAACCCCAAGCGTATTGGCGTCTTTCCAGCTAAGGTTGGCGTACTGATCAACCGCATATTCCCAATAGGCTTCATCCGATGGGAAGTCGCCAATATGCTTCAGCTGATCCAGCGGGATTTCGGACACCTGTTCTGCAGCTGAGGACGTAAGAACGGATAGTACGAACATTATTAAGGATGTTCCAATGATGTTCAGTAAGTAAGTTTGTTTCATAAAATATTCTCTTTCAATTACACGCGGAATTACCAGATACCGCAGTCATATTCCCATCCGGCTCCCAACATATAGAAGTATACAGGCGGCAGTGCAGAAAACTGTCAGAGAAGCTTATTTTCAAGGTTGATCATCAGCTTGAGAAGTCCTACGTGCCGGGCCATCGGCCTTCGTCACTACGGAATAGAGCTAATGTCCAGGGAACAAGGAACCCGGGTTGCTCCCCTGAAACCATGTCGTTTATGACATGAAATTTCCGAAGTATGGTACAACACGGAGATAGGCATGAAGAAAGAACGGCATTCCAGGAACGGTCCGGGTAAATATTCTTTTATTTCTCTATGCAACAACTGTAACTATGATCATTTGCATACCTCGGACTGTACAGGACATCCCGCTCGGCAGTTATATCCGGAACTTCCGCCTCAACCGCGCTATGGCACTGCTGCGCACCTCCAGCCTCTCCATTGCCGACGTGGCCGAGGAGGCCGGCTTCGGCTCGCCCCAGGCTTTCAGCCGCATTTTCCGGAGGGAAACCGGCCAAACACCGCGCGACTACCGCGGCAAGGTATAGTTTCGGATCAGGGCATCCCTTCAGGCGTATCACGATACGGCTGGCCGGCCTCGTACAACTTCAATCGCATCCGGCCGCCTTCGCTGCGGGTCGCACCGAAACCGGGACTGTTCAACGCTTTTTTTTCCAACTCCACCGCATCCGCAAATCGGCCTGCGGCAGCATAGGCGGCGGCCAAGGTATCGATGCAGCCTGGATCATTCCACTCCGTCAACTCACACGCTTTCAACGCCAGCGCAACCGCCTCCTGACCATTCCGCAAATCATCCTGCGAGCATGTAGCCAGAAGCCATGCCAAATTGTTCATAGCCTCAACATGCTCCTGCTCCGCAGCCCTCTTGTACCATGCTATCGCTTTCCCATCGTCTTCCGGAACACCGTCGCCAAAGTCATAGCTAGCACCCAGATGGTACTGGGCTTCCGCATACCCTTGTTCGGCGGCCCTGGCATACCACTCTGCCGCTATTCCATTGTCCTCTGGCACACCTTGACCTTGATCATAGCACTGGCCCAGATAGAACTGGGCATTAGACAATCCCTCTTCGGCAGCCTTGGTAAACCAATAAACCGCTTTCGCGAAGTCCTGTTCAACACCGATCCCATCGTAATAGCAAATGCCCAGATCGAACCGGGCGGTGGCCTCCCCCTGTTCAGCGGCCTTCTGGTATAACCCAAATGCCTTCTCCTCGTACTGTTCAACGCCTTTGCCGAGTTGATAGAGGAAACCTAGATTAAGCTGGGCTTTGGCATACCCTTGTTCGGCGGCTTTGCCGTACCAATAGACCGCTTTCCCGTGATCCTGAACCACACCTGTTCCTTTATCGTAGAACAGACCGAGATTGTACTGGGCATCTGCATGTCCCTGCTCAGCAGCTTTACGGTACCAATACGCCGCTTTCCTGTAGTCCTGGTCCACACCTGTTCCGTCCACATAGTGGTTTCCAAGATTAAACTGGGCGTCCACATCCCCCTGCAAGGCGGCTTTGATGTACCAGTAAACCGCCTTGTCGTAGTCCTGTTCAACACCCGTCCCGTCGTTATAAAACACAGCGAGATTGTTTTGAGCAGTTGTATGCCCCTTCAAGGCGGCCTGCGCATACCAATAAGCGGCCTTGTTGTAGTCCCGGGCAACACCTATTCCATTGTTGAAGCAGTATCCCAGCTTGAACTGTGCCCTTGCATGATCCTGCTCGGCGGCTTTCGTGAACCAGTAAACCGCCTTCTCATTATCCAGTGTAACACCCGTTCCGTTTTTATAATGCATCCCAAGGTTGAACTGGGCATCTGGATTCCCCTGTTCGGCAGCCTTCATGTACCAATCAAAAGATATCCCGTCATCCTGCGTTACACCCTTCCCTTCATGATAGCAAAACCCAAGATTGTTTTGAGCGCCAGGGTGTCCCTGTTTGGCAGCCATTGAATACCAATAAACCGCCTTTTCGTAATCCTGTGCAAAACCGCTGCCGTTTTCATAGCAGACACCCAGGTTGTATTGTGCTTTCAGCACTCCCTGTTCGGCCGCTTTGGTATACAGATCCACCGCCTTTTCGCTGTCCTGCGCAACACCCAGGCCGTTATAATAGCAATAACCCAGATTGCATTGAGCCTTGGCATGGCCCTGCCCGGCAGCCAGACTGTACCAGTATACCGCCTTTTCATAATCCTGACTAATACCTCTTCCTTCCTGATAACAGATACCCAGCGAGTATTGGGCGTCAGCGAATCCTTTCCCGGCAGCTTTGGTGTAGTAGAAAGCGGCTTTCTCATAATCCTGATCAACACCGTTTCCTTTTTCATAGCTAACACCCAGGTTGTGCAGCGCTATGGTATCGTCCTGCTCTGCGGCTATGGTATACCAATAAACGGCCTTCCCGTTGTCCTGGGCAACCCCCACACCTTTTGAATAGCATGCACCCAGATTGCATTGCGCATTGGAGTGCCCTTCCTCAGCGGCTTTTTTGTACCAATAAACCGCTTTCTCGTAGTCTCGGGTAATACTGCTGCCGGTTTCATAGGCAAGACCCAGGGCATACTGAGCATCCACATCACCCGATGTGGCGCTTTCGATCAGTATTTCGATAGGTGATTTCTCATCAGCCTTGTGATGTGTTGATGCACAGCCTGAAATAAAAGCCGAAAGCAAAATACAGAATATTGTTCCCAGGCAGCTTTTCATTCAGACATCCATATGAGTGTTACATCAGACCCGCCATGCCTTGTTCATCACCTGAATGATGGGCGTTCTACCGGACTGGTCCGGATGGCGGCCGTCATCTACAAACTTTCGATGTATTTCAACTCGGCCAATGCTTTCTTATCGTTTGGATCCAGTTCGAGGCACTTCTTATACAGCGCCTTTGCCTCTTCAAGTTTCCCCAACTCGACCAGTACAAAGCCTTCCCCTCTCCATGCTCTTCCCTGGTCGTAATCCTTCTCGTCAGGCAATGAAAACAGAATGGACTCACCTCCGGCTGCTGAGTATGCCTGCAAGGCCATATCCCAATCCTTTTCGATCTGATAAATATAGCCTAGTTCGGATAGATACCTGGAGTTACATGGGGATAAACCCACGGCTGTTTCAAGACATGACTTAGCCTGGTCAAGCCTTCCTAAATCCACAAATGCATAAGCCTTCAGATAGAATGCCTCTGCCCAGAACTGCGGTAACACTTCTGAGCTGTTCCTTTTTTCTGCGAATCGATTGCCCCAGTATTCCGGAATATCCTTCCCATCAACTTTTGCATTCATGACTGCAGTTTGCATAAGGTAGACTAAGGTCTCTTTGCTATCTCGTGCGCAGTAGATTTGTGATGAACTTGCGTTCTTGATCGAATTAAAATGTTCAATTACCGGGTCAAAAAATTCTTCAATCGCCTCACCAGGCTTTTGCTGGTACAATAATGATTTCCCTTCACTGACCATTTTTCCCCAGCGGCCGTTATCAGCGGTTTCATCAGCGCCTGCCGATGAGGCAGGAGACCATGCATTGATATATTCCTGATCGGCGACGGAAAAGATGCTGATGGAAACGGTGGTTTTCCTTTTATTGTCACGCTCCATTGTGACTGTCCCGGCTTGCTGATCAACGGCAAGAACCTTGGCCTTGACCGTCCGTCCTTCTTTATCAGTAAAAGTTCGATACTCATCTGCAGCTGCAGCTGTAGTGATTGAAATCACAAATGAAAGAAGGAACAGAATTCTATTCATCATCGTACCCCTGTCTTTAGTGTCCAACCCTCGCCGCAACCTGCGCCGTCAGGCATAGACGCACGAATGCTCCCCTTCCATGTAACGAAGGCTCTCTCCGTTTATGAATCCAACATCCGTGCATCCCGCGATGCAAGCACCCCCATCCTGGATCAATCGTAGGCGCCGCCTTCATTGATCAACCACTCCAGGGCCTTGGAACGGCTCTTGGGTGGAGCAGGTTGATGGCCGCCATCAAAGGAAAAAACAACCACTGTATTTCCCTTCGAACTCAGCAGCTTTCCGTCACGCTCCAGCCACCGATTGGCATGATCATTGTTACCGTTCACCATGGCGATGCGCATCCCCGACGGATACGGCCAGTCATAATAATCATATCCGCCAAGCCATCCGGCATTGGCGTAAACACCAGCCCATGGCCGGTCGATCTGGGCAGTGTAATTGTAGGCCCGCATGGCACCGCCCGAGTTCCCGCCCATAAACATGCGCCTGGGGTCATGCGGCACGGTAGCCTCAATCACCGGGAGCAGCTCCTGAAACCTTTTCAGCATGTCAGGATCGCCCTCGTCATTCTTAGTGTTGTAGAACTCTGAGCATGCGACCGTGACAATGCCGTGGATCTCAGCCGCTTCCACAAAAAGCTTCAGGTATCGCGCAGCATTCCCGCTGGCATTGAACAGAATCAGCATCGGACGGCTCGTATTGGTTTCGCAGACTTTGGGATAATACACATAGAAGTCGGTTGTGTACTCCCCCTCTGCGACATAATGCTCGAAACGCCCCCCCAGAGCCGCGATCAGAACATCCATTTCCTGTTCGATCTGGCTCCACTCCACCAACCAAGCCTGATCGATCGGGGAGAGGTCGTCGAATTTGACCGTTCGTTCTTCCGAGTCTTTGATCAGCATGACCACTTCACCGGTTGCATCATCGTAGCTTAGCTGTGCAGCCCGAAGTTTTTCCCCGGACTTGAAGGTCCAGACCCGTTCGTCCGTATTTCCCATCACGGCAGTGGCACAAAGTGTCGTTATCAGCGTGAGCGATAAAAGTAGTTTCAAATGCATGACTGGTCTCCTCTGTTTGGCAGATGCGGCATCGGTCTTCAGTTCGTTTTATAGCTCCACCGATGTTTATTAAAAAATTCTTTCAGCGGCGGCGCCATGTTTTCCGGAATATCAGCACCCCAGGCACCGCCGTTTATTTTCCCAACCGGAAGGCCTTGGTCATCGATTGCAATGAATGCCGGAATCCCCCGGGGATAGTAGGCCGTATCCTTCAGCGTTTCATTCCACTGGTCTGCGTCCAGTTTGATTATGTACGTTCCCTGGAAAGCATCGACCATCAGAGGGTCGTCCATGCTGGCGTGAAGCCTTCTGCACGGTCCGCACCATTCTGCTGAAACCTGCACAAACGGAGTCAGCTTCAACCCTTTTGCCTTTGTGATCTCATCGGCCAGCTGCCCGGCAAAATCCATGCTGGATGGCGCGAGATCAATGGTCCGGAAAGTACCGGCCGCTTCCTGTTGGTTCGCTGCAAGCAACGATGTTGCGAGGCAGCAGATAGTTGCGACTAATGCATATGACTTCATTTCATCTCTCCTGGTTGCTGTATTCTGAATAGAGTTTCCAAACCCGTCCCGCTTTACTTGTTACCTGGCCCATCAATCGTTGCCGGCTTAGGGGAGGTTCAGGGGCTGATTCGAAATCATCTTAATATTCATCATCAATCAAAATGGGACTGAGCATCTGGTCTCCAATAACCCATGCTTCTTCCCAATCGTCACAAGGACTTCCAAATATCCAGACATACATTGTATCTGTCTTGGCGTTACCTACGGCAGTTGCCCTGACATGGGATTTGATCCCATCAATTGTTTTTATGACTTCACATCCTCTCATCAGAAATACGGAAGGGGTCTGTTCCCATTCATCGATAACTCTATCCGCATCAGATTTATACTTTGATATGTAATATGCTGCATAGATGGGTGCGTTAACAGTCTGCCCAAGCTTTTCCGATATCTGTTTGGTTTTAGAGGAAATATTGGTACTGACATTGATTGTAAGCCCAACC
>JBNLDM010000009.1:0-7963 GCA_050304335.1 Pontiella sp.
AGAAAGTTGAGCACTTCGCGGTTGCCGCGGATCTGGCGGAGCATGTCGCCGCGAATCCCGCGGAAGCCCGCTTCCGTCACAAGCCCGATGGCCTCCTGTTCGGCTTCCGGATTGCGGATCTGGAATTCAAGCAGGTCGTCCTCGGACGGGATTGAAAAGCTGCCCCGTGCATCCTCCTTGCCGGCCACCAGCCGGACACTGCCGTATTCGGCATAGAGTGTAGCTGACAGTTCAGTCTGTGTGCCGTCGACCGCCAGCCGGAAGCGCGGTTTGGCGGGGCTGAGCGAAAGCATGTCCTCGGAAATATTCGCCCTGACCGCGATCATTCCTTCGAGCATCGGCAGCTCGTTCTTCATGAAGGCGGGAACCGCATCGCGCGGAATCCGAACGGGTGCATCGTAAATCGCGCGCATCGGTCCCGGAAGCACGAGTTCGAGCTTGCTGAAAACGCCGTCCTGCAATATCCAGCCGTTGCTTCCGCTCAACACGAATGTGGATTCATTCACACCCGCTCCGCTTATAATTGCGAGCGGGTGAGCAATTTCACCA
This sequence comes from Pontiella sp., assembly GCA_050304335.1. Lineage (GTDB taxonomy): Bacteria > Verrucomicrobiota > Kiritimatiellia > Kiritimatiellales > Pontiellaceae > Pontiella. Next base: position 550 of record JBNLDM010000009.1, read on the forward strand.
GGATCACTATGCTTCGTGTTCTTCGTGTCTTCGTGTTTATTTCCATCCGCATGGATGGTGAGAACAAGCTCGCCGCTGTCCTCGTCGAGCACCATTTCCAAATAGGTCGGGGTGATGGTGTCGTCAACAATCAGACAGCCATCAATGCCGCCCTCGTAGAGTTCTCCGCCGACACGCAGTTGCAGAATGTTGATGAAGTCGGCGAGGGTCGCCGTCAGCTTTCCTCTGGCTGGTCCCTCGCAAATGTCCTCCAGCACAAACAGGAGGTTTTCGTCGTCCGTACTCAGCGCCAGCGGATGGTTTTTGGGCACCTCGTTTAGGGGGATCGTTTGATCACCGATCGCTGCCGCGACGCGTATCGGCACCTCGCAACCGGACAGGTTGTCGCGCCAGCTCTGTTTGAGCGTGAGGCGCAGTGCGGCCGGCGTGCCCTTGGGATCGCGGGTGTGGTAGGCGGTTTCGTCGAATGAAGCAAGCCGCTCGGCACGCCGCTTTTCCTCGGCCATCTTGTCGACGCGGTGCGGATCGGAATAGAGGCGCACGGCTTCAAGACCCAGCGCTACCAGATGGGCGCAGATCTTTCCCTCCTCCCTGTTCTCACGGCAGGGACAGTGGTTTTCCACCAGACCGTCCGGCAGCACCTCAAACTTGCTGCGCATTCCGCGGACGCCGATGGAAAGCTGCCCTGTCACGAAGGGGGGATCGAATGATACCTTGTCCACCTTGCCGCGCTCGAACAGCGTCATGCCGTCCGCGAAGGTCTGGCGGCCGGCCCAGTCTTTCAGGATTTTCTGTGTAAATGGTACGTGCATGGATCAAAACGGTTTGTGGTTTGTGGTTAAGTCTGTTGAATTTCCATATTCGCAGGAGGGGCTCCAAACTTCAAACCCCAAACTTCAAACCGCTGACAAAATGATTCTGCCAAAATGTTCCCAAGCGGCCGGCTATTAGGTACAACATAGTCATGTCGGGTTCCCGTGGAAAATCATTCTGGTGGCGCGGATTCAGGGGCGCTTTTGTCCTGCTGGCCGTCTACGTCCTGCTATCCATCGGCTATTACTGCCTGCCGTGGTCGGTGCGGCAGGCCGTCTACTTCCGCGCCCCCTCCATCGACCGGGCCTTGCGTTCAAGCGGCTGCAACATCCTGCAGGGCTGGGATGAGCTGGCTCTGTTCGGCCGAGATGCGTCGATCGATATGGAACACTCTTATCGCGATGACTATGCCTACGCGGGCTTTCCTGTGCAGCAGGGACAGGCTCACGGAAAAGTGAAGTTGCTGGAAAACCGGGGCTATGTCGTCGGCTACAGCGAATCGATTCGCAATCCACTATGGGTGGCCTACCGCATCTTCGATGTGCCGGATCTGGGGCGTCGGGAGATCGGGACAAGGCCGTCGGGTTTTTCCGTGGACCGGCGCACCTACACGCAGGTGGCCCACAGCGACTATACCCACTCCGGCTTCGACCGAGGCCACATGGCGCCGAATTACGGCATTGCCTCCCGCTACGGGCGCGAGGCGCAGCTGGAAACCTTCAGGATGACCAATATCATTCCCCAGAATCCCAACGTCAACCGCCACATCTGGAAGGATCTCGAAATGCGGGTGGCGAAACACTATGGCCGATACTTCCGCGAGGTCTGGGTCGTCACCGGTCCCGTCTTCCAGGGTGAGGTCAGGGAACTCGACTCCGGCGTGCCGATCCCGTCGGCTTACTACAAGATCATCGTCGATGAGCACCGCGGCCAGCTGCGGGCCCTCGCTTTTCTGGTAGAGCAGAAGTGCGAACCCTATACGCGCATCAGGACCTGCCTGGTCAGCATCGATGATCTTGAAGCACTGACCGATCTGGATTTCTTTCCCGACCTGCCCGACAATGATGAAACGGAACTTGAGTCCCGGCCGGCGGAGCGCCTCTGGCCGTGGATCCCGTACGCGATGCGGTATCACCTGACCGGAAAAACATACTAACGTAGCTCGTTAACCCACTGGATAAGGAGCTTTCGTTTTTCTGGTGTAAGCAGGAGGTAGGGCGCTTTCGACGAAAGCGCCGCGGACGGTTCGTCGAACCGTCCCTACCCAGTGGATCCACAAGCCAATGTGATAAACTAATGCGCACATGCGTTATCATCCTGCCCGGTGCGCCGGAAAAAGTGCGGCGAGTCGCCCCACTCGTTGAAGCCGATCGTTTCTCCGATGCCCTGGATACGCCGGCTCAGACAGCCGCGGCACATTCCTGAGTTTTCATCCAGGCAGGGCTTGTCGTCGTACAGCGTATAGTTGGGCCGGAATTCGGTTTCCGTCACATTGGGCATGATGACGTTGGCGCCGCACCGAAGCCCCAATTCGCGTCCGGTATGCTCCAGGGCCTGCAGGGCGGTGGCGGCCGCAATGTTAATGTCCCGGAGCACGATGCGCGTGACGGCGATCATCTTGAGTCCCAGTGTCAGCGCGGCGGCTTTCTGCTCCTTCGTGTACGGGGGATTCGTCGCACCCATCGGCGTGTCACGGTGGGGGATGTAGGGGCCCATGCCGACCATGTCCACATCGATCCTCTTCATGAACAGGATGTCGTTGACGAGATCCTCCGTCGTCTGCTCCGGCAGTCCGATCATCACACCGGTTCCGACCTGCCAGCCCGTCTGTTTAAGCAGTGCCAGGCAGTGGATGCGTGCATCCAGATCATGATCGGCCGGGTGCAGGGTGCGGTAGAGATCGGCATTGGTCGTTTCGATCCGCAGCAGGTAGCGGTGCGCCCCCGCGTCGCGCCAGCGACGATAGGTTTCTTCCGTCTGTTCGCCCAGTGAAAGCGTGACGCCCAGCTTTCCACCGGTCTCGGCCTTGATGCGCTTCACGACGCGTTCGATCATGTCGATGAATGCGGGGTCCTGCCGTTCACCGGCCTGGATCACCGTGGAGCCGTACTCGTTCTCATGGGCCCATCGGGCTTCGCGGATGATTTCGTCCTCGTCCATCTGGAAGCGTTCGACGTTTTTATTGCTTCTGCGGATACCGCAGTAGTAGCAGTCCTTGATGCAGATATTGCTGCATTCGATGATGCCGCGGAAATAGGCCACCTTGCCGACGTGCCTTGTCTTTACACGATAGGCGCAGTCGTACAGTGCCTGCCGTGCATCCGGATCGTAGATCTCGAGCAGGGCCTGCATCTCCGCCGGGTTCAATTCTTCGTCCCGGTCCACTTTTTCAAGAATTTGATTAGTCATATCGGTCCCATCTATCGAATCAAAAATATAAATCGCGGCTGCCCTGCCGGATCTGCCCCATGCGATCCAGCAGCTTTTGCTTCGATTCGCTGTTGGGCATGCGGTCCAGCTCGCGCGCGATCTGTTTCATGCCGGCGTGTTTGGTTTCGGGAGAGGAATAGTCCTCCATGTACTCAAGAAACGTCAAAACGGCGTTGGGCGTGCAGAAACGCTTCACGAATCCCGGCACCGCAAACTCCATGAAGTGTTCGCCGGTGCGGCCGAGCCGGTAGCATCCGGTGCAGAAGCTTGGAATAAAGTCGGCTTCGCACAGTTCGCGGATCACCTGGTCGAGCGAGCGCCCGTCATTCAGCACGAACTGGCTCTTGCGGTACGCCTCCGCATCTTCCTGCGAGTAGGCGCCGATGCCGATGTTTGAACCCGCATCGATCTGGGAGACGCCGAACTGCATGATTTCGTTGCGAAGCGCTACCGACTCGCGGCAGGTGAGAATCAACCCGGTGTAGGGCACCGCCAGCCGCAGGATGGCCACCAGCCGCTTGAAGTCATAGTCGCTTACCTCGTAGGGCGGACGGTCGCACAGGTCCGTGCCTATGGCCGGCTCGATGCGCGGGAAGCTGATTGTATGGGGGCCAACCTTGAACGTCTCTTCCAGATGAATCGTGTGGTAGAGCAGGCCCAAGGTTTCGAAGCGCCAGTCGTAAAGGCCCATCAGTGCACCGATGCCGACATCGTCGATACCCGCCTGCTGGGCGCGGTCGAGTCCGTGCAGTCGCCAGAGGTAGTCGCTTTTAGGGCCGGTGGGGTGCATCCGCTCGTAGGTTTCACGGTGATAGCTTTCCTGAAAGATCTGGTAGGTGCCGATACCCGCCGATTTAACGAGTTCGAAGCCCTCCACATCCAGCGGAGCGGCATTGATATTCACACGGCGGATTTCGCCGTTGCCGTGTTTCTGCCGGTAGACTTCCTGCACGGTGTCGTGGATGAACTGCGCGTCGTATTTCGGATGTTCGCCGTAGACCAGGATCAGCCGCTTGTGACCGCGCTCCTCCAGCGCCTTCACTTCGCGAACCAGTTCCTCTATCTCGAGGGTTTTGCGGGACACCTCGCGGTTGGTGACGCGGAATCCGCAATACTGGCAGTCGTTGATGCATTCGTTGCCGATGTAGAGCGGGGCGAACAGTACGATGCGGTTGCCGTAGATGCGGCGTTTCAGTTCGCGGGCGCCTTCGAATATTTCATTCACCAGGTCGGGATTCTCGGCATTGATCAGCACGGCCATCTCTTCGGGATCGAGCCGGTTCTTGGCCAGCGATTTCGCGATGACTTCGCGCACGCGTTCCGGAGACGGATTCCTCGTACTCTGCAGCAGTCGGGATATTTCGTTTTCAGGAATGAAGCTTGTCAGGCCTTCGCTGTTTACGGGGGGGAGTCCTCTTTTCATTGTAGGGTCCTTTCATAGGCATCGAGTGCGGCGGGGAAGGGTTGCAGCACCCGCCGGAGTACGCCCTGCGTTTGCGAGATGCAGAGTCCATAGTTGGTGATCGGCACGCCGGCGGATTCGCATTTCTCGACGCGCGACAGGATCTCGCGCCGGTTGTGCATGCATCCGCCGCACTGGATCACCAGGTTGTAATCGGACAGATTGTCCGGGAAATCGCGTCCGGCATGGATGTCGATCTCCAACAGGCAGCCGCAGTACTGCCGGAGCCAGCGCGGAATCTTAACCCGGCCTATGTCGTCTTCCGCCGCATGGTGGGAACACGACTCGGCAATCAGGATCCGGTCGCCGTCCTGCAGGTGGTCGATCGCCGCCGCGCCGGCGGCAAATTTCACCAGGTCACCCTTCAGCCGTGCGAACAGGATGGAGAAGGTGGTGCAGGGGATGCTGTCCGGCGTGTCCCCGACCATTTTAAGTACCACCTGTGAATCGCAGATGACCAGGTCCGGCGGCTCGCGCAGGCGGCTCAGCATATGGGTGTATTCGCGTTCCTTGACGACGAGCGTGGCGGCGTCGTTGTCGAGGGCGTCGCGAATGGTCGAAACCTGCGGAAGGATCAACCGTCCCTTGGGCGCCTGCAGGTCGATCGGTACTACCAGCATGGCGATGCCGCCCGGCCGGACCAGGTCGCCGACCAGCGGGGGCGGCTGGATGAATTCGTCGGGGCAGATACTGACGAGCTCGGCCTTGAGCCGCGCTAAAACCTGTTCTCTGGAAGCAAGGTCGGTCGAGTTGCAGGGAAGATAGGATGCATCAGACGGATTGGTCAGATCCGCTTTGTTCGCGATTCTGATGACCGGTGTGCCCTGTTTCTGCGCGCGCTCTTCCACGGCCTTTTCGAAATTGCCGAATCGGCAGCCCTCGCAGATAAGAAGGATCACATCGGCGCGGTCAAAAACCCTGTTCGTCTTTGCAATCCGTTTCCCGCCCAGCGCTGTGGTGTCGTCGAGCCCCGCCGTATCGATGAATACGACGGGCCCGATGGGTGGAAGCTCCATGGTCTTTTCAACCACATCAGTGGTGGTGCCCGGTTCGCTGGATACGATTGACACATCCTGGTTGGCCACCAGGTTCAGGAAGCTGGACTTCCCCGCGTTGGTCCGTCCGAACAACGCGATGTGCAATCTCAGGCTTTTCGGTGCGGTTTTCATCGATGTCCCAGTGCCATGATGTTCTGCGGAGCGAGCGTTTGCTCCACGGTTTCAGTTCCCAGCGCCTGCTCCAGAAACGCCCGGACGCCCAGCCGGTCCTGTGCCTTGTATTCCTTCATCAGTTCCGTGCAGCGGTCGTATCCCAGCAGAGGCACGAATGCCGTGATGATTTCCGGGGACGCATGCAGCCGCTCCAGACAGCGGGCCTGGTCCACTTCAATGTCCGCTGCGTATTGGGCGAGCATGCCGGCCGCGGCGGCCAGCAGGTCGATCGACTCGAGCAGGGCATCGGCCAGCAGGGGCATGAATTCACAGATCTGCAGTGATCCGCTGGCCGCGCACTCCGTGACGATTCGATTGTTGGCCATTACCTTCATGCCGATCTGAACGACACTCTCCGTGATCACCGGATTGACCTTGCCCGGCATGATGGACGAGCCGGCCTGCACCGCAGGAAGCCGGAGTTCCCCGAGCAATTGCAGCAGCCGCAGGTCGTTGGAAACCTTGACCAGGTTGGCGGCCGCTGCATTCAGAATGCCGGAGACCTCCACATAGCAGTCGGCATTGGCCGTGGCTTCCACCAGGTTATCGGCCCGGCTCAATCCCAGCCCGGTCGTTTCGCGCAGCTTGTCCACCACGAGAAAGATATAGCTGCGCGGGGCGGTAAGTCCGGTGCCGATGGCCGTGCCTCCCAGGTTGACCGTCCGCAACCGTTCCTCGCATTTGAACGTGCGCCACCGGTCGCGTGCAAAGGCTTCCGCGAAGGATGCAAACTGGGCTCCCATGGTCAGCGGGACCGCATCTACCAGTTCGGTCTTTCCCAGGACCGGAATATGCGCCCACGCATTTTCCTTTTCCTGGCAGGCGCCCTGCAGCGTGGCGAATGTTTCGTTCAGCAGCCGGCACCCATGGATGGCGGCCACCTTGAGTGCGGTGGGATAGGTGTCGTTCGTGGACTGGTGCAGGTTGACCTCTTGAATGGGATGGGCGCCGGCCTTGCGGCCGATGATCTCATTCACCATCATGTTGGTCGATGTCCCGGCACCGCCCTGCAGGGCGGGAAGCGGAAAGTCGGCCTCCGAACCCTGGAGCGCATCGCAGGCGTTGACAATGGCACCGGCCTTATCCGCATCGAGATATCCCAGTTCGCGGTTGGCCAGTGCGCAGGCTTTCTTGACCTGGGCATAGGCGCGCAGCAGGCGGGGATTGACCCGGTTGCCGGGAATGGGAAAGTTGCGCAGGGCGCGCTCGGTATGGATGCCCCACGGCGCATCGGCAGGAAGTTCCATTTTTCCGATGCAGTCGATTTCGCAACGAGTTCCGAGTGTCATGTTTCCAGTTTCAGGTTTCAAGTTTCACCCCTTCTTGCTCAGCATGGATTTAACGGAAACGCCGTTTAACGAACCAAGTTTACCGGTCAGGATGCCGAGTTCGTCGGTGCTGGCATCGACGATCAGTGTTATGGCGGAGCAGGCGCGCTTCTCGTAGGGGAGTCCGGTCCGTGCAACAATCAGGTGGCCGAACTGTCCCAGCAGCACGT
>JBNLDM010000010.1:0-24937 GCA_050304335.1 Pontiella sp.
AGGGAGCAACTCGCAAAATAACAGTCAGAACCCCCTGCTCAGGGCAAAGACACGGAAAGAGTATAGGGAGGGCGGTGCAAATAGGGCATTCAATAGGACCTAACTTTGAGAGCACCCCCAAAAACGTACATAATTCACAAAGGGGGATTTTCAGCATGTAATCTTCTGCGCCACCGAAGGACGCGTGCGCATTGGAGGGGGCTTATTCTCGCGGTCGAGGCCGCTATGTTGTCATGGAATAGCGGAGTTTCCACTCTTTGTGTTTACTACGGCAGCAGGCGAAAAATCTGTCCACCCCATAAGGGTGATATGTGGGGGAAAGTCCGGCTATTAACCGACATGAATGTAATAGGTGGAAAAAGTCCACCTAAACTGTTGGAAAGAGAGAAATAATGAAATCAAAAACACCTCTTTCAAACCAAATATCATGGGTTGGCTTTATCCCATTTCATCTACTCCTATTTGGGTCCATTTACTTATTTGAGGTTCTGGGATTTGACAGCCTCACCGGCGTGGTATTCTCCCTGGCACTTTATTTTTTGTTGAGATATACGATTTCGTCCAGCCATCGAAGCGGTATCAGAAAAATGAAAAAGGGAATTTATGAAGAAGCAATCGCTGATTTTGAATCCAGCTACGCTTTTTTCAAAAAGCATAACTGGCTAGATAAATACCGCTGTATCTTCCTCCTATCCCCTAGCGCAATCACATATACAGAGATGGCATTGGTAAACATAGCATTTGCGTATTCTCAACTAGGAGATGGGAAAAGCTCGGTTAAATACTATGAGCAAGCACTGAAGGGGAATCCCAATAGCATCTTGGAAAAACTCCCGCAAAATAACTTTTCGAACAATCCAATCCAGCCTGTCGCTTACCGCTCCGGCTGATTGGCGACGTTCGAAATTCTAAGAAACAAAATAAAAAGAACTCTACTGTGGCAGTGTCCACGAAAACTGGCCCACGTAATACGCTAGTCTGGGCACCTCAAGGATCTCGAAGCCGAGAACAAGCGATTGAAGAAGATCGTGGCCGACCAAGTGCTTGGCATGGAGATCCTGCAGGAAGCACTCGAAAAAAGTTCTGAGTCTGGGAACAAAAACGACAGGTGGCCATGGGCTTTGTTGTCCAGAGCCGTTGTTCCGGGCGTCAGGTCTGTCGTTATTTCAAAACGCACCGATCCTCCTTCCGCTATCAGGCCAAGGAACCGGATGCGTGGCAAAAGCATCTGCGCTCCCGTGAAGTGCTATTCACTGAAGCACAGTCGCTGGGGCTATCCCAAGATCACCCGGCTGTTGCAAGCAGGTGGCTGGATGGTGGAAAAGCATATGGTTCGGCGCATATGCCGGGAACTGAGGCTGCGTGTACCAAAGCGAATGCCCAAACGGAGTAGGCAGGGCTGTTCTTTCGATCTGCTGACGCAAGCGGAGCACCGAAAGCATTTGTGGTCCTGGAATTTCATTCATGACCATACAGTTAGCGGATGTTTGAAAGTGCCGACAGCCGTTTACGAGTACACGAGGAAGTGCCACCTGCATCCATGATGCAAGGCGTAGTCGGGCTAACTCAGCGGGTGTGCGTGTTTTGAGGCCCAGGCCGGGTGGTGTAGTTATTGTAAATGAAGATGTCTGGGTATAATTATAACTAGCTTATATATAAATTAGACCAGCATGTCTAAAACTTGCGGGGCAGCGACCGCTGGTGCCTAATGTTTGGTATCACTGGGGAAGAGGGTGAATTGAAATGATGTCACTTTCAAATACCACGGGCCGCGCAATACGCGCAATGGCATGTCTCGCGGGATACGAAAATCCGGCCGCCAGGGTCAAAAATTTGGCGGCATGCGCTGATGTTCCATATGCCTATTTGACCAAGATTGTTAATAAAATGAACGATTTCGGGCTCATTTAATCCATGCGGGGCAACAAGGGCGGCATCTGACTGGCTTGTCCCGCAAAGTTTATCGGTCTATGGGAAATCAGTGTGGTGATCGAGGGGAATAACGTTCTTTCCCCCTGTCTCTTGGGATCAGACACTGTAATCATGAATGTGGGTGTCGAATAGACCTGTTCTGGATAATGAACCACGAAGTCATCCGCCGAGAGCTGGAAAATATTAAGCTTTCTGACATACAGCAATTCTATATGAGCAAGGGGATTCATCAGATGCCTGCCGTGAAGGATTGTGTTAAACCATAAATAGAAGTTGTAATAAGTTGAGGCAGAGGTATTAAAATAAATATCCGGCATTGTTCGGGCATAGGGATAGGTGCTTATGAGGCGTGGAATGCTGATTGTTGATATTAAATATAAAATGGATGTGTGTGTCCACAAATTGTGGACATGTGCTGAGCGTCCATGATATCCATAGCCAGTTTTTGTCGAGGTGGTGGAATGTTAGTAGGGGTGGCAGCAATAAAGGAGTGGCAATGAAACAAGCAGCGATGATCTCAAGCATACTATTGATTGCCGGGTGCATCAGCCTGACAGCGATGGGGCAATCCGAAGATCCAGCCAAGCTGGTCGGGACAAAAAGATGCGCGATGTGCCATAAGAAGGATGCGACGGGAAACCAATATGGGAAATGGCAGGAAGCCGGACATTCCAAAGCCTTCGAAGTGCTTGGCACTGATGAGGCCAAGGCGGTAGCCGCCAAACTTGGCATCGACGATCCGCAAGCCAGCGGTGCGTGCCTGAAGTGTCATTCCACGGCATACTACTTTGCCGACACGCTCCAGAGTGAGAAGGTTGAGGTGGAGGACGGGGTTTCCTGCGAATCCTGCCATGGACCAGGCGCCGACTATAAAAAGAAATCCATAATGGAAAATCATGATGAAGCCGTCGCCAATGGCATGATCTATCCTGCCAAGGAAAAGAGCTGCACGAAGTGCCACAACGATACCAGCCCGACCTGGAAGACGGACCGCTACACCTTGGCCGACGGTACGACGGTCGGCTTCGATGTGGAGCAGGCGTGCGAGAAAATCAAGCACGAGCGCCCGGTCGAAGAATAACGATTCATTATAAGCGAGATTAATCCTTATGTTCGTAAAGATGACAAATCCCATAGCACAACTCACCAATTCGTTCTTCGTCGCCGGCGTAAACTACCGGACGGCACCGGTGGAGGTCCGCGAGCGGATGGCGGTGGCGCATCATGATCGCGAAGAGGTCAGCCGCCTGCTCCAGCTGAAGGCCGGGCTGTCCGAGGTGGTGGTGCTCTGGACCTGCAACCGGGTGGAAGTTTACGGCGTATCGGTCTGTGAAGGGGGCGTGGATGCCGCATTGCTATTTGCGTGTCTCGGCCGGGAGGTTCCCAGCCTGGCTTCCCATGTGTATCACCATACCGGCCGGGAAGCGCTGAATCATCTCTTTCGTGTAACCAGTGGGTTGGATTCCATGGTCATGGGTGAAACTCAGATTACGGGGCAGGTCCGCGATGCCTACGAAGCGGCCCGCAAGGCTCGGCTGGCCGGCAAGGTGCTCAACAGTGTTTTTCAGACGGCGCTCCGCGTTGCCAAAGCCGTTCGAACGCAGACCTCCATTGGCCGGGGAGCCCGCTCCATCGGCGGGCTGGCGGTCGCCCATGCGCAGGAGGTGCTCGGCGAGGACGGATTGCACAATCATAAGGTATTGATGATCGGCGCCGGGGAGATGGCGGTATGCTGCCTTCGCCACCTGCAGAAAAAAGGGGAATGCGAAGTCGTGGTGGCCAACCGTTCCCTGGAGCGGGCGCAAAAACTGGCCGCGGAATTCAAGGGCACTGCGGTTGCGTTTGAGGATCGTTATGCAGCCATGGCCGATGCCGATGTGGTCATCAGCTCCACCGGAAGTGCATCGACCGTTGTTCACCGCCGCGAAGTGGAAAGGGTGATGCAGGAACGTGCCGATCATCCGCTTATGCTGATTGATATTGCTGTTCCGCGCGATATCGATCCCGCCGTGGCAAAAGTGGCCGGCGTGCACCTATACGATATCGATGCGTTGGAATCCACGGTGCGGCAGACGTTGGACCGCTGGGAAGAGGATCTTGAGGTATGTGAACAGATTGTTGATGAGGAAATCGAAGATCTGTTCTTGAGGTTCAAGAAACGTCATGCAGCACGGAATGCGCTCCACGATAGGGCGCAACGTGCGATGGCGGTATAGTAGTAGTGGGGGAAAGTAACCGTTCAACCCAACGAAAGGGAAATAAAATGAAAACAGAAAAAATTATCGCCATAATGGCTACCGTGCTAGTAGGTACGGGTTTGGTTGCACAGGCTGTTATCTCAGGTTCTGCGCATGACTTCTCGGGTGCGGCGTGGAATACAAGTGGACAGATCTGCCTGCCGTGTCACGCAACTCATAATACAACTGCTGCATCTGCACCGCTTTGGAACCATGCAGAGACAGCTGCTTCATTCACGCTTTACAGCAGCCCCACCTTGGATGCTACTGTAGGGCAACCTGCAGCTGAATCGAAAGCCTGCTTGAGTTGCCATGATGGAACTGTTGCGCTGGATTCTTATGCTGGCAATACAGGAAGTTCAACGCTTTCGGGCACTGCACTCGTGGGGACTGATTTGTCCAACGATCATCCAGTCTCGTTTACCTATAATGATGCTCTGGCAACGGCAGACGGCGGTCTGCATGCTCCGAGCACTCAGAATTCCGGTCTGGGAGGTACGATCGCGGCAGATATGCTGTTCGGAGACCAGCTGGAGTGTGCTTCCTGCCACGACGTGCATAATGATGCTGGAAATACAGCTCTTCTGCTCGTAGACAATGCTTCAAGTGCTTTGTGCCTTACCTGTCATAATAAGTAAGCGCAACAGTGGTTTTCAGGAGATGAAATGCACGGTGTTCTCCTGAATAGCACGTAAGGTTCAAACACCCGTTCAGCATTGAATTGGGTGTTTGTTTTCTTTATACATCTAACCTTCTATGAAGGAGCTCGGGGAACGGAGAAAAGGATGGATATGATCAAACTGACAGCTTACATGCTGGTGACTGGCGGATTGCTATTTTCAGTCGGATGCAGCACGACAAAGAAAGAAACCGCTGAAAAGATTTTCTACCCGCCGCCTCCGGCCCAACCCCGGCTCCAATACCTGACCAGTTTTTCAGAAGAGCGAGATCTGGTTCCTCCCATGAATGCGATTAAAAAGTTCATTCTGGGGGAGGATGATGAAAGCACTTTCGCGATTGTGAAGCCATATGGAATGGCCTTGCAGGGGACTAAGCTGTATGTCTGCGATACAGTTATTGGCCAAGTGCATATCCTCGACCTTGAAGCCCGTACATGGGAGATGTTTACCCCGAAAGGCATGGGAAAGCTAAGGAAGCCCATCAATATCAGCGTGGATTCGGACGGAGTACGCTATGTTGCGGATTCGCTTCTGGGTGAAATCTTGATCTATTCGGCTGACGGAACCTTTATGGATGCCATAGGGCAGGACGGAAGCATGAAGCCGGTAGGTATTGCAGTCTCTGACGACAGGATTTATATCGGTGATTTAGAGCAACGCAAGGTGCATGTATACGACAAGGCCCGTCGGCAACGGTTGTTCTCCATTCCGCGCAATCCGGAGAATACACCGGAGCAGCTTTTTGCCCCTACGAATCTTACGATCGATCAATCGGGAAATGTCTATGTTTCGGATACCGGAGCCTTCCGTGTCCAGCAATACGATCCCGAAGGGAATTATGTGAAAACATACGGCGGGCCGGGGCAGTCTTCGGGGCAGTTTATGCGGAACAAAGGTGTCGCAGTTGATCACAATTCAATAATTTATGTATCAGATGCAGCCTCTCAAACAATTCAAATGTTTGATTCCGAAGGCCAGCTACTCCTCTATTTTGGAGAGCCTGGAGGTAGCTCCGTTCCGCTGGTTCTTCCTGCAGGTGTGGCGATCGACTATAACAATGTTGAGCTGTTCCAGCCCTACGCCGATGAGAATTTTAAGTTGGAATATCTGCTTTTCGTAGCCAATCAATATGGTCCCCGAAAGATTGCGGTCTATGGATTCGGCAGCATGATGCAACCCTGATATGAGACCGTCCTGGCATCCTGTAAACGCGCGCGTTCTTCTGAATGCATTTATGCTGTGTGTGGCTTTGCTCATCGTCGGATGTGCATCAAAGAGCCGCGACGAATGGCTGCGGTTTTTCTTCGATGGCGTTCCGGTCGAAACGGATTCCGATTCAATGCCGGATGAGCCGATCCAAAAAACTGGCGACGCAACAGGCCCGGAAGGAACGGAGACCAACCAGTTGGTTAAGATTGTTCCTCAAAGTATGATTCATGAGCCATATGCTGATCGTGACTGTTCCGCGTGTCATGAATCCAAATTTTCCAACACGTTGGCTGGTGGCCAGGTGGAAGTGTGCTTCTCCTGTCATGATGATTTCCTGGCGGATCAGCGCGTCATGCATTTCCCGGCTGAAGAAGGGGAGTGCACGGAGTGCCACCAGCCGCATCGGTCAAAATACGACTTTCTGCTGCGGCAGCCTGGCGGGGCGTTGTGCTATGAATGCCATGACAACCTGACCGAAGACGCAAAGGTGGCGCATGTTCCGGCCGCGGAAGGCGACTGCACGGACTGCCATGATCCGCATGCCTCGGACAACTCGAACCTGCTGCTACAGCCTGGCGGGGCGTTGTGCTATGAATGCCATGACAACCTGGCCGAAGACGCAAAGGTGGTGCATGTTCCGGTAGCGGAAGGCGACTGCACGGACTGCCATGATCCGCATGCCTCGGACAACTCGCACCTGCTGCTGCAGCCTGGCGGGGTGTTGTGCTATGAATGCCATGACGACCTGACCGAAGACGCAAAGGTGGCGCACTCTCCGGCCGCGGAAGGCGACTGCACGGACTGCCATGATCCGCATGCCTCGAACAACTCGAACCTGCTGCTGCAGCCTGGTGGGGCGCTGTGCTATGAGTGCCATGACGAAGAAGATGTGATGGATATCGAGATACACCGGAATAGAGCGGAAGTGGATTGTTCAAGCTGTCACAATCCGCATGCAGGAGAGGCCTCTCTACTCAAACCGAACTGGAAGACAAAGTGAGCAGGGAATAATGGAGAGGAATAAGGTACAGCGGATCGATCCCACCCGTCTTATCACCCTGCCGGTGATCGTACTCATGCTGTGCACCGGTTCCGCTCTTGCCGAGGAATCTCCGCAGTTGTTTAAGGTCAACCTAAATGGCGGCTATATGGAGTTCGACTTGCGGTATGAAAAAATAAGTTCAGAGAAAAACGGCACTTTATCCTATGAAGATCAGCTCCTTGATATCCGGCCTAAAGTGGGGCTGGATTTTGAGGGATCGCTCTATCATCCAAGCCTGCTTGATTATGATTTGTCAGTGGTGCTCGGACTGAGTATCGAGCGGGAGCTCCAGAAGGTGCCGGGCAGTCCGGAGCCCGACCAGCGAAGAACGGATACCAACCCCTTGCAGTTTTATAACGGCCAGGCTCTGATCCTGAAGGAAAAAAAGCTCTCTGGCAGTGTGTTCGGGCACTATAACCTGATCCGGCTGGATAACGGTTTTTTTTCTCGTCGTCTGCTGTATCAGGAGGGCTACGGTTTCAACATGAACTATGCCGGGGATGTGCTGCCTTGGCAGATAACGGTCCAGCACAGGGAGGACGAGGAGACCGATACCCGAACCCCGCGCGACAGCATGGAGGATGAACTCAACTTCAAGGCATCGAATTCCCGCGGCGATTGGGGACGCACATCACTGGATTATTTATACCAGGATTTTGAAAGACAGGACTATAATGCACCTTATTACGCGGGTACCCGGAGTTCATTGCGCTTGAATGATTCCTCCCGTTTCATCGGCGATACACTTCAATTGGGCTCATATCTGTACTACAACGATATCGAGTCAACCACCATTCCTTCATCCTCGTTCTCGTTCCGGGAAAAACTATTGGCGAATCATACCGAAGATCTTAGAAGCACCTATGAATACACCTATGACTTACGTGATTCCGGAAGCACGGAAAGTGAGAAGAATGAAGGGCGTATCTCCCTGCAGCATCAGCTCTACGACAGCCTGACCTCTACTATTTCGTCCGAAGTACGCGATACCAGCCAAACCTCGCTGGATACCTTTCGCTATGGTGCCACTCTCGACGAGTCCTACTCGAAACGCGTGGGGGACTCATCCATGCTCAATCTTGGATTCACGCTTGAAGGACGTGAAGAGGATCGACAGGCTCGCGGAGGGGATACGATCGACATCACTGACGAATCGCATGTGCTTACATCGGGTATTCTCACCTCCCTCAACCAGACCGACGTGATTCTGTCCAGTGTTCAGGTAACAGATATTACGGGTACCATCCTCTATTCCGAATTTACGGATTATATCCTGATCCAGCAGGGTAGCGTCACCCAGATTGAACGTGTCATAGGCGGCAACATTCCCAATGGAAGCACGGTTCTGGTCAGCTATATTGCAGCGAACCCGGGAACCGGATCATTCACGACCCGGGAGGGCTATTATCGATTCCGCTATTCCGTGTTTGATCAATTGCTTTCCTTCTATGGTCATCTGCGGACCTTTGATAATACCGGCGGTGATCAATTCATCCTGGAAGAGTTGAACGAAACCGTGCTGGGGCTTGAAACCCGCTGGAACTGGCTGAATGCCGGTATCGAGTATAAGAACTATGACTCGACCCTTCTACCCACGGAAACCATTCGCACGTACGAGAATCTCACCTTTGCAACCTCTCCGAGAGCGACACTGCGCTTCTCCGCCGACCAAACAACCGTTTTCTATCCTGAAACCGATGAGAAGATTCGCAGATATTTCCATAACATCACTTATCGAAGCCAGCTGACATCACGGTTTTCCGTTCAGGTCGGCGGCCAGTATTATCTTCAGCGCGGCCGAAAAGACCCGACACTCGATCGTGATCTGCTTGCCGCCAATGCCGAGTTAAACTACCGTATAGGCAAAACCTTTATTCGGGCTTCGTACGAATATCGTGATGAAGATTATCTGAACGAAATCCGGTTGAGAAATACAGCGTATCTGAGCGTGAGGCGCGTTTTCTAGCATGATCCGATCAAGCTTTCATCCGATTGTTACCCTGAGCCGCCTGCTACCGGCGCTGCTGCTGGTCCTGCTTGTGGTGACCGGTTGCCGGTCTCCCGTCCCGTTCTCTGTCGAGGATGCGCCCGTTTGGCCGCCTCCGCCGGCACAACCACGCATCGTGTATGAAAAAAGTATCTCACAGCCTTCGGATCTGGGCATCAAGCGCAGCTGGTGGCGGAAAGTCGGCCGGTTTTTCGTGGGACAGAATGAGGGCGAGATTGCATTCAGCAAGCCCACAGGGCTTTGCCTCGATGAGTTGGGCAACCTATGTGTTACGGACACCGGGTCCAGAAAGGTTTATTTTCTCGATACGGTCCACCGGCGCAGCAAGTCCTGGGATCATGTCGGGCAGATAGCCTTCTCTTCCCCGGTTGCTGTGGCCAAGCAGGACGGGGTGATCTATGTCGCCGATTCGGGCTATGGCGGAATTATCGCCTTCAGCGAAGCCGGAAAGCTGCTCTTCACCATTACGGACGAGCTGGAGCGCCCTGCCGGTGTGAGCGTTGTCGGCAAAACCCTTTGGGTGGTAGATGCCGCACGGCATCGTATCGAAATCTTCGACCTGCAGGGGCGGTATTTGCGTGGTTTTGGTCGGCGGGGGGGCGGAGCCGGCGAGTTCAATTTTCCGACCCATCTGGCGCAGGCGCAGGATGGCTCCAACTCCCTGTATGTCACCGATGCCATGAACTTCAGGATCCAGAAGGTGGATGCGCAAGGAAATCCATTGCAGATCATTGGCTCCATCGGCGATGTGAGCGGAAGTTTCAGTCGCCCGAAAGGTGTCGCTACGGATCGCGAAGGAAATCTGTACGTTGTGGATGCGCTTTTTGATAACATCCAGATATTTGACAAAGAAGGTCGATTCCTGATGCACTTTGGAGAGAATGGGACTGCACCGGGCTGTTTCTGGCTTCCCGCGGGTATCGCGGTGGATGCTCAGGATCGGATCTGGGTGGCCGATTCATACAATCGTCGAATACAGCTTTTTCAGCGGATGATCGATTATGAGGCCTATTGATACAATCAGATTGGGCGCGGGCTCTCGGCCGCTTTCATTTAAGAAGGCCTGGACTGCGGTGTTGATGCTTGCTTCGGTTCTGCCGGTAGCGGTGCAGGCAAGGAGTTTGGTCGACTCCAAGCATAACCTGTCCGTCTCGGGACCCAATATCAGGGCATCACGAGAGACCCATATCTGCGTCTTCTGCCACACCCCGCACTCGGCCAACCCCGCCGCTCCCCACTGGAACCGACCCAGCAGCGGAGCGATCTATACGCCCTACAGCAGCAGTACGGCCAAGGCAACCATCGGACAGCCGACCGGGTCCTCCAAGCTCTGCCTGAGCTGCCATGACGGCACCGTGGCGCTGGGCATGATTATCAGCAAGGCGCCTGTTGAATTTGCCGGGGGTATACACAGAATGCCTCGTGGGCGCGCCAACCTGGGAACCGATCTGAGCGACGATCATCCCGTTTCGTTTGTCTACGACCCTGCATTGGCTGCGCTCAACGGGGAGTTGAACAGTCCAGCCACCCTTGATCGGGATGTCCGGCTCGATTCTGATGGCATGATGCAATGCACCACCTGTCATGATCCGCATTCTGACACGTTCGGAAAATTTCTGGTCAAGAACAACACCGCATCCGCGCTGTGTCTGGAGTGTCATGACAAAGCAGAATGGCTCGGATCCGAGCATCAGGCATCGGGTGCAACCTGGAACGGGGTTGGAACGGATCCCTGGCCGTATTCCGATGAAACCACGGTGGATGCCAATGCCTGTTCCAGCTGCCACACCTCACACGGTGCCGGCTCCGATGAGCGCCTGCTTCTGTATGCCGAAGAGGAGCAAAACTGCTATTCATGCCATAATGGAAATGTGGCCGCTTCGAATATTGAGGCGGAGTTCAACAAGGTCAGCATTCATCCGGTCGCTTCCACGATAGGCGTCCATGATCCTGCGGAATCGCTGGCAAACCCGCCACGACACGTGGAGTGCGCCGATTGTCATGATCCCCATGCCGCCAAATCGACCGACGCTACCGCACCCGAGGCATCGGGTGCCTTGAGTCACGTGAAGGGTATCGGATCCTCGGGCACGGAGTTGGATCGAATAACCAATGAATATGAACTCTGCTATCGGTGCCATGCGGACAGCATCAACCGGGGCCAGGCACTCATCAACCGGCAGTTTCCGCAAACCAACACGAGATTTGAGTTTTCGGTTTCCAGTGGCTCCTACCACCCTGTGGAGACCATTGGCAAGAATCCCGATGTGCCCAGCCTGATCAGTCCCTATACCGAATCGAGTATTATATACTGCACCGACTGCCATAATAATGACCGGGGTCCCGGCGCCGGTGGAACCGGTCCAAATGGGCCGCATGGCTCTGCATACACGCCTTTACTGGAACGAAACCTTCGACTGACCGACTTTGGGAGCGAAAGTGCGGCGAGCTATGCCCTTTGCTACAAATGCCACAGCCGAGCTGACATCCTTGCCGACAACAGCTTCAGCCTGCATAGTCGGCATATCGAGGAAGAAGGTGCGGCATGTACTACCTGCCATGATCCGCACGGGGTGCAGAGCGCGACCCACCTGATCAACTTTAACCTGGATTATGTGGCCCCGCTGAACGGCACTATTGAGTTTGTCGATGAAGGGCTGAATACCGGAAACTGTACACTCACCTGCCACGGTGAAGACCACAACGCGCTTTCGTATTGACCCCAACCAAGGAAAGAAATCATGACGACGAAAAGGCTCTTTTTCACAGCCCTTTTATTGGCCCTACACACGTTTGTGCGGGCCAATCCGGAAAATCCTCATGCGCCGAATAAGGAGATAACCGGATCGGTTGCAGCCATCGAAAACGTGGACAATTATACCTATGTACAGATCGCTGCCCCGGGTGCAACAAACTGGTATGCCGTGCCGAGCCATGCTTTTACAATCGGGGAAGAAGTGATTGTGCCCCGGGGTGGCCTGCCCATGAAGGATTTCCACAGCGAGACGCTCGATCGTACCTTTGACATGGTCTACTTCGTTGGTGCCATCAAACAGGTCAATGCATCCGCCCAGGCCGCCCTCCCGGCTGGGCACCCGCCTATCAATGGGGTCAATGCTCCCGCCCAGGCCTCCCTCCCGGCCGGCCACCCGCCTATCAATGGGGTGGTCAATGCACCCGCTCAGGGCGAAAGCGATCTCTCGGGCATTGAGCGCCCGGAGGGCGGAACGACGGTGGCGGAAATCTATGAACAGAAGGATGCGCTGGCCGGCAAGAGCGTGGTTGTCCGCGGCAGGGCGGTCAAGGTGGCCAATGGGATTCTTGGAAAGAACTGGGTCCATTTACGCGATGGAAGCGGAAAGGAAGGATCCAACGATCTGACGCTCACCACCACCGATGCCATCACCGTGGGCGACACCATTACCGTGAGCGGAACCCTGCTGCTGGATCAGGACTTCGGTTCCGGCTACCGATATGATGTATTGCTTGAGGTGACGGAGATCCTGGACAGATAAAACCGATAAGGGGAGGAACCCCGTTACTCTTGTTGTGCCATGAATAAATTATTTTTCTTCCTCCCGATAACGGCTCTTTCCATGCTGGCCGGAATGCACTCGCAGGCGCAGGTGTACCTTCCGGGCACGCAACCGAACGAGAATGAGATCCAGATCGGCAAGGTAAAACTCTGCAAGACCTGCCATTCGAAAACGGGGGATGAGGACTCGGAGCCCTACAAAAGCTGGCAGGGCGGCATGATGTCCCAGGCCTCGCGCGATCCCGTATACCTGGCTGCACTGTCCGTCGCGAACCAGGACCTGCCAGGTGTGGGAGAGTACTGTATCCGCTGCCATTCGCCATCCGGCTGGTTGGAAGGCCGTTCAAAAAGTCCCGACGGATCGGACCTTACCGAACATGACCGGCACGGCGTTGCCTGTGCGGTTTGCCACCGGCTGGAAGATCCGCTCAGCGAGGCCGGCAAGGCCCTTGTTGAAACCCCCGCGCCGGGCTACGGGAACGGCATGATGGTAATGCTGGGAAATGATGTTGTGACCGGGCCGTATTCCGATTCTCCGCCGGTCAAATCGCATCAGACAGTCAAGTCGGATTTTCTCGCCTCCAGTGCCGTGTGCGGCACCTGTCATGATGTATCCAATCCGCTCGCGGCGCAGGATGTCAGAACGGATTCTCCCGCATCGTACGGGGTTATTGAGCGAACCTACAGTGAATGGCTCCTGAGCGACTATTCCAAGGAACCCGGCGGGCGCACCTGCCAGTCCTGTCATTTTTCCGAAGTTGCCGGTGGCGGGAAGGCGGCGCGCCACAAGGATGCACCCCATCGTGACTATCTGGTTCAGCACGGACCGGTGGGCGGTTCGATCTGGGTCCAGAATGCCGTCATCGATATCTTCGGCGGAGATGACATTGATGCGGACGCACTGAAAAAAGGGATTCAGAAGACAAGGGGATTTTTAAAGACGGCCGCAAAACTTGAGCTGAGTTTTTCGGGGGACGAGGCGGTCCGCCTGCGCATCACCAACCTGACCGGCCATAAACTGCCGACCGGTTACATTGAAGGGCGCCGGATGTGGGTTAACATGAAGTTTATGGACGCTGCGGGAACCGTGGTGAAAGAGATCGGCCAGTACCGGCCGGTAGAGACCGAGGTTGCGAATCAGAAGATCAACGCCCGCACCCTGGTGGATGCCGAGGCTACCCGGGTGTATGAATGCCTGCCGGGGTTGAGCGCCGGCCAGGCGGAGAAATATGGAAAGGAGCCGGGCAAATCCTTTCACTTTGTGCTGAACGATATCATTACCAAAGATTCGCGTATACCGCCGAAAGGCTTCAGCAACGCGGCATTTACGGAGCGCGGCTGCGAGCCGGTCGGAGTCGAATATGCCGATGGCCAATACTGGGATGAGGTCACCTTCGAGCTGCCCGGAAACTGTGCCTGCGTGGAGGCCGCTCTCATCTATGAACCGGTGAGCTTTGACTACATTAAATTCCTTGTGGAAGAAAACAAAACCGATGGCCACGGAAACGTGCTTCTGAATGCATGGCAGAAAGCCGGTGATGCCACCGCCGCTGTCATCGCCACCGCAAAAGCTTCCCGGTAGCTGCGTCGTCTGCAGGCTATAAATCGTTAATACTCGGTATTTAAAGTTGTGTGGATATTAAACACACGATTAATTTGATCATGTTATGAATTCGACCGCCGCCATAGTTCTAATGATGAACAACTATCTTCACGATGTGGCTACAGCCATGCTGATAGCCAGTGGCTATGTGATGTGGGTGCTTTGGAAGGGCATGGGTTCCGATACCGGGGCTGACGCCGCCCGCTACTTTATCCGCATCTATTACAGAATCACGAAGCTGGCCTGGTTTTCATTCGTTTGGATTCTGCTTTTCGGTGTTCCCCGCGTGATATACTACAAAGAGTTTGAATGGTCGAACATGGCGGGGCGGGGGCAGGTCCCCGCATTGATTGTGAAGCACATATTGGCATTTTCCCTGGTGGCGGTCGGTGCGGTCCTGTGGGTGAAAGTGCGCCGCAGGGTTCGCGAGCTGGAACAACAATACGGTGCCGGACTATGACCGGCAAAAAGATACTTTTTATTACACCGCCATACCATTGCGGTGTGGTCGAGGTGGCCGGCCGGTGGGTTCCCCTGACGTTCGTCTATCTGGCGGAGGCGGTGCGCAATGCCGGCTTCGAACCCGTCATCTACGACGCCATGACCAAGCGCCATGGATTCCCGCAGATCGAAGAACGCATCCGGGAGGAGCAGCCGGCCTATGTGGCAACCACGGCCATCACATCCACAACACCCGATGCCTTGGCAGTGCTGGACGCGGCAAAGAAGGTGGCCGACACGATCACGACAATTATCGGCGGTGTCCACCCCTCCTTTCTGTATGACGAAGTGCTGCAGCAGAATGCCTTCGTTGATTATGTGGTGCGTGAGGAAGGGGAGGAAACCCTTCCCGAACTGCTGACCGCATTGCAGAGGGAATCGGATCTGTCCCACGTGCCCGGTATCGCCTATCGGGATGATCAGGGCCGTTCTGTCACGACCGGTTTCCGGCCGTTTATTGAAGACCTGGATACCCTGGGTACCGCATGGGATCTGGTGGATTGGGATGACTATACCTATTACGTGGTGCCCAACAGCCGTCTCGGTGCAGTCAGCACATCGCGCGGATGCAATCATAACTGTACGTTCTGCTCGCAGCAGAAGTTCTGGCGCCAGTCATGGCGGGCGCGCAGTGCCGCGAATGTGGTGAATGAAATCCGCACGCTGAAGCATGAGTACGGGGTGAACGTGGTGCTGATTACAGATGAGTATCCCACGCGTGACCGTGAGCGCTGGGAAAGCATGCTGGATCAGCTTATCGCCGAAGACATGGGCGTCTATCTGCTGATGGAAACCCGTCCCGAAGACATCGTGCGCGACAAGGACATCCTCTGGAAATACCGCAAAGCAGGAGTCATCCACATCTATATCGGCGTCGAGGCGACCAACCAGGAAACGCTGGACCTGATCAAAAAAGACGTGTCCGTCCAGATCGGGATTGAGGCCATACAGCTTATTCATGAACATGGCATGATCACCGAAACCAGTTTTATCCTGGGATTCCCGCATGAAACAAAGGAGTCCATTGCCCGGACGCTGGAGCTGTCAAAGATCTACAACCCCGATTGTGCGCATTATCTGGCGCTGGCCCCCTGGCCGTATGCCGAAATGTATGAGGATCTGGAACCCTACGTGGTGGATTTTGACTACCGGAAATATAATCTGATCGATCCGGTGATTAAGCCCGAAAACATGAGCGTAAAGGACATCGACTGGGCCATCATCAACTGCTACCGGAGCTTTTACATGGACAAGCTCAAGGAAGTGCTGCTGCTGTCCGACCCCTTCAAGCGAAACTACATGATCCATTCCATGAAGCTGATCATGAACAGCTCCTTCATTGTCGATAAGCTGGGATCGCTTGGGAAAATACCCCCTCAGGTTCAGGCGGTATTATCCCGGATTTCCTCGGTCTGACATCAGGGGCCGGGATGAAGAATCGCAGGCGCAAGCCATTTCATGCCCCAGTAGGAAATGGTCAGAATCACCAGCCCGAAGGCGGCAATCCATGCCGTCCGCTTCATTTTCCAATTCAGAAAGCGGCGGCTGTGAAGATAGA
Organism: Pontiella sp.; assembly: GCA_050304335.1. Classification (GTDB taxonomy): domain Bacteria; phylum Verrucomicrobiota; class Kiritimatiellia; order Kiritimatiellales; family Pontiellaceae; genus Pontiella. The sequence continues at coordinate 16,306 of JBNLDM010000010.1, forward strand.
ACACATACAATAGATAGGATAGCAGACTCCACGCCTCCAGCGGAGACCAACTCCAATACTGCCCCCAGGCTTTCTTTGCCCAGATTGCCCCCGATGCCAGCATGATCGTTTGGTTGACCACACCAAGTGTAATTAAACGATAGCTGGCTTGGTCGAGCCGATCTTTCGGCGGAAGACGCCCCGGGAATTTACGGTCAAGGGAGTCATAGGCAAGGATCATGATCCCGGCTGCGGCGGCAATCGCATAGTTGGCAAAAGCAATCCATGCGAACGTCACATGCACAAACATCCAAGGTGTGGCATAGAGCGGACCCATCAACGTCGCCGGGGACTTCAATGCATATGCATTCCCAAGCAATAGAAAGGTGGCCGGCGCAATCACCAGGCCAATGACACGTTCAATCATTCCTATTTTCTGCAAGACGAGAAATATCAACATGGTGAACCATGCCGCAGACAGTTGCAGTTCGTAGGGATCAACCACAGGAGGATGTCCTGCCTGAATCCAGCGGACGGCAAGCAGAACGGTGTTCATCGCGAGGCCAAACCACAACAAAGCCATGGCCCGTAGGATTCCCCGCTCGGATTTGCGGGAAAACCCATGCAGATGCTGAAGGAAAGAGGCCATATAGAGAAAGACCACTATCCAGAATAATGTACTCTCAACTTTTTCCATTGCAACGAACCTCATTGATCCAATCCAGAACATCTGGAATATATCGCAGCCCAAGCGCTATTATAGCCAAGCCTAATGATAGGCACACTATTCGATAGCCCGGGTCATCTACAACCAGAAAGCCCGCCCATTGACGGAGCCCGTCGAAATGAACCCGCAAATCCCCAATCAACACACTTTGCCCCGGCTCTATGGCCTGCACCGGGGAGTGCGCACCATTCGGATACTCCTGAGATACAAGAATCACTGGATTTTCTTGCGTGTCCGATGTTTTAACGACCTTGCCATCGCGTAGCTCATGGGCAGGATAGAGCTTTATGGAAAGCCGCCCCGCGGGAGGCGGCAAGGGGATATAATCATAATCTTCACGCGCTCCCTGGGACACCCAGATCTTAAGGGCAACAAAGCCATCCCAGGGAGGAAAACGGTGGCGCTCTGAACTAATCCGTATATGGGGGGCAAAGCCGACATCCCGCAAAGTAAAGGTATAGTTCTTATAGGTTACGGGATGGTTGAAATCTATGTCCGTGATCATGAACGGGGAAAGTTCATCACTCAGCCGGACGGATGCGAACTTTTGGCCGGGAACCCATCTTTTGGGAGGTTCCAATCTTGCCGCCACCAGCCCGACGTTGATGGGGTCGTGCTTTTCCGCACGCAATGGTCCCTGAACGAGGCTTCTATAGGCCCCATCCTGATCCAACGAGATGGTCTGCCCCTCCGTGATAAGCACCCCCCCGCTCATGCGAAAGGCCGCACTGATAAATCCGCCGATCATGCAAACCAGAATGCCGAGATGCAACATCAGGAATCCAGCCCTCCGCAATCTGGCAGAGAGATTGGCTTCGGGAAACAGCCGGTCGCGAAAAATACTTTTATAGCTGCAGGCCAACGTGTTGATAAAGAGGACCAGCAGGGCAAGCAGAAAGAGCGGCGACTGAAACGTCGAAAAAAAACCAGGAGGCAAAAGGATACGGGTGGCCAGCGGATGCGCCTGTTGCCAATCACGAATCGTTGCCACATCCGCAATCCCCTGCTGTGGCACCCGCGCCCCAACCAACGACAGCAACCCCAGAAGGACAACAACGGAAAGGGTGATGTATTTAGAGGCCAGAAAACCGATCCACCCGGACCGGTTTCGCTGACGCTTATTTGTCATGGCCCCATTCATGGCACTAGTTAATACCCTTTGCCAATGAATTGGGCAAGCTGGGAAACTAGTAGGTCTTGCCCGTCCGATGCTGGCAGTTGTTATCGGGATAGCAGGAGCCGGATGACCAGCCTTCCAAGTTCCCCCCGTTGACGAAATGCTTCGATGTGGTACCGGCGCCGGGCTTTCCGGTTCCGGCGGGCCATATGAAGTTTCCGCCATGAATGTCGAGAGCGGCATTTTGCACGTTTACAGCAGGAGTCGTTGGATTCCAGTCATTGTTCACATCGACTTCCACCTGCCCCGAATGGCATCCCCGGCAGGAGTAGGGAGAGTGAGTGAAATGGCCTCCTGATGTGTGATAGGACCCGCTTCCTGAATTATGACAGGTTGTGCAAAATGTCGAGGTGTTGCCGTAGTCGGTGGGCCCGGAGATATTCACCCGAAGCATGTTGTTGTTCGCGCTCCCGTGCGCATTGATCCCGTGGCAGTCAAAGCAGGAAATCATGTCATGGCCATTGGTTTGATTCCAGGGAGCCTTCATGGTAGAACTATTGCACAAGGGATTGTTGCCCGGACCTCGAACCGGGTGGAAATACGCGTTTCCGGTGCTGAGGGCATCCTTGATGTCCAATACGGAATTTCCCGTGCTGAACGGCGTGGTATCTCCGTTGGCCCCGTTGGCATCATGGCACGGCAGGCAGAAATTGTTCTGCAGATTGACCACATCCGCTTCCAAGGTCGCGCTGCTTGTGTTGCGCGAGAACGGTTGCGCGATGCTGACCGCGGCACCGGTATCGACGTTACGCAAGTCGGTCGTGGTATTTCCGTGATAGGCGTTCCCGTATTCCTCAAGATGACAAGTCATGCAATCGTTCGTGGTTGCGGCACCGCCGGGTATGTGGCTGGCCGCCAAGCTAAAGTCGGATATGACGGCGCGGTGCGAGCCTTGGGCAGATGTGTGACAGGAAATACAATCAGTGCCGCCACCGCCCGACCCCGCGAACGAATCATCATGCGCATGGCAGTCGGTACACACCTGACCGATATAGTGGCTGACATCCCCTCCGGTGTTCGTATGGTGGGATGTAGTCGTGTGGCAAACCTGACAGGCTCCGTTGTAAGGTGACGAGGAAAATGCAAAATCCGAAGAACCTGATCCAACAGCATGCAACACACCCGGTCCAGTGGACTGAGGGATACGGTTGGTATCCGCGCGGAAATAATACAGGTTGGTCGCCGTCGTACTCGTATGGCTATCATAAGTCACCATTTCGGAGAGATCCTGGGAGCCGGCCGTGGCTCTATGCACTTCATGGCAGTCGCCGCAATCCGCCAGCACATTGGAAGCGGAATCATAGTGGAGGGCGACCGCATATGTGTTGGATGCCACCCCCGTTGGGTTGTGACATTGGCCACAGGTCGTTGCTTGTTGTTCCTCATCGTGGGCAACTCCGAATCCGGTATGCGTTCCATGACAGGTATCGCAGTCGATGCCATATTTGCGGTTGTGTCCCATCCAGCTTTGACCGACAAGGGTTTTGAGCGATGTTGAAACCGGAGCATCTTGCTGGTAGTTGATTCCGGCAAGGCCCGGCCCTGCGCCGGCGTACTCGTAAAGCGAGACATAGTATACGTTGTTTGGCTCAAGGTTCGTGAGGGTAACGCTGTTGCCGGACGAGCGATAAACCACATAGTTCCCGCCCGCGATATTGTCCCCGTTCCCATATCCAGGATCAGCCGTGTATGCGGTTCCGTCGACCGGAGTCGTGGTGGTGGGTCCGGCACCCTTGATGACAACAAGGGTTCCGTCACCATTTCCCGATGTCCATTGCAGGGTAGCGCTGGTATCGTTGATGACCGTAAAGTTAGGATTCGAGGCCTGGACCGAGGGCTCGGTTTGGAAGGCAGCCTGGGATGTGTATGTGGTGCCGGCGGAGTTTACCGCAAAAGCTTTGTAATAGATCAGGTTGCCAGGATTCAGCCCCGTAACGTTTTGGGTAAATGTCCCTGTCCCCCAAGACCCCGTACTGGACACCTTGGTGCCCTGCCCGGGAGGAGTGAAGCCGTTGCTCGTGCTCCAATAGATCCCGCGTTCAGTAATACTCGCATTGTTGATGGCCGTCACATTCCCGCCCAAAGTCGCCGTGGTGGTTTGAATGGCGCTCGGGGTGGTATTGGCAACGGTGGGAGGGGAAGGAAGGACGGAGGCCGCAAGCGTGGTCGCGGAGCTGGTGGCCGGGGCATCCTGCTGGTAATTGATCCCGGAAATCCCCGTTCCGGAACCGGCATAGGCATAGGCGGCGACATAGTAGGTCGTTGAGGGAGAAAGGTTGGTGGCGACAACGCTGCTGCCACTGGCCCGGAAAAGAACATAGTTTCCGCTTCCCAACTGCGCGCCGGAACCAAACTGGGCATTCGCGGCATGCAACGTGCCGTCGACCGGATCGGAATTGACGGCCGACGCCTGTTTCATGACCACAATAACACCGTCGCCGCTACCGCTGCCGCTCCACTGAATCTTCATGCCGCCGGAACTGATATTGCTGATCGTCAGCCCCGAAACCTGCGTGGAGGGCTCGGTCTGGAAGGAGGCCTGGGAGCTACTGTAGCTGGTTCCTTGGGAATTTGCCGCAAAGGACCGATAATAGACGATGGATGATTGAGGCAGGCCGGTGACATTCTCGGAAAAGGCTCCGATCCCCCAGGATCCGGTGCTGGACACCTTGGTGCCCTGCCCAGGAGGGGTGAAGCCGTTGCTCGTGCTCCAATAAATACCGCGCTCGGTCACATTGGCACCGCCGGTGTCCGTAACCTCGCCGCTGAGCGTGGCGGTGGTATCCTGAATGCTCGCCGCAGTGGGCGGACTGGCCACGGTGGGACTGACGGAGACCGATCCAACGGAAAGCGTAATGTTGTCCATGATCACTTTGTTGCCAGCATCAAACCCGAAACCACTATCGTTAAAAGTTACCTGAAAGCCCAAGGATTTGGCAGGATCCCAAGTGCCTGTCACACCACTTAAGGTGTCCATGGTAAAGCTTATCGTTTTAAAGTTGCCATCCGTAGTCAAGCTGTCATTCCAAACAGCAGACCAGGTATTACTATTCCCAATTGGATCATATTGAGAAAAATTAAGACCCACACCTGGCGCACTGCTGGCTCCCAAAGAAGCAAGATCAATCGAGAAGGTCGTATCGGCCGTCGGTTGGACCTGTCCTGCACTAGCAATATCCCTCCCCATTCCAGCATACCAACCATACCACCCATTAGCAGTCACACCGGAAGCGTCCACCTCAAAGCCAAGCGCCTGAGAGCCACCATAAGAATCCACTCCAAATGCCGTTATGGTTGTCGTTCCACCGCTACCCCCAGCATAATCGTAAAAGCCGCCATTGGCCCCCAATGCATAGGACTCGAAGTCATCTTGGAAGACAATACCCGCCGAACAAAGAGCAGGAACCGCCAACAGGGCAGCACACAGCCCAACGAGGAATTGTTTGTTTTTAGGGGGCATCATGGTGCAAGCTCCACTTTTAACCGATAAAACACCTGTTCATCGGCGCTGTAAACCGTGTCGGTGTAGGAATTCCACGGTGGAGTTCCCTCAATACCGTTCGTGAGCAGTTGGAAGGATTCGGTCATGTTGGTGCGCCAGTATATGCTGTATGAACGGTCATACTGGCTGCGCCAGTAGAGCACGAAGCTCGTATTTCCCTCGCTGACCGAACTCTCCTCGATTCTGAAAAATGCGTTGGGATCCAAGGGATCCGTATTGGCGACCCATTCGTCCCCATTGGAAATGCCATCGCCGTCCGAGTCCACCGCGGGATCCAGATTGGTAATATAGAGGTCGAAATCCTCTTCCCACCAGTCGGATATGCCGTCGCCGTCCAGGTCGGCTTCTCCGACTGAGTTTGTAGGATAGACATCTATATCAAAAATATATGTCAGGGACAGCCCCCCCGAATCGGCAACGCGGGCCCGAATGCTGTACCGATTGGTAATGCTGTGATCAAATGTCGCGAGCGTAATCAGGTTTGCCCCATCGAGCGAAAAATAGCTGTTTCCGGAATCGCCTTCACCTGGAACCAGGGAATAGCTCAGCTCATCACCCGCATCCTCATCCGTGGCCAGGAATGTGCCTACGAGCGTATTCGAAGGCTGGCCTTCCAGCACATACCAGGAACTGATGGTAAAATCGGCCGGGGGGTCATTTGCATCTGCGACAGGGAGCGCAACGGTTTGCGCCAGCACAAGGTTTTTCGAATCCGGCCCCACCGCCTTGACGCGGATCTGCATATTGGAGATCTGCTCATAGTCTAGCGAGCGGGTGGTTACAAGGTTCGTGCCGTTTTGAATCTCAAAAAAAGCATTGTCGATAGGCCAGGTTTGCGTCACCAGCATGGGTTCAGCCGGGCTTCCCGGAGCGGGGCTTACGCTGAAGGTCCCGACCGTGGTGCCCACCGGAACATTTTCGTAGACTGGGGAGGCGTCAAATTGAATATCGTCGCCGGTTGCGAGATTTTTGATCGCCTCAACCCGGCCATCCTTGCTGTCGCCGACAACCACCTGGTTCGTGCCGTTAACAGGATCCGTGATGACGATATCCAACGGCAGATTCAAAAATCCGTTGCTGGTGCCGTAGGATCCATAATTCATGCCGGCCTGATACGCGCCGGTCACGGCATCCCAGACCTGAATCCGGCTCGCTTGCGTGTCCAAGGAATGAATCCGGTACTGATCATCGATCGCCAAGCTCTGGAGCGTTCCGACCTGATCATCTTTAAGACCACCAAACGACGAGTCGCCGATTCTGGGCAGATTAAAGACACGCGACAGATTGCCATTCAGATCGAAAACCTGAATCCGTCTATTCCCTTGGTCCGCCACAAACAATTCCCCTACGGCCTGACCGGTTTCATTGGTATGGTATGCCACATCGACTGAAACAGGGAAATTAAACTCCCCCTCCGCGGCTCCGAACGATCCGATGTCACCAAGGTGGTTGCCATTCATGCTATAGAGGTCAATGCGATGCTTCGAGCTGTCGGCGATATAAAGATTTCCAGACAGGTCGAGAGCGATATCACTAGGCATGGCAATACTGCCTTCCCCCATATTCATTATGAAATCGCCGTTGGCATCGTATACCTGAACCGCATGCAGCCCCCGGCACCCCACATATATTTTTCCGTCCGCTCCTACCGCAATTCCCAGCGGGACGTTGAGGTTCTTAAGCTCTCCCACCGTGTTCAGATCTGAATCAAGAATGAAAACGGATCCCACTTTTGGGTCCGTGCAATAGATTTTTCCTTCGGGGCCGCGCGCCAGGCGTGTAGGGGCCATGAGGGCGGTACGTACATCAAGATTTGCTCCGGATGCTCCTGTGGCGCTACACAGCGCAAAGAGGGCGCAAATGAGTCTCATGACCACGCTCATGTGTAGGGCGTATCCTGATGTGGGTATTCTAATTTTCTTATGCGCATTCATTTAACAAAAACTATCATATTTCTCCTGAAATAGAAGTTGAATCCTGTCTCGTTAAGCACCTGCGTAACAAGGGGTGACGTGATATCCACCTTACATGGCTTAGTGGGTCGAGAAACTCTGGCTAAGGCTTTGCAAAGGTTGGCTTTTAAGAGAGGTGACAAGTCTCATAATCTCTTGGTCTTGGGGTTCAAGTCCCTCCGAGCGCACCAACTTTCATTTCTCCAATTGCTCAAGAATTTTGGTACTTGTATATCGGTGGTTGCCGTTGAGCTGAAGTCCGTCTATCTTCACCATCCTTCTTTTGGGGTGTGTTAGTGAAGCTGCCCGATGATGAGCTTGATGTCGAAAATACGTTCTATACCTTGTTCAGTATTGGTTGTCTCGTTGGGAATCCCGGTCTTGAAGCGGCATAGCCGCTTATAGATCCCTTTTTCTGCTGGCCGATTGGCGTGTCATCCCGCAGGTTCTCTATCATCTTGCAAGTTTGAGGAGTTGGCTATGGATAGATTTATCAAGGGGATTTGCCATTTTGGGTTGTCGGTTGCCGAGCTTGAGGAGTCGATTGCCTTCTATACCGGGGTGTTGGGGCTTTCCATGAGCGAGCGACGGGAAAAAGATGCTTTTTTTCCGATCGGTGAAGGCGATGTAATGGCCCTGATTCAGTATCCCGGCGAAAAGGAAGCATTCGATGCGGATATGCGTCCGAAGAATTGGGGGAAGGCCTTTACTCACTTTGGCCTGAAAGCTGGCTCCGCAAAGGAGGTATTCGATTTTCAGGAACATTTAAAGAGACATGGGGTCCGCATCGTTAAGGAGGCGTATGAGCGATGGGATGGTGCGAGCCTTTATTTCCTTGATCCGAATGGCTATACGCTGGAGTACATTTTCTTTGATCCGAAGGCCGTTGGCCCTGACATGCAAGATGCGTGATCATGTAGAACATGGGGCAGGGCAATACGCCACGTTGTGCTTTTGGCAGACTCTGGGGGCACTGCGGGTTTGGCATAGTGAACCGGCCAGCAGGAACGGTCGCGATCGAATACGATCCATGAGCTGTTGACTCCGTTATGCGGCGATTTATCGAACGTCTTCGATCCCGAAGCGTTGGCTTTGTCTGTATCGCAGAACTTCATTTCTATTAGTGAACGGTGCTAGTAATGTTTACGAAAAGAAAATGTTCAAAATTATTTATCTGACAAAGTTTATGTATAGTATGGGATTGAAGGAGGTTTGGATACCATGACTAAGACCATAGATATCACTATGAATGAAGAGATGGCGGCAGAAATCGAAAAGCGTGCCGCTGCAGTCCG
>JBNLDM010000011.1:0-5302 GCA_050304335.1 Pontiella sp.
TGCTCCGTCATTGTGCTGGCCGGAACCTCGACGGGACTGGTGCAACGCTATCTCAACTGGAACGAGACATCACATGGCGCGATCCTGCTCAAGCGCGTGTGCGGCATCCTCGTCATTCTCGGCGGCCTCTATCTGATCTACACCGCCCCGTAATCCTAATGATTTATACTGATTCCCAACGGTGAGGGGATATAATCCTGCGCCATGAATTCACGCCCCCCAACTCCACTGCTTTGTCCGGTTTGCCGGGCTCCGCTGGTGCCGGATGAAAAAATGTACGGGTGCGCCAATGGCCATCCATTCAATGTTGCAAAGGAAGGCTACATCAACCTGCTACTGAGCCATCAGCGGAAATCCAGGAATCCCGGGGACGATGCCGATATGGTGACCGCCCGCCGCCGTTTCTTCGATTCCGGTGCATATGATCCGCTCGTCCGCTTGCTTTCCGGCTTGCCTGTTTTCTCCCGGCCGGCCCTCTCTGTTTTGGACTGTGGCTGTGGCGAAGGGCATCTGCTCGGTGCACTGAGGGAAGCGCACGAAGGCTTTTTCCTGGGCGTGGATATTTCCAAGAAGGCGGTTCAGCTTGCTTCCAAACGACACAAAAAGGCCACCTGGATTGTTGCCAATGGAATGCGAAACCTACCGGTTGCCGATGCCTCCATGGATGTGATTCTCAGCATACTGGCGCCGCGCAACGTGGCGGAATTCAGCCGCATCCTTAAGCCCGACGGAACGCTGCTGATCGGTGTGCCGGGGCCCAATCATCTGATCGAACTGCGAAGACAGCTCCAGTTCAGTTCCGGCGAATTCAAAGAAAAGGCAGATGACGCCGCCGCCAAATGCACCCCGCAGTTTGTTGAAACCAACCGTGAGACGCTTAGCTACGAGACCACGCTCTGCCGGGAGCAAATTGCCGACCTGATCCAAATGACCCCTATTTTCTGGCGCTCCAGCCCCGACGCCAAAGCGGCTGTAATGCAGCTCGATCAGCTACTTATCACGATCAGTTTTACGGTGCTGATCCTGACTCCTGATGGGCAGGATTCCCGGCCTGAATGATCCTGTTCTTTTTCTAACTCGCGCTGATGATGCGAACGGCGTCGAGGCGCAGGCGGGCGGCGGCCAGGGCCTTGTCGAGTTTCGTGATTGCCTTGCGTGCGTGGACCAGTTCCTCGTCCCGGATGTTGTCGTTGACCAGCTTGAGGTATTCGAGCCGCTTGTAGTCTTTTCCCAGCATTTCCCGCATGCAACGCCGTGCTTCAGAAATCGTGGATGCGGCGGCCTGCTCGGCGAGCGGACGGGTGGCTTCGACCATGGCGGGGATCATCTGGGTACGGATCGCTTCATGCTCCAGCAGTTTCCAGGGGTCGGCGTCCTTCAGGTGTTCCTCCTCGGTTTCGTCAGCGGCATTGCCCGCATGATCAACCGTGATGCTGACGGGGGTGGGTGGCAGGAAGCGATCAGCGTTGAGGCCCGGAGGCGCCACTGTTTCGAGCACATAGACGGCTTGGAGTTTCAGCGGCTCGTCCTGGGTTGGATCCACGGCCATGGCGCAGCTGCCGCGCTCGGATCCGAGAATCAGTTCGCCGGCGCCGGTCACCATCGGGTGGTCCCAGCTCATCAGGGTGGTATCGGGACGAATCAGCGCTTCGTCGCGGTTGAAGGTGATGCGCATGCCTTCGGGCTTCAACGGGAACCAGTCATCGAACATTTGATCCGGGCGAATATGGTAGGAGGCGGCATCCAGCGCCTCGGCATGCACGCCGTACTGTTCGAAGATCTGGAGCAGATAGGTGTTCAGGTCGGCCGACTGTTCGCATGTGTTGATCTGCCGGGCGATTTCGTTTCCAATATCCGGGCGGAACGAAGAGAGCTCCAGCAGGCGGTCGCGTCCCTCGGCAATCTGTGTGCGGAGCGACGAGTAGAAGTCGCGGGTTTCGGCAATTACCTTGTCGGTGACATGATCCAGCTGCGCCTCGAAACGCTCCAGCAACTCGAAGCCTCCCACAACCGGCTCGGCAAAAGCGTTCAGTCCTTCATGCAGCCAGCGAACAATCTGTTCCTCCTCCGTTCCCTTCAGGTAGGGCACATGGATATGCACGTCGCCGCGCTGGCCGATGCGGTCGAGACGGCCGATGCGCTGTTCCAGAAGCTCGGGATCGCGCGGTAGATCAATCAGGACCAGATGCGAGGCCACCTGGAAGTTACGGCCTTCGCCGCCCATTTCCGAAACCACCATCACTTGCGCACCCTCCGATTCCGCGAACCAGGCGGCCTGCCGGTCGCATTTTACCAGCTTCATCTGCTCGTGGAAATGGGCCACATCCACGCCCGAGCGGGAGCGGATGGCGTCGACAATCACGGTAACCTCGAAACGCGTCCGGCCGATGACCAGCACCTTCTCCTTCGGGTTGTCGCGCAGGAAGGCAAGCAGCCAATCGAGGCGCGGATCTTCAGCCCCCAGCCTGTCGGCGCCTTCCGGAAGCTGAAGCGGGATCGGATCGGGAATGCGCTTGGGGAAGCCGGTCATGTTCCGGCGGGTGTTGCGGAAGATTACGCGGCCCGGTCCATGACGGTCCAGCGCCTCGGTCCGTTCCTGCTCGTCCATCGATTCGAGCCGCGCGCCGATATCCGCGGCCACTTCGGCATAGCGATCATGCTCGAGCTTATAGGTTTCAAAATCCGGATAGCGTTGCGGATCGAGCAACCGCAAGCGGGCGAAATGGCTTTCGAGCCCCATCTGTTCCGGGCTGGCCGTGAGCAGCAGAAGGCGCGGAATATTTTTGGCGAGGCGCTCAACCACGTCGTATTCCGGGCTCGTTTGTTTCGGCGACCAGTGCAGATGGTGTGCTTCGTCGACAATCAGCAGATCCCAGTTGCAGGCGACGGCCTGGGCCGCGCGCTCCGGGTTTTCCGTCAGGAACTCGATGCTCGATAGGACCAACTGATCATCATGGAACGGGTTGACGTCCGGTTCGATGGCTTCGAGGGCAGCGCAGCGTTCCTCGTTGAAAATGCTGAACGAAAGGTTGAAGCGGCGCAGCAGCTCGACGAACCACTGGTGGACGAGGGCGTGGGGAACGAGAATCAATACGCGTCCGACCAACCCGCAGACCATCAGACGATGCAGGATCAGACACGCTTCGATCGTTTTTCCAAGGCCTACTTCGTCGGCCAGCAGAACGCGCGGCAAGGGCCGGGAACTGACTTCATGGGCAATATAGAGCTGGTGGGGCAGAAGATCGACGCGTCCTCCCAGCAGGCCGCGCACCGGCAACTGGCCATAACGATGGCGCGTGTTCAGCGCAGCCAGGCGCAGGTCGAACAGTTCGTTCGCATCCACATGACCGGACAGCAGGCGCGTCTCCGGACGGTCAAAGCTCGACGTGTCGCACAGGTCGGATTCATTGAGTGTCGTGCCATCGGTCGCCGCATAGCAGAGCAGCCCATTTTCCTCGGTGACCGTTTCAATGGTCAGCTTCGTGCCCTCGCGCGATTCCACCTCGTCACCGACCGCAAAGCGCACGCGTTTGAGCGGCGCGTTGTTGATCGCATAATGCCGCATCTCGTTGGCGGCCTGATAGAATACCTGCACGGCCCGGGCCGTTACATCGACCACCAGCCCCAACCCAAGCTCGGGTTCCGTTTCGCTGATCCAGCGCTGTCCTGAAAAGTAAATTTGCATAAGGCGGCGGAGACTACGTCATTACCCCGTTCGTGCAAACCAAAGAAGGGCACGAATGTTTAGGCGAATTATACCAACTTCCGTTTGGTTGCGAGATATGACAGCCGCGCCGCTCACGATTGCAGCTTGGCTTCAATAAACAACAGCAGCTCTTCTTGATCGATCGCTTCCCTGGTCAGCAGGGCAGGGACGGTCAGGAGCTTGTCCGGCGTTTTTCCGGCGGCCCATTGGAGCGGTTCGTCGAAATATTTTTCGGTGATGTCGGAAACCTTCAGGCCGAGCGATTCAAGTGAGTAGCGGAGTTTTTCAGGATGCATGCAGGCGGTATCCTGGGTGCGCGTGCAGGGGGCGCAGCTATCGCAATGCCCGGCGTAGAGGGCCTGCGCACCGGTGAAGGTCTTTTCATACTCCAGCAACGCCCGGTTGATGCGGGTTCGCGTGCGGTAGTAATAGGCGATCGACTCCGCCTGCGTTTCAAATCCCGACAGATAAACCGTGCCAATCAAAACATAGGCATGCGGATAGTCTTGAAGATATTCGGCCGGATCAAAGGCATGCGGCGGGCAGGACCACACCGAACCATGATTTTCGCAGTTGGCGCAATGCCCGCCGATTTCCACCGGTTTGTACGTCGACATGATTTCGTTCATCGAGAGTTGCCGGATGCGGAATGTCGGGGGCTTTTTCATCGAATAAAGAAGGTCTTCTTGGTCCGGGTCGTAACATCGATCACCAGTTCCAGCCAAGCTCGGGTTCCGTCTCGCTAATCCATCGTTGATTAGAAAAGTAAATTTGCATAGCGGCGGATAATACGGCACTCGCTTATTCGAGGAAACGATAGAACGGTGCAAACATCCCCTCTGTTCGAATGAATCCCTGCAGTACTCATTTGCTTATGCCTTGTTTGATTAGAGGTAAGATAATGTTACGCACTCTAACATTACCTTGTTCGGAGTCCATAATGATTCATCAGTCCCATTATCCTGTATGAGATTATTGTCCTAGCTACAGTAAGAAAACCCAATTCCAGTTTTAAAATTAGCCAAATGACTAACGATAAAGGCGCCCCATGGAAACGACGCTGGACATTCTGAAGGCACTTTCGAACTGAACCCGGGCGCGGGTGGGGGCGGCTCTCGGTCGCTATGGTTTTTGGGCGAGCCAGATGGTGTGACGACGGCCTTTGGTTTTGCGGGCGCGGACGGAGATTTCATCGACCTTGAAGCCGGCACCGCGAAGTCGCTTCGTGAATGACGCATCGCGTTCGGCCGACCAGACGCCGAGGATACCTCCGGGCTTTAGCGCCTTTTTCGCCGCGCCAATGCCGCCGCGGGTGTAGAGGCGGTCGTTGCCTTCGTGCGTCAGTGCGTCGGGGCCGTTGTCGACATCGAGCAGAATGGCGTCATAGTAGTCGGCTTTTTCCCGGATCACCAGCCCAACATCGGATTCGCGAACCATGGTCCGCGGATCATTGAGCGGGTGGTCGGCCAGCTCGGCCAGGTGGGTCCGGTTCCATTCGACGACCGCGGGTACCAGTTCGGCTACGACGATTTTTGCGGTCGGTCCGGAATGATCCAGCGCCGCGCGAAGTGTGAATCCCATGCCAAGCCCGCCGAT
>JBNLDM010000012.1:0-3212 GCA_050304335.1 Pontiella sp.
CATGACGCGTTGCTATGCCTATTGTTCGGACCCCTTCATCCGCCGTCTTGTTGGCCCGGCAACGAAAATCGGGCAGTTGCGCCGCGTAGAGGCGATGAACCAATTGCAGCTACTTTCCTCGGGGGCATTGCTGGCCATGCACGATGGTTTCGGCAAGGTCCAGTCGCTTGAAACCCTCAAACAGCATGGATACCTTCCGGCGGCGTTCGAAGCGGGGAATGAATATTCGCTGGATGCCGATCTGGTCGCCCATTCCAAAACCTACGGGACACTGGCCAATCTGGCACCCATTGGAAGCGTGCCGGTTGAAATGGTGACCAAATACGAAGCGGAAACCTACGGGAATTATGTCAGGAACTATTCCCGCTTCTGGCGCCAGTTCTTCGATCCCATCGCATTCCGGCTGGATGATGCGTCCGACGGTTCGCTGGAGGCCAGCGTGTATATCCTTCCGCTGATTGACAGTTCGATCTACGGCGGATTACGGCAATTTGTCATGACGCAGGAAGATGGCTTTCCGATGAAGACGCCGGTTTTTTCTCCCGATCCGGTTCTGCGGTTTTCAATCAACTTGAAGGAAGAAGCATGGCAGGGTATTGCCGAAAGTATGTCGGAAATGCTGACCCATTATGTGATGGTTGATCCGGCCATTCTCGATGATCTTGGATCCAGCATTCACTTGAACATCAACGATGGCGATCCCGTGGTGGCTTTGGGAAGCGGTGATATCCTGGGTGCATTCGGCGGCATGGCGAGTGGCATGAATGAAGATATGGTTATGATTCCGCTAGTTCTTTCGGTACTGACCCGACCCAGCACCATTGCCATTGAAACCAGCGATCCGGAGAAGACCACCATGTACCTGCGCAATGCTGCGGATTCGGTTTCCGACAGGCGTTGGTGGGGAGAAGACATCCGGTCTGAAATCTACCAGATCGACGGGCGCGATTCCTGGGTTTGCCTGTTCGACATCATGGGCATGGTGCAGCTGCGCTATGGGCTCGAAGTCAAGGATGGGTTTCTCTTGATCCGTAATATCCCATGGTCCAGCAAGGACCGGATTGCAAAGGTTGAAACCGCCGAACTAAACGGCATGGGGCTGAAGGTTTGGCCGAGCACATGCAACCTTCAATTGCCGGGACTGTTCTCTACTGCAGCGGAAAAGGAGCGTATGGCCACGTTGCAAGGCATGGGCTTCCTCTATCCGCTGGTCGCCAGTGGCTATACCTCCCTCGACACGGCCTTCGACCAGTACATGAACCTGTTTGGCTTTACACCCGCCCGGGCTTCCGGTGATCAGTGGACGTGGACCAATGCAACCATCGAAAGCTCGCGCTATGGCTCCGTTTTCCAGAAACGGCAACCCGCCTACACGGGCGATAACAATTTCGGATTGATGGATGCTATTCAGGATCTGGCGTTGCAGATGCAGTTTGAGGAAACCGGCCTGCGTGCCACGATCAAGTGGAAAACCCGCCCAGAGTAGTTATCTAACCTTCCATTCCTTCAGGGCGCAGTAGAGCACCGGCACGACGAAGATGCTGATGAGGACAACGAGCATACCGCCGAAGGAGGGGATGGCCATCGGTACCATGACGTCGCTGCCACGACCGGTGGAGGTGAGCACCGGAATCAATGCGAGGATGGTGGTGGCCGACGTCATTAGGCACGGGCGTACGCGGCGTTCGGCGGCCACCAGCGTGGCCTCCCGGATTTCGTCGCGGGTTTTGGGGTCGCTTTCGCGGAAGACCTGGTCGAGGTAGGTCGACTGGATCACGCCGTTGTCGGAGGCAATGCCGAAGAGGGCGAGGAATCCGACCCAGACGGCAACGCTCAGGTTGATGGGATGCACCTGGAACAGGTCGCGCATCTCCATGCCGAACACACTGAAGTTCAGGAACCACGGTTGGCCGTAGAGCCAGATCAAAATAAACCCGCCGCTCCAAGCCACGAAGATGCCGGAGAAAACCAGTAGGGTGGTCGGTACCGACTTGAACTGGAAGTAGATGATCATGAAGATCACAAACAGAGCCAGTGGCAGGATCAGCCGCAGGGTTGCGGCGGCACGCTGCTGGTTTTCATAGCTGCCGGCAAACTTG
The DNA here is from genome assembly GCA_050304335.1 of Pontiella sp. Lineage (GTDB taxonomy): Bacteria > Verrucomicrobiota > Kiritimatiellia > Kiritimatiellales > Pontiellaceae > Pontiella. Next base: position 2,100 of record JBNLDM010000012.1, read on the forward strand.
TAGCTGACACCGCGCGGAAGGTTGAACTCGTCGCTGTCGATCTTGGACTGAAGGTAGGCTTGGCACTGTTCAGCAACGTCCACTTCGGCATAGCCGTCCTTCTTGTCGAAGACGACATAGCCGACCAGGAAAGTATCCTCGCTTTTGATCACCTGCGGGCCGCGCACATATTTGATTTCGGCGAGCTGCGTGATTGGGATCTGCTGTCCGTTCATGCCTGGAACGAGAATCTTATCGAGCGCCTCGATGTTGTCGCGCAGCTCGCGGCTGTAGCGCACGCGCACGGGGAAACGTTCGCGGCCTTCGACGGTGGTGGTCACCTGGCGGCCGCCGATGGCGATTTCGATGGTGTCCTGAAACTTGCGGATCGGAATTCCGTAGCGGGCGATGGCTTCGCGATTGGGCACGATTTCCAGGTAGGGTTTGCCGACGATGCGGTCGGCCACCACGGCGGAGGCTTGGACGGACGGCACCTGCTTGAGATATTTTTCGATCTGCAGTCCAACCTGCTCGATGGTTTCCAGATCCGGGCCTGTAACCTTCACGCCCATGGGGGCGCGCATGCCGCTCTGGAGCATCACGATGCGCGCGGCGATGGGCTGGAGTTTCGGTGCGGAGGTGGTGCCCGGCATTTTTCCCGCCTTGACGATCTCGTTCCAGATGTCGTCGGGTGTATGAATGTCCTCGCGCCATTGCCGGAAGGGCCTTCCGCGCCGGTCGGGAATCAGTTCGCCGTTTTCATCGCGGACAAATTCGCCGTTTTCATATTTGAAGTTGATGCGCCGTCCATTCTTGTCGGTCTTGTATTCCGGTTTGTAGTTGATGACCGTTTCGAACATCGAGATGGGCGCGGGATCGAGCGGGGTATCGGCCCGGCCGAGCTTGCCGACAACCGACTTGATTTCGGGAATGGTCTGGAAGGCCATGTCCTGCTTTTCGAGAATGTCGAGCGATTCGCCGATGGAGGCGTGCGTCATGGTGGTCGGCATCCAGAGGAACGAACCCTCGTCGAGTGGTGGCATGAATTCCTTGCCGAGCCGGTTCCAGGCTAGTCCGCCCCCAACGATCAAGACCACTGGAAGCATGAGGAACAACAGCTTGTGGGCTAGGCAC
>JBNLDM010000013.1:0-42478 GCA_050304335.1 Pontiella sp.
CCAGTGCATTGAACAGGCCGAGATAGGTACGGAAGATATTGCCGGTGGACAGCTGTGTCAGTCCGAACGTTTCGGTCAGAACATCGATGCGTGGCTGCTTTCCCGCGCCGCTCTTGCCCATGACAATGATGTTTTCGTACCGACTGTCCATCGCAACCTCCTCATGTATCAAGGGATCCCATGCTAATCCATGCGGGAAGTCAGCGCAATCGTTAGCGCGGGGGTTCTGGGCGTATGGTTCGAATCATTTCGAAGGGGGGGCGATTCCGAATTTCGCGTAGGCCCGGTCTGTAGCGACACGGCCTTGCGGTGTGCGGTGGAGGTACCCTTCCTGAATGAGGTAGGGCTCATAGACCTCTTCGATCGTGTCGGCCTCCTCGCCCACAGAAACGGAGAGCGAGTTGATGCCGACAGGGCCGCCGCCAAACTTTTCGATGATACAGCCCAGGATGCGCTTATCCATTTCCTCGAGGCCGTCACCATCAATATCGAGCAGGCCAAGCGCCTGGTCGGCCAGCTCGGCGGTGACAATGTTGTTGGCCTTGACCTGGGCATAGTCACGTGCACGGCGCAGCAGGTTGTTGGCGATGCGCGGCGTGCCCCGTGAGCGTGAGGCAATCTCCATCGCGCCGTCATCCTCGATCTCCACTTTCAGGATACGCGCCGAGCGTTTCACGATATGGGCGAGATGGCCCGCATCGTAGTAGTCGAGGCGGTTGACGAGCCCGAAGCGTGAGCGCATCGGGGCGGAAAGCATGCCGCTGCGCGTCGTGGCGCCGATCAGCGTAAACGGCTGGATGTTGAGCCGCACGGAGCGCGCGTTGGGTCCCTGATCGATTACGATATCGATCACGAAATCCTCCATGGCGGAATAGAGGTATTCCTCCACCGACCGCTGCATGCGGTGGATCTCGTCGATGAACAGCACGTCGCCGCGTTCAAGTCCGGTCAGCAGTCCGGCGAGGTCTGCCGGTTTGTCGATGACCGGGCCGGATGTGCATTTGATGTTGACGCCCATGGCATCGGCGAGAATGTAGGAAAGGGTGGTTTTCCCCAGGCCCGGCGGTCCGGACAGCAGGACATGGTCAAGGACGTCGTCCCGCTCGCGGGCCGCCTGCACGAAAAGTTCAAGCCGTTCTCGGATCTTGTCCTGTCCCGTGAAATCCTCGAAGCGCGACGGTCGCAGCTTTTGCTCGAATTCCTTGTCCGGTGTGATGATTTCGTTGTTCATGTGTGGGGGATATGTAGCCACAGAAGAACACCGATTGTCACGGAATATAAACACGAAGACTCGAAGGTCGCTGGGAACACAAAGCGTTTATGGAATGGATATATCAACCTTCGAGGCCTTTGTGCCTAGGTGGTTATTTAGTCAGTGCAAGTCGGATGAGGTCTTCAACCGTGGTGGTGGGAGCGAGCTTGCCGGCGACGGCCTTGACCATCTTCAGGGCATCGTCCGGCTTGTGGCCGAGGGCGGACAGGGCGAGGGCGGCGTCGCGCAGGCGACGGTCGCCGGACGCTGCCTCGTCGGGGGCGAAGACATCGAGCTGTTCGCCGCTGCTGAACTTGTCGCGCAGTTCGACCACGATGCGTTCGGCCGTCTTCTTGCCGATGCCGGAGATGGAGGAGATGCGTTTGATGTCGCCGTTGATGAGCGCCGCCTTGAGCTCGCGAACGGGCAGGCCGCTCAGGACGCTGATGGCCAGTTTAGGCCCGACCCCGCTGATGGTCAGCAGACGGGTGAACATATCACGTTCATCTCCGGTGCAGAACCCGAAAAGGCGCTGGTCGGCCTCGGTGATGTGGTGATAGGTCAGGATCCGGCAGCTTTCGCCTTCCGGGGGTAACTGGTCGTAGCTGCTGAGCGGGATGGAAACCTCGTAGCCGACGCCGCCCACGTCCATCACGACGCGCGCAAGCTGCTTGGTATCCAGTTTGCCTTCAAGAAACGTAATCATGGTTGGAGATGTTGCCCGATGCTGTAGTGGAATTACAGCCCTATTTGCATGGTTTGGGCGTAATGCCGAATCGGCCTAAGCACCCGATAAAAAAAAACCGCCGCCACAACGTAAGGAATACAGGGATGCCGCGAACAATAGGCAAAGGAAGTTTACAATGAACATCGAAAAATTATGGAGGAATCTTTGAAAACAGTACGGAATAACATGTTTAACGGACTCGTATGGGGAATCGCAATGATGCTTCTTCCCGGAACGGTCCGGAGTGACGATCACAGTGCCGTCAAGGTGACCATCGAGGAGATAAAAGTGGAGGATCTGGTTTACACACCTTATTACCAAGTGGAGACCGAGCAGATTCACGATCAGGGCTCGGCCCAGCGTTGGGTTCGGCTCGGGGTCTATTTCAGGACCGAGGGCGGATGGATCGATGAACTGGACATCACCCAGATGGCGCTCATTGAGGATGTGGAAGGGGACAGCCCGCTGGTGCTGTCCGAGAAGGTGCATTACATCAATGTGGAGCCGGGGGATCATTATGTGTACGTCTATCTCCATCCGAGTTATGTAAAGAGGTATGAACTGGAGTCCTTTGATGTGGACAGCGCCGCGATCGTGTCGATCAATGGAAATCAGGTGGATGCCAGGGAAATCGCGCGCCATGCGGAAAAGGGATGGTCTGTCAGGGATGCGGGCCGGGCCAAGGGATATCTCCTGAATCATGCCGAGACGCCCTTCTGGTTCATTAACTATGACTTCAAGGAATTGATCAAACACGCAAACCGTCCCGACGAATAGACGCGGCATCGGCGGCGGAGCAAGGGATCCATCGAATAGGCAGCGATCCCGGATTAAGGCATCCCTGACGGGGATGCTTTTGTTTTTTTGTTGAATTGCTTTTTAGTCGGAAAGCTATATGTTCGCGCCTCGTTTTTTGCTTCCGGAAGATGGAAGTTGGTGACCGGCAGACCTTTCCGATTGCCCGATATAACAGAAAACCGGAGCCGTTGCTCCGTCGGAGGCTACATGTCCCAGGAAATCAGGAATATCGCGATCATTGCGCACGTCGACCACGGCAAGACTACCTTGGTGGACGAGATCATCAAACAGTCCAAGCTGTTCCGCGACAACGAGGAAATGCAGGAGTGCCTCCTCGACAGCAACGACCTTGAGCGCGAACGCGGGATCACAATTCTTTCGAAGAACATCAGCGTCGAGTACAAGGGCGTGAAGATCAACGTCATCGACACCCCCGGCCACAGCGATTTCGGGGGGCAGGTGGAGCGTGTGCTGAACCTGGCCGACGGCGTACTGCTGCTGGTGGATGCCGCCGAGGGGCCGATGCCCCAGACCCGGTTCGTGCTCGACAAAGCGCTGGAGCTGAACCTGAAACCGGTGGTGATCATCAACAAGATCGACAAGCCCGACGCCCGGCCCGACTACGTGCATGACAAGGTGTTCGACTTGTTTGTAGAGCTTGATGCCAACGACGATCAGCTCGATTTCCCCATGCTCTACTGCAGTGGCAAGAACGGCTGGGCCGATAGCACGCTCGACGGACCGCGGGATTCAATGCTTCCGCTGATGGATGCAGTTCTCGAGCACATCCCCGCGCCCAGCCTGCGCGAAGGTCCCGTGCAGATGCAGATCACCTCCATCGACTACAACGACTACGTGGGTCGTATCGGCATCGGAAGGGTCTACCGGGGCTCGCTCAACACCACCCAGCCCCTGATGCGTATCCGGCGCAACGGCGCGCAGCAGCAAACGAAGATCAAGCAGCTCTTCACCTTCCAGGGATTGAAGCGCGCCGAAGTGGAGTCGGTGCCCTGCGGCGACCTGTGCGCCATCGTCGGCATTCCCGATATCGATATCGGCGATACCATAGCGGATTTTAACGAGCCCGCCGCGCTGCCGCCGATCAGCATCGATGAACCGACGCTATCCATGACCTTCAGCGTCAACGACTCGCCGTTCTACGGGCAGGACGGGCAGTATGTGACCAGCCGCCACCTCCGGGACCGGTTGCTGAAGGAGACCGAGCGCGATGTGGCCTTGCGTGTCGAGGAGATGGGCGGCGATTCGTTCAAGGTGAGCGGACGCGGCGTTCTGCATCTTTCCATTCTCATTGAGAACATGCGCCGCGAAGGCTTCGAAATGTCGGTGGCCCAGCCGCAGGTGATTTTCAAGGAACGGCACGGCAAGAAGGAGGAGCCGATCGAAATCCTGCATGTGGATGTACCCGACAGCCATGCCGGCAAGATCATTGAAATTGCCGGTATGCGCAAGGGCGAGATGGTCGACATGGAGCAGCATGGCGTACGCAAGATGCTGCGCTTCGAGATCCCGACACGCGGACTGATCGGTCTGCGTTCGCGGATGCTCACCGCATCAGCGGGCGAAGCAATCGTGACGCACCGCTTCCTTCATTACGAGCCTTACAAGGGGCCGATCCAGCAGCGGCTCAACGGTGTGCTCATCTCGCAGGGGAAGGGCGCCTCCGTACCGTTTGCCATCGATGGCCTCCAGCAGCGGGGTATCTTCTTTATCGATCCGGGCGAGGATTGTTATGAAGGCATGATCGTAGCGGAGCACTGTCTGGACAACGATCTCGTGGTGAATCTGCAGAAGACCAAACAGCTCACCAATATGCGTGCATCCGGCTCGGATCGCGCCATGAAGATTGCCCCGGCGCAGAGGAAAAGTCTCGAGGAAGCGCTGGAATACATTGCCGCCGACGAGCTGGTGGAGATCACGCCGCACCATATCCGCATGCGCAAAAAACTCCTGCTTGAACACGAACGCAAGAAGGCAAGCCGCCAGAAAGCCGCCGAATAGCAAAAATTAGTTTTTTATAAATCGTTGGAATTTTCGTTGATTTTTTAACAACGGCTTATATGGTCGCCACGAATTCATCAGTACGCCCTCATGGATCGTCGCGGGCATCATGGGATGCCCTGCAAGCCGAATGAGTCGGGACAGGCATGTTGGCGGTGGTGGACGTAGAGAGATAGTAGAATGGAAAAGAGACTGTATGTGGGAAACCTTTCCTACAGTACGACCGAAGATTCACTTGAAGCGTTGTTCCAGCAGGCTGGAACCGTAGTCAAGTGCGAACTCATGCTGGACAAGTTCACCAGCCGCTCCCGCGGGTTTGCCTTTGTTGAAATGGGCACCCACGAAGAAGCGCAGAAAGCCGTTGATATGTTCAACGACCAGGATCTCGATGGGCGTAACCTGCGCGTGAACATTGCGCGCCCCCGCGAGGAACGCCCCCCGCGCCGTGATGGTGGCGGAGGAGGATATGGCGGAGGAGGCGGTGGTGGCCGTGGCGGACCGCGTGGCGGCGGCTACGGTGGCGGCGGAGGCGGCCGTGACCGCGACCGCGGCGGGTACCGCGACCGCTATTAATTAATTACCTGTTTTACCGAAACCCGTGTCCTGCACGGGTTTTTTTTGTGTCGTCGGCGCGGCAATCCTGTTACTTCTTTCTTCCGTATTGCATGAAACAAATCAGACATATTATCTGGGATTGGAACGGCACGCTATGGGACGACACGTGGCTGTGCGTTGAAATCAACAACCACATGCTGCAGCGACGCGGTCTGCCGCAAATCTCGATTGATGTGTATCGGGACAAGCTCTGCTTCCCGGTTGATCAATACTACTGCCAGCTCGGCTTCGATTATGCAAAGGACCCGTACACCGTCCTGGCCGAAGAATTCATCGATGAATATGAAAGCCGCCGTTTCGAATGCCTGCTGCATGCGGAAGCGCGGGAGTTCATTCAGTCGCTGCACGCGCAGGGAACCCCGCAGGCCGTGCTTTCGGCGTACCAGCACGACACCCTCCTGCAGGCGGTTGATTTTTTCGGTCTGACGCCATACTTCGACGACATCGTCGGCCTGAACGACATCTATGCCGCCGGCAAAGTCGAGAACGGCAGGCAGTATATCGCGGGTCTGGATATCCCTCCGAATGAGGTCTTGTTTATCGGCGACACCCTCCACGATTTTGAAGTTGCCGAAGCCATGGGCGTGAACTGTGTTCTCATTGCCAGCGGACACAACAGCCGTTCTCGACTCGAGACCTGCGGTGTACCGGTTGTCGATACTATCCACGACGTGAAGATGCATCTAGGCGCGCGGTCAGGTGGTAATGACCGATAGCCATTCGTAGATACGTATGCCGTCACGGTTCTAACGGGAGGTTGACAGAGGCCGACATTTGGCTATATTACCAAATATTAGTCGAAAGGGATTCGATGACGAACAAGGAAAAATCACAGCTGCGGGCCAAAGCGACGGTGCTGAAGGCGCTGGCGCATCCGACGAGGCTTTGGATCACCGAGCAACTGGACGGCGGCGAGCGGTGTGTCTGTGAATTGGTGGAGCAGATCGATGCCGATTTTTCGACTATCTCGAAGCACCTGTCGGTCTTGAAGCAGGCCGGGATCGTAGAGGATGACAAGCGCGGCAAGCAGGTTTACTACACGTTGAAGGTGCCCTGCGTGCTGAATTTCATGAACTGTGTCGAGGCTGTCATCGAGAACGAAGCCCAGACTGCCGCGCGATAATTTTTTTGACCATCATTTGGCGAAAATGTCAAATATTACATGGGACGTAAAACATGTTTCAGTGGCTGGACAAGCTGGTAGCGATGATGGTGGAGGGGTGGTTCGGCATTCCCGTGGAATCCCGTCTGGGCGGAAGCATCCATTTCTTTTTCTACGACACGGTGAAGATCGCCATCCTGCTTTCGGGCATGATTTTTCTGATTTCCTATCTGCGCTCCTGGTTCCAGCCGCAGAAGACCAAGGCCATGCTGGAGAAAATCCGCGGACCGAAGGCGAACGTGGCGGCTTCTCTGATGGGCATTGTGACGCCGTTTTGCTCCTGTTCCTCTGTTCCGATTTTTATCGGTTTCATCGATGCCGGCATTCCGCTGGGAGTCACCTTATCCTTTCTGGTCACTTCACCGATTGTCAACGAGGCTGCCTTCGCGGTGTTGTGGGCGGCCTTTGGATGGAAAGTGGCCTTTACCTATGCGGGCATGGGGGTCGTGATCGGTGTATTGAGCGGGCTGCTCATCGGACGTTTCAGGCCGGAAGCCTATCTGGAGGACGAGGTATTCAGAGGCGTGGCCTTCAGCAAGGTTCGACCAGACATGACGCAGCGGGCGCGCCTGGCCTACGCGGGAGGACACGTAGCGGATATCCTGAAACGGATCTGGCTTTTTCTGCTGATCGGCATCGGGATCGGCGCGGCGATACACGGCTGGGCACCGGAGGAGGTTCTGGCGAAATATGCGGGCAGTGACAACCCGCTCAGTGTGGTGATCGCCGTACTGTGTGGCGTGCCGCTCTACGCCAACGCCATAGGCACCATTCCGATTGCCGAGGCGCTGATTGGCAAGGGGGTCGGGCTCGGAACGGCGCTGGCGTTCATGATGGCGGTTACGGCGTTGTCGGTTCCGGAGATGGTACTGCTGCGCAAGGTGATGAAGCCGCGCCTGATTGCGGTTTTCGCGGCGACGGCGTCGACCGGCATCCTGCTGGTCGGATGGATGTTCAATTTTTTGTTTTGAAAAGAGAGTGGACTTTAACCTGCGGGGGAGTGAGATGAAGAAGAACATTCTGGTGATTGCGCTGCTGGTCGTTTCGGTGGTGGCTGTGGTTGAGATACGTGACCGGAAAAACGCGGGGGATGCATGTTCCGCCTGTGCCGGTGTGCCTTGTTCCATGCCGGATACGGCCGGTGTGTCGTCTGACGTACCAGCATCGCCTGTCAAAAAAACGTTGCCAAGGCTGCTGGATCTGGGTTCAGGAAAATGTGTGCCCTGCAAAATGATGATGCCGATCCTGAAGGAGATGAAACAGACATTTGCCGGGCAGCTCGATGTCGAGTTTATCGACGTCTGGGAAAACGAGGGCGTGGCGGAACAATACGGTGTTCACATGATTCCGACCCAGATCTTCTATGATGCCGATGGCCGCGAACGCTACCGCCACGAAGGTTTCTTTTCGCGCGAAGAGCTCCTCGCCAAGTGGACGGAACTGGGTGTTGTGCTGCATGAAGAGGAATAGACTATGGAATCGCTTTTTTCCGGATTGACTCAGGCGCTGGAGGGGATGCCCCTGCCGGCCTTGGGAGCGGCACTGACGTGGGGCGTCTTGAGCGTCCTGCTGAGTCCCTGTCATCTGGCCAGCATTCCCCTGATCGTTGGATTCATTAATGGTCAGGGGCGGACCACTCCTCTGCGTGCGCTGCTCATCTCCTTCCTGTTTGCAGCCGGTATCCTGGTGACCATTGCTGCGATCGGTGCGATCACCGCCGCGGCCGGCCGCATGCTGGGGGACATCGGACCGTGCGGTAACTACCTGGTGGCGCTCCTTTTCTTTGTTGTCGGGCTTGGATTGCTTGGGGTGGTTCCCCTGGGGTGGAACAAGCCGCACCATGCGGGTGAAAACCGAAAAGGGCTGTTTGCCGCGTTTATGCTGGGGCTTGTTTTCGGGATCGCGCTGGGGCCGTGTTCCTTTGCATACATCGCACCTATGCTGGGCATTGCCTTCAAGCTCGGGGCGGAGCGGCCGGTCTATGCCGGCTCCCTGCTGCTGCTGTACGGTATCGGACATTGCGCAGTCATTGTCGTGGCCGGCACCTCGACGGGATGGGTGCAGCGCTATCTGGGCTGGAACGAGGCGTCTCGCGGGGCGCTCATTCTTAAGCGTATTTGCGGGGTAATGGTGCTGCTGGGAGGGCTTTACCTGATCTATGCCGCTCCATGACATTTTTATTTGACATTTAGCTAAATAACTAAATATAAAGTGCGGCATGGAAACCTTGCTCGAAATCTTCAAGGCGCTTTCCGACAGAAACCGGTTGCGTATCGTTGCCGCACTGAGCCGTTATGATGAACTGTGTGCCTGCCAGGTCACCGAACTGCTGCAGGTAACCGGGGCAACGGCTTCCCGGCATTTGAGCGTGCTGCAGCATGCCGGTCTGATTGCCAGCCGCAAGGAGGGCCGTTGGATCTACTACAGGCTTGTTCCTGCTGCTTCCACGGAACCCGGGTTCCATTGGCTGGAAAATGCGTTCGAGGAGTCGGTTCAGCTTCAGTCCGACATGCAAGCGCTGGACAGGATTGTAGCCATCACGCGGGAAGATCTCTGCCGCAGGCAGCGCGGGGAAGCATGCTGTCCAAAATAGATTTCAACCCGAAGGATTGTGCATGAGTGATCAGAACAAAACAGAAACCGGCATCAGCTTTTTTGAAAAATACCTCACCGTATGGGTGGCATTGTGCATGGTTACCGGCGTTCTCATCGGCCGGTTCCTGCCGGCGATACCGGAATTTCTCGGGCGGATGGAATATGCCAATGTCTCGATTCCCGTGGCGGTGCTGATCTGGCTGATGATCTATCCGATGATGATGAAGGTCGACTTCAGGAGCGTTCATAATGTCGGTAAAAATCCGAAGGGCCTGTTTATCACATGGGTAGCCAACTGGCTGATCAAACCCTTCACCATGTTCGGCATTGCCTGGCTGTTTTTCTATGTCGTGTTCAAGAGCCTGATTCCGCCGGGACTGGCGAAGGATTATCTCGCGGGTGCGGTCCTGCTGGGGGCGGCTCCCTGTACGGCGATGGTATTCGTCTGGAGTCATCTGACCCGGGGCAATCCGGCCTACACCGTGGTGCAGGTGGCCACCAACGACCTGATCATCCTGGTGGCCTTTGTGCCGATTGTTAAGTTTCTGCTGGGCGTGAGCGATGTCTTTGTGCCGTGGGATACCCTGTTTCTCTCCGTTGTGCTGTTTGTCGTGATTCCTCTGACCGGCGGAGCCTTGACCCGCGGCCACATGCTCAAGACAAAAGGGCAGGACTACTTTGAAAACGTCTTCCTTCCCAAATTCAACCATACCACCATAGCAGGATTGCTCCTGACGCTGGTGATCATCTTTTCCTTCCAGGGCGAGGTCATACTGTCGAATCCGCTCCATATCGGTTTGATTGCTGTGCCGCTCATCATTCAGACCGTACTGATATTCTTTATTGCCTATCTCGCAGCGCGGGTGTTGAAGCTTCCGCACAATGTCGCAGCCCCGGCCGGCATGATCGGCGCCTCCAATTTTTTCGAGCTGGCCGTTGCCGTTGCCATTGCCCTTTTCGGCACCACCTCGCCGGTCGCCCTCGCGACGATTGTCGGTGTTTTGGTGGAGGTGCCCGTCATGCTCGCCCTGGTTGGCTTTGCCAACCGCACGACGGGCTGGTTCAAGGAATCATATTCGAACGGAAAGGAATCCCATGTCTGAAAAAATTAAGCTGTTGTATCTCTGTACCGGCAACTCCTGCCGGAGCCAGATGGCCGAAGGCTGGACGCGCGCTCTTAAGGGCGATGTCATTGAAGCCTATTCCGCCGGCATCGAAACCCACGGCTTGAATCCCAACGCCGTTAGGGTGATGGCCGAAGCGGGCGTGGATATCACGTCCCAGCAATCGCAGCATATCGACGAATTCAAGGATGTGAAACTCGACTGCGTAATTACGGTCTGCGACCACGCACACGAAAACTGCCCGTGGTTTCCGGCTGACTGCGAGGTTCTTCATATCGGCTTCCAGGACCCTCCGCGCATGGCCGCGGCGGTGGCTGAAAGCGGCGGTTCCGAGGAGGAGCAGGTCGACTGCTATCGGGTTGTCCGCGATCAGATCAAGGCGTTCGTCGAAACCCTTCCCGACTCACTTAAACAGAACAATTGAACGCCAAACCGCGAAACTCGCTTGGCCGTGCAGAGAGATGCTCTGCGAAACCTTGCGTTCCCTGCGTCTTTGCGTTGAAAGAATGGAGAATAACATGAAGATTCTGAGAATCTACGATCCTGCCATGTGCTGTTCGACCGGTGTCTGTGGACCCGATGTGGATCCCGTACTGGTGCAGCTGGCCGGCTATTTGAAAAAACTGGATGAGACCACCGTAAAGGTCGAACGCTACAACCTCTCGCAGGAACCCGCCGCGTATACTGCGAACGAAGCTGTGGCTGCCGCACTCAAGGAAACGGGCACCGCTGCTCTGCCGCTGGTATTCGTCGACGACGAGCTGATCAGCTCAGGTTCCTATCCGGATTTGAATGAACTGACTGCTTTGCTTGGTGCGGGACAGGCCGTGACGCTGGATACGCCCGACTGCAGCGGCTGCACCGGTTGCTGCTAATAGCAGGGACGGCCTCTGTGTCGTCCGAGGACTCTATATTAGGTGTCATATAGATGAACACTCTGCTGGATAAAGCCACCCGCTTTCTCTTCTTCACCGGAAAGGGCGGTGTAGGAAAAACATCAATGTCGTGCGCCGTAGCCGTCGGTCTCGCGGAACGCGGTAAACGCGTGCTGCTGATCAGTACTGATCCCGCTTCCAACCTGCATGAGGTGCTTGATACCAATATGGTCTCCAGCCCGGTCCCGGTTAATGATGTGCCGGGGCTCGATGCGATGAATATCAATCCCATGGTGGCTGCCGAGGAATACCGGGAGCGCATGGTCGGGCCCTACCGCGGCATCCTGCCCGACGAAGCGGTAGAGCAGATGGAAGAGCAACTGTCCGGCGCCTGCACGGTGGAAATTGCCGGCTTCAATGAGTTCTCCAAGTTCATCGGCGATGAGAAGGCGATCGGGCCATACGATCATGTTGTGCTTGATACGGCACCGACCGGTCACACGCTGCGTCTTCTCAATCTTCCATCGGCGTGGAACGACTTTATCGCCACGAATGAAACAGGCAGTTCCTGCCTGGGACCCGTATCCGGACTGGCCGAGCAAAAAATACTGTACGAGCAGGTTTTGGCAGCACTCAGGAATCCTCGGCAGACCCTGCTGATGCTGGTCGCCCGCGCCGAGACCATGAGCCTGAAAGAGGCCGCGCGTGCGAGCGGCGAGCTGGGCGGACTGGGGTTGACCAATCAACATCTGATTCTCAACGGCGTGTTTTCCACTGAGATGGATGACGCCATTGCCCAGGACTTTTCCCGCAAGTCCCAGTTAGCATTGGATGGACTGCCGGCCATTTTCAATGATGTGGAAAAAACGCAGGTTCCGTTCCGCCCGCATGGTGTAATGGGGATCGATGCCTTGAAGGCGGTTAACGCCGGCCAGCCCGATCCGACCTGGATCGATGCGCCTGATGCCCTGACTGACGCATTGCCGGCAGCGCTGGAACACGTACAGGAGTGGGATGTGCTGTTTGACGCGCTGGAAGCAAGGCAGCGTGGCGTCATCATGACCATGGGCAAGGGGGGCGTCGGTAAGACGGTCATGGCATCGGCTATTGCCGCCGAGCTCGCTCGGCGCGGTCATTCCGTGTTGCTATCCACTACGGATCCAGCAGCCCATGTCGCTGATACCATTGGTGAGGAACTCTTCAATCTGCGTGTGGAGCGCATCGATCCGACGGCAGAGACAAAAGCCTATTGCGAAAGCGTGCTCTCAAAAAATCGCGGCAAATTGTCAGACGATGACCTGGCGCTGCTGGAGGAGGAGCTTCGCTCGCCATGCATCGAGGAAATCGCCGTCTTTCAGGCATTTGCCCGCACCGTGGCCAAAGGTTCTGATCAGTTCATCGTTCTCGATACCGCGCCGACCGGGCATACCTTACTGCTGCTGGATTCTACGGAAGCGTATCACCGCGAGGTGGCCAAATCGGCCGACGACCTGCCGCACGAAGTCAAGGAACTGCTGCCGCGCATCCGCGATCCGGAGTTTACGAAGGTCCTGATCGTTGCGCTGCCGGAAGCCACGCCGACCCACGAAGCGGAAGGCCTGCAACGCGACTTGCGGCGCGCGGGCATCGAACCCTTCGGCTGGATCATCAACCGCAGTTTTGCCGTGTCTGGTACTACCGATCCCGTGCTCTGTGCGAAGGGGTTGCACGAAACGGAATACATTGCGGAAATCGCGTCGGAGCTGTCGGCCAGCCGCACCGTTATCACTCCCTGGGTTGGCGAGGAGCTGGCGGGCGCGGATTGCCTCAAGCTGCTGACGTCATAAGGCAGGGCGGAGTGAGGACATGTGGGGACACATGTCCCTACCCTTTGAGCACCGCCACGGCGAGCAGCACCCAGCCGACAATAAAGGCCAGTCCGCCGATGGGGGTGATCGCGCCGAGCTTGGTGATGCCGGTCAGGGCCATGACGTAGAGGCTCCCTGAAAAGATCGCGATGCCGGTCACAAAGGCCCAGCCGCTTGCGGTCGCTGGCTTGCATTGGACATGCAGGGCGAGCAGGCCGACCGCCAGGATCGCAAAGGTGTGGTAGAAATGGTATTCGACCCCGGTCATATAATTAACCAGCATCTTTTCGGAGAGCTTGTCCTTCAATCCATGCGCTCCGAAAGCACCGAGCATCACGGCGAGCGCACCGCTGATGGCGCCGATTGATAGAAACAGTCTGGCGATTGGATTCATGATTTTCTCCGGATTACATTGATGGATCCATCATCCGGCCGATGAACAGGATCGTTCCCGTTTTGTTTTCGCGGATGAGGAAAAGGAACGGGTGATCGGCAATGAACTGCGGTGGCATGGCGATGGTTCTTATGACAACCGCCGTCGCCGCTGCGGCCTCCGTTCCCTCTTCGTTGACTTCGACAAAAGCCTTGTGGATGATTTCATCGATATCCAGTGCGCGCGTTCCGTCCATACCTGAAAAGTCGGCATCCCTTGAAAAAGCCAACGGCATGCCCATGCCGGCCAAGGTGCTTCCAAGGCTGAATGATGATTCGAGCTTGAATTTGGGCAGATGCACGCCGACTTCCCTCTCCCGGAACTCGAGTTCATCCAGCGGCACCAACTCCAGCTTGCCACTCGGCTTGGGCAGAAGAATGATCATGGAGAGTTCATTGCCTTCGTAGGGCAGTTCCAGTACTTGCAGCGTTTCGGTTTGCGCCAGTTTGAAGTCGCCGGTCTGTGCCATCATCTCGACATCAACCTTTGTTCCGTCGGTCAAGGTGAATGAAGCCGTGTGAGTGTTATCGAGTTTGAACTGCGCTGCCCAGTTGCCCTTGAAATAGATGGCGTTGGCCAGAACCAGCCGGGTTTGGGCACTGAGCACGCCTTCCGCAATCAGGTCTTTGATCTTGTCTTTGGTTTGGTCTTCAACCCATATGTTGATTTCCTGGCGCGCGCCTTCCGGGTCGGACTTGTAGTCGACCGGATGGATTTCGCTCCCATGGAAATCCTTGGTCAGGGCGAGATAGTCGGGTAGGAAGGCATAGTCCTTCTGCGGCCAGAGGGCGTTGGCGACGCTGAGCTGGACATGGCCATGTTCCTGCGCCCTGTTGATCACTTTACGCAAGTATGAAAGGCCGGGATGCGTGGCTTCGGGGCCACCGAAATGGAGCACGCTGTTCATCTGTTCCGCGGTTTGTCCGCGCGCGCCGGCATAGGTCATGGCGAGGGCGGATGATATGGAATAGGGGGAGAAGAAAAGATTGGCGTCATGCTCGTCGGCCAGTTTGCGGTACAAATCCATGGCCAGGGCATTAACGGATTCCGCAGGATCGAATGCGGTGGAGGTGTCCCGTTCCTGTTCCTTCACAGCCGGCGGTCCATTCTCCCATTCCAGGTCGGAGATCTGGAGGGTGGTTTTGGTGCCGGTGTTCTTGTCGCGGATTTCGAGATCCTTGGCGACCCACATGCCGTCCATCTTCTTGATGCTGACGATCTTCATGCGGCGGAGTTCCTTTTGTTTCGCATCGAGCGTCTGGACTTCGAGCAGCATGCCCATGTTTTTCTCTATCCAGAGCCGCATGGTCTTATCCGAATCCGGTACCGGGACATCGACCACATAGCAGTCGCGGTTGATCTTTTTTTCTTCATCGATGAGTTTCGAGCCGGACCACCACAGAACGGAAAAGCTTAGATCGGCCCATGTGATGCCGGTGCCGAGAATGTCGGATGTCGGTGTGTACCTGGCATTGGAAAACGTGTATGCAGGCTTGTCGTTGTTCCAGGTTATGGTCAGCGATTCCTTGTCGATTGTGTAGCCGGCGGTAGGCGTGTCGGCACCCCAGTCGAGTTCCATCACCACCGGGAGGTTTGCCTTTGTGAACCCATTCTTGGCCTTGACCTTAAGCGATCCTGTCAGCTTCAGCGGATCGCTGGGCAGCTTGGAGC
This sequence comes from Pontiella sp., assembly GCA_050304335.1. Taxonomy (GTDB): domain Bacteria; phylum Verrucomicrobiota; class Kiritimatiellia; order Kiritimatiellales; family Pontiellaceae; genus Pontiella. Next base: position 15,119 of record JBNLDM010000013.1, read on the forward strand.
GGACAAATTCCAGGATGTCATCCGCCGGAATCGGCTCGGCATATCCGCGAACCGCGCCGGACAGGGCAATAACCAGCAACAATATCTGTTTCATTTCTTAGCACTCGCTTCGCTGGAGGACGCGGTTTCACAGAGAAGGCTCCTCTGTGTACCTCCGCGCACTCTGTAGTTAAATTAATGGTCCTGATCAGACAGTTTCAGCGCGTAGCGCAGCGCCTGATCAATATTCTTAACGGTCTTGAAGGTCAGTTTCTTTTTCACATCCGCCGGTATTTCCTCCAGATCAACCTTGTTCTTTTCGGGTAGCATGATGTGTCGGATGCCGGCGCGCGCGGCGGCGAGCACTTTTTCCTTTACGCCGCCGACCGGCATGACGCGGCCGCGCAAGGTGATCTCGCCCGTCATGGCGAGGTCGGGCCGAACGGGCTGGTCGAGCAGCATCGAAAGGATGGAAAGAGCAATGGCGACACCGGCGGAGGGGCCATCCTTGGGCGTCGCGCCGGCGGGCACGTGGACATGGATATCGCTTTTGGCGAAGAGCTCCTCGTCCAGCTTGAAGCCGGCGGCGTTGGCTTTGAGGTAGCTGAGTGCGGCGCGTGCCGACTCCTTCATGACATCGCCGAGCGAGCCGGTGAGGATCAATCCGCCTTTGCCGGCCATACGGGTGGATTCGATAAAGAGAATATCCCCGCCGTAGGGCGTCCACGCAAGTCCGGTGACGACGCCGGGCAGCGCCTTGTTTTCGGCCACGTCCTTCTCGATCTTAACGGGACCCAGGAAGCCTTTGAGCTTGCGCGCGGTCACCTCGACCGGGCGCGTCCTGCCTTCGGCGAAACCGCGCGCCACCTTGCGGCACACGTTGGCGATCTGCCGTTCTAAATTGCGCACGCCGGCCTCGGCGGTATAGCCCGTAATGATTCCTTCGAGTGCGTCGAGCTTGAATCTGATATTGGTACGTTTCAGGCCATGCTCGGCAATGGCTTTCGGCACGAGATAGCGGCGGGCAATCTGCATCTTTTCCTGCAGGGTGTAGCCGGGCAGGCGGATCACCTCCATACGGTCCCGCAGCGGGCCGGGAATGGTGTCGAGTATGTTGGCGGTCGTGATGAACATGACCCTGGAGAGGTCGAACTGTACATCCAGGTAGTGATCGTTGAAGGTGGAGTTCTGTTCGGGGTCCAGCACTTCGAGCAGGGCGGACGCGGGATCACCGCGGAAATCCTTACCGACCTTGTCGATCTCGTCGAGCATGAAGACGGGATTGTTCGCACCGCAGCGGCGCAGGCTTTCGATGATGCGTCCGGGCATGGAGCCGATGTAGGTGCGCCGGTGGCCGCGTATTTCCGCTTCGTCGTGCATGCCGCCGAGCGACATACGGACAAATTCGCGGCCCAATGCGCGGGCCACCGATCTGCCGAGTGATGTCTTGCCGACACCGGGCGGGCCAGCCAGGCAGAGGATCGGCCCCTTCATATCCTTCTTGAGCTTGAGCACGGAAAGGTATTCGAGGATGCGCTCCTTCACCTTCTCAAGCCCGTAGTGGTCCTTGTCGAGTATCTTGTGGGCTTCAGCGATATCGAGGTGGTCTTCCGAGGATTTGTTCCATGGCAGCTCGGCCATGACGTCGAGATAGGTGCGGATAACCCCGTGCTCGGGCGAGGCGGATGGAACGGCTTTCAGTCGCTGCAGTTCCTTGTCGGCGGCTTCACGGGCTTCCCGCGGCAGGCCGGCTTCGTCCAGCTTCTTTTCGAGTTCCAGTATTTCGGCGGTCTGGGGATCGTCTACGCCCAGTTCCTCCTGGATCGTCTTGAGTTGCTCGCGCAGGAAGATTTCGCGCTGGGTTCTGGTAAAGGATTCGTTGACCTTGCTCTGGATTTTATTGCCAAGCTTGAGAACCTGGTATTCCCTGTTTAGAAAGTTCATCAGCTTGTTGAGCCGCTTCGAGGCATTGATTTCCGCAAGCAGTTTCTGCCGGTCCGCAATCGGAACGGGCAGGTTGGTTGCGATCAGGTCTGCCAGTTGCGAAGGCTCATCCATGTTGAAGATGGCAATGGTCAGCTCGTCGGGCAGGTTGGGCGACATGGTCACAATCTGCTGGAACTTTTCGGAGGCATTGCGCGCCAGGGCTTCGAGCTCAAGCGAGTCTTCCCCGACCTCATCGATCATATGGTAGTGGGCCGTTGGATAGTCTTCGGTGTTGATCAGATCCTGGAGCTCGCAGCGCGACAGGCCTTCCACAAGAATATGGGTTGATCCGTCGGGGAAGTGGAGGGTCTTGATCAGCCGCGCCACACAGCCGATGCGAAAGATATCGTCCTTCGTCAGGTTGGTTTCGTCGACGTCATCCTTGCGCTGCAGCGCCGTGATGAAATGGGGTGTGCGGGTCGACAGTTCGGTCACCAGCTTCTTCGACTCGTCCGAGGTAATGACGAGCGGGGCGACCATGTGCGGGAAAAGCACAAAGTTTTTCAACGGCATCACCGGTAAAACATCCGGCACTTCCTGCTCGGCGACAATCTGGACGCCTGCGGTATCATTTTGATTTTTTGTACTCATGAAACGGTTGTCTCTTCTTCGATGCCGGTTGCCGTGCGACGTTCATTTTTCCACATGTTGGTAGATTAGGGCAGACCGCACCCGATGTCTGGAAAATTGCGCGCAAAAATCCATTTTAAGGTGTCTTGCCCTGGCATTGCGAATGACCGGATGTTTTTTCTCGGAACGGAAAAAACAAAAAGGCTATGTTTTAAAAACTACATTATACTTAAATGGAGCATGCAATGCTTTCGCAGGTTAATTCAGGAACAGTCGTGGGCATCGAGGCGTTCTCCGTCGAAATCGAAGCCAATGCCGGGCATGGCGAACCGAAGACGGTGATCGTAGGGCTGCCCGATGCCGCCGTAAAGGAAAGCTCCGACCGCGTCTGGACGGCATTGATCAATTCAGGCTTCCGTCCTCCCATGGGGCGCACCACGATCAATCTCGCACCGGCCGATATGCGCAAGGAGGGGCCGAGTTTCGACCTGCCCATTGCGATAGGCATCATAGCCGCACTCGAGGACATCAAGGAGGATTTGCTTCCGCGCATCTGCATGGTAGGCGAATTGGCGCTTAGTGGTGCGGTACGAAGGGTACGCGGCATTCTGCCCATCACGCTGATGGCGCGCAACGCGGGGTTCAAGGCGATCATGGTACCAACGGAAAATGCCGAAGAGGCAGCTGTGGTCGACGGTATAAAGGTCTATCCCGTCCGTACCCTGCGCGAGGCCGCCGACTTTCTCAATCGGGATATCGAGCTGGAGGCCTATCGCCTCGACATACGTTCCGTTTTTGAGGCCAACGGCATGTACGAGGACGACTTCGCCGATGTTAAGGGGCAGGAGTTTGCCAAGCGCGCGCTCGAAGTGGCTGTATCCGGCGGCCACAACCTGCTGATGATCGGCCCGCCCGGAACGGGCAAGAGCATGCTGGCCAAGCGGATTCCTTCCATCCTGCCGTCGATGTCGCTCGACGAGGCGCTGGAGACCACCAAGATCCACAGCATCTCCGGCTCGCTGAAGTCGCATCAGGCGCTGGTAGCCCGCCGCCCGTTCCATTCACCGCATCATACGATATCGGATGCCGGCCTGCTGGGTGGTGGGACCAACCCTATGCCCGGTTCGGTAAGCCTGGCCCATAACGGCGTGCTTTTTCTGGATGAACTGCCCGAATTCCAGCGCAGCGTGCTGGAGGTAATGCGGCAGCCGCTGGAGGACGGGGAGGTGACCATTGCGCGAGCCGCTGCCAGCGTCACCTATCCCTGCCGCTTCATGCTCGTGGCCGCCATGAACCCGTGCCCCTGCGGCTACCAGACCGATCCGAAACGCGAATGTCGTTGCTCGCCGACGCAGATCGCCCGCTATCGCGCGAAGATTTCCGGTCCCTTGCTCGACCGCATTGATATCCATGTGGAGGTGCCTGCGATCTCATATGAACAGTTGAGCCGGCTGGAGCGAGGGGAAGCCTCTGCGGCTATCCGCGAACGTGTGGTCCGGGCCAGGCAGATCCAGCAGGAGCGCTACCGGAAGGCACCCGGGACGCATTGCAACGCCAATATGCGCAGCAAGACGCTGCATCAGGTCTGCCGCATGGAGTCCGATGCCGAACAGATGCTCCGCACCTCCATGTCCGATCTCAACTTCAGTGCGCGCGCCTACGACCGCATCCTCAAGGTGGCCCGAACCATCGCCGACCTGGCCGCATCCGAAGCCATCCAGGTGCACCATGTCGCCGAAGCCATCCAGTACCGAACGCTGGACCGGCAGCTCTGGATTTGAGAGGGGAGGTAGGTTCGGCTTTGTTTTGCCAGCAGTAGATCGCTGTGATATTCAGTTTGTCCTGATATGAACGCGTCTGTCGATAAAACTTCCACGCCCAGGGTACCGGCATGGTTGCGGCGGCTGAACCTGAAACGCTTCTCCCCGTTCATCGGCATTGCATTGTTTGCTGCGGCGCTGTTTGTTCTACACCGTTCCGCCCGGGAATTCCGGGTTCATGACGTACTCGGGTTTATTGAGGCGCTTCCGACGGGGCGGGTAATTGGCGCGGTCGGTCTGGTACTGCTCAATTTCCTGCTGTTTACGGTGTACGACGGTCTGGCGCTGCGCTACATCGGCTGCCGCATGCCGCTGGGCAAGGTGGCGGGCACGGCCATGCTCGGTTTTGCTTTCAGTAATGTGGTGGGCGGGATGGTCCTGGCCGGCGGCGGCATTCGCTACCGCTCCTATTCGGGCGCGGGGCTCTCGGCTCCGGACATCCTGCGCATGACGCTGTTTATCTGGATGACCTGGCTGGTGGGATTGGCAGCGTGCGTTGGTGTGTCGGCTTGTTTCTATCCGCATGGGCTGGATCCCGCGCTTCCGGTGCAGGTCGACCTGCGCTGGATCGGTGTTCCGGTCTGTCTCGGCGTGGCCGTCTATCTGACCATGACGGCGAGGGGCGGGCGCGAGTGGGTATTGCGCGGGATAAAATGGCCGCTGCCCGGCCTCAATCTCGCGCTGGGTCAGGTGGCCGTGACCGCCCTGGATCTGCTCCTGTCCGCCGCGATTCTCTATCTGTTGCTGCCATCTGTGCCGGGACTGACCTATTCCTTTTTTACAGCCCTGTTTGTGCTCGCACTGACGCTGGCCCTGTTCAGCGGCATACCGGGCGGTCTCGGCGTGTTCGAGGTTCTGATTCTGCATCTGCTCAACGGCATCATGGACTATCTCTTTACCTCGCTCCTGCTTTGGGGGCGTAAGCAGGGATACGCCGTCTTCAATATGGGCATGGCGCCGCTGGCGGGGCTGAACCACCATCCGCTCAGTCCGATCTTTACGCGGATGGGCGTCTGGATTTACCGACACGGTGAGCACTTCTATAATTTCCAGGGCCTGCGACACTACAAGGACAAGTTCAGTCCCCAGTGGCGCCCGAGCTATCTCGCCAGCCTCGGCAGCACGCAGTTGGCCAGCGAAATCTGGAGTATTAATGCGCTCGTCTCCGGCGGGTTGCTCAGGATGATACCCCGTCCGGGCCGCCGTTCGTTCATGCATCCGGCGACATGAGACCACGGCAGCCGTTGCCCGTCTTGCGTTCACTCCCCGGTTGGTCTATTTTTACATCTTAGGTCTCACATTCATCTGGAGGTGGCGATGTTACGGATACAGTTGTGGTGTGCAGTTCTGGGATTGATGGCTTCGATAATATCGCCCGCATCGGCCAGAACACCGGTACTTTATATTGTCGGCGATTCAACGGTCGAATCCCGCGATGGCGCCGGATTGGATGATCAACAGGGATGGGGCGGGAAGATCGACAAGTTTTTCAGCAGCAGGATCAAGGTCGAGAACCATGCCATCGGTGGAAGAAGCAGCCGCAGCTTTCGCAATGAGGGGCGGTGGCAGACGATTCTTGATGAGCTTGAAGAAGGCGATTTTGTGCTGATCCAATTTGGCCACAACGACGGCGGGTCGTTGAGCACGGACAACGGACGCACCTCGCTCAAAGGAATGGGTGACGAAACCGAAGAGGTGACCAACAAGGAAAACGGACAGACGGAGACGGTCCATACCTATGGCTGGTACATGCAGCAATATGTCAAGGAAGCCAAGGAAAAGGGGGCGACCGTGATCGTCTGTTCACTGGTGCCGCGCTGTCTTTGGGGCGACAACGGGAAGTGCGGCCGGTCCGACAAGGATTACGGTGGATGGGCGAAGAAGGCGGCTGCGGAGGAGGATGCCTGGTTCATTGACCTTAATGAGATTGCTGCGGAACAATACGATCACTTTGGCGGGGAGGAGGCCGTGCGGGAGGAGTACTTTGCCGACCACCACACGCACACCAATCGCAAGGGTGCCGAGTTGAATGCGGAATGCGTGATTGCCGGACTTCGGGGGCAGCGCAACTGCCCGCTCAATAAATATCTGAACAGCAAGGGCGAGAAAATCAAACCCTACCGTGATTAGAGAAAAGGAACGCAACTGAATGAACATTAACTGCTTACTGGCGGGTGTGCTTGTAATGGGCGTATTCCAAGCGGCGGCCGCGACCGGATTATACAGATCCGGTGAGGTGTGGACAGATACCGATGGGGAGGGCATTAATGCACATGGCGGCGGCATGCTCTATCGTGACGGTACCTACTACTGGTTCGGCGAGTTCAAGCGCAGGGGAGGGGCGGCCCGCGACGGAATCAGCTGCTATTCCTCCACCAACCTGGTGGAATGGAAAAACGAAGGCATTGCACTTGCGGTTGTGAATCGGCATGAATCGGAAATAAGGCCCGGCTGCATCATGGAACGCCCGAAAGTCATTTATAATGAAAAGACCGGTACGTATGTCATGTGGTTCCATCTGGAGCTGAAAGGAAGGGGATACGAGGCCGCGCGAACCGGCGTGGCGGTGAGTGACCATGTCACGGGACCTTATAAATACCTGCGCTCCTACCGGCCCAATGCCGGAATCTGGCCAGCCAATGTGCCGGACAGGTTCAAGACCGCGAACGAAGGGGGTGACGATTACATGAAGCTTCTCCGCCGCGATCTGGACGAAGGCCAGATGTCGCGCGACATGACCCTGTTTGTCGATGACGACGGAAAAGCGTATCACATCCATGCCTCCGAAGAAAATTTTACCCAGCATATCTCCGAGCTGTCGGATGACTATACCGCCTTCACGGAACGGTGGATCCGCATACTGCCCGGAGGACATAACGAAGCACCGGCTATTTTTAAATATAAAGGCAAATACTATATGATCACTTCCGGTTGCACCGGGTGGGCTCCCAATGCGGCGCGCCTGCACGTTGCCGATTCCATCATGGGCGAGTGGATGTATCTCGGAAATCCCTGCGAAGGAAAGAATGACGGGCTGACGTTTAATTCCCAGAGCACCTATGTACAGCCTGTTCACGGAAAGACGGATGCTTTTATTTTCATGGCCGATCGTTGGAATCCGCAAAACCTTGCCGACAGTCGCTATGTCTGGCTTCCCGTCCAGTTCAAGGATGATGTGCCTTATCTCGAGTGGGTCGATGCATGGGGCCTGGATCAATTCGAGTAAGTCGCTGTCCCATTGCCATGCCTGCAAGACCCTGAATTCCGGAACGTCATAGAACGGTTTTTGCAAATCGCTCAGGAAACGGGCACTCCTGTCCAAAAGGGCATAAAATCAACCTTTTATTCGGTTTAAATTAACGTACTAACCGATTGCAGGCTTGGCGATTTTCCCCTATAAGCGCCCCCCTTTAGCCGGAATGCGGACCATCGAACCCGCATTTTATTGGCACATATAATGCGTAAAGAATTAGACATTATGTCTATGAAAAAACTGATCCGTATAGACTTAAAAATGTGGTGCTTCATCGCAGCCATGCACGTGGCGACGATGGGGCTTTTCTATCTGGCCGCAACCCGCGAGTACCACGAGGTCGCCAGCTTCAATTCCATACGTCTGGTGATGCTGGTTCTCTTGATGCCGTTGCTCGCCAAGTATGTACTGCAGCTCATTTGCAGTCCCGTTTACTCGATCATCTCACGCCGTCGCACCCGGAAGGCCTCGCATCGTGAACAGCCGTCGGTTTCCGTCATCATCCCGGCCTGGAATGAAGAGGTGGGTATCCTGAAAACCATCTGGTCGGTGATCAATACGGAATACCCGAAGCTCCAGGTTGTCGTCGTGAATGACGGGTCTACGGATGGCACTCACGACAAGGTGACCCGTTTCCTGGATGACTACCGGCCGGATCCCATTCAGCGCGCAACGGTCAAATACCTGCATCTTCCCAACGGCGGCAAGGCCCGTGCCATGAACCGTGCTCTGATTCACGCAGAAGGAGAAATTGTCATTACGGTTGATGCCGACAGTGCGATGGATCCCGGCGCCATTTCCAATCTCGTGAAGCATTTCGATGATCCTTCGGTCGGCGGCGTTGCGGGCAACGTGATTGTCGGCAACCGCCGGAAACCGATCGAATGGATGCAGCAGATGGAGTACCTCTACGGATTCTTCTTCAAGCGTTCCGATTCACTGTTTAATTCCGTATACATCATCGGGGGAGCTGCAGCGGCCTATCGACGGGAAATACTGCTGGAGATGGGCGGCTTCGATCATTCCATCATCACCGAGGACATTGAGATGTCCACCCGCATTCTGTCGCAGGGATACAAGACACGCTACGCCAGTGATGCCGTGGTCTACACGGAAGGACCATGCGATCTGGGAGGACTCTGCAATCAGCGGCTCCGCTGGAAGTACGGTCGCATTCTCACCTTCATCAAGCATCGCGAGCTTTTCTTCAGCCTGCGGCCTAAGCACAATCCCTATCTGACCTTCGTCGTGTTGCCAATCGCCGTCTATGCCGAACTGCTGCTGCTGACCGAAGCGGTCATGCTGGGAATGTTCTTCCTCTACACCATTGCAACCAATGATTACATGCCGTTGGCATTCGTGGTCGGTCTGCTGACCGCCGTGGTCGGGATTCAGATTCTGGTGGATCCCAAGATCCGCTATCACCGCAACCTGTTCCTGCTTGCGCCGGCCGCATGGCTTCTGTTCTATGCCGTGGACATGGTGGAATTCCAGGCGCTGGTCCGCAGCATTAAGCGGCTTGCGACGCGCAAGGAACTCAAGTGGCAGAAGTGGGTGCGGGTCGGTGTGGGTACCAACGCGTGCATCGGAACCCAGCCGGCATTCGATTAAGAGCATCTCCTATTCGGATGAACCAAAATAGCGCTCCAGTTCGGCATCAGCCGCCTCGCCGAAAAGAATCTTCGCGGCTTCGCGCAGGCCGGGATTGGATTTCAGCGCGATTCTACCCATTGTAAGTTCAATCATGGTGCGTCTGCGAAGAAAATCCTCCAGGTGTACCACCATTTCCTCGTCCGCCATACGCTCCAGATCGGCGCGACCAAGATTGCCGATGACCTTCTCTGAAGTATCGGAATCCGCTGTTTCCGGGGCTTCTCCATACCAGCACTCGGACTGCTTCAGAGCGATTCCGAATGATTCGACGATATCCGCGGCTTCATCGCCCACGTTGAGGCAGTCGGTCAGTTTGCCGCCATAGATGGTGAGCAGGTTCTTTTCCGGATGGACATCGATTTCATGTTTGCGCGACAGCGCCGTCCACTCTTCGTCGCCAACCGTGTCCTCCCTGCGAATAACCAGCGGACGCACGCCGCAGCGCGTTGCAATAACATCGTCTGTGGTGAGCGGTTTTTCCAAAGTGAGCAACCTGTTGGCGTTGGAGATCAGGAAGTCCACATCCTCGTCCGCAGGGGCGTCCACGATATTCTCTACACGCCTATCCGTGGTTCCTATGCAGGTGCGTTCACCCATCGGAATCATGAAGAAAAGCCGTCCATCGGAAGCAAAGAACGTAAGCACATGCCGGGTCGCGGTCACCTGCGGCACGATAATATGCGCGCCCTCGGAAAAAACATGCTGAAAGGCGGATTCGATGCCGAGCATATCATGAACGCGGTCGGCGTACGGCCCGGCAGCGTTTACCAGTACCTTGGCACGAACACCGAACGCTTCGCCGGTGACTTGGTCGCGCACGGCACAATGCCAGTGGCCGTCCCGCCAGTCGGCGGCGATCAGCTCCATGTAGTTGATCGCACTGTTTCCGTTCTGGAGCACCTTGCGGATGAAGCCGAACGTGAAACCGGCATCGTTCTCGGAAAAATAGCAGTCGGAATATTCGATGCCGCCCGCTAGATGTGCGGTTTTCACCATAGGGGCCTCGCGCTGAATGGACCTGCGCGAGAGCAGGCGCGGCGGACGGGTACGGCAGCGCCCCATGAACCAATAGAGCAGGGTGCCCATGTAGAGCACGATACGCGGCTTGCGGAAGCCCCTCGCGATGCTGGTGAAAAACCGGATTTCACGCACATGGGAGGGATAGGCGTCCATCAACCTGTTGCGGCTTTCGCACAGGTGCCGTACCAGGCTGAACTCGTAGGATTCCAGATATTTGATGCCACCCCACGCCAGATTCGAACTTTCCTGGGAGGTGCACGAGGCAAAATCGCCACGGTCGATCACCGTGACCTTCGCGCCGCGCCCGGACAGGGCGGCCGCGACGACTGAACCGTTAATGCCGGCGCCGACGACGAGGCAGTCCTGCGCTTCTGCGCGAACCTTTTCGATACAACGTTGCCTGCGTGGATTCATGCGATGCCTTCGTTGGTTGCTTTCAGGGTGGCATAATCGGCTCGAATTCTCCATGCAGATTGGTTAGCAATTAACTGTTTTTAAACTTTGCACAAAGAGACGCATGACGAGAGGCGTATCCTCCATGAAGAAGCATCAGGAAAAGGACCATGGAATGATGGATCAAATTCCAGCGGCCGGCGAAGCCAAACCGGACGAACAAAGCATGGAGGGGATTATGAGCCAGTACCAAGCAGCCCTTCTTCGATACGCAACAAGGGTGTTGAACAACGCGGATGCAGCTCAGGACGTGGTGCAGGAAGCCTTCATACGGCTTCATGAAAACTGGGACAAGGTGATGAAACGGCGGGTGCCCGTCAAGGGCTGGCTCTTCCGCACAACGCACAATGCGGCTGTTGACTACATACGTAAGGAGTCGCGTCTGCGGCTGCTCCATGAAAGGCAGTCGAAACAGGACGACTGTAATACTTCGAACAGTGCGGAAGAACAGCGCGACCGCGACGAACGTCTGGAGCTTGTGCTCGCACATCTGAGCACATTGCTCCCTCGGGAGCGGGAAGTCCTAGTGCTGCGGATGCAGGAGGAGATGTCGTACAAGGAGATCGCCGCCGTTATTCGTCGATCGGAAGGCTATGTCGGCTCGCTGATCCATACCGCAACCAAAAAACTAACCCAAAGCCTGCGTCAGGCGGGGGTGGTGTAATGAAAACGTGCAGCCATTTTGAAAAACAGCTCGTCGCCTACATCTACGGCGAACTCAGTGAAAAAAACATAGGGAAGCTCGAGGCGCATCTGCAGGACTGCGCCGCATGCCGTGCCGAGCTTGAGGATCAGCGCACCGTTCTATCGATGGTCGGTGAAGCGTTGTCCGCCGCGCCGGCGCCGCAGGAGTTGAGTCCCTGGAAGAAACTTCGCCGGCCAGACAGTGCTTCTAAGCTGACCTGGCGCAACATATGGTTCACACCGCAGTTCAAGTCGGCCGTGGCCACCGGTGCGATCGCGGCGTGCTTCATCTTCATCTCCGGCATGTTTGTCGTGTTCACGGTGCTTCCGAAGAACGATCCTGTGCATGTGACCTTCGAGGCGCCCGTGCCGCCCGAACGGCCCATGATGGAGTTGAAAAAGCCGCGACTTGCCGTCCGGCGGCAGCCCGAGCCCAGGCCGTCATCCCGGATCGTTGCCAAGGTCAAGGGCGAACCCATGCCGGAAATGAAACCTGCTGATCGCGTGGGCGGGGGGGAAGGACTGCTGGCTTCGGGCAGGCAGCAAGAATTCAACACCGAACAGTATGACTGGATACAGGAGAATACCTTTCAGCTGGCGATGGATAATCCGTTGTCGACTTTCTCAATCGATGTCGATCGGGCCGCCTACGCCAACGTACGCCGGTTCCTGAACGACAATCGGCTGCCGCCGCCCGACGCCGTGCGGATCGAGGAAATGATCAACTATTTCGCCTATGACTATCCCCAGCCGGCAGGAGAGGATCCCTTCGCCATCACGCTCGAAGTAGCCGACTGCCCGTGGAACGACGACCACCAGCTCGCCATGATCGGGCTGCAGGGCGTGAAGGTCGATACCCGGGATCTGCCTCCGAACAACCTGGTGTTCCTGCTGGACGTATCGGGTTCGATGAACAGTCCCGACAAACTCCCGCTTTTACAGGCCGCCATGCATCTGCTGGTCGATCAGCTCCGGCCTGTGGACCGGGTATCCATCGTGGTATACGCCGGCGCAGCCGGACTCGTCCTGCCGCCGACGTCCGACAAGGGGCTGATCGAGGACGCGATCGACCGACTGGAGGCCGGCGGAACAACGGCCGGCGGTGCGGGCATTGTACTGGCCTACAGGACGGCCCAGGAGAGCTTTATCAGAAACGGCAACAATCGGGTCATTCTGGCAACCGACGGGGATTTCAATGTGGGCGTCAGGTCCGACGGTGATCTGGTGCGCCTGATCGAGGACAAGCGCAAATCGGGAATCTATCTCACCGTACTCGGCTTTGGCACCGGCAACCTCAAGGATTCGAAGATGGAAAAGCTGGCCGACAAGGGCAACGGAAACTATGCCTACATCGACGATATTCTGGAGGCCAGGAAAACCCTGGTGAATGAAATGGGCGGGACGCTGCTGACCATTGCCAAGGATGTGAAGGTGCAGGTCGAGTTTAATCCGGCCCGGGTCAAAGCCTACCGGCTTATCGGCTACGAGAACCGCGTGCTGGCCAACGAGGATTTCAACGATGATACCAAGGACGCCGGCGAGCTGGGCGCCGGTCATACCGTGACTGCGCTCTATGAACTGATACCGGCAGGATCCCGCGAAGAAATCCCGACGTCCGATGATTTGAAGTATCAGAAAACGCAGCTGGTCGACAGCGACGATCTCATGACCGTCAAGCTCCGCTACAAGCGACCGGACAGTGATACAAGCAAGCTGCTTGTACGCGCAGTCCGGATGGATCGGAATCCGCAACCGTCGGAAAACTTCCGCTTCGCGAGCGAAGTGGCTGAATTCGGTCTTCTCCTGCGCGACTCGCACTATAAAGCGGACGCCAGCTACGGGAAGGTCATCGAGCGCGCCAAGGCGGCCCGAGGCACTGATTCGGAAGGGTATCGCGCCGAGTTTATCCGTCTCGTGGAGAAAGCGCGGCTCCTTGATCGTCAGGAATGATAGAACGGACTTTCCCCGGCAACGACGGATCGCCGGGTGCAGCGGTCCGTGTCTTTTGATGTCGTCTCGACACGGCCATGCATTCATGTACACTCTCGACCAATTAGTGGAAACGAGGAAGCATGAAGGTATTACTGGTAGGGGACATTGTCGGGCGGCCGGGGCGCAATGCGTTTAATCAGATCGCCGGGCGGATGAAGGATGAGGGTCGTGTTGACTTCGTGATTGCCAATGGCGAAAACGCCGCGTCCGGGCGCGGGCCCACGCCCGAGATTGCAAACGCGCTGCTCAGCGCCGGGGCCGACGTGATTACCCTGGGCGACCATGCATGGGACAGCAAGGAGATGGTGGCCGGCATCGATATGGAGTCGCACATCATCCGTCCCGCCAACTTTCCGAAGAGCGCCCCCGGAAAGGGCTATGTTCGGATTGATACACCGGATGGCACAATCACGGTTCTGCAACTGATCGGTCGTGTGTTCCTGCAACCGAGCTACGACTGTCCGTTCCAGCTGGCCGATCGCATGCTCAAGGGTGAACTGAGCGGCGACAAGGTTATCTTCGTGGACATGCATGGTGAAGCTTCTTCCGAGCGCATGGCCATGGGCCGCTTTCTCGATGGGCGCGTAACCGCTGTCTTCGGGACCCATACCCACTGCCAAACCTCCGACGAAACCGTTTTTCCGAACGGGACGGCCTATATCACCGACCTGGGCATGACCGGTCCCAGGGATTCCGTACTGGGCCGCGAGGTGGAACCGGTCATTCAGAAGTTTCTCACCGGCGTGCCTCAGAAATTCGACGTCGCCAAGGGCGATCCCACGCTGGAAGGAGCGATTGTCGATGTGGACATGAAGAGCGGGAAGGCGCGGAGTATCGAACGGCTCCGGATGTCTATTTGATTTTTCACGCAAAGGCGCAAAGCGCGCAGGAAGAGTTGTCTTTGTTCCTTTGCGGCTTGAGTGAGCGTAGCGATCAGGCGTGAGATATCTACATGGGAAGCGAGCGCAAAATCTATACGGTGGCGGAAGTGAACCGCAAGGCGCGGATGGTGCTGGAGAGCGGCATCGGCGAGATCTGGGTTGAGGGCGAGCTTTCGCGCGTGACGATTCATTCAAGCGGCCACTGGTATTTTACGCTGAAGGACGAGGGCGCGGCGGTATCGTGTGCGATGTTCCGCAATGATAACGCGCGCGTGACCTTCCGGCCGAAGGATGGCCTCAAAGTGCAGCTGTACGCGCGTCCAAGCGTGTTTGAGTCGTCGGGGCGCTATCAATTGATAGCTTCCGAAATGGAGGAGGGCGGCAAGGGCACCCTGCAGGAACAGTTCGAGAAACTGAAAATCCGACTGGCGGCTGAGGGATTGTTTGACGCGGATCGAAAAAAGCCCTTACCGCTGCTGCCGAGAAAGATCGGGGTCGTCACGTCTCCGACCGGAGCGGCAATCCGGGACATCATCAATGTGCTGACCAGGCGTTATCCGAATATCCGGATTCTGCTGATACCTGTTAAGGTTCAGGGTGCAGGGGCCGAGAAGGGAATCGTCAAGGCGATCGACTATCTCAACACCCGCGACGACATCGACGTGATGATCGTAGGACGAGGCGGCGGCAGCATTGAGGATCTGTGGAACTTCAACGAGGAGGTCGTGGCCCGTGCGATCGCGCGCTCGGAGGTTCCGGTCATCTCGGCGGTAGGGCATGAGATAGACTTTACCATCGCGGATTTTGTGGCGGACGTCCGTGCTCCGACACCCTCGGCCGCCGCGGAACTGGCCGTTCAGGAAAAAACGACACTGGAGGATGCCGTATCCCGCCTGGAGCGGACGCTGACCGAGCGCCTCCAGCAGCTGGTTCGGGATTTTCATCAACGCGTTGACCTGGCGTCCAACAGTTACGTTTTCCGCGAACCGGGGAATCTGGTCCGGCAGCATCGGCAAAGCATCAGGGCGATGGAAACACGGATGGCTGATCTCATGAAACTGGGGATCCAGCACCGGACCCAGCGGCTGGCCGCCGCCAATGTTTTAATAACGCACCGGTTGCAGGCCGGCGTCCAGCAGGCGCGGCAGCAAATCGATCGGCTGGGACTGACGTTGCATCATAGGGTCGAATCCCGCTCCGAACAGGTTAGGCAGCGCCTGCAAAGGCTGGAAAGCCAGTTGCGCATGCTCAGCCCTCTGGCTGTTCTGGGGCGTGGCTACAGTCTGACCCGCAAACCGGATGGTACGCTGGTGAAAAGCACGGCAATGGTCCATGTCGGTGAAAGACTGGTTACACAGCTTGCAGATGGTAAAGTGGTTTCAAATGTTGTCGAAAAAGAATAAAAGGGGAGTTCGAAGGAGATCGGTATGGCAGAAAAGAAGAGTGCGGATTTCGAGCAGTCGCTGACACGCCTGGAGCAGCTGGTCGATGAAATGGAGAGCGGCGAACTGAGTCTGGAGGACATGATCAAGCATTTCGAAGAGGGTTCGAAGCTGGTTGAACTCTGTAGCCGGAAACTCAACGAGGTGGAGCAGAAGATCGAGAAACTCGTGAAAAAAGATGGTGAGCTGTCCGAGGTGCCGTTCGAGGTGGACGAGTGAAAGCGCGCAGCAAATGGCTGCTGATTGCATTTTGCATACTGATGGTTGCCAGCGCGCTGCATTCCGCATGGCGGCGCCAGAAGTCCGAGGATGGTGAGCCGAAAGAGAATACAGCGGCTCCGGTCAGCTGGTTTTCCCCGCGGCAGCGTCCGGTTTCCGGATACAATATTGCCCGCGAATTGAACACTGCGCTTGGTGATGCCGTGGAAAGGGTGATGCCTTCGGTGGTGGTGATCCGGACGGAAAAAACGCAGTACGTGCTAAAACTGGTACAAAAGGATCTGTTTGGGTTCCTTCATGAATTTCGTCGCGTTCCGGAACAGCTGGCCGGAGAAGGATCCGGGGTGATCATTGATGAGCGCGGCTACATCATCACCAGCTACCATGTGGTTGAAAAAGTGGAATGGATCGAAGTCGTGCTCGACGACGGCACCAAATACTCGGCAGAGGAGATTGGGCATGATCAGGCTACTGATTTGGCCGTGCTCAGGATCAAGCTCAAGGATCAGGATGAAGGCACGACTTTCCCGGCTGTGGAATTTGGCGATTCCGATGCCTTGCGTATAGGGGAGATGGTCATTGCGATCGGATCGCCCTACAGCCTGCAGAGTTCAGTTACGGTCGGTCATGTCAGCCAGAAAGGCCGCCGCATGCAGGTGCTGCCTTACGAGGATTTCATCCAGACCGATTTTTCGATCAACGAAGGCAACAGCGGCGGGCCCTTGATCGATGTGGATGGCCGGCTGGTCGGAATCAATGCGGCCATTCTGACCGACGCCACGAAAGAAGGGGTCGGGATCGCCTTTGCGGTTCCCTCCAACCTGGCCATGGTGATTGCAACGTCGCTGATCGAAACGGGCAAGCATCAGTGGCCATGGGTCGGGGCTTCATTCGGCACCTACGGCACAGCAGGGGACAACCGGTTGCGGGTTGTGCGCGTCTGGCGCGACACGCCGGCTGCCCGGGCAGGAATCCAGGTCGGCGACCTGGTGCTGGACGTTGATGGCAAATCGGTGAAAGATGAATATGACGTATACCGGATCATCTTCAACCATGCCGTTGGCGATGCCGTCCGGTTCCATATTGAGCAGAAAGATGAAAAGCAGCTCGAGGTCGAACTGCCTTTGGAGGAATTTCCCGGGCTCCCGTTCTAATTCTAGAAATCCGAGCTCAAGCCCCGCACGACGGCCTGATCAAAGCCCAGCGGCTCGAGAAACTCGGTCATCAGCCATGCAGGAGGCGTATTGCCGATTTCCTCCGCCGAGCAATATTCCGTATAGGCCTTCCATGCATCTCCATGACGGAGCAGCGGCGGCAAAAAAGCCTCTGCATCGGTTCCATTGAGGATCGCGGTAGATACGGCAATCTGGTGCTCGGCGTTTCGCGCATATTGTTGAAGGGTTTCCTTGGGCAGATCGGGATTCATGGCCCAGGCCCTGTCGAACAGCTCCTGCTCTGTTTTACTCAGCCCGGCGGGGAAACTGAAAGCCCTGTAGTCGGACGCCGCCTCCACAAAACCATTCTTATCGAAGAAGTCGATGCGCTTGTTGGTCAGCTTCTCCGGGTCACTCCATGCCTTGCCGAGGTACACCACTTCCGTCATGCCGGATGAGAACCCTGCCAGCCAGCCGAGTCGTCCGTTTTCAACATCCTGCGGTAGGGTAAAGACACTGTGACCGATCATGATATGATGCTCCCCGTCCGGCGAATCGAGCGCTTCGATGTAGATCTTGGTATGTGCATCCAGGTAGTCGTTGGCCGCCCGGCGCGGATAGAGTGCACTTTCGTAGACCGGCCATGCCAGCGCCATCGTTTTAAGGGCCAGCTCGTTGTCCGGCTCTGCGATATACCCATTGGCCAGCCCGGGTTCGATGAGAATTCCCTTGTGAGAAAACTTCGGCAGCATCAGCGCGGTCTGGGCATCGTTCACCAGGAATGAGCCAGGTTCGATGCCCGCCGCCAGCTGGAGGAAATTATAAGCGGTCAGGTCGCACTGGCCATCGAAGGTCTGTCCTTCCCTGGCCGACACGGTGCGACCATCCTGCACGGAGGTTGTCGAATAGGCCGCGGCCGGGCTGAACAGATTGACCATCACAAAAGGGCTGGTTCCGTAAACGGAACGTTCAATGGCCAGTCGGTCGGAGGTTGTCTGCGAATAATCGGTGTTCTGGGCCTGGATATAGAGCCAAGGGCGTGTCGCACCCCCGCTGAAGTGGTTTGGCTCAATATAGACATTGAGCTGTTGCACAACATTGAGGGCCAGCACAACCACCAGGGTGATGAGCACAATGACGGTGCAGAGTACCATATCCGCGAAGGATTCGTACACACCTTCCGAGCCGGACGCTGTTTCCTGTCGGGTTGCCGCACGCATTACGCCACCTTCTGGTTTTCGTCGCGATGGTTGTTCCTTCCCAGGAGCTGCTGGATCGAGTTTGCCGCCAACGAAAGCTGGCCGGCAATTTCATTCGCTTCCATATCCAGACGAGCCTTGGTCAGCGTGCTCATTTCCTGCGTGGTACGATCAATGGTCGAATTGAGCTCGTCAACGGATTCCTGGAGTCCCTGGCTGGAGCCATCGATACGCAACTTGAAATCAGCGAGGGATACGGCCACGGCGTCGCTGGCCTCCTTGACGGTCGAATTAAAACCGTCGAAGGATTCGGCCGCATTGCCGCAGCCCTTCTGAACGGCCTGGCTCATACCGTCAAAGGCTTCATCGAGCTTGCTGCCATAACGGGAAATCGAAGAGTTGATGGTTCTAAAGGTTTTCCGGACATCTCTGCTCGACTGTTCCATGGATTTGTTGAAGACATCGAACGAAGCGCGGATTTCGCCGCTGACCGCTTCTGTTAAATGGTCGACCATTCCGGAAATATTCGCGGTCGTCGCAACCATGGCATGTGCTCCTGCATCGGCCAGTGCATCACCGAAGCTGCGCATCGAGGCGGCAAAGGACTCTGAAAGACGGGTTGTGATCGAATCGATTTCATGTTGCATGGCATCGAAGCTGGCCACCACCGCTGCGACCTTCTGATTGAGTTCCTCTTCCTTGCTTTCAAATTTGACCGTCAGGTGGGCATCCGCATACTCAGTGGCTTCTGCGCAGAGTTCGGAAAGGGAGTTGAGCTGCGACACGGCGACCGCGCGGAGAATCAGGCCCCCCAATGCCCCGAAGAATGTGGTATAGAATGCGGTGCCCATGCCGGCTACGGTAGTCTTGAGCGTTTCCATCATGGTGACGCGGGAAAGCCCGATGTTTTCAACCATCCCGCCCAGGCCGGAAATCGACATAATTAAGCCGACGACGGTGCCCAGCAGGCCCATGGAAATGACCAGAGCCGCCAGTATCGAAACCGATCGTGCCCGTGAATTGTGCTTGGAGTGGTAGGTGTCGATGGCGGCGTTTATATCAACGATTTCGCCCTTTTCCTTGTGGGATGCCAGATTGCCGAATACCGCAGCCAGGTCGGTGTCTCTCCTGGATGCGGGTATTGTGTCGGTTTCCCCGATTCGCTTTAAGACCTTCCACTCGGAATGCAGCTGAAGGGCTGCGAGAAACGAGATGACCAGTCCGGCGCCAAAAACGGAGGCGATGACTGCGCTCATCCCTGTATTGTCGGCCTGGAATCCCTGTACAAGCTGTTCGCGGGTTACAATTCCCATCACCAGTGACAGGCCACCGGCCCAAATACTCCACGACACCATCGGTTTGATCTTAGTCTTCATGTGGCTCCGATCCTTTCGAGTTAAATGTTCTCCCTTTGTAACTGGGCGCCAATCAAGCAGGTTGCGTACCATGAGCTGTCCATTCGCGTTAACACCTTGCTTTGTCTTTTCAAATCATAGGAAACCGCTACAGTTCAGGTGCATCTCAGGTTGAACCATATGGCCAAAACACGTAACAGCAGACTCGTTGCCGCCGAGATTGTCGGCGAGTGGCTGACCGATGGAAGTTTTCCGGACCGCCAGCTCGCCAAGGTGAAAAACGACCATGCCTTTGTGCTCGAAGTTGTCAACGGCGTCGTGCGCAATAGCAATGTCTTCGAATGGCTCGAGCATAAGTGGTTGAAATCTCCGCCGGCCCCGTTTTTTGTCGCTGTGCTGCGTGTCGGACTGTATCAGCTACTTTTCATGGAGGTGGAGGCCTATGCCGCAATCAACGAAACGGTTGAGGCTGCCAAAAGCCGCCCCGACGGTATAGGTGCCTCCAGGATGATCAACGCGGTCCTGCGCCGTGCCCAGCGCGAGCGGGCGGAGGTGATGCTGGAACTCAAGAAGCAGCCGCCAGCCATCCGCCTGTCGCATCCGCAGCTGTTGCTGGATCGATGGGCAAAGCAATACGGCGAAGAGGATGCCATCAAGCTGGCGGAATGGAACAACCTGCCGCCGGTCACCACCCTGCGGATTGAACAGTCTGCCATCGATGCCGCCGAGTTTATCGACAAACTCCGCGAGACAAACATCGAGCCCCTGCTGCATCCTTTTTCCGACCGCGAAATATTTCTCGTTCTTCCACGTGGTATTGCCGTGAAAAAGGTGCCGGGTTACGAAGAAGGGTGGTTCACGGTTCAGGATCCGGCCACGTCCGTCTCAGTCGATCTGCTCGCCCCGCGACCCGGCGAAACCATACTCGACGCCTGCGCCGCGCCGGGCGGCAAGACGGCCATGATTGCCGACCGTATGAACGGTTCCGGCACATTGGTGGCCATGGACCTGTACGCCGACCGCATGGCCGTGCTTAAGGAGAATCAGAAGCGTCTCGGATTCGGATGGGTTGACATTATACAGGGCGACGCCCGCAAACCGCAGGAGGCGCTGGGCGGACGCACGTTCGACGCCATATTGCTCGATGTGCCTTGTCTCAATACCGGGGTGCTGCGGCGACGCGCCGATGCCCGCTGGCGGATCGATTCCGACCGGATAGATAAGATTACCGCACTTCAACATGAAATCCTGACTGCCTGTGCCGGGCTGCTGAAGGAAAAGGGCCGGCTCGTCTACAGCACCTGCAGCCTCGAGATGGAAGAGAACGAAGATCTTATTGCCCGATGGGTCCGCGATCATCCGGATTACCGCATGGCCCGGACCGGCAAGTGCTTTCCCCCTGAATCCGAAACCGACGGCGCCTTCGCCGCGCTAATCCGACGGAAATAATATTCAGAACGCAGCGGCTGCGGGGATTACATTCCTATTGATCGAGAAACTCTGCCAATAGGGTTCGCAGCTGCTGCTCGGCGGTTTCAATCTGTTCTCCGAAATCGGGGAGAGCAGTCAGGCGGATCTCGACCCGGCCCTTGGCGGGATAGAATCCGGGATCAACGTTTTCCGGCTGGAAGCCGGCCGCCTCAAGGATGGTGACAATATCCGATTCGCCGATGCCGCGGGTCTGGACGATGCGCACCAGCCTGGGGCGGACGCCTGCAAAGCGCGTCCTGAGCCACGGAATGATTTCTTCGTTCAGAATAGCGTTGAATTCATTGGGTGGGCCCGGCAGCACGAACAAGACCTTCCCCTCCGGCAGATCAATGCGTTGCCCGGGTGCTGCGCCGGCGGGATTGATGAGCACCTGGGCACCCTCGAGCACCTGGGCCTGCCGCTCCGAGGCAGCATTCATTTTATAGCCACGCGCAGCGTAGCGCCTGGCCATGGCTTCGAGGGCGGTACGATCCATGATAACCCTGCGATCAAGCAGGCCGCCGAGGGCATCACGGGTTATATCATCGACCGTTGGACCCAGCCCACCGCTGACAAAAACCAGATCGGTGCGGGCAAGCGCCTCCGAAACGGCGCTCTGGATGATGGTGATATCATCGGGAATAGTCGTATCGCGCACAAGCTGAAGTCCTGTGGCTGCGAGCGCGGCGCCAAGATCCTGCCCATGGGTATTCAGGGTGCGTCCGCTGAGCAACTCGTTGCCGATGGAGATGAGTTCTGCTTTAATATCCATTAATGCGTTCCTTTTAAGGGATCGCTATCTTGTTGCGATGGACAAAACGAATCAATCTTTAAGCGTGGCTATGGATCAAAAGGGTATCCGGCTGGACGTTTTTCTGGCGGAGCACAAGCCGGATCTATCGCGCTCGCAATGGAAATTGCTCATTCAGGGGGGGCTGGTGAAGCTGAACGGAGCCCCCTGCAAACCAAACCATGCACTGAAGTCCGGCGACGTCGTTGAATGGACTCTACCCGAGGAAAAGCCTGAAGAGTTGCTTCCCGAGGAGATTCCGCTGAACATATTGTACGAGGATGAGGCCCTGCTGGTACTGAATAAACCGCCGGGACTGGTGGTTCATCCAGCGGCGGGCAACGAGTCGGGCACGCTGGTTAACGCGCTTCTGTTCCACGATCCTGTTTTTGAGTCGCTGGATCGTGCGGGCATTGTCCATCGGTTGGACAAGGACACGAGCGGCGTGATGGTGGTGGCCAAAACGGCGCCGGCCATGGCCGAACTGCAACGCCAGTTCAAGGCGCGTGAGACGGAAAAGGAATATCTTGCATTGGTCTGGGGCAATCCGCCGGCCCGTGATCGCATCGAGACGCTTATAGGGCGCCATCCGGTTCATCGAAAGAAGATGGCGGTCCTGAAGGCGGGTGGCCGCAAAGCGATATCGGGCTACGAAACGCTCGAACGGTTTACTGACGCGGCGCTGGTGCGGGTGTGTATCGAAACCGGCCGCACACACCAGATCCGCGTACATATGGCTTATTCCGGGTATCCGATCATCGGCGATGCTCTGTATGGCCGCGCCCGGAAGCACCTGCTTTCCGTAAGGCCGGAGAGGCAGATGCTGCATGCCGCCCGGCTGGTGTTCAACCACCCCGTTTCAGGGAAAAGGCTTTCCTTCGAGGCTCCGGTGTCTGATGATATGCACCAGCTTATGGATAAATTGAGGGCAGCGTAATGGCGGAACCCACATTGTATGGACTGATCGAAGATCTTGAAAAATACCTGGCGTATCAGCGCGACGAGGGGGTACAGCGCCTGGAGGTCGACCGTGCCGTCCTGGAAGAACTTGCAAAGGAGCCGGAGATTGCAGCACCGGAAGCCCTGAGGGTAGAAGCCGAACCCATTCCATCCGATTTTGACACGCTGGATCAAGTAGCCGCTCATGTGGCCCAGTGCCGCAATTGCCCGCTCTGCCAGGACCGCACCCACACTGTGCCAGGTGAGGGGAATCCCGATACGCCGGATATCATGTTTGTGGGCGAAGGTCCGGGTGCGGACGAGGATGCCCTGGGGCGTCCGTTTGTGGGGAAGGCAGGCAGGCTGCTGGATAAGATGATTGAAGCCATGGGCTATCAGCGGGAGCAGGTTTACATCGCCAACGTGGTGAAATGCAGGCCACCGAACAACCGGAAACCGCAGCGCGAGGAGATGGACCTATGTCTCCCGTACCTGCGCCACCAGATCCGGCTGATACGGCCGAAGGTGATTGTCGGGCTGGGCGGTACCGCCATGGAGGGGTTGCTCGGGAAACCGGTCGGCATTACCCGCATGCGGGGTGTCTGGCAGGAATATCAGGGGATCAAGCTGATGCCTACCTTCCATCCGTCCTACCTGCTGCGCGATCCATCAAAGAAGAAGGATGCCTGGCTCGATCTGCAGGCCGTGCTGACTGTGCTGGGAAAGGAACCGCCTGCGCGAAAATAATTGAACGTTATTAAATGTTAGTGCGTCTTGTTACTTTTTTCTGGTAAGGGGGACGCGAGTGCCTAACATGACGCGCGTAATGGTAGCGAATCTAAATATCGAACCGGAGGGGCATCCGGAAGAGGACGACCTGGAGAATCTGGCAGACGAAGTGGTGCCGGAGGGGCCGTCCGATGACGAGCTTGTGGTCAAGTCGCAACAGGGCGATATCCATGCCTTCGATGAACTCGTGGAGCGATATCACGGGAAAATCTACGGATTAACCTACAATATGACCTCCAACCGCGAGGATGCTGAGGATCTGACCCAGGATATCTTCGTCAAGGCGTATCAGGCGCTTCCGCGCTTCAAGGGGAAATCCTCCTTCTATACCTGGCTTTACCGGATCGCCGTCAACAAGACCATCAACTATCGGAAACGGCGCAATCGCAAACGGGCCATGAGCCTGGACCAGTTCGACAACGAGATAAAGCTGGACGACGTCTATCACGACCTTACATCCAAGGGGTCCCCTCTTCGAAACCTGAGTTTATCGGAATTGCAAAAAAAATTGAACGAGGCACTGCAGAACCTGTCTGAGAAGCACAGAACGGTTGTGGTATTGCATGATATGCAGGGGATTCCACACGAAGAAATCGCAAAAATGGTAGGTGCTTCGGTAGGCACCATTCGTTCGAGACTGTTCTATGCACGGAGACAACTGCAGGCAGAACTTTCGGAGTTCATGAAATGATGGGTGAAAACGAAAATGTGGAAATGGGAAGCGCGGAATACGGGGAAGAACTGCTAAAACAGCTGTTCCATCTGAAGCGCTACGAGACGCCCGAGGTCTCGCGAATGACGCGAAACAGGCAGAACATCATGCGCCGGGTTCGTGAAGCAAGCCACAGTCAGCGCAGGAGCGTGGGCGATTTGCTGGAAATCAGTTTCCCCTGGTTCTTTTCGGAACCCAGGTACGGTGTTGCATTGTTGTTTGTGGCGTTTGCCGGTCTGCAGTATCTGGGTGTCAACGCCCGTCATGCGGCGCAAAGCAACACGGGCATCTATACCACGTCCAACGACCGCTTTGCTGCCTATCAGCAGGCGGGCGCTGCGGCCACGAATAAAGCCGTCTATTCGGAAGTACCCGAAGATTTCCGGCTGTTCCCGGACCAGCACGATGAGAATGTGGTCACCTGGGCGGCCAGATGGTCTAAATAACTCTTTCTCCTCCTCCAAATGCGAAAGCGCCCGCGTTCTGCGCGGGCGCTTTCCTTTTGGCATCGGATGGAACCGGCCTGTTTACGGGATCGGGAACTGGGCGGTAAGCGCCAGCACCTCCTGCCGGACCTGCTCCAGTACGGCATCGTTGTCCGCATTGCGCACAACCCGTTTAATGTAGTCGGCAATTTTTTCCATCTCTGCGTCTTTCATGCCGCGGGTGGTCACCGCCGGTGTTCCAATGCGGATACCCGACGTGACGAACGGGCTCTTCGTATCGAACGGAATGGCATTCTTATTGACGGTAATGGCCGCTTTATCGAGAGCGGTCGCTGCATCTTTCCCGGTCACGCCGGTAGCGCTTAAGTCGACCAGCATGAGGTGGTTGTCGGTCCCGCCGGAAACCAGCCGGATATCATCGTCGGCCAGAGCCGTAGCGAGCACCTGGGCATTCTTGACGACCTGCTGCTGATATTGCTTGAACGAAGGCTGCAGCGCCTCGTGGAAGCAGACGGCCTTGCCCGCGATGGTGTGCATGAGCGGGCCGCCCTGGATGCCGGGAAATACCTGCTTGTCGATATCGGCCGCAAATTTTTTCTGGCAGAGGATCATGCCACCGCGCGGCCCGCGCAGCGTTTTGTGCGTGGTGGTGGTCACAAACTCTGCGTGCGGAACCGGATTCGGATGACATCCGGCGGCCACAAGGCCGGCGATATGGGCCATGTCAACCATCAGGTATGCGCCGACGCTGTCGGCTGTCTTGCGCAGCTTCTTGAAGTCGATGATGCGGGAGTAGGCGCTGGCACCGGCCACGATCATTTTAGGCTTGTGCTCATCGGCCAGTTTCTGGAGCTGGTTGTAGTCGATTTGTTCGGTTTCCTTATCGACGCCGTAGGGAATGACGTTGAAGAAACGACCGGAAAAGTTCATTGGATGGCCATGGGTGAGATGGCCGCCCTCGGCAAGGCTCATGGCAAGGATCGTGTCGCCGGGTTCAAGTACGGCATAGTAGACCCCCATGTTGGCGGCGCTGCCGCAGTGCGGCTGCACGTTTGCGTGCTCGGCTCCGAAAATTTCCTTGGCGCGGTCAATGGCGAGCCGCTCGGCTTCATCGACCCATTCGCAGCCGTTGTACCAGCGCTTGGACGGATACCCCTCGGCATACTTGTTGGTCAGGCGCGAGCCCTGCACTTCGCGCACGGCTTTGGAGACGATGTTTTCGGAGGCGATCAGCTCCAGGTTTTCCTTCTGGCGCTTGTCCTCGGCCTTGAGCATGGCATAGATCTCCGGATCGGCGTCGTAGACGGCGATAGTGCCGGCGTTTTCGGATGCATAGTCCTTGATCTTCTTGACGCGGCGTTCGTGGCGGCCGCCCTCGAACTCGGCATCCAGCCAGGCTTCGAGAATCTTTTCGGCTTCTACATCCGTGGTGAACTTGCCGGACAGGCAGAGCACATTGGCGTTGTTGTGCTGACGGGTCATGGTCGCCATTTCCGCATTCATGCAGAGCGCCGCGCGCACCCGCGGGAACTTGTTGGCGGTAATGCTGACGCCGATGCCGGTGGTGCAGACAATGATTCCCTGGTCGACGGCGGCGTTGGAGACTTCATCGGCTACAGCGGCCGCGTAGTCGGGATAATCCACCGAATCCGGGCTGTCGGTACCGAGATCCGCTACTGTAACGCCCTTGTCCTTGAGAATTTCAACCAGGCGGTTCTTAAGCGTAAAGCCGCCATGGTCCGAGCCAATCGCAATCTTCATAATGGGTCCTCTCTCTATTTTTCCCCCGTACGAATAAAAAGGATCAGGTCCGACAGGGCCCGATCGATTTCATCCCGAATCCGTTTGTAGGTGTTCAGCGATCCGCCGTAGGGATCTGAAACATCGGTGGGCACTTTTGAGGTTCCGAACGACTTAATCAAGAAAACTCTGTTTCCAACCTCGGGGTAGTCCTCGAGGATGCGGTAGCGGTGCTCATCCGTCATCACGACGATAAGGTCCGCCGACTCAACCAGTTCGGCGGTAAGGGGTTGGCTCTGGTGGTGAGACAGGTCGACACCCAGCTCCTGCAGGGCCAGAATCGCGTTTTCGCTGGCAGGCCACCCTTCTGCGGCATAGGTGCCTGCCGAGACGGCCTCCCAGCCGGAATCGTCGCCGACCCGATGCCGGAAAAGCGCCTCCGCCATCGGGCTGCGACAGAGATTTCCCGTACAGACAAACAGGATTTTCTTCATGGTACATTCCTCTTCGGGAATTAAACACGAAGACTCGAAGGTCACGAAGGCGATTCCTTTGAGTGCTTG
The DNA here is from genome assembly GCA_050304335.1 of Pontiella sp. Classification (GTDB taxonomy): domain Bacteria; phylum Verrucomicrobiota; class Kiritimatiellia; order Kiritimatiellales; family Pontiellaceae; genus Pontiella. Next base: position 42,228 of record JBNLDM010000013.1, read on the forward strand.
GTGTCCTGGTGTTTAACAATCCGCTCTATTTCGACAAAGGGCACGCATCCCTCCCGCAGGCACTCGACCTGCTCGCCGTCTACCTTCACGACTGTACTGGGGATCGCCTGCTGTGCGGATGGGCCGCTGTCAAGAACCAGATCGGCGTCGATGGAGTTCACCGCCTCCTGTGCCGTTTTCGTGTCCGGCTCGCCGCTCAGGTTGGCGCTGGTCAATGCCAGCGTGCATCCGCAGGCTTTGGCCAGCTGCTG
>JBNLDM010000014.1:0-43641 GCA_050304335.1 Pontiella sp.
CTGCCGGGTGGCCTCCAGTCCGTTAAGCAGCGGCATGGCAATATCCATCACGACCACGGCGGGACGCAGTTTCCTGACCATCGCCACGGCCTGACGGCCCGTGGCGGCTTCGCCGACAATTTCGATATCGGGTTCGGTCTCCAGAATCTTGCGCAGACCTTCCCGGACGATCTGGTGGTCATCTGCCAATAATACGGAAATGCGTTTTTCAGCTTTCATGGACTGATTTTCCCCTACTATCGGATTTCAACGGAATCAGCGCATGGATGGCGGTTCCGTCGCCGGGTTTGGAGACAATGCTGAGTGAACCATCGACCATCTCCATGCGCTCCCTCATACCAAGCAATCCCAGCGGCATATGCTCGACGGAGTGAAGAACCTCGTCCACCTCGAAGGAACAGCCGTTGTCTTTGATTTGCATGAGAGCAGCGTGATCCAGTTGCTGGATCGAGACTTCGACTTGCGTGGCATGTGCGTGACGGGCGACGTTGGCCAGCGCCTCCTGAACGACGCGATAGAGCGCTGTTCGCTTATTCATGTCCAGCTTTTCGATTCCCGCAAAGCCCTTCAGCGAAACCCGGATGCCCGTATCTTCCATAAACCTTTTCAGGATGGCCTCCAGGACAGGGATCAGCCCTAGGTCGTCCAGCACGGGCGGGCGTAGTTCCAAGGCAAACCGGTGTGCGATCTCCACCGCCTGAGCCACCCGCTTTTGTGTCTGGGCGATGCTCTTGCCAACCCCCTTGGGATTGACATTTATTTCCTGGGCAAGCGATTCCAGATGGACGTTGATGCTGACCAGGGTCTGGGTGATTTCATCATGCAGCTCGCGACTGATGCGTTTGCGCTCCTCCTCCTGCACGGTTAATACCCGGCGGGAGAGGGAGCGCAGCTGTTCCTGCAACTGGTACGATTGTTCCAATAGAAGGCGGTTCTGCTGAACGCTCTGTTGCAGGTCTTCCTCCACGGCCTTCCGCTGTTTTATTTCCTGCTGGAGCGCTAGATTTACCAAGGATATCGTATTTAACTCGCGTTGCGACTCTTTCGCCTGCTGTTGGGCCGTAATGTCGGAAACCGCTACTCGGCACCAGTCATGCGGGCTTTTCGTGTAGAAGGCGGAGGTTCCGTGGCAGGCGACCCAGAAGGCCGTCTTGTTCGTTTTCACGAGAATGACCTCGCAGGACTGCCCATCCGGCCCGGCAAAGACCCTTTCGAGAAACGATTGGAACACCGGTTTGGTTTCCGGCGTTGTGAAACTCGGAAGGTGTTGACCGATGAGTTCAGAGCGGTCTACACCGAGCAGGGTGGCGGCCGTAAGGTTGGCTCCCAGAATATGTCCATGCGCATCCAGGGAAAAATAGCCGACCGGTGCAAAGTCGTAGAGGTCGGTGTATTTTTCCAGCAGCAGCTCCATTTCGTTCCGGGCGCTTCGAAGTTCGTTGTTCTGCACTTCCAGCTCGATCTGGTGAACCTGCAGCTCGTGGAGCAGTCCCTGGAGGTCGGTTTGCGAGGTCGACTCCGCGTTGTGCTCCGGCATGATCCGCAGCCGCTCTTCCGCATGGCGTCGCAAGTCGGAGGCCTCTTTAGAACGGTCTGGTTTGTTTTTCATGGGATCAGGATCTCACTCCTTTTTCATGTTGCGCCAGCTTGGTGGATTGTTCGGCGACGCGCGCTTCCAGCCCGGCCTGCTTCTCCCGCAGCTGGGCCTCCAGCCTTTTGGCCACCGTAATGTCCGCAAAGGTGATCACCACTCCTTCGATCCGGTTGTCCAGCGTGCCGTCGGAGCCCATGCCGGAGAGGATCACGCCAATGCTCTGCTCCTGCCGGTCCTGCGCCAGCGAGCGAAAAATGAAATCGATCGGCAGGCGCAATCCGCGCGGCGCGGTCGGTTCGAGCAGGTGCAGTGTGCCGTGCAGGATCGACATATCCTTGTTCGGCGGAATGATATAGACGCAATCCGGTTTTACCTTCATCGCATCCTCGACCTGGGCCACGTCCATGCCGGTAGCACGCTGCAACAGTTCCGACATGATCCCCCTTGCGCGTCGGGTCAAGATGCTGGACCACGACGAACGCCATGCCGGTGTTCGATGGAACGTGTTCCCAAAACTGTTCCAGTGCCTCCAGTCCTCCGGCCGAGGCGCCGATGCCTACAATGGGAAAAGAGGCGGGTTCAACCGGAGACGCTGCTTTTTTGCGAGGCGCTCTGGACGGTTTTTTGGGTTGGTTCTCCGGTGTTGATTTCATGCTCGCAATCCCTTTGCCTTCATCCCCGGAATCCCGAGAACAAAAGGTGCTGGTTCAAGAAGGAATTCTTCCCCTCCGGGTTCCACCATGGAATCCGATTGCCCCTTCGGGACAAGAAATATGTGCCTTTGCAGGGATTGGCTCAATCAAAAAACATTCCCCGCGTTTTCAAGGAACCGCCCTATGACGCGCGGCGGCCCTGAAGAATGCGCGCCAGTACAATAATGACGGCGAACACCAGCAGGATATGAATAAACCCGCCCATTGTATAACTACTGATTAATCCCAGCAACCAGAGAAGTGTCAATACAACTGCAATCGTCCACAACATGCAAACCTCCTTGTTTCATGCCCGTATACTAACTGATGAACCACCCGCGCAACATGGGGTTATACCCTACCCCCATATAACCGCATCGAACGCGGCAAATAATCCTACTTGTCTGCATAAGATGTTGTTAACGCCTCGTTTCTGGACGGGGCGTTTTTGTTGCTCATGCAATCATAATATTACGCTTGCCGTTTGCTCGCAGAAACCCAACTGCATCCATAACGCATCCTAATCATTTCCAAACACGGAATCCGCCAAATGGGCCGCGTCAAAGGGAGCAAATCTGCTGAGGCGGAATTTAATTTTGATGAACCCTGATCACTTTGACGTTTCAGCGGGTTTGAAGGGAAACCGGACGGATCAAAAAGGAAAAGGCCGCCGGTTCCGCCCTTTGATGTTTAGGGCAAATAACCAATAAGCGGGAGACCGCGACGAGTTTTAAAAACAAAGGAGAAGGATAAATGAAGAAGCAATTCATTATAGCGGCGGCCATGCTATCCGCCACCCTGGGAGCCCAGGCTGCCAACGTGGATGTCACCAGTGACATCGTTACTTCGACGACGTGGTCTTCGACCAACGTTTACAATCTGACCAAGCAGATCTACGTGCGCGACGGTGCCACGCTGACGATTCAGCCGGGTACGCTCGTTCAGAGCACGACCGGTGTTGGTGGATCGCTCGCGGTGTCCCGCGGTGCCAAGATCTACGTCAACGGTACCCAGAATGCACCGGTCATCATGACTTCTACATCCGACACCCTGACGAGCTGGCATGAAGGTTGTAACGAATGGGGCAACCTGACCCTGATGGGCCGTGCCTTGGTCGGTGCCTACTCCGACACGGTACGTAACCGTCCCGGCAACACGCCTACTCCGACCGGTCTGAACACGGTGGTGATGGAAGGTTTGTCCGACGACGGAGTCAACGACATCTACTACGGTGGTAACGACGACAACGACGACAGCGGTTCCATCCACTACCTCTCGCTGCGCTACGGTGGCAAGGTACAGGGTTTGGGTAACGAACTGAACGGGCTTTCCATGGGCGGTATCGGTCGCGAAACCGACGTTGACTATGTTGAAGTCATGAACAACGTTGACGATGGCATTGAAACCTGGGGTGGTACGGTCAACTACAAGCACATCAACATCTGGAACATTGGTGACGACAGCATGGATATCGACCAGGGCTGGCGCGGCAAGGCCCAGTTTGGTCTGATCGTACAGGGGTACTCCAAGGATGCCAGCCAGGGTTCCGGCGTTGGCGATAACTGCTTCGAGCATGATGGTGCCGAAGATTCCGATGCGCAGCCTTGCACCTCTACCAAGATTGCCAACTTCACGGTTATCGGCAACCCCTATTCGGGTGACGGCGCCACGACCTGGCGTGACGGTGCCCGCGTTCAGTATCACAACTGCATCTTCATGGATATCGGCGAAGAGGTCATCCGTCTGGATGGCGACGACGGAGACGGCGCGCAGGGTTACGGCTACAACGGTACGCTCGACTTCGCGGACCTGTGGACCACGGCCTATTCGAACTACCCGACCGTCAACTGGACCAACAGCATCTATGCCGATCCGGCCGACATGTATCCGGTTCAGACGTCCGGCTACCTGGCTGAAATGACCGGCTGCCTGTTCAACTACGTCAATGAAAACGACAGTGGTGATCAGGCGCTTGCTCTGGGCATCGTGCTCGGTACCACGAATGCCTGGGCCAGCAATCCGGCGCTGGACAATATCGTGACCACCGACGATCCGATCGTCAGCTTCACGCGTGGTCCGGTTGTAACCCGCGGCGGCAAGAGCGTTGCACTGGTGACGAACATCAATCCCTGCGCACAGAACGATGCAGCGAGTGTTGCCAATCCGGAAGTGTGCGACGGCTTCTATGTTGCCGCTCCGTATCGCGGCGGCTTCTCTCCCAACTACAACTGGCTCGCCGGCTGGACGGCTGTTGATGCCTACGGCATGACCGATACCAGCATGAACACCAATGCGCCTTCTGCATCCATTGCAACCGGCGTTGTAGTCTCCTTCCAGTCCGAAGCCGGCATCGAATACGCCATCGAAGGATCCGAGAATCCCGGCGGACCCTGGATCTGCGTCGGGACTGTCGTTGGAGACGGTTCCTACAAGTCCTTCGGCGAATCCGACCTGGCGGCTGCTGGTTACTACCGCGTGGTTATGAAGTAACTCTTCTCCGGCGCAAGCTGGAACAATTGGTGGCAGGGCCCGCCCCTGCCACCACTCTTTTGCCCAGAATAAATGTGTGGATGCTGTGAGTAAATGGTGTGAATTCAATGACTTGCTTAAATAAATCGTATTGGCTTGGCCTGCTGTCGGTATTGGCATGCGGATGTGTGGAAAACAAGGTGGATCAGGCGGAACCGCTCAGGGACACGCCCGTTGCAGCGTATCAGCTGGAGCTCCTTGATGAGGCGTTCGGTTTTGCGACAGCGATTCCGCTCGAGCCCCACATCAAGGACCGCGCCCGCTACCAGGAGAAATCGGTAACCGCTGCGCTTGAACTGGACCAGCCGACCCGCGCATTGAAATACGCGGACGCCATCCCCAACTGGCGACAGGGATGGGCCTACGCCTCCTATGCCTTGTACAGCGCCCGCCATGGGCAGACCAACGGGCTGGCTGTGCTGCTGGATAAAGCCGACCGGTCGGCCCGAGCTGCGGAGCAGGATTGGCGCCGTGAGCGCGTTTGGGTACGGATTGCCCAGGCTTGGAATGCCATGGGTCGTGCCGATCAGGCGGCTGCGTATGGCGATGCCCTGAAGCAATCGGAATCCGGTGCGGCGGAACTCCGGATAACGACTCTTTGTACCGACGACGAGTTCGATGACTATTCAGCCCGGCTTGATGAACAGCTTTCAGTCGGTGACCTGGATCTGAAAAAGAGTGCGTTGTACACCTACGCAGCGCTCTATGACCGGTTTTACGACAATCAAGCCCGCCGCGAACTGATTGAGAAAAAAATTGAATCAGGATGGGCCAAGGTACCGTATTTCGATCGTGTGGATTTGCTGAAGGCACTCGCCGGGACGGCGCTAAAACACGGCAATCGGGAAGGGGCCGCGCGCCTGGCCGACCAGGCCGGGGAGATTGTCAAGGGGGCCGAATGGCCCGCGGAATACCACGTTCAGCTGCTGGCCAAAATGGCGAAGCTCAAGCTTGACTGCGGGGAACCGGAAGCCGCTGCCGCCGAGCTGGAATCGGCCATGGATATCTTCACTGCACAGAAGAACGACATCATCAATATCTACAGAACGGAAGCGCTGCTTCCGGTGGCGGAAGCCTACGCGCTGGCCGGAACAACGGAGCAGGCGCATCGTGTATACGCGATCGCCGTGAATGAGGCGGTGGTCAACTCGAATTCACGTCCGCGAGCAGAGGATCTTTGCCAGATCCTGCTTTCGATGGCGACGCACGGGATCGAACCCGATGCCGAACTCACGGCGCGCATCCATGACATCAGGAACGGCCTGGGAGATCCGTGGTGATACGACCGGTTAAACGGCTGCTGGTCTTCAGCGTATTTCTGTTAACGGCGGGAGTCCAGGCCCAGGTGGGCGGCGTTCGCGGTACGGTCATGGATCCGGATTTCCAGGTGCCGCTTCCCGGCGTGAAGATCCGGGTCTCCGAAACGGGGCAGGAAGCCGAAACGGGCGACGGCGGCAGTTATTACCTGGAGGGCATCGAGCCCGGATCCTGCACGCTGTTGTTCAGCAAGTCCGGCTACACGCGGGTCACGCGTCCGAACGTGGTGGTGTCACCCGGACAACTGGCCGAAGTCGATGTCGAAATGGCCGGTGAATACGAGGAGATGGACGAGTTGGTCGTACGCGATATACAGCTCGGCGGGGCGTCGGAAATCGGCCTGCTCAACCTGCGCATGGAAAGCACCGCTTTGATGGATTCGGTCGGAGCCGACATGATGAGCCAGGCCGGCGTGTCCGATGCAGCGCAGGCGTTGAGTCTTGTCTCCGGGACTACGGTACAGGATGGGAAATATGCGGTCGTCCGCGGTCTACCGGACCGGTACGTGGTTTCGCTCATGAACGGGGTCCGCCTGCCCACGGCCGACCCCGACAAGCGCGCAGTGCAGCTCGACCAGTTTCCCAGCGTGATGATCGAAAGTGTACAGGTCACGAAAACCTTTCTCCCCGACCAGCAGGGCGATGCTTCCGGCGGGGCGGTGAATGTGGTGCTCAAGAGCATGCCCGATGATGCCGTTCTGACCTTCAAGGTCGGTACAAAATACAAGACCACCCTGCCCGATGATGGCGGGTTTCTCAGCTACAAGGGCGGTGGCGTGAATAGATGGGGAATCGATGATGGACGGCGCGATCCACAGATCCCCGGAACCACCTGGTCGGGCAGTGTCGGTGTCAGTGGAAGCGATGTGCCGGCACTGTACGATTGGTCGCTGACTGCCGGCGGAAAGTATGATCTGTTCGACGGGGTCAAGGTGGCGGGCCTGGGCAACTTTTATTACAAGTCGGATGCGTCGCACATCGACCATAAGCGCGACGAAAAATGGTGGGTGCGTGACGGCAGTCTGGTTCCGGTTCACTCCGGCGGCGGCAATCCGGACAGTCCGTCCGGCCAGTCCTTCAAGACCAGCCTGTTCGATCTCGCAGAGAGCATGGCGGAGGTCCAATGGGGCGGGCTGGGCGCCGTAGGACTCGAGGCGGAAGACCATTCGCTCTCGCTGCTGTATATGACCACCCATGTGGCGGAGGACAAGGCGATCCTTGCGGAGGATACCCGGGGCAAGGATTATTACGTCACATCCCAGGTGCCCGGCTACGATCCCCTGGCACCGGCCGACAGTGACGAGTATTCCGATGCCGCTCCCTACCGCCGCAACCAGACTTTGAAATATACCGAGCGCGACACGTCCACCCTCCAGTTCAACGGCGATCATGTGCTGCCTTTACCGGAATGGAACGCCGGCCGCTGGATCTCCTTCCTGAAGCCGGAACTGGACTGGACGGTGGCTCACAGCACATCGGAGCTTACCGAACCCGACAAGCGACTGTTCGGTTCGCTGTGGAAACCCGGTTACCGGGAGGTCATTCCCGGTTATCGCGGTGCTCCGCCGACTACCAACACCGTCGCCGCCGGATACTACCAGGACAAGCCGCCGGTCTCGTATCTGGGCAACCTGCAGCGGATATGGAAAGAAGTCTCTGAAGAGAGCGATCAGTATTTCATGAACCTGAAGCTGCCGTTCGAGCAGTGGTCGGGCAGCGAAGGCAGCCTCAAAACCGGAGTGTTCAGCGACCACCTGAAGCGCATCTACGACAAGGATTCCTACAGTAACTTCAGCGATCCCGGGAATCCCGCCCTCAATCCCTATACCGGACCGAAGCTGCTGTGGACTGAATACTGGACCGATCAGTATCCCGGTCCCAACGATGTGGTGTTTGCGGCGCAGATCGATGCCGACTACGAGGGTTCGCAGGATCTCTCGGCCTGGTACACCATGGCCGAGCTCCCGGTATCGAAGAAACTGACGCTGATCGGCGGGGCGCGGTACGAATCAACGGCCTTGAAAATCACTCTGCTCAATCCCGAGAGTGAAGTCTACTGGGTGAAACCGGGCGAATCCGGAACGTCAAAGCTCAATCCGGGTGATGGCGACGTGGATTACCGGAAGGACGACATACTTCCGTCCTACGGTGTGCAGTTCGCACCCTACGACGCGCTCATGCTGCGGGCGTCCTACAGCGAGACCGTTGCGCGGCAGACCTTCAAGGAACTCACCCCGATCCAGCAGATGGAATACCTGGGTGCCGATGTGTTCATCGGGAATCCGCAACTGGGCATGAGTTCGTTGAAAAACTATGACCTGCGTATGGACTATACGCCGTATCCCGGCGGGCTGGTTTCAGCCTCGTGGTTCCTGAAGCAGGTCGAAGATCCCATCGAGTACACCCAGGGCTATGCCGACAATGTAGGGACCTATCTCACGTCGGTAAACTATCCCGAAGGCAGATTATCAGGCTATGAGGTTGAATGCCGGCAGCAGCTGGGGCAGTTCTGGGATACGCTCGCCGGCCTGTCCCTCGGCGCCAACGCAACCTTCATCGATTCCGAGGTAACGCTCTCCGAACAGGATCGGCAGCGCCTCGAGAATGCTGGGTATCCGGAACCGACGCGCGACATGATGGGTGCCCCTGAATATCTTTATAACATAAATGCAACATACGACATCAGGCGCACGGGAACCCGTCTGGGACTCTTTTACATCGTCAAGGGCGACACGCTCCTGGCGGGTGCAAGCTACTCGCAGGAATACTTCCCCAATGTATATGCGAAGGAATACGAAACACTGAACTTTACGGTCTCGCAGAAGCTGGGCAAGCACTTCTCGCTGTCGTTCAAGGCGAAGAACCTGACCGATCCCGAAATCCAGAATGTGTATCGAACGATGTATCTACCCGGGGAAGCCGTCAAGTCGTCCTACAGGAAAGGGATTGAATACAGTCTGGGTCTGAGCGGTACGTGGTAACAGGCGGCTAACATTCCGCTCACTATCAGCCAACATTTTAACAATAGAACACTAGTCCGAGGTAAACATGAAAAGAAAACTACTGATGATGCTGGCCCTCTCCGGCGTGGGCGCGTGCGTGCAGGCGCAGGAACTGGACGCCACGAAGGAGGCGCTGTCGAAGTGGGTGGAAACCCGCAAGCTGATTTCCGAGGAGAAGCAGCAGTGGGAGCTTGAACGCGAAATGCTCAGCGACCGGATCGACCTGGTCCGGTCGGAACGCGACACGCTTTCCCAGAAGATCCACGAAACGCAGGCGGATATTACGGATGCGGACAGGAAGCGCGAGGATCTGGTGAAGGAGAACGACGCGCTGAAGAATGCTTCGGCCACACTCGTCAACCGGATCTACACGCTGGAGCGCGAGGTGCTGGCGCTCCTTCCGACCCTGCCGACACCGGTGCAGGAGCGTATCCGACCGCTCAGCCAGCGGATTCCCAAGACGGAGGAGACCGACCTGTCCCTTTCGCAGCGCTATCAGAACGTGATCGGCATCATCAATGAGCTGAACAAGAGCGCCAACGAGATCACGGTCGTGAGCGAAACCCGCGAACTGCCCGATGGATCCAAGGCCGAGGGCCAGACGCTCTACCTTGGATTCGGCTGCGCCTACTGGTGCACCAACAAGGGCGACATGGCGCAATACGGCCATCCGGCCGCGGATGGATGGGTCTGGGAGGCGAACAACGCCATCGCTCAGCGCGTTCTCGATGCCATCTCCGTACTGAAAAACGAAAAGGTCGCGGAGTTTATTCCGCTGCCGGTCAGCGTGAACTGAGGTCGATCAATGAACAACATGTTTCAATCGTCGTTATTTAACCACAAAGGGCACAAGGGGCTCATAGGAGATCAAGCGATGGCTGTCGCAGACCCCAAAATCGGCAATCAAAAAACGGCAATCAAAAATACAATCCTTTTTGTGCTCTGCGCTATTTTTGTGTTTTTTGTGGCTCAAAAATCAGCGGCACAGGCTGTCGATATACAGGAGAAGCTCGAAAACAGCCTGCAGGAGCTTACGAACGTCCGCAGCACCATTTCGCGGGAAAAGCTACCGATGGTGAAGGGACTCAATGCCCTCGAAGATGAGGTGCTCGAGGTCCGCCTGCAGCATCAGTCCGTCATGCGGCAGCTGGACAGCCGGAACCTCGACCTCAACAACCTGCGTTCCGAGATCAAGTCGCGGCAGGGCGAGAAGAGCTACATCTCGAACCTGCTGGGCGAGTATATCCGGAATTTCCAGACCCGGCTGCACATTGCCGAACTGGACGCCTACAAGGATGTGATCGATTCCGCCGTGCTCGCTCCCGACAACACCAACCTCTCGGACGAAGAAATATTCGTTCGGCAGACCGGTCTCGTTGAAGCGTCCATCAAACGACTCCAGAATCTTGTCGGCGGCGATGGATTCGCCGGCAGTGCCGCCGGCGACGATGGACTGGTCAAGCAGGGAAACTTTATCCTGATCGGTCCGGTGGCGCTGTTCGCATCCGATGACGGTTCACTGGCCGGAATCGCTGAACAGCGTCTGGGCTCGCTGGAACCTACGGTCATGTCCTTTGCCGACTCCTCCAACGCGGAGCTGGTGAAGAAGACGGTCGAGGGCAAGGCCGGCACCTTTCCGTTCGACCCGAGTCTCGGTAACGCCCGCAAGATCGAAGAAACCCATGAGACACTGGGCGAACATCTCAAGAAGGGCGGCTTCGTAGTCTATCCTATTGTCGGCATGTTCATACTGGCGGCGCTCGTTGCCATCGGGAAGTGGATACAGCTTTCACTGGTTCCAACGCCCTCGGAGAAGGATGTGCAGCCCTTGCTGAAGTCCATGCTTCACAACGATCATGCCGGTGCGCTCAAGCAGGCCGCGAAGATCAAAGGACCGACCGGTGTTATGCTCAAGGTCGGCATTGAGCATATCAACGAACCGAAGGACCTGGTCGAAGAAGTCATGTACGAGGAAATGCTGACAACGCGCCTGAGTGTCAACAAATGGACTTCGTTCATAGCGGTCTGCGCCTCATCCGCGCCGCTGCTGGGGCTGCTGGGTACCGTGACCGGTATCATCAATACCTTCAAGCTGATTACGGTCTTCGGGTCGGGTGACGTGAAGACGCTGTCGGGCGGGATTTCCGAAGCGCTGATCACTACCGAACTGGGGCTGATCGTAGCCATCTTTTCGCTCGTGCTCTACGCCTTCCTGTCGCGCAAGGCGAAAGGCATCTCTGACCGCATGGAGCAGATTGCCATCCTGTTCATGAACCGCGCATCAAGAACGGTGCCGCAGGAGGTGTAGCAATCCAACGAACTTCCAATCCTCACAATCTGTGCAATCTGTGGATAGAAGCTACGTATTACGGAATAAGAAATAATGGAAGAAACAACATCAATCTGGCAGCAGGCCCTGGAAATCTGGGCATCCGGTGGATGGGGCATGATCGCCCTGGCCATCGATGCCGTCATCATTTTCTATCTGGGCCATAGCATATTCTTCCGCATCCGCGGCAAGGGCTATCTGCATGTGTCCGAAAAGAAGATGAAGAAGTGGATCAAGAAGCCGGAAACGGGCCGGGGCCCGGTCGGGCGCATGATCCGGTTTGTGATGGGGGCCGTCTCGCTCGAGGAGATCGCCATCTATTTCGACGAGCTGCACCAGACGGAGATTGCGCCGTTCGAGCGCGATCTGAAGCTGATGCAGACCTGTGTGAGCGTAGCGCCGCTGCTGGGGCTGCTCGGTACGGTTACGGGCATGCTGGCCACGTTTGCGGCGCTGGCGTCCGGATCCGGCGGCGACAAGACCATGGGCATGGTCGCCAGCGGGATTTCAGAGGCGCTGATCACCACCGAGACCGGGCTCCTGATTGCGCTGCCCGGACTGATCTTCCAGTACAAGCTGGCCCGCGAGAACGAGGAGTACAAGGCGTTCCTCGCCCATCTGCAGACCGTCTGCACCCAGCGCCTGTATAAACAGAATATGAAAGCCGAGGCGGCGTGATGATTATTTTCGAATTTAGAATTTTGATTTTTGATTTTTGGAACGGCTGCGCCGACAGGTCTTCTTTTGGAAAGGCGTCGCAGACCAACAAATCGAAAATCTAAAATCGGCAATCTAAAATACATTGCGGAGCAAATATTATGGCACGTTTTAGATCCAGCACAGACGAGAATACGGAAGCGGGCGTCGATATTTCCCCTTTGATCGACTGCGTTTTCATCCTGCTCATTTTCTTCATTGTCACCACCACCTTCGTGGAGGAGACCGGCGTGGAGGTCGACAAGCCCCAGGCGGCCTCGTCGGTACAGCTGGAGAAGACAAGCATCCTGCTGGCGATCACCGATAAGGGCGAGATCGTCTACGGCGGCCGTGAAATCGGCATCGCCGGTGTCCAGCCGCTGGTGAAGCGCATGATGCAGAAGGAAGAAGTGCCGGTCATTGTCCAGGCCGACCAGAATGTCCAGGCCGGGCTGCTGGTGCGCGTGATCGACGAAGCCAAGCTCGCCGGCGCCCAGAAGGTAAGCATTGCAACCCTCAAGAAACAGGGATGACGGATTGTGAACGGATTGCGGAAAATCTTTAAGCCGGTCCTGCACCACAGCGCCTATTTCAGCATGTCGCTGCTGGTTTCGGCGGCCCTGTTCATGATCCTGCCGGTGCTGCAGGTGATCACCAAGCCGCCCTCGAAGGATTTGACCATCCGGACGGTCGATGTCGCCGAGCTGGAACCGCCCCCGCCGGCCCCGATGGAGGAGCCGGAACCCGAGCCCGAACCCGAGCCGGAACCCCCTCCGCCGGCCATGGATGCCCAGCCGCTTGATCTTTCGCAGCTGGAACTGGCGCTCAACCCCGGCGACGGCGGATTCGGCGGCGGCGACTTTGCGGTCAATCTCGAAGGCGTGACCGGCAGCAGCGAAGAGGTGGATGCCATATTCTCGCTCTCCGATCTCGACCAGAAACCTCGCGTGGTCTACCAGCCTGCGCCGATCTATCCGCCGGAGCTGGCCCGGAAAAACATGCAGGGCACGGTGTATGTGCTGTTCATCGTCGACAAGAACGGCCGGACCCGCGACCTGAAGGTGCAGAAGTCAACCCATCCGGCCTTCAATGCGCCGGCGCTCAAGGCCGTGAAGCAGTGGAAGTTTGAACCGGGGAAACGCAAGGGACAACCTGTCCAGTTCCGCATGCGTGTACCCATAACCTTTCAAAAGTAGGAAGCAACGATGAAGACAACGATCCAATACCAACTGAAGTTCCTGGCCGCAGGCATAGCGGTCTGCTTGACCCTCGCTGCATCGGCTGACGATCTGGACACCCTGCTGGCGTCGATGGACCAGACGGCCCAGGCCGCGGAAAATATCGTACATGCCGAACCCGTCATGGAGCCGATCAAGGAGCCGGAGAAGCAAACCGCTTCATCCCCGAAACGGTCGGTTGATATCTCTATCTGGGACAGCGAGCAGTTTCAGAAGGAGTTTCTCGCCAGCTATGGTGCCAATACAGATATCGAACCCAGCCTGACGGCGGTCGAATACGAACAGATGCAGAAGATCCTCGAAGCGATGTCGGAGGATGACGATATGGAGAAGGCGATCAAGCTGCTGCAGAAAAACTGCAAGGAATCCTCCTCCGCCACGTTTGAATTCACCCTGGCCAACATCTACTTCCAGCAGGACCGGCTCGATGAAGCATTGGCGCTTTATGATCAGGCGATCGATCAGTTTCCCAACTTCCGGCGCGCGTACAAGAACGCCGGCCTGATCCATGTGCGTAACGGCGCCTTCGCGAAGGCGCTGCCATATCTTACCAAAACGATCGAGCTGGGCGGGCATACCAGCATGACCTATGGTCTGCTGGCGTTTGCATACGCTTCGGTGGAGAACCATTTGTGCGCCGAATCCGCCTATCGTCAGGCGATCCTGCTCGATCCCGAAACGCTCGACTGGCAGCTTGGACTGGCCCGCAGCCTGTTTAAGCAGCAGAAGTACGGTGATGCCGTAAGCCTGTGCGATACGCTGATTGAAAAGCAGCCGGACAACGCCGACTTCTGGCTGCTGCAGGCCAATGCCTATCTCGGGCTCAAGCAGCCGATGCGTGCCGCTGAAAACTATGAATATGTCAATACGCTGGGCAAGTCCACGGCGGACAGCATGACCATGCTGGGTGACATCTACGTCAACGAATCCCGTTGGGACATGGCGGCGGACACCTACCTGAGGGCCTATGAACTGGACACCGGTGCCGACCCGGACAAGCCTCTGCGTGCGGCGAAGATCCTTGCCTCCCGGGGCGCGCTCGAGGATGCCAGGCGTGTGCTGAGCCGTGTGGCGGAGCACAAGGCCGCCCTGGGCGAAAACAGCCTCAAGGAACTGCTTAAACTCCAGGCGCGCGTTGCGGTGGCCGAAGGCGGCGGCGATGAAGCGGTGGAGATTCTGGAACAGGTGGTTGAGGTGGATCCCCTGGACGGCGAGGCGCTTATCCTGCTGGCCCAGCACTATGGCCGCAACGTACCGGAAAAGGCGATTTTCTATTATGAGCGGGCGGAAAACATCGAGAAGTACGAGGCCGAAGCCAAGCTCTATCACGGCCAGCTCCTGGTCGGGCAGGCCAGGTACCAGGATGCCATTCCGCTTTTGCGGCGCGCCTATGAACTGCGTCCGCGCGACGATATCGCGGATTATCTGAAACAGGTGGAACGTATTGCAAAGACACGGGGATAGTGGGAGATGCCATGAAACAGACGCTCAAAATATTAGTGGTGGAGGATGACACCGCCCTGCAGGAGCTGCTTCTGTTCAACCTCAGGAAGGATGGATGGGACGTCACGCTGGCGGACTCCGGCGAAACCGCACTGCTGAAGGTGGTGGATCTGCTTCCGCAAATGATCCTGCTCGATCTCATGCTGCCGGGCGTTGACGGGAAGCAGGTCTGCCAGCAGGTGCGGCGCTACCCGAAAACCAGCACCATTCCGATCATCATGATGTCTGCGCTGGGTCAGGACAAGGATGTGGTGGCCGGATTGGAAATGGGCGCGGACGACTATCTGGTAAAGCCTTTCAGCCCCGAAGTGCTGCTTGCGCGGATCGATGCCGTGCTGCGCCGCTGTGCCGTGCGTCCAGTGGATCAGGGGCCTTCGCAGATAATCATCCATAATCTCGAAATAGATCCTCTTCGGTTTTCGGTCAAGGTCGCCGGCGAACCGGTGTCGCTGACACACACCGATTTCCAGGTGCTGCAGCTGCTCGCTACGGAACCGGGCCGGGTATTCACGCGCAGGCAGATCATCGATGCGGCACACGACAAGGATGTTGCCATCTCAGAACGTTCGGTCGATGTCCAGATTGTCGGCCTGCGCCGCAAGGTCGGAACCGCCGGCCGCTTTATTGAAACTGTGCGGGGCGTGGGCTATCGATTGAAGGAAATCTAGGCTGGTTCCTATGAACCTATTCATTATCGACGGCATTGGGCCGTTTTTCCGCGGTTGTGACCACGAGGTGATCAACTGGTCGAAAGTGCCTTTTTCCAGTCTCGAGCGGGATGGCCGGCTTGATCCCGAACGATGCGAACAGATCAAGCTGGATTTTGCGTCCTTCTGTTCCAACGCTTCCGGAGCCGGATACAACGCGGTGACGCTCGACGATCTTGCGCACTGCTGTATTTTCCCGTTCTACGCGGAAACGCTGCGCCGGAAGATCGAGGATTACCGTGCCCTCTATCGTGCGCTGTGTGCTACAGCAGCAGACTGCGGCATGCAGGCACTGATGACTACCGACCTGCTATATTTCAACGACGAGATCGAGCGCTACACGGGTTGCCGGGAAACGGCGTTGCGCCGTTTTGCGGCCCATGCCTGCCGGCAACTGTTTGAAGTGTTTCCCGAGATCGCCGGCCTGGTGGTCCGGATCGGTGAAGCGGATGGACGGGATGTAGTGGGCGATTTCCGCAGCCGCATCGTGATCAGGACCCCGCAGCAGGCGCGGCGTATGATCCAGTCGCTGCTGCCGGTATTTGAAGAGTACAACCGGCTGCTCATCTTCCGCACCTGGAGCGTCGGCGTGGGTCGGGTAGGGGACATTAGCTGGAATCCCGACACCTACGACAAGGTGTTCCGCGACCTGGAAAGCGACCACCTGGTTGTTTCCATGAAGTACGGGCAGTCCGATTTCTTTCGCTATCTGCCGCTCAACCGTCTCTTCTTCCGTGGTCGTCACCGCAAGCTGATTGAATTCCAGGCCCGGCGCGAGTACGAGGGATTCGGCGAATACCCATCGTTCATCGGCTGGGACTATCAACGGATCCGCGACGCGTTGATCGGGCAGAACCTGGCCGGCATTTCGGTCTGGTGCCAGACCGGCGGATGGAGCGGTTTCCGGCGGCTTACCTGGCTCGATGACAATGCGGTCTGGAACGAGCTTAACGCGTTTGTCACGGTCCGCATGTTCCGCGACAACATCACGGCCGACCAGGCCATCCAGGAATATTACCGTGCACACTGGCCCGATCCGCACTGGCGCCCCCTGCAGGAACTGCTCCGGTTGTCCGACGAGGTCATCAAGGAACTGCTCTACATCGAGGACTTTGCCTCGCGCCATATCTACTTCCGCCGTCTGCGCGTGCCGCCCCTGGTCACGGTGTACTGGCGGTACATCGTCGCGAACCACTTCATGCGCAAGTTCATGCACTGCTATGTCTCCAATGGAGCAAAAGCCGTCAAGCAGGGCTACGACGCGCTGGAAAAAATCCGGCGCATGCAGGAACTCGCCGATCCGCTCGGCCTGCCCGTTGAGGATCTGCGCTTCCAGTACGACACCTTCGAAATCATCGCCGCCGTGCGTGAATACTACTTTCTCGATTTTTCGGAGGAGATCATTGATCGCCTGCAGCGGCTCAAGGCTGCCTACGAGCGCAAGCATGACGAACCGCGCTATACTGTCATGCTCGATTTTTCGCGCTTCCACCTCCGGCGCGCCCATCTGCGCCTGATGCTCCGCATTCTGTTCCGTGGCGAGCACGGCTATCGACTGCTGGACCGCATGGTGACCCTCAACATCCTTTCCGCTCTCTATCCGCTGCTCAAGCGCTTCAGCAGGAAGGCTGTTCCCGACTTCGCCGCGGAATCAGCCATGGGCTTCGATTCGATCTTCAAGTAGGCAGGAGATCTCGCGCAGAGGCGCAGAGAGCGCGGAAGTTTCCGATCCGTATACCGAGCTCATGGTGGTGCAGCGACCGCTAATGTTCCAAACAGTGCTTTTCCGACGGCGGCATGTTCTGCAAGATTCCTCGCATGGAATTGATTTCGAGAAGCAAACCCAACGCTGGATTCCTGAGCGGTCTATTGAGCGCTGCTGTTGGGCTGATGAGCATGTTGCCGGCGGCATCGGCGCACGACGTATTGCTAAGCTATGCCAGGATATGGGCGGAGCCCGATGCATACGTTCTGGAGGTGAACCTCGATCCTATTCTCACCGAATCGTTTCTGGCTGACAAACTCGACAACCCAGCCAACTGGCTCGATCACAATAATTTCGGGCAGTCGCGCACCATTCTATCCGAAGAGGCAAAATCCTTCTTCGCGGTAACGCTCGATGGCAAGGCATGCGAGCCCATCGATGCCGACTTCCGGGTGGAGCAGGACAATTGCATCTACACCATATGCTATCCGCGGATGGGCAGTGGGCAGCTTACACTGACCCACGGGTTTCTCGATCGGATGCGCGAGGGATACAAAACGGTCCTTGATGTTCTCGGTCCCGATGGAAGTGTGAAAAAAACCGTTGTCTTTACCGCCGGCGTGCCCCGTATTACCGTGTCGCTTCCCGGGGCCGTCCCGTTGGCGGTCACGGCAACTAATACGGGCGCTGATAAGGAAGGCGACGTCACCGCAGAGCCGCAATCCGAGCCGGTGCCGGCCCGCAGCTGGTTTCCGGTTCCCTTCTTCAAGCTCGGGGTCGAGCACATCGCCTTCGGGTTCGACCATCTGCTGTTTCTCGGGGGGTTGCTGGTTGCCTGCCGCCGGCCGAGTGACATTTTTGCCATTGTCACCAGCTTCACGCTGGCCCATTCGATCACGCTATCCGTGGCTGCGCTGGATCTGTGGGCACCTCCGTCCGTGATCGTGGAGCCGGCCATTGCCGCCTCGATCGTGTTTGTCGGTGTAGAAAACATGCTGCGGAGCAATATCGGCAAGGGGCGCGCCTGGTTGACGTTTGCATTCGGTCTGATTCACGGATTCGGTTTTGCGAGCGTGCTGCGGGAGATCGGTCTGGGCCAGAACGGCAGCAGTATCGTAGGCCCGCTTTTTGCCTTCAACGTCGGGATCGAAGCCGGACAGCTGTCGATAGTGACCCTCGTTTTTCCAGGGCTTCTATGGCTGCAGCACGCCAGCAGCCGCGCCCGCCGCTGGCTGAAGCCGAGCCTTTCCTCCATCATCGCCCTGATCGGCCTCTACTGGTTCCTCCAGCGCACCGTTTTTGCTGTGTGAATCCTCAGCCAATTTCAAAACGTGGGCAAGGGTGAAAGACCGGCTGAAGACAGGACTGCAAACTCTATAATTTCTCGTTTCAACATGCCGTAGTAAACGGCTATAAACCTGACGTATGAAGCGGGCCATTATAGATGCGGTGATTCAGAAAATTGAGCTGGAGCTGGGGCGTCAGTCGAACGCCAACGCGCAGTCGAACGCGGCGACCTCGTTCAGTGCGTCGAACGCCGATAAGCAGCGCGACACCACCGGCTTCGAGGCCGCCTTCCTCGCCCACGGCTATGCCAGGCATTGCATGGATTTGTCGCATCACCTGGATGAACTTCGGACGATGCCGATCGAGGATTTCACGGGTCAGGAGATCGATGTCGGTGCATTGGTCGAGGTCGACCTGGCCGGCGACGTTGATTCCTATCTGCTGTTGAACTGCGGCGGCGGAACCGAGGTGCAGGTCGAAGCCCGCAAGGTCACCGTCATCACCCCCGAATCCCCGCTGGGCCGCGTGCTGATGGGAAATGTTGAAGCCGGCTTCGTGGAACTGCCGTCCGGTCTGGAAGGCATCGTCATCAGCGTTTCTTAAATCCAGGTGGTTGTCGAGCTGACTGCGAAGGGCGCGAATGCATCCGGAAACTCGCATCGGATATGCGAGCCACGACCTGCCGGCAGCATGCAAAAAAGCACGGTCGACAACGTGGCGTGGATATCCGATCCGCGAATTCCCGGCGGTGACCACTGGATTTCACGGCGCAGTCAGATTTCCATCTAGTATGTCTTTCGATCACGGACGGTGGCATATGTTGATGTGCCTGTTTTCGGCTCACGAAATTCTAACGCGCGCCCAATCCAGAATAAACGGGTCGGCGCAATGTTGCGGGCATGAAAACGAACACACGGGTATCGAAGGCCGATCTGCACGTTCACAGCAAACATTCCAATCGCCCCAGCGAGTGGTTCCTGCGCCGGATCGGCGCGCCGGAAAGCTTCATGGAACCGATGGATGTCTACAACGCCTGCAAGGCGGCGGGGATGGATTTTGTCACCATCTCCGACCACAACTGCATCAACGGGGCGCGTGATATTGCCCACCTGCCGGGGACGTTTATTTCGAGCGAGTTGACCACCTATTTCCCGGAAAACGGCTGCAAGATCCACTGCCTGGTTTCGGGCATTACCGAAAAGCAGTTCTTCGAAATGCAGTCGCTGCGCGAGAACATCTATGATCTGCAGCAGTACATGAACCAGAACCGGGTGATCCACACTATCGCCCATCCGCTGTTCCGCATCAACGAGAAGCTGAATATCGAGCTGTTTGAAAAAATGATCCTGATGTTCAACCGGTTCGAGGGGATCAACGGCTCGCGCATACCGCGTGCCTGCGATATAGCCAACGCGGTGTTCGAAAGCCTGACGCCGGAAACGATCAATGAGATGGCCGACCGTCACGGCATTGCGCCGGTCGGTCTGGAACCGTGGAACAAGACGCTGACCGGCGGTTCCGATGATCACGGCGGACTCTATGTCGCCAGTGCCTATACCGTGACGCCCCACGCGCCCGGCGTGATCGACTATCTCGAGTTTCTGCGTGAGGGACAGCATGAACCCGGCGGTGCGGGCGGCACCAGCGTACGGTTGGCCAACAGCCTCTACCGGATAGCCTACAGCTACTACAAGAACCGCTTTCTCGCGCCCGGTTCGCAGGATCGGTCGGTCATGGGTGCTGTCCTTAAAAACCTGGCGGAGCAGCCGGATGAGAAGGAGCCTGCGCCGACCGGCTTCCGCGCCAATGTGAAGGCCGCCTTCCAGAAAAAGGTGAAGCAGGCCTACGTCAAGAAACAGATGAACGAGATCGAGCAGATGATCATCGAAGAGGTTTCCCGCGTGCTCGAACGTGCCGACGGGGATCTGCCGGTGGAGGAGACCGATTCGGTCAATTTCAAGGCGGCGTGCCGCCTCAGCCAGGAACTCAGCTTTGTCTTTATCCGGAAAGCGGCCAAGAAGATCCGTTCCGGCGAGCTGATCGGATCGCTGCAGGCGATTTCGTCGCTCGGTCCCGTGGCACTGGGCATCGCGCCGTATCTCACGGCCTTCTCCACCCAGCACAAGGACGAACGGTTCCTGCGAGAGCTGGCGGATCACTTCCCCGGCTCAGCCGTCCTGCGGCACAAGAGCGGCAGGAAGGTATGGGTAACCGATACCTTCGAGGACGTAAACGGTGTCACCAAGACGATCCGTACCCTGGCGGGCATGGCCAAGGCATCGGATAAGGACATTACCGTTGTTACCAGCCAGGAGGAAGATCCGGCGGCCGACTTCCCCGTCCGCAATTTCAAGCCGGTAGGCTCGTTCAAGATGCCCGAATATGAATCGCTGCGGGTCAGCTATCCGCCTTTTATGGAAATCCTGGCATACTTTGAAGAGCAGGCGTTCGATGAAGTGATTATATCCACGCCCGGTACGCTCGGTTTGTGCGCGCTGGGTGCGGCCCGGTTGCTGGGCCTCTCCACAAAAGGGATCTATCACACCGACTTCCCGCGGTTTTTTGCCGATATCACGGAAGACGAGAAGCTGGGCGAAACAGCATGGCGTTTCATGCGCTGGTTCTACGGGAAGGTCGACCAGATTCTCGTGCCGACCCGGCAGTACAGGCGCTTGCTGATGGATGGGGGCTTTGACGGCGACAAGATCGATGTCATGCCGCGCGGCATCAATCGCGACAAATTCAATCCCTCGTTCCGCAACCGTGAACTGTGGAACGAATACGGCCTTAACGGCAGCTTCAAGTTCCTCTATGCCGGTCGCATCTCGAAGGAGAAAAACATCGAGGTCATGCTCAAGGCCTTCACACGCCTGATCGACCATGGTGTCGATGCCGACCTCATCCTGGTAGGGGATGGCCCGCAGCGCGACGAACTGCAGCTGAAGTACAACGATCCGCAGATTGTCTTTACCGGCTATCTGTATGGAAAGGAACTGGCCAGTATCTACGCCAGCGCCGACATGTTCGTGTTTCCCAGCCTGACCGACACCTTCGGCAACGTGGTGCTCGAAGCGCATGCTTCCGGGTTGCCGGCGATCGTTTCCAACGAGGGGGGACCGCAGGAGATCGTTGAATCGCACGGCTCGGGGCTGGTGGTGGGTGCCCGTACGCCTGAGGGCTTGTACGAGGCCATGATGCAGGTGGTAAGCGATCGCGCACTATATGAACGTTTGCAGGCCCACGCCGTGCAGAAAGCAGAGGACAGTAAGTGGGAGCATGCTCTGGCGAAACTGTAGCCGCCGCGGATCATTTGGACTACTTGACTTCCTCGTGCTCCGCAATGAGGTCATTGACGACGCGGGCGGCCATGGCGAATCCGAAGCTGCCGGTGACGAAGGTGGCGGATCCGAAACCGAACTGGCAGTCGAGCTGTTTAGGACCGTTGCCTGCCTGCGGTTTCTGGAAGCAGACGCCTCCCTCGGGGTGGGGATAGCGGATCGGTTCGGCGGAAAAGACGCAGGGAATATGGAACTTCTTTTCATGTCGGCCGCGCATGTCAAGATTACGACGCAGCTGCTTGCGGATCTGGGCGAGCAGGGGATCGTTGTAGGAATCGCGCAGGTCGGTGGTGCGCACCTGCGACGGATCGACCCGCCCGCCGGCACCGCCGGAGACGATGATCGGCACACCGAGCTGTCTGCAGTGGGTAATCAGGTGAATCTTGGCGTTCTTGCGGTCGATGGCATCGACGACATAGGAAAGCTCGCCTGTGATCAATGCGTCTGCATTCTGGTCGGTGTAGAATTCCCGGACCGGCGTGACATTGCATTCGGGATTGATGAGGCGGATGCGCTCGGCGAGGATATCGACCTTGGCGCGCCCGGCTGTGCCCGTCATGGCGTGGATCTGGCGGTTGGTGTTGGAGAAACAGATGTCGTCCCAGTCGACCAGCGTAAGATGTCCGATGCCGCTGCGGGCCAGCGCCTCGCCCACCCATGATCCAACGCCGCCGACGCCGACGATCAGGACATGCGCCTTTCGCAGGGCGTCCATCGCCGGCTTTCCGTAGAGTCGGAAAAGGCCGCCGAACCGGTGCTCGTAGCCGCCTGTTTCAATTTCACCCATAACGTAATTCCCATGTGGGATTTATTCTCTCGTAAAGACGCAAAGCCCGCAGAGGGGACATTGGTTAAAGTCTTCGCGTTCTCCGCGTCTCCGAGAGATCCATTTGTGAGCCCTTAAAGGAGGCCGGAACTATATTCGCCACGGCCCTGATTTCAAGGGTGAAACGTCCCCTCGGATCCGCTGGTTTCGTACGGATTTTAGGGTTTTCATCGGCTGCTGGAAGCATGTAAGGTGCGCGCCATTATGGAACCCATCAACCAGCGCAAACTGGATCATATCAATATTGTTTCCGATGATCACACGATTGATCGCCGGCAGCATTTTTTCGATCGCATTCATCTTACGCACCGCGCACTACCCGAGATGCGGCTCGCGGATGTCGATCCGTCGACGCGGTTTCTCGGGAAGGATCTTTCCTTTCCACTGTTGATTTCATCGATGACCGGCGGTGCGGACGAGGAGATTATCCGGATTAACCGGAATCTGGCCGAGGCTGCCGAGGCGGAAGGCATTGCGCTGGCCGTCGGTTCCCAGCGGGTCTTTTTCTCCGACGAGGCCGCCCGGGAAAGTTTCGAGCTGCGTGAGCTTGCGCCCAACACCGTGCTGCTGGGGAACCTGGGTGCGGTCCAGCTGAACTACGAGATGGGATTTGCTGATTGTGAAGCCGCCGTCAAGGTGCTGGACGCCGACGGTCTCTACCTGCACCTGAATCCCCTGCAGGAAGCCGTCCAGCCGGAGGGCGATACCGATTTTTCAAGCCTGCGCAGTAAAATAGCCGTAATTGTTCAAACCCTGAAGAAACCGGTGATCGTCAAGGAAGTCGGGGCCGGAATTTCTCCGTACGATGTTGAACAATTGCTCGCGGCGGGCGTCAAGTATATCGATGTGGCCGGGCGCGGGGGAACATCCTGGAGCATGGTGGAGGCCAGGCGGAGCGACGATCCGGAACTGGGGGAGCTATTCAGTGACTGGGGCATCCCGACGCCGACAGCCCTGCGGCAGATGAAACCCTACCGGCATGAAATGACGCTGATTGCGTCGGGCGGTATCCGCAACGGCATCGACATGGCCAAGAGCATCATACTCGGCGCCTCGCTGTGCGGGATTGCCAGACCGTTCCTGGGCCCGGCGCGGGAATCAGCCGACGCGGTGCGTGCCGTGATCCGCCGGATCAAGCGGGAGTTTGTGACGGCCATGTTCCTGCTGGGGATGGAAAAGACGGGTGAACTATACTGCAACGAGGAACTTATTCTTGATGAAGATTGGCATTGATCGGATCAGTTTCTACACCTCGCACTACTACGTGGATCTTAAGACGCTCGCCGCGGCCCGTTCCGTCGAGTCGGATAAATACTATCTGGGGATCGGCCAGGAGAAGATGGGGATCCCTTCACCGGACGAGGACGTCGTCACCTTTGGCGCCAGCGCGGCCTGGCCCTTGATGCAGGCCGGCGAGCTGGAGGGGGTTGAGATGCTCCTCTTTGCCACGGAGAGCGGGATCGACCAGTCGAAGGCGGCCGGCATATACGTGCATGGTCTGCTGGAGATGGGATCGCGCTGCCGCGTGGTCGAGCTCAAGCAGGCCTGCTACAGCGGTACAGCCGGGCTGCAGATGGCCATCGACTTTATCGCCCGCAATCCGCAGAAGAAGGCTCTGGTAATTTCCTCCGATGTTGCCCGCTACGAGCTTGGCAGCCCGGGCGAGGCCACGCAGGGATGCGGCGCGGTGGCCATGCTGGTGACCGCCAACCCGCGGCTTGTGGCCATCGATCCTGAAAGCGGATATTATACCGAGGATGTCATGGATTTCTGGCGGCCCAACTACCGGTCCGAGGCATTGGTTGACGGCAAGTATTCCACCATGGTCTACATTCATGCGCTCATCGAATCGTGGAAGCAGTATGCCGAATTGACAGGACGGTCCCTCTCCGATTTCGATCGCTTCTGCTACCACATCCCGTTCACCAAGATGGCCGAGAAGGCGCACCAGAAGCTGTGCCGCAAATTCCACGTCGAAATCGACAAGGAACAGATGCAGGCGCTGCTCGACGAATCGCTCCGCTACAGCCGGATCACGGGAAACTGCTACGCGGCCTCGATGTATGTGGGACTGGCGTCGCTGCTAGATACAGCCGAGGAAGATATGGCGGGGCGGCGCGTCGGCTTCTACAGCTACGGGTCCGGCTGCGTGGGTGAGTTTTTCAGCGGGGAGATCCAGCCCGGATACCGCGACATGCTGTATGCCGAACAGCACCGGAATATGCTGGAAAACCGCACCGAACTGACGTATCAACAATACGAAGACATCTTTAATTACGGGGTGCCGACGGATGGCGGGGAATATGTCTTCCCCCAGTACAAGACCGGGCCGTTCCGGTTCTCGGGAATCAGTCAGCACAAACGTGAATACGAATCGTTGGTGGAGTGAACCATGAAGGCGGTAGCGCCAGGAAAACTGATCCTTAGCGGAGAACATGCGGTGGTATACGGGAAACCGGCCATCGCCATGGCGATCGACCGCAGCGCCGTCTTCGAAGTGACCCCGCAGGCCGGCGACCGGATCTCCTTTGATCTCCCCGGTGGAGCGGAAGGCGAATCCTTTACCCTGATGGCCCTGCGCGATCTCAAGCGCCGGGTTGAAAAGAAATACCGCGAGTTCCTTAATGGCGAAATCGGGATCGGCTATGTACTGGCTGCGCCGGCCGACCTGCTGCGCTTTGCCTTCATCAATACGCTGGACGGCCTGCACCGCACCCTGGATTCCGGTCTGGTGCTGCAGCTGCGCTCCAGCATTCCGATGGGGTGCGGGTTGGGTTCGTCGGCCGCCACCGTGCTGAGTGAACTCCGTGCCATGGGGCACTACCTCCGCGTCGACTTCAAGCCCGAGTGGTACTACGAATACAGCCTTGATGCCGAAAAGCTTCAGCACGGGAACCCCAGCGGGGTCGACAGCTACATTTCCCTGCATGGCGGCTGTGCACGATTCGAACAGGGGCAGGCCCGCGCCATGGCCCTCCCGCGCATGAAGATGTTCATGGTGCAGACCGGCATTCCCGCAGCAACAACCGGTGAATGCGTCATGGAGGTTGAGCGCAGGTTTCGCAACAGCGAGATCTGGAGCGAGTTCGAGGATGTCACCAACGCCTTCGAGGAGGCCATCCGCACCAACAACCTGCAGAAGATGCACTGGCTGGTGCGCGAAAACAACCGCCTGCTTTCCGCTATCGGCGTCGTCCCCGAAAAAGTGCAGCGCTTTATCTCCGAGATCGAAGCCTGGGGCGGATCCGCTAAAATCTGCGGCGCCGGTTCTGTGACCGGTGACAACGGCGGTATTGTGCTGGTCATAGCCGATCAGCAGCCCACCGAAATATGCGGCCGGTACGGCTACACGGTATCACCCCTGCGTGGCGATCCGCTCGGCACCCGCATCATTTAGAGTCCATCTCCAGGGCCTGGCTCCGCTCCGTACAGCTCGAAGAAGTGGACGTCGGGCGATGGCGGGGCAAACTCGATATCAACCTCGCCATATTCCGGATACGGGTAGACTGTGAAGTTGGTCAGGCTGGTGAAGGCCGTGAAGAGGTCGGGGGCGTGCAGCAGGCCCACGGTAACCCTGAACATCCCGTTGCTCGGATTCTGCGTGATGAAAGGCCGGTCGAGGGCCAAAACACGCAATGCGGACTCGGTATAGAGCCCGTACGTTTCCGGATCGCCCGTGACGTTGGCTTCACCCTGAACCACCAGGTCCTGCTGTTCAGCCGGTGACAGGATTTTCAGCATTCCGGCACCGTCCGGATCGTATCCTTCGGGGAATACCGTCGTGCTGTCATAGATCGATCCGGGCAGCACACAGGCCGGGTCCATGCCGGTCATATCCTGCCCCGCCAGCCAGCCGTTGTATTCCACGGCGCCGATGTCCACTACCGGCGGGCCATATCCCGCACTCAATACGCGGGGCATGCCGCGCTGGTCGGTTGTGAACGATGTCGCTCCGCCGGCATCGAGAGCCGGGGATCCGGGCAGCGGAGGCATGGTCTGCGTCGGGCCGCCATAGTCATTTAATGGAGCCAGCTTGATGGACGACAGCGTATGATTCGTTGTATCTCCCGGGGCAGTGAAATAGCTCACTGTACCGCTGCCGATGAGATTGTGGCCCTGGCTCAGAAAAGCATCTGGATTTAACAGATATCTAAGTCCGAGATCGTTTCCTCCCGAATTTCCGGAGATGATGGTATTGGCAATGACGGTTTCTGTATAGTCATCACCATAGGAATATAAACCTGAGCCATCGGGCCACTCACCTGCACTATCCAATGACGTATTGGCCACGATCGTGGAATTGCTTATGAACATCCAACCAGAACCGTTGTATATAGCTCCGCAGGCTGTATAAGCGAGGTTTTCAGCGAAAGTGCATTGGTTCACTGTCGTCCTGGAATGGATCGGTGTGGTGGATATATTATCCGTAAAGCTTGCTAATGCTCCTGCCCAGTTCGCGCTGTTGCCGGTGAAGGTGGAGTTGCTGATGGCCATCGTTCCGCCCCAGTTAAAAACGGCGCCTGCGTTCCATATGGCACTGTTTTCCGAAAAAACAGAGTTGTTGATGGCCAGTATGCCGTAATAGTTAAAAATCGCTCCGCCATAATCAGCCTGATTATCATGGAAACTGCAGTCGGCAATATTCAGAATGCCTTCTTCCAGATAAACAGCTCCGTTTTCTTGCCATAGATCAGAATAGTCGTTGATGGAGTAGCCATTGGCCAGGGTTAGGCCGGATAAGGTTGTGGTGTTGCCGACGACATGGAAGATTCTGAACGTTGCATTTCCATCAATGGTGATGCCGCCGATGGGAGAGGCATCGATGCTGAGGTTTTTATTCACCAAGAGTTCCCCGCTGGTGAGCGTGATGGTCTGTCCGGCAAGGGATGGATCAAAGTGTATGGTGCTTCCGAAGGGTGCCGTGGCTATCGTGTCGCGCAGCGATCCGGGGCCGGAATTATTCGTATTGCGTACGATCAGGGCCAGTGGTTCTCCGGCATAGCGCTGCCGGATCTCGATGGGTGTCAGGATGCCGGTGTAAATGCGGAAGTCTGCTATCCTTCCATCCAGCATCGGATCCCCGCCATACTGGGCGCGCCCCAGCCAGTTGTTCAGGTCGAGTCCGGCGAGGCTGCTGAGATCGTAGACGGATGTTCCGGATGCAACCTGTTCGCCATTGACGAATAGCCGTGCGTTGCCACCCGCTGAGTCATACGTAAAGATCACATGGGTCGGCACCCCGGTGACTGCCGGGTCGGAATCGGTCCATTGCGTTTCGTACGAGTAGCCGGGAGCTTGGGTGGCTACAGTTGCGCGAATGGCATTTGCACCGTTGCCTGCATACGGGGTGAGGAAAATGTTTTCAGCTCCGGTGCCCACCGCGTTTTCCAGATGACTTGCATCGATTCCAAAATCGAATATGCGCTGCCAGGGTGTTTCTGAGTCCAGCATGTAGGTCACATCGAAGGTTACAGTATTCATTCCTGCCGCGGCGGCGGAGGATATGATACCGTTCGGCAGGTCAACATAGGCGCCTGCGGCCGTGCTGTTCGTGGGCGGATTGCCGTAAGCCGAGGATGTTCCCCCGCCGAAGAGGTCAATGGCTTCGCCGGTCCAGGTAAAGTTGGTCCCGATGACAGTCCCGTCGGCACCGCCGACAATGTCGGCTACGGTGGTTCCGGCGGTTTCATCGAAGGTCCAGTGATGACGCAGCGTTACCGGGTTGGGGTTGAATACCGTGATGGGTATGGAACTGGTCGTCCCCTGATATGAAAGCGACACATTGACTGTCCCGACGCCCAAGGCGGTTATGATTCCTTTGCTGTCTACGGCAGCGACATCCGGGTTGTCCGCAGACCACTCAATTTCGCCGATCGTGTTGAGTGGAACTCCGGAGACATTCTCGTAGTTGGCCTGGAGAATAATTTGCATCGTGTCATAGACATTCATGGTTGCAGAGGGGATGTAAATGCCTAGCGACTGCAGCGGCCCGAGGACGGTAAACGGATCGGCATTCGGGCCGGTCGCACTGTTGACTGCAATCTCCATGGGGGTCAGAGCCCCTTCATAAAAACGGACTTCATCCATGCTGCCGTCCCAGTATCCATCGGTATCATAGGCGGATCGGCCGGCCCATACATTCAGATCGGGCAGGGTGTAGAGGGGAGGAATATTGGTAGTCCGGCCCACTTCCATGCCGTTCTGGTAGAGTATGGCCTCCGCGGTAGCGGAATTGTACACGGCCACAACATGGATCTGTTCATTCAGCGTGTAGCCGAGGTCCGCATTAATGTCCAAACTGTCGACCCCCTCGCGGCGAAAGGCCAGGTTGGGGGTGAGGCCCATCCTGGCGATGACCTCGATGCACTCGTCCGCCTCGTATCCCGAAATCTGGTAGGCGTCATTCTCTCCGCCCGGGAAGGTGGTGGTGCCGAAGCTGAAGATGCGCTCCCAGCCCCTGCCTTGATCCGTAAGGGTTACCCACGCCTCGAAGGTCCCGCTGCCCATTGTGGAAATGATTCCGTTCGGGAAATCAATATAGCCGCTTAAAGCATCCCATAATTCAACCTGTCCGATTCCATTCCGTAGAGCTGCATAGTAAATCCATGCATCAGCCGCACCGACGAGATCCGGCTCGAGGATAGCGAACAAGGTATCAGAAGGCCCGTTAAACGAATACCGGTGACTGAGCTGACGCGGCGTTACCGTCACCGACTTGACGCCGGGTGATCCGTCCCAGCTTCCTGAGACCGTGACCGTACCGGTCGATACGCCGGTCATCTCCCCGGTCTGGCTCACGATGAGAATATTTGTGTCGCTGCTCGACCACGTGAGCAGAACCGGATCCGACTGGATTCGGACCGGCGCGCCGAGATCGCTGAACGTCAGTTCCATCTCCAGTTTCTTCACCCCGTCGACGACGACAGTATCGTCTGCGACAACAGACTGGCTGGTCAGTAAGCCCGGATCGCCGGACGTATCATCGGGGCCGAGCAGGCGGCTGACCTGGACTTCGAAATCACTCATGGCGTGGTTATAAATACGGAATTCGTCGTATTTTCCGTCGGTATTATCATCGGCCGTCCAGTTGGAGCGGCCCAGCCAGTTGTTGACGTCTGATACGTCGCTCAGTTCTGAGCCTCCGGGGGCATTTTGGACCAGGTTTTTTCCGTTCCGCCAATAGTTGATGGTGCTGCCGCCGGAACCGTCGTTTTCGACCGTTACGACATAATGGACCGACTCTCCGGTCAGGGGATCCTTAACGCTACGGTCCAGAGATCCGCTGCCGTCTCCGGAAATGTACAGATCAAGACCGTTCCGGTAATAATTGCCATTTACACAAGGTGCGAGCAGAAGATAGTTCGTACCGGCAGCGGAGCCGCCTGGACCGAAAATTTCCCCCGCAGTACCGGATCCAAAATCGAAAACCCGCATCCATGTACTGGCCGTGCTGTCCAGCGTCAGCCAGCATTCGAGGCTTACGGCGGTTTCGGTAGAGATCAATCCGTTCGGCAGATCTACATAGGCTGCCGTGGCCGAAGAACCACCGGGCAGATCCAGGGCGGTGCCGGTGAAAACGGCACCTGAGCCCAGGACAACACCGTCTGCAGATCCCTGCGAATCCACAATGACGGCTCCCGAAGCGCTGCCGGCCGGATTGCTGAAATCGTAGCGGTGATTCAGGACGGCATGTGCCGGTGAGAGGATGGTCAGCAGGACCGCCGAAATGAAGAATGCAACGCAAACGCTGTGGTGGATCGCAGAATAACGGAGCGTCAATTCGGTTCCCATGGGATCGCCTCCTTGCGTGCTATGTTGCTGATCAATATTTAATAAAACAATTATATTAGCAGTATAACTGTATCTGGGAAAGACAAAATACCGACTGCTTGCTAGGTATTTTAGTGGGCACCAACGGTGAAGAAGGGGGCCGCATGGCGTAACGGGTTGTCCCCTAAGCGCATAAGGCATTATACCCGAAATGTGACGGCTCTATATATCGGACATCAAAGCCGGGTGGGGGTGCCGGGATATCGTCTATTCCAATCCTGCGCGGTAGAACATCGACTCTCCGGTCATGGGCAGGACAACCTGGGTGTTGGTTCCCGTTGCAACGATGTTGGTATACAGCTGCCAATCGTTTGTGAGGCTTGTCTTGCTCTCGACGCTACAGAAGCCGAAGGGGGTCGATGCAAAGGAGATCACATTGTTCGAGATCGAGAGCTTGAATGGCGTTGTCGGATTGACCCCGGCCAGATAGATGCTGGGGGGCGGTGCCGGATCCATGCCGGCACCCAGGAAGAAGCTCGGATGCGGCGGCTGGTTGTAGGCGGTGTTCTGCCAGGCGATTGCCTCCCGGTACTGGATGTCGTGCAGCAGGGTGGGCATTCGGTTGTTGGCCTTGATGATGGTGGTGAAGATGCGCAGCGCCGAGCTGTCGCTTGTCCGCCAGATCACTTCTTCTCGCCAATCACCGAGAATGTCGCCCGACAAAGCCGGTGTGGATTTCGTTCCGTTGTTCGACGAACAGCCGGGCGCATACGATTGCGTGCCACCTGTTGCGGGATCGAGGTCAAAGTTGGAGCGGCCGGGATTGTTCCATTCCGAAATAGTTGTACCATCCAGGAGCTCCCTGGTCAGATCGGCATCCCACCATACACCGAAGTTGTAGAACATGTTGGCGGGTGTATCGTAGAGCGGTCCATCCTGAACGTTGAAGATTTTGCGCACTCCGCCATCCGGATCACTGGTCGTCGCCCAGAACTCGTATCCTGGATGATTGGGATCGATATCCATCGCACAGCCTCGGCCCACGTCGTTGTTCGCCGGAATGCTAAACAGGAGATCGCCGGTCATGGCGTCGCGGAGTTCACCGCCTGCGATGCCATAGGAGCCGGGATCTTCGTGCGGCATGAACACTTCCAGACCTGGATTTGACGGATCCATGTCGGATACGTGCAGGGCGTCGCCATGACCGAGACCGGTGGTGTACAGACCCGTTCCATCCTGATCGATGCAGCAGGCGCCGTAGATGATCTCGTCATATCCGTCGCCATCCACGTCGGCGATGCTAAGCTGGTGATTGCCCTGACCAATATAGTCGGAATTTATATTGCCGTTAATACCCAGGCCGGCCTGAAACCACCACTCCCGTGTAAGCTGCCCGTTGCGCCAGTTCCATGCGGTGATCTCGTTGCGCGCTGAATAACCGGATCTTGGACCGTAGTAGCCGCGTGCCATGATCAGACTCGGCCGCCTTCCATCCAGATAGGCGATTCCGGCGAGGAATCGATCGCAGCGGTTTCCATAGTTGTCACCCCACTGCGACACATTGATCCGGTCCGGGGTAAAGTCTGTCGTCGCCAGCTCGGCGCCGGTCGAACCATCGAAGACCGTGAGGTATTCCGGTCCCGTCAGGATGTACCCTGACGTCTCGCGATAGTCAGCAAGGGGGTCATCGCTGGAAAGGATCACGTCATTGCCCAGACCATCCTTCGTGCCCGGTGCCGTGCGGCAGGCCACTTCGGCTTTTCCATCGCCGTCGAGGTCGTAGACCTGGAATTGTGTATAATGCGCACCGGCGCGGATGTTGACGCCCAGGTCGATCCGCCAGAGCCGGGTGCCGTCCAGCTCATACGCATCGAGGTAGACGTTGCCCGTGTAGCCGCTCTGTGAGTTGTCCTTGCTGTTGCTCGGATCCCATTTCAGCACAATCTCCAGCGCGCCGTCGCCATCCAGGTCGCCGACGCTGCAGTCATTGGCCGAGTATGTGTAGTCGACGGCATCCGGGGTGGTCCCTCCGTTCGGAACCTGTAGCGGAACCTCCAGGAATTGCCGGATGGGCGGGCTTGCCGGCAGCGTGAAGGTTTCGCTGTCCGATAGTTCGGAACCGTTGATCACCGGCCGCACAAAGTAGCTCAGGGAAGCCGAAAAACTCCCCGGTGAATCGAGGTAGTCGGTCGTTTGTGTGAGGGGGGTGGAATTGAGCTTCACGGGAGTTCCCCCATTGCTGCTGCGATAAAGGTTGAACGCAACATCGGTGGGATCGGTGCCCAGCATCCGCCAGCCCACGTATACCTGCGAGCTGGATTTGCGCACGGCCACTACGCCGCGGTTCAGATTTTCCGCCTGCCGGGCCAGGCGAACGGGATGCTCCGGATAGGGATCTGCTGCTCCAGAACTGTGAACGCATGTGCACCCCAGCAGGGCGAACAATATTCCATATTTCTTCATATGTTTTCTTCGTGTTCGCATAACAATATAACCAGATTGCCCGTGATTGTTGATCAGGCGCGCGTCGGGAGCGTAGTGCCCTGGTTGGACTTCTGACTTGTAATTCTCCCCGCCGGTTCTCCATGCATCGTGGAAAACCACCGCGACCGTGCGCTTGTGTCGTCCCATCGGTGAGTGGTCCAGTATTCCGATTAAAAGGTACGGATGCAGAATCCAACATCCAACTATGTGCACCGCTCTTCTTTTTGACATTTCTGGACACAGTATTCCGGAGATTATGAGCGATCGCCCGGAAGGCGTGCAGTGGCGTCGATCCGCATACGTGCCGGTAGAGCCAGGCGGGATCTGTTTCCAATGACATACCAGCGTCTTAAACCGTGGAAAAATATGGACACATGGGCTAAATGATTGTCCTCTTGAAGCATGGATATCGAAACATCATCCGCGGTCGCTGTATCCGCACCAGGCAGCCTGATGCTGCTGGGGGAACATGCCGTCTTGCATGGTCGGCGCGCACTGGTCTGCGCCATCAACCGCCGCATCACAGTTCGCTTGCGGCCGCTGGATGATGACCGGGTACGCATCGAATCCAGTCTGGGCAGCTATGAAGGCACGTTGCAGTTTCTGGTCGATCATCCCTCCTTCCGGTTTGTACTCCAGGCCATACGGCAGCATTTGGACCGGATTCCTTCCGGGTTCGAGCTGCGGATCGACTCGGAGTTTTCGGCGGATATCGGGTTTGGATCCTCGGCGGCGGTGACCGTTGCCACTCATGCCGCCATTCTCAACTGGCTGCTGGGCAATCCGCTTGATCCGCTGACGCTGTTCGACCAGTCGCTGCAGACAGTTCACGAGGTGCAGGGCAGGGGGTCAGGGGCCGATGTGGCTGCCAGCGTGTTCGGAGGGATCGTGGGCTACAGTACGTCTCCTTCATTCGAGCCCGTTAACGTTACCGTTCCGTTAACCGCTGTTTACTGCGGCTACAAGATGCCGACACCGGAAGTCATTCGGAGCGTGGAGCAGCTTCGCGCGATCAATCCGGATAAGTACGAGCGCATCTTTGATGAGATGGATGCGAGTGCGATCAAGGCGGTCGAGTGCCTGCGCCGGCACGACCTGCCCGGTTTCGGAGACATCCTCAACCGCAACCAGCAGCTGATGGATGAAATGGGCGTCAATACACCGGAACTGCAGGAGATCGTAAATGCATTACAGGCCGATCCCGATGTGTTCGGCGCCAAGATCTCCGGGTCGGGGCTGGGGGATTGTGCGGTTGGTCTCGGATACGCCGTGCTGAACGATCTCGACTATCCGGTCCATCATCTGGATATTACGCCAACGGGGGTTGAATACCATGAGTAGACAAGACCTGAAAGAGCGACTCTACATTATCATTTTCGAAGCGGACACGCCGGCGGGCAAGCTGTTCGACGTCCTCTTATTTGTAGCCATTGTGATCAGCGTGGCGTTGACGATGCTCCAAAGTGTCGGCCCGATTCGTGAAAGTCATGGAACACTGCTTGTAGCATTGAACATGACATGTACCGGATTGTTCACCGTGGAATATCTGCTTCGTCTCTGGTGCGCACGTAACGCCGTCCGTTATGCGCGAAGCTTTTTCGGCGTGGTTGATCTACTGTCCATCCTGCCGGTATATCTGAGCTGGCTGGTACCGGGCTCCCGCTTCCTGGATGTGGTTAAGGTCCTGCGCATGCTTCGTATTTTCCGGGTGTTGAAGATGACGCAGTATGTCGGCGATGCCGATCTGCTGATGAATGCGCTGACATCCAGCCGCCGCAAGATCGGCATCTTCCTCGTGGCTGTCATGACGATTGTAGTGATCCTTGGTTCGCTGATGTATGTCATCGAAGGCGAGCAGCATGGGTTCAGCAGCATCCCGCGCTCGGTTTATTGGGCCATTGTCACCCTTACCACGGTTGGATACGGCGATATATCGCCCCAGACCAGCCTCGGGCAGGCGCTGGCGGCATTCATCATGATCATCGGTTACAGCATCATCGCCGTGCCCACCGGTATTATAACCGCTGAACTCGGTCTCGAAACCGCCCAGCGCCGGAACCGGCGCAAATGCCCGGCCTGCGGGCACGACCAGCACGACGCCGATGCCGTCTTCTGCAAACAGTGCGGCGCGCGTCTGGATTCCGGCCATCCGTAGCCCTTGCTACAGGGCGTTTTGCGTTGTTGGTATTCGGTCTCAACACCTTACTAAAAACGGATGGTTGTATGGTTGACGGCCTTAGGGGCGTTGGGTACTGTTCCCGCTCATTTTTAACAGAAACAGCTGTTTCTAAACCTAAAAAGAAAGGTGCAAAACATGGCTACAAAAGTTGGTATTAACGGTTTCGGCCGTATCGGACGTATGGTTTTCCGCGCTTCCGTTGGACGTGAAGACATCGAAGTGGTCGGCATCAACGACCTGCTCGACGTCGATTATCTTGCTTACATGCTCAAGTATGACTCCGTCCACGGTCGTTTCGGCGGCACGGTTGAAGTCAAGGACGGCGCACTGGTTGTCAACGGCAAGTCGATCCGCATCACGGCCGAGCGCGATCCGGCAAACCTGAAGTGGGACGACATCGGCGCTGAAGTTGTTGTGGAATCCACCGGATTCTTCCTGACCGACGAAACCGCCCGCAAGCACATCGAAGCCGGCGCGAAGAAGGTTGTTCTTTCCGCTCCATCCAAGGATGCCACCCCGATGTTCGTATGCGGTGTCAACACCGACAGCTATGCCGGCCAGGATATTGTATCCAACGCTTCCTGCACCACCAACTGCCTGGCACC
Organism: Pontiella sp.; assembly: GCA_050304335.1. Lineage (GTDB taxonomy): Bacteria > Verrucomicrobiota > Kiritimatiellia > Kiritimatiellales > Pontiellaceae > Pontiella. The sequence continues at coordinate 35,801 of JBNLDM010000014.1, forward strand.
GATCGCCAAGGTTCTGAACGACACGTTCGGCATCGAAAAGGGTCTGATGACCACCGTGCACGCGGCTACCGCTACCCAGAAGACCGTTGACGGTCCTTCCATGAAGGATTGGCGCGGCGGACGCGGCATCCTGGAAAACATCATCCCGTCTTCCACCGGTGCGGCCAAGGCCGTCGGCAAGGTGATTCCGGAACTCAACGGCAAGCTGACCGGCATGGCCTTCCGCGTTCCGACCTCCGATGTTTCTGTGGTCGACCTGACAGTCAGTCTGAAGAATGAAACCACCTACGATGACATTTGCGCCGCCATGAAGGAAGCTTCTGAAGGCGCGCTGAAGGGCATCCTCGGATACACTGAAGACGCTGTTGTCTCCACCGACTTCCGTGATGAAGAGTGCACCTCCGTGTTCGATGCCAAGGCCGGTATCCAGCTCGACGGCACCTTTGTCAAGGTTGTTTCCTGGTACGACAACGAGTGGGGCTACTCCTGCAAGGTGCTCGACCTCGTTAAGGTTATCGCAGGCTAACCGCCGCTAAACCGCGATACAGAAAAGCGTCCCGTTCAGGGGCGCTTTTTTTGTTATGTCAGGGCGCGGGCCATGACCCGTACCATTCTGCGATCATGGATCGCGACTGCATATGGGTTTCCCTTTGAATCTCTTGGAACTTGATTACAGTCGATTTTTAAAGGTATTTTCCGGTCATGGAACCCATACGACAGTTGAAACGCCTGTTCACGATCTCGGTCAAGCCTGGAGAGGTTCCGGGCACCATGGTCTATACCGGCAAGCGCAAGGATGAGCCGCTGCGGGTAACACTGATCGACTATGATGCGGAAAAGCTCTCCGAGAAGTCCGATGCACATATCGATGAGTATGCCACCTGCAAGGATTCGTCGACGGTATCGTGGATTAACATCGACGGCCTCAATGATATATCGGTTATCGAAAAAATAGGTGATCTGTTCGGGATCCACCCGCTGGTGCTCGAGGACGTCCTGCACACCAACCAGCGACCCAAGCTCGAGGATCACGCCGATTATCTCTTCCTTGTGGTGCGCATGCTCTACATTCCTGATGGGAGCGAGGAGATCCAGTCCGAGCAGTTGAGCTTCATCCTGAACGAGAACTGCCTGATTACCTTTCAGGAGCGGGCGGGTGACGTGTTCGACGCGATCCGCGATCGCATCCGCAACAACCACGGGCGAATCCGGAAAATGGGAGCCGACTATCTACTCTACGCGCTCATGGATGCCATCGTGGACAATTATTTCCTGATCATGGAATCCACCGGTGAGAAGATTGAATCCATCGAGCAATCCATGATGGAGAATCCGGACACGGTTCTGCTGAACGAGCTCTACCGGATGAAACGCGAGCTGCTGTACATCCGCAAGTCCACCTGGCCGCTGCGCGAAGCCATCGGCGGGCTTGAACGGGGTGAATCCTCGCTCCTGAAGAAAAAAACCGGACCCTTTATCCGCGACCTCTACGACCATACGATCCAGGTGATCGATACAGTCGAGACCTTCCGCGACATGCTCAGCGGCGTGCAGGATCTATATCTATCCAGCATGGGGCAGAAAACCAACCAGGTGATGCAGGTGCTGACCATTATCGCCACCATCTTCATCCCGCTCACTTTTGTTGCGGGCATCTACGGGATGAACTTCGAACACATGCCCGAGCTTGCGTGGAGATACAGCTATCCCGCCGTCTGGGCCGTGATGGTCCTGACAGGCATCGGGATGCTCATCTATTTCAGAAGAAAGAAATGGTTCTGAGCGCGTCCAGCCCGATGCGTTAATTCGCATAATTTAGCCGAATCCTTGGTGCTGTTCCTGCTACGTTGTCCCCATGCAGTTTATTCAGAATGCCATATCCGGAATGGGGACGTTTGCGCCCTATGCCTGTGTAGCCGTTTTCCTGCTGGCCAGCTTCCTTGTGGTATGGCGGCTGGAGGTCATGTCGGCGCAGGGCGTGGAGGGGACCGTGCTCGGCACCATATTCATGCCGTTCTGTTCAGGCATGGGCAACATTGTCTTCGCCATCGTGCTGGCCCTGAACAAGGGCAATGGTGACGACGTTCTGATCAACTGTCTCTTCAATAACGTAACGAACCTGACCCTGCTGATCGGCGCGCCGGTGCTGATCTGGAGCATGGCGAGTATTCCGCGGAAGAAGAGCAAAACCGCGTTGCGGGAGTTCCGCATGGGCCGACTGTCGCTGGCGCTTAACCTCGTGGCGGCACTCTTTTTTTCCTTCATCGTCTGGCTGCTCGCGGCGGATGGTGAGCTGGCGCGGACCGACGGCGCCGTCCTGCTGGCGCTCTTCGTTTTTTGGCAGTGCTTCCATATCTACGACGTCAAGAAGACCAACCTGCTGAAGAAGAAGAGCTATCCCAGGTCGATTGCGATCGATGTCGCACTGTTGCTGATCGGCGCCTTCGCCATACTGGCAAGTACCGACTGGCTGGTGCAGTGGTTCCAGTCGTTGGAAAACGAGTTCCTTCCGCCGCGGCTTCTGGGCTGGGCGAGCGGGGTGTTGATGGTGCTGCCGAATGCATTGCTGGCTTTCTACTACGGGGCCCGGAACCGCATGGACGTGGTCTATACATCGCAATCGGGAGATGCCCACATCTGCATTCCGTTGTGCATCGGCCTGTTTGCAGTCTTTCAGGCAATTCCGTCGGGGCCGGTGCTGCAGCAGTCGTTGCTCATGCTGATGGGGCTATGCATGGCTCATCTGCTGTTTGTGATTACGCTGGGAAGGCTTCCGCGCCCCTTTGCGGCGCTGTTTCTGGTCGCATTCGCTGTATTCCTGTGGATGGGAACAGGTTGGTAAATACCGCGTCCGGGCAGCCGCTTCATGGTACTGATGGTCAAAGCCACCTGAAGGTGGAACTACATGCCCTCCACCGGATCGGCGATGAAGGCGTCCAGCAGCTCGGAAAAATGGATCTGGGCCGCAGTCCACTTTGGATTGCTGGTGATTTCCCCGGTGCTCTTGACGGTGTTGTTGAAGAGCACAAAGATGTTGTCTCCGGCACAGATATGGGCATCGAAACCGGACCCGTAGCCTTCGTGAGAAAAGGCGAAATCGCCCACCTGGGTGTCGGACGGATCGAGTGTTCCGCGCAGGGAGGCGACGTCCGTGTTGAAGTTTGCGAGAAAGTCGTTTTTGCGGGGGCCGCCGTACTCGATCAGCTTCCAGCCGGTTGCGCTTTTTTCCACCAGGGCCCATTCATCGAACACGGGCTCACCGACGGCCTTCCCAAGTTGGATCAATGTGGTTTCAATGCGGTCTGTTGCAGCTTCTTTATTCATGGTTTCTCCTCTAAAAAGTTATGGCCCAGACTAGCGTTTTTCGGGCCAACCTCAAGGCGCGGTTGGTCAAATATGAATTGAATCGTTTCAGACATGCTGACGGTCGGTGAAATGATGATCGCACCTATAAAGATTAAGATATAATTGTGTAAGGCTTGCTTCGCTGGTCTGAATGTCTGAGAACGTCATCCTGCTAATGGGGGCCTGCGGGGGTGGATTGTAACAGGGGGGGCTGGCTTTATGACGTTCACTGGACGAGCATGGGTTGTGTTTGCGGTGGCTGTTGCGGCATATGCGGGAACCGCGAGGGCGCAAACCGATGGGAGCGCCCGGCTGGAAGTCAGCTTGGATGATTATGTCGGCACCTCCGGGACCAGGCACTGGACCGTTGTGCGGGTTACGACCTCTTCAGGCTCGTTTATAAAAAACCCTGTGGAAGCAGGGCCCTGCCATAATGAGCTCGCATTGGAACAGCCATTGCGGAGCCTGGTATTCCGCCAAGGCCGGAAGCACAGTGATCGACGGTTACACGAGTGCGACAGCAACGACCTACTCCGGCGTTAACAGTCCTGTCATCCTGACCTGGGACTGCAAGGATGCCGGAGGGACCTTGGTGCCGGACGGTGACTATAAGTTCTGGGTCCAATATGCCGAAGATTCAGGGCAGGGTCCCTATACCACAAGCGGACTGATCTGGACCAAGGGGCCTGCCAGTACCACGTTCGATTATGCGAACCAGGGTTCCAACTTTGCAGATATGCAGGTGGCATGGACAAGTCTGGCGCCGCCACCACCCGCTTCACCTCCCTCTATCGCTGCTTGCTACATGAACGGCAGCGCCCTGCAGGTGACGGGAACCGGCACGGTGCACCAGACGTATTATGTGATGGCATCGACAAATCTGGATCTGCCGACAGAACAATGGATCTGCGTGTCGACCAACCAGATTGACAGCCTGGGGAACTTCACTAATTCTTTTTCGGCAGACTCGCCGCAAACATTCTATCGTTTGTTGACTCCCTAGAGCCGTGCGTCATTTCTGTCTCTGCGCTCGGTGGATTGCGGACTTTGCGGTCGCTTATCCAGACTGCTCGTTTCGTTTGACTCAAATCCCATTATGCTTATAGTCAGCGGCTCGTTTTTGGACGAGCCGCCTGGGAGCGGCGGCGGTTATCGGTGCCGGGTTATCTGCCTGATAACAATTAACTGTTAACTAGTAACCGGACGTGAATGCTTTTCACGTCTTTCAAGGAGGGATTCAATGAACAAGCTGACGATCAAGGATCTGGATGTACAGGGCAAGCGCGTGCTGATGCGGGTCGATTTCAATGTGCCGATCAAGGACGGTGTGGTCACCGACGACACCCGCATCGTGGCCGCCCTGCCTTCCATCAAGTATGTGCTCGAAAACGGCGGTTCGCTCGTGCTGATGAGCCACTGCGGTCGCCCGAAAGGCGAAAAGAACATGGACTTCACACTCAAGCCGGCCGCCGACCGTCTTGCGGAGCTGGTCGATGCCAAGGTAACGCTGGCTCCCGACGTCATCGGCCCGGAAGTAAAGGCACTCGTTGACGCTCTGCAGGCCGGCGAAATCATTCTTCTCGAAAACGTCCGCTTCTACAAGGAAGAGGAAGGCAAGGGATGCACACCTGAGGAACAGGACGCCTTCGCGAAGGAGCTTGCCTCCTATGGCGATGTATATGTTTCCGACGCCTTCGGCACCGCCCACCGCGCCCATGCCTCAATGGTTGGCGTAACCAAGTACATCGACCAGAGTGCCGCCGGCTTCCTGCTTGAAAAGGAAATCGAATACCTCGGAAACGCCCTCGAAAATCCTCAGCGCCCGTTCGTGGCCATCATCGGCGGGGCCAAGATTTCCGGCAAGATCGATGTCGTTACCAACCTGCTTGGCAAGTGCGACGCCATTCTGATCGGCGGCGGCATGGCCTACACCTTCTACAAGGCCATGGGCAAGACCATCGGATCCTCGCTCTGCGAGGACGACAAGGTGGAGCTGGCCGGCCAGATCCTCAAGCAGGCTGAGGAAAAGGGTGTCAAGCTGCTCCTGCCGATCGACAATATCGCGGCCGATGCCTTTTCTGCCGAAGCCAACACCAGGGAAGTCGGCGACAGCATCGAGGACGGCTGGATGGCGCTTGATATCGGACCCAAGACCATTGAACTCTACTGCAGTGAGGTCGCCGGCGCAAAGACGGTAGTCTGGAACGGTCCGATGGGCTGCTTTGAAATGGCTCCATTCGCCAAGGGCACTTTCTCCGTCTGCGAAGCCGTGGCCACGTCCGACAGCATCAGTATCATCGGCGGCGGCGACAGCGTGGCAGCGGTCAACCTGTCCGGCGTGGCCGACCAGATGAGCCACGTCTCCACCGGTGGCGGCGCCTCCCTCGAATTCATGGAGGGCAAGCAGCTCCCCGGCATCGTGGCCCTGACCGATAAGTAATCATATAACGAGTCAGTCGTAATACGTAATCCAGACTCCCGTCATCCGGCGGGAGTTTTTTATTTGGGGTAGGGCGCTTTCGACGAAAGCGCCGAAAAGGAGGGGTAGGGCGGTGTGTCTCACACCGCCGCCAGTCCTGGACAGTGCCGATGAGCGGACGGACAAGGATAGCCATCCCTCCTGATGTTGGTGATATTATCAAATGATATTAATTGACATGATATTATCATTTGATGCTATAAGGGCGGCATGGATGGAATAACCCCATGCACGATAAGCAAATCCATCGTTGCGCAGATGGTGGAAATTGCCGAACTGGTCGGAAAGGTCGAGGGCATGGCGCTGGCCAAGCCGTCCCCGAAGCTGAGGCATAGCAACCGGGTTCGTACCATTCAGGGCTCGGTGGGGATCGAGGGCAATACCTGTTCCGTGGCGCAGGTCGAAGCCATTGAAGAGGGGAAGCCGGTTCCCGTTTCCGCGCGGGAGCAACTGGAAGTGCGCAACGCGCTGGAAGCCTACGCCGCGCTTACCTCCTTCGATCCGCTATCGCAGGATTCACTCCTTTCGGCACATGCCCAATTGATGGGTGGGGGATTGATGCTCGTTCCCGATTGTTTTCGGTCCGGTCCGGTCGAGGTGTATATCTCGGAAACCGAAACCCGCGCCATGCCGCAACCGGATTTGGTGCCGGGATTGATGGAGCAGTTGTTCAACTATCTACGCGAGAGCGACGATACCCCGCTGATGAAATCGGTCCGCTTTCATTTCGAGTTTGTCAATATCCATCCCTATGCAGATGGCAACGGGAGGACGGCCCGGTTATGGCAAACGCGCCTGCTGATGGAATACCATCCCATCTTCGAGTTTCTCGATGTCGAATCAATGGTGTTCGCGCATCGGCCCGACTACTATGCCCGCATCCGCGAGGCGCAGGAGGGGAGCGACAGCGCCTGCTTCGCCGAATTCATGCTCAAGCAGATCCACGCCTCACTATCCCGTCTCTGGAGCGCGGACTGGGCGGTAGTCAACACCGTCGCGGAACGGTTGCGCCTCGCGAAGGAACGCTTCCAAGGCGAAACCTTTACGCGCAAGGAGTATCTCCAGTTGTTTAAGACCGTCACGCCGGTCACCGCCAGTCGCGACCTCAAATACGGCGTCGACACCGGCCAGCTCGCCCGCACCGGCGACCGCCGCACCGCCGTCTATCGATTTGTCTAGCTATAGTTTCGGTCCTCGAAAAAGAGGATAATGTTACATGGTACGGGATGACCCCAGCCCCCAAACTACCCGACCTGCGCACACGGTTTCAGCAGGTTTTGGACAAGCTCCAGTAAGTAGGGGATCTTGTGGCGCCTCCCTCGAATTCATGGAAGGCAAGCAGCTGCCCGGCATCGTGGCCCTGACCGACACGTAAGTCGTTCATAACCGACGATCGAAAAAATCCCGTCATCCGGCGGGAGTTATTTGCTTTAAACACAATTGAATATGCCAATTTCAGGCGCCTGCCTGCTTGTCATCCCATAGGCCAGTCGCTACATTCTGCGCTTCTTTTAACGCGTTGAGGTAGCAGCATGTTCAATGAAGTTTCCAGCAAAGTGAGTTTCCCGGAGATGGAGGAAGAGGTGATCAAGCTCTGGAAGGAGCAGGATACCTTCAAAAAGTCGCTGGAAATCCGGGAAGGCGGCAAGGAGTTCGTCTTCTACGACGGACCGCCCTTTGCCACCGGACTGCCGCACTACGGCCATCTGCTGGCGGGCACCATCAAGGATATCATCCCTAGATACCAGGCGATGCGCGGCCACTATGTTTCGCGCCGCTTTGGCTGGGACTGCCACGGATTGCCGATCGAGGCGCTGGCCCAGGAGGCGCTCGGCCTGGCCGGCGCGCCGGCGATCAAGGAGGCGGGCATAGATGTCTTCAACGAACAGTGCCGTTCGATGGTGACCAAGTATGTCGAGGAGTGGGAAAAGACGGTGACCCGCATGGGCCGCTGGGTCGATTTTGAGAATGACTATAAGACCATGGACACCCCGTTCATGGAGACCATCTGGTGGGT
>JBNLDM010000015.1:0-4858 GCA_050304335.1 Pontiella sp.
CGGGCTTCGCGGCCGCATAGCGCAGGGCGAGTTGGAAGACTCCGGGCTCCTTCACATAGATCGTGTATTCCAGCCACTCGCCTTCGTCGGCAACCACCGCAAAGCCAGATCCTCCGTCGGTGACCGCCCGGATGTCCACCCTTTCCGCCGGACGATAATCCCCACCGCGATGCGCCTTTGGGTTCTTGGCGTGAAAAGCGACGCCTTCTCCGCCCGTATCGAAATCCTCGAACTCCAGGCGCATCGTCCCCTTCAGCTCGTCGCCATCCCAGGTATGCGGGGTTTCCCGTGGCAGGCCGTCGTTGCCGTAGACCCCGCGCTCGGGCGGCCAGTGGCCGAAGTCGGGCGGCCACGAGAGCCCACCTTGCTCGACACGATCCTTGAAGCTCTTCGGATCGGTGACGAATTCCGAGACGCCGGTCGGCGGAACGGTCAGAAAGGTGAGCCACGAAATGCCCATTCGCTCCAGCGAGGCCGTCAGTTCGATATCCTGACCGCCCGCACCGCCCCACTTCCCGCCGTGGAATTCGGTCATGATGCATGGATAGCCGGCGGCCAGAATTTCCTTCACCGCAAGCGGGGTGTTGTTGTGTCCGGCGTAGCCGTGGAAGGCGATGGCCGCGTTGCTCCAGACCTTTGCGGGATCAATCCCGATTTCCTTATTGAAGATCTCAATATCCTGAAGCGCCGCCTCGCCACCTTCCTTTCCTCCCAGCACAGAATAGTCAAAGAGCAGGATCGGCGTATCGGGCGCGGCGGCGCGGATTGTCTTGTAGGCGTCGATCTCCATCGAAATGGCACCCGGCGGAGTCGCGTTGGGGTTGCTGTAGGGCGGGCCCCAGGCAACCGGCTCGTTCTGGACTTCGAAAAGGACGTGCGTCTCGTTCGCGTAGCGCTCCGCGTACAACGCCCAGAAATCATGAATCCACTTCGCATTGTAGTTACCGTTATTCGCGCCGTTGCCGATGGTGATCACCAGATACAGGCCCAGATCGCGCGTATACTTCACGATCTTATCCACATCGTCCATATGGTATCCCGGGGCCGTGCTGCCCGGACTGGGATAGTTGATGTCAAAGCATTCCGCATACAGGTGGACCGCGTTGAAGCCGAGATCCTTCATCTTTGCGATTTCCGATCCGGGAGCCGCCGAGGTCCATTCGGTGGAGGTATAGGGTCCACGCAACGGTTGGCCGTTGTCGGCCACGAACGTCGTGCGCTCCGCATTCAGGTGTGGCCGACCGCGTGGAATACTGATCGCAGCAAACGCACTTTCCACACCCGCCAAGGCGATGCAGCAACAGCCGATGATTGCTTTAAAGATACTCGCTGTCTTCATATCAATGTCTTCTTCATCAGGAAGGATTCGCTCTAAAATTTCCTATCGGGTTTCAACAATAATCGTTGATGATTTCAGTCCATCTGCTTCGGCTTTGAGGATCATCTTGCCAGCGTTGCCTCTGGGCCGGAGAATGGCCAGGCAACGGCCCCTCCAGGTCTTGCGAACCGGCAGTTTGAAACTGGCGGGCTCGTTCGGAACTCCGCTGCCCTGCGCGGCGAGTTCGCCCTCGCCGATGACGCTGAAATGTACAGGGAAGGCTCCGTTGGGAACAACCGTGCCGTTCCCGTCGACAATTTCGACCGTGACATAAGAGAGGTCGTTACGGTCGGCGCGGATGGTGGGGCGGTCGGCTGTCAGACGAATGGCCTCGGGCTCGCCCGCCGTACGCAGGCTGGCGCTGGCGACGACTTTGCCGTCTTTGGACAAACCGACCGCACGGAGTTCGCCGGGCTGGTAAGGCACCTTGAAACGTGCGGTCAGCCGATCGTTCACCGGCTGGGAGGAAATCTCTTTTCCGTTCAGCTCAAGCCGCACAGCGGCGCAGCTGGAATAAACGGTCACATCAAGCGGCTGCCCTTCCGAGCCGGGCCAGGTCCAGCTTTGGCGCTCGTCGGGCCAGCCCCAGAGTCCGACGACTTCGCGGCGGCCGGGCGGAATGGGCGCATGGACGGCGAGATTGAGCGACGAATCGCCCCACACGACTTCGCGGTAGTAGAGCGGAGCTTTCTTGAACCCGCAGAGATCTACGTCGCCGCAGAAGGCGTTGAAATAGGGATACTGCCGGGAACCCGGTTCGTTATCCAGCACCGAGCCGCCCAGGCCGACTTCGCCCAGATAATCCCAGGCCGTCCAGACAAAGTCTCCGATAACCCACGGGTGGGCTTCCACCAATCGCCAGCCATCCAGAATCGCGTGGGGATACGTCTCTGAACCATACATGACACGCTCGGGAAAGCGCTGATGATCAGGAATATATTGTCCCAGCTGATAGTTATATCCCCCCACATCGAGTGAAGAAAAAGCCGGATCCAAATCCGTCCATTTTGAGTTGGGCCGATCCCAGTATCCACAAACTCCGGCAGTGGCTGGTCGCGTGGAATCGAGCTGGTGGATCGTGGCCACCAACTCCTCGGCGAGGGCCACGCCGGGAGGATCGGCGCGCTCGGGAATCTCTTTGCCGATGCTCCACATAATCACGCTGGGATGATTGCGGTCGCGCAGAATCATGGATTCGAGATCGCGTTTCCACCACGCCTTGAAATTGAGATGGTAGTCGTCGGGATTCTTGGGTTTTTCCCACATATCGAATGCCTCATCAATGACCAGAACTCCCAGACGGTCGCAGGCATCGAGAAACGCGGGCGACGGCGGATTGTGGCTGGTACGGATGGCGTTGTACCCGTATTCCTTCATGAGCTGGACGCGGCGTTCTTCCGCACGGTCAATCGCGGCGGCGCCCAACGGACCGTTGTCGTGATGCATGTTGCCGCCCTTGAGTTCCACCACCTTGCCGTTGAGCTCGAAGCCCTTCTCAGCCGTGAAGCGGATCGTGCGGATGCCGAACGGGGCCGAGGAGCGGTCGAGCAGGGTTCCTTTTTCAAACACCCCGACTTCGGCACGATAGAGCGCGGGATCGTCCAGCGACCAAAGCTCGGGATTCTTCACGGCAAACTCCTGCGAGAACTCCTGGCTCTTTCCAGCAGGCACACGGACTTCGCGCTCCTGCATCTTCGTGGCCTTGCCGTCGGGGCCGATCAAACGGGCGCGCAATTGGACAACCACCTCCGTGTCGCGGTCGTTTTCAATCGTGGTGGCAACACCGACCTTGGCGACGTCTTTGGCGATCTCGAGCGTAGCGACATGTACGCCGAAAAACGGGATGTGCACGGGATCGGCAATCGTAAGCCGGACATGGCGGTAGATGCCGGAGCCGCTGTACCAGCGGCTGTTCTTGCCGATGTTCCTGACCCGAACAGCGAGCACGTTCTCCTGGCCGGCAGGATTGAGATAGGGCGTGAGATCGAAGACGAACGGCGTGTAGCCATAGGGATGGCTGCCCAAATGATGTCCATTGAGCCAAACATCCGCATTCATATACACGCCATCGAAACAGATGGTGGCGTTTTTTCCCGCATCGGAAGGAGCCAGGGTGAAATGCTTGCGATACCAGCCCGTACCGCCCACGACAAAACCGGTCGCAATGCCGCCCTCACTCAAGGTGGAGTCGAACGGACCGGTGCGAACGGATTTTACCGGGGCACTGTAGATACCGCCTCCGCCACCCCCATCGTAGACGCGCACCGCGAGCACGTCCGTTCCATCGCCACGCACCAGCGACGCGGGAACGCGATAGCGACGGTCCGCCTCCCAGTCCGAACTGAAATCGGGAGGAAACGATCCCGTGCCGCCGATGCGCTCGCCATTAAGGAATGCTTCGTCCACGTCGTCGATGCGGCCCAGCAGGAGATCGAAATCCTTGTCCTTGCAGTCGGCAGGAATTTCGATACGCCGGCGGAACCAGCCGTATACATTATCTTCGGTGTAATCCGAATGATGTTCCCAAGAATCCGGCAACGTGACGGTCTGCCAATCGCCATCGTCGAAACCGGGCGCTTTCCACGCGGCGTCATCGCCCTTTTGGAAACGCCATTGGCCGTCCACCACCGGCAGTTCCGGAACCGTCGTTTTATCAAGCGGCGGCAGATCCTCGATGCTCCAGTCATGCGGCACATCGAGAATACGCCACGCGCTGTCGTCGAAGCCGGGAGCTTCGGCACCGGGCGCATCCGCGCGCAGGAACCGCCAATTGGAATCGAACAGTCCGCTCTTCGCATCATTAGCGGACACGCCGTTCGCAATGCACAAAGCCAGCCCTGTCAAGGCCAACGCGGTTCGACGTCTTGCTGAAAAATCTCTACGCATTTTGCACTCCCCTATTTCACCGCAACCGTTACCGCCTGTCCGGTGTACTGCACCACAGCATCCGGCTGTTCGGTCGGGTCAATGCCGATCCCGTGATCGGGCGATACCCACACAACATGAAATGTCCGGTTATTGAGCATGCCGGGGAAAGTGCCCTTGCGCTTGCCGATGACGAGCGTCTGCGGCTCTTCATTCCATTGAATCGGAATAATGGCGTGGTCGCCCTTTTCATAGTCGTAGTTGTCACCTTCATCCTCATACAGCGCAAAGTGCCCGTCAGCCCCCGTATAAACACGCAGCTCGATCGGATCGGACGGCTTCTCACCGACGTATTGCTGTTTCGGGCCGAGCGGCACGATGGAACCGGTCCGGACATGCAGCGGAATCTGCCCCAGCGGCGACGCGGCCTTTACGTGCTGCCCGCCATCCAGTTTCTTTCCAGTCCAGTAGTCAATCCAGCCAGCTTCGTTTTGCGGCAGGTAGACGTTCCACTCCTTCATGCCCGGAGCCAGCACCGGAGCCACCAGAAATGCGGGACCGAACATATATTCATAGCTTTGCTTCAGGGCCGTTTCGTCGCCGGCAAAATCCATC
>JBNLDM010000016.1:0-5629 GCA_050304335.1 Pontiella sp.
TCGACCTGTCGTGGACGGCATCCGCCGGTGCGGACAGCTACAACGTGAAACGTTCAATCACCAGTGGCGCACTGTATGAAACCGTGGGTTCGAACGTGGTTTCGACCAGTTACAGCGACACCGCCGGACTGAGTGCCGGAACCCGCTATTACTATGTGGTCAGCGCCGTAAATACCGGAGGGGAAAGCAGTGATTCGAGCGAGACCAATGCCGTTCCGTCGGCGGTCATTGTACCTGGCGAATATTTCATTGCGGATCATGCAATTGCCGATAGCACCAACTTGAATCTGGCGGTCTCGAATTCGGTGCCGGGCCATACCTATTGGATATGGGCATCCGACAGCCTGACAACACCGGACTGGCAGCCGGTTGGCGTTGGACAGGCAGGTACGGGTTCAACTTTGGACTTCAGCGTTGCGATTGATGGGGTATCGACCAACCGCTACTTCAAGCTGGATATAGATCGGCAGTAGCCACAGGAACGGAGTTCCCACTCGGTAACGCGGCTGGGAAGCACGCGTCTATCATTCAAAGCGGATCCAGTCGAGCTCGACATCCTGTTTGCGGCGCTGGGTAATGAAAAGATCATGTACGCCGGATGGGGCGCTGCGCAGGGGTGCCTTCACGGTTTTCCATTCGGACCCTTTTTCGATTTCAACTTGCGCGATCAAGGGGCCGTTTTTCTTGTCGCGCCGGATTTCAAGGGTTCCTCCCGTTAGGGAACGCGCGCGGATGTTTACCGACTTTAATTCGGCGTTCCCGAAGTCGACCCGGTTGAAGCGAATCCAGGAGCGGCTTGCAGAGAAAATTGTTTTCCATCCCGCATGGCGGTTTGCGTTGTCGAGGAATGTTACGGTTGCGCCGTTGTTGCCGATGTCGCTGTAGCGGTCGATCTGCAGCGTGGACTTGGCGTCGGCTGTTCCGATGCCGCGCAGGGTGGGGATCACCTTTTTGATGTCGCCGTCCGTTTCGAAAAACAGACGGTCGGCCCGTATCGATCGCCGTTTATCGTCTTCCGGGGAGAGGTCCCGGTCGTGGTAAAACAGATACCACTGGTCTTTGTATTCCAGAATGGAGTGGTGGACCGTCCAGCAGCCGCTGGACGATTCGTCCAGAATGACGCCTTCGGGTTTGAAGGGCCCCGTCGGGCTTTTTCCGGTGGCATATTCGAGCCGTTCGGTTTCATTTTCCACATGCGGATAGGTCAAGTAGTAGATGCCGTTGTGCTCGAAGACAAAGGGGCCCTCCAGAAGACCTTGCGTGGGCAGGTTGTCGATCACCTGCGGTTCGGAATCCAGCTCCAGCATGTTGTTCTTCAGTTTGGCCACGAATATCTTGCCGAGGGAATAGTACAGGTAGGCCTGGCCATCCGTGTCGATGAATACGCACGGGTCGATGCCCTGTACGCCCTCGATCGGTTTGGATTCCGGTTTGAAGGGGCCATAGGGTGTCTCCGAAATGGCCACGCCGATGGAAAATTCACCCGACGTGTTCTTGGCGGGGAAATAGAAATAGTACTTGCCGTCATTTTCCACGCAATCCGGAGCCCACATGCTGTAGGTCGATGCATCTACCCAAGGTACGTTGGTCTGGCTGACAATGACGCCGTGATCCGTCCAGTCCATCAGGTTTTCCGACGAGAAGACATGGTAGTCTTCCATGCAGAACCAGTCCGCGCGAGCGTCTGGAGGAGGGGAAATATCGTGGGAGGGATAGACATAGATTTTCCCGTCAAAGACTCTTGCCGTCGGATCGGCCGTAAACTGATTCATGACGAGTGGATTCTGGGCATGGGCGCTAAAGAGGCAAAGTAACCCCCCGAAAGCTAGGGCCAAAAGTTGAAGTCTATTGTTGTTCATGCAGGGCTCTAATCCAAAATACATAGTATGTATATACGCCTTGATCGCGGCCATGGGTATTGTGATTGTTGAATTTCAGCTCCGTGTTATTGAAATCGAGGACTTTGCCATCCGACATGCGCGAAAGCTCAGACGGCAAGGGAGTTTCACCAGTCGGTATATTGCATTCATTTTCTGGGATTGATGAATTCAACGCATGCGGTATTTTTATTTGTTGCATGTTGTATGTCGCAATCGCCATTCAGTCACTGACGCAAAGGAATCTGGATATGAAGCACGGAATAACGAGTTGGAGGCTGTTGCGAATTGGTCTGATGCTGGCGGTTTTCACGCTGGCGGTCTGCACGGCACATGCCGGAGACGCGATGAAATGGGTGGGTACCTGGAGCGCGTCGGTACAGGAGGTGGAGCACAAGCTTGTTCCTTCAGGGTTTGAACAGCTGGACGACACCACCATCCGGCAGGTGGTGCATGTGTCGATCGGTGGCAAGCAGCTTCGCATCCGGTTATCCAATGCGTTTGCCGACTGGAGCGACGACCTAAGAATCAGCGAAGTCAACGTGGCGCTCTGCGATAAGGATGACAAAATCCAGGCCAAAACACTGAAGCCAGTGACGTTCAACGGCAATGCTGACGTAACGATTCCCTATGGCGTTTTGATGGTTTCCGATCCGGTCGATTTTGATCTGCCGGCGGGTGCCGATCTCGTTGTGACGATGCATGTAGAGGACGCGGCGAAAAAGATTTCGGGTCACCGCAGTGCGCGGGGCGAGTATGCCTTCCTTGAAAAGGGCGACAAGACTGACGCGAAGGAACTGTCCTCCGCGGAGCGGAGTACGTGCTGGTACTATCTGGGTGGGGTGGAAGTTCTCGCTCCGGTATCCAGCGCAGCGGTGGTCTGTCTCGGCGATTCAATTACCGACGGCAAGGGATCTACCGAGGGGGAAAACCGCCGATGGCCGGACCTGCTGGCGCAGCGGTTGCGAAAGAATTCAAAAACCGCCGACATTGCAGTTTTGAACCAAGGCATTGGCGGCAATGCATTGTGGCGTGGTGGAATTGGGCAAACCGCGTTGCAACGACTGGAACGTGATGTGATTTCGCAGCCCGGGGCCCGGTGGCTGATCGTTATGGAGGGAATCAACGACCTGGGGGGAGGAAAGACCTCGGCCGAAGAATTGATTGTTTCCTACGGACAGATTATCGCCCGGGCTCGCGATTGTGGTCTCCGGGTTTATGGAGTAACCATTACGCCCTGCGGCGATTCATTCTATTACAAGCCGGAGGTGGAAGCGGAACGCCAAAAGGTGAACGAATGGATTCGGAACAGCGGAGCTTTTGATGCCGTGCTCGATTGGGATGCCGTGGTGCGCGATCCCTCCAATCCCGAAAACCTACTGCCGGCGGCCGACTGCGGCGACCACCTGCATCTGAGCGACGAGGGTTATAAAATGCTGGCGGAATCCGTGGATCTGGAATTGTTCACAAAATGAAGCATGGGAATATGAAAACAGGGAGGTTGTAGTGAAAGGTAGAAGTATCTTCTACGCCGCGGTGGCTTTGTCTTCGGCCGTTGGATGTATTCAGGCAAGCCCGCTCGACGACTTCAAGCCTTCGTCATGCAATCAGCAGGGCCATGAATATCCACAGGTCAATTCCGAGGGGCGGGTGCGGGCGATGATTGAGGCTCCGGATGCCCATAGCGTCCTGCTTGATATCGGGGGTGTTAAGTATCCAATGACCAAAGACGAAAACGGTGTCTGGACGGGCGATTCTAATCCGCAGGACGAGGGGTTCCACTATTACCAGCTCGTCATCGACGGCGCCTTTGTCCCGGATCCCGGAAGCATGTATTTTTACGGTGCCGGCCGCTGGGGTAGCGGCGTTGAAGTCCCCGCCAAGGATCAGGATTTCTACGCCCTAATCAACGTTCCTCATGGCCAGGTCTGCGAGAAGCTGTATTTCTCCAAAATCAACAACATGATGCGTCGCTGTTTCGTGTATACACCGCCCGGATACGAAACGGATGCCGACAAGCGCTATCCCGTGCTCTACCTGCAACACGGTGGGGGCGAGAACGAGACCGGCTGGTCCAGCCAGGGCAAGGTCGGCCTGATCATGGACAACCTGATTGCCAAGGGCAACGCAACGCCATTCATCATCGTCATGGACAATGGGACCTGGTCGATGAAGGTGCCACCTCGCGATGGACACGGATGGCCGCCGGAGGGTTGGGCCGACGGCTTTCAGAAAACGTTGCTGGAAGAGATCATTCCAATGATCGACTCCACCTATCGAACGCTGGCGGACCCGTTGCACCGGGCCATGGCCGGCCTGTCCATGGGCGGCATGCAGACGAATATTATCGGAATGGAAAATCCGGATATGTTTTCGTACATCGGCATTTTCAGCGGCGGTACGGTCGGTGATCCGGCGACGGCGCATAACGGCATTATGTCCGATGCCGAAGCATACAATCGAAGAGTAAAACTGATTTTCCAGAGTTGCGGTTCGAAGGAACGCCCGGAGAGCGTGCGGGCCAATCACGAGCAGCTCACGGCGGCCGGCATCAACAGTGTCTGCTACATCTCGCCCGATACCGCCCATGAATGGCAGACCTGGCGGCGCAGCTTCCATCAGTTTGCCCAGCTGCTTTTCAGTAAATGAGCACAGGACCAGATGCGGTACCCTCTTTAACCTATGCGGAAGTGAAGGGGGCATTTCCGTTTGCAGAAATCAACGTGTGAATTTCTATCAGTTTTCACACCAGAATCATAAGGATGGATAAGGGTATGAACTTGAGAATTTTGACCTTCGGTCTGCTTTTCATAGTGCTGGGAAACGGCATCTGTTCCGCGAAAGACAGGACATTCAAGCTGGAGGAAAATCCAATTTTCCGCGATGCATTCACGGCCGATCCGGCCCCGCTGGTGGTAGGGGATACACTGTACGTTTACGTCGGTCACGACGAGGCCGTGGACGGTGGCCCGTACTACAACATTACCGAGTGGCTCTGTTACTCCACGAAGGATATGAAAACCTGGACTTCGCATGGTTCTGTGCTAAAGCCGACGGACTTTAAATGGGCCACCGGAGAAGCGTGGGCATCGCAGGTGGTGGAGAAGGATGGGAAGTTCTACTACTACACGACGGCGCAGCACGGGGAACCCCATATGGGTAAGGCTATCGGCGTAGCCGTATCCGACAGTCCGGCCGGGCCGTTCAAGGACGCGCGCGGCAAGGCACTCGTGATCGACTCGGATACACCGAATAAACGCGGCTGGAACGACATCGATCCAACGGTACTGATCGATGACGACGGAACCGCCTGGATGTGCTGGGGCAACGGGACCTGCTTTATGGCCAAACTCAAGCCCAACATGATCGAGATCGACGGCGAGATTCAGGAAATCGAACTGGAAAGCTATGTAGAAGGGCCCTGGCTGCATAAACGCGGTGATCTCTACTACCTGACCTATGCCGGATTCAAGGGCGGTTCGGAAAACATCCGCTATGCAACGGCAGAAAAAATAACCGGACCCTGGACCAGCCGGGGCGAGCTGTCGGGAAATGCCAAAAACAGTTTTACGATTCATCCCGGCATTGTTGAGTTCAAGGACCAGTGGTATCTGTTCTACCACAACGCCACGCTCACGCTGAACGGTCAGAAGGGAACCACGGGCCGCCGCAGCGTATGCGTCGACTACCTCTACTACAACGATGACGGCACCATGAAACCGGTCCCCCAGACGGCAGAGAGCATTACGGTT
>JBNLDM010000017.1:0-87416 GCA_050304335.1 Pontiella sp.
AGTCCGGTGATCTCATCAATGTTGAAGGCAAGGCCTTCGTGGTTCGATGCATCGGCGCCAATGCCTCCAGCATTGGGATTGCCAGTAACACCAATTAAACCGGCACCATCGCGATCGATGCCTCCGTCCACCAGCTCGTCACCCAGGGTGGCGGTATTGGTCGATACATTTTTCATGGCATCGATGGTGATGCCGACCGAGCCATTGAAGGCGCCCGGAAGCGTCGTTGATCCGGTAACATTGAACCAAGGACTTCCGGTAGAAGCCGCCCCTGTGCCATCAAAGAACACATTCATGTCAATGGTGGACGGCAGCGAGCCGCCGGCCGTCGAATCTATGATAACGGATGCCGAAGCGCCCAATGTGATAAAACACGCAAATGTCATCACTGAAGTCATTGTTTTGCACATGGTTTTCTCCTTTTGTTTTCCAGCTTGCTTTACTCGTCCCGTTAAACCGGACCGATAGCATCGAAAACATAAAACCATGCAACGTTAATACTGTCATCTCGCCTAAAATGGTGACATGGGCGGTATCCATGTAGCTAAAATTAGCTACATATCACCATCCGGTTTTGAAGGGGTAGGAACGGAAACCTGTCAGACCAGCCGTTTCAGGGAGCTGCCCGCCCGGGATTGTCGCGTATCTTGCCGGTTGCATGTTCCATGCCGGACAGTATTGCGGCTGCTTCGGCACGGGAATTGACCTGCAGCTTTTCGTAGATTCTGCGGATATGGCTGTTGAGGGTATGAATGGAAATATCCAGTTCGTCGGCAATGACCTTATAGGAACGACCCCGGGCCATCAGCTGGAGCACTTCGAGCTGCCGCTCCGAGAGCTCTCCGATTCCGCCATCCCGCCGAGCAACCGGTTTCTGAAACGACTCAACGACGAGACGCGCAATGGAGCTGTCCATGGGCGAACCGCCGTCGGCCGCCTTTCGGAGTTCATCGACGAGCGCCCCTGCGATGCTCCGCTTGAGCAGATAGCCGACGGCCCCGGCCTCCAGCGCCTGGAAAATCAGCTCCGATTCGTCGTAGGCCGTCAACATGACGAAATCGGTGTTTTCAAGCCAGGGCTTGAGGCGGCGGACGCATTCAATCCCGTTGGTGCCAGGCATGTTGATGTCCATCAGCACAATGTCGGTCGGATCGGCAAGTATCCCCTTGATCGCCTCTTCCGCGTTGTCGTAAAGATGCGTGCACTCAAAATCCTTTTCCCTCGAAAGCTTGTCGGCAATCAGTTCCCGGGTTCCGCGGTCGTCATCCACGATCGATATTGTCTGAATATCAGCCATGCTTTATAAATAGCATTAGCGTGACTTCGTCGCCAGTTCTATTTCGACCTTCGTGCCGCCGGCAGGTACGTTCTCAGCCCGGAACAGGCCGCCGGCCAGTCGCATCCGGCGGCCCATGCTCTCCAGCCCGCGCTTGAATTCATGTTCAACGTCTTCAGGCAGTCCGCATCCATCGTCTTCAATCGAAAGACGGACGCTGTTTTCCTGCACTTGCGCGGAAAAAAGCACCCGGCTTGCGGAAGCATGTTTGACCACATTGTTGAGCGCTTCCTTCACACATAAAAAGACATGGTGGCGGACCGGACCGGGTATAATGCGATCAGGGACCTGAAGAGGCATGTCTAGATCACACTCAATTCCTGCCTCTTCCATGAAATTACCCGCAAACTTACCCAAATAGCCCAGCAGGCTTCGAAGATTGTCATTACGCGGACGCACCACCCAGACAATTTCATCCAGCGACCGGACCAGCTTGCCGGACACCCGGTCCAGTTCCATTAAATGGCGCGGCGCATGCGTCCAGTCCTGATTGCGGAATGCCTGGATAAACTGATCGCACAACAGGCTGATGCGTGTCATCTGCGATCCCATTTCATCATGAATATCCATCGCAATGCGCGTGCGCTCCTCCTCCACCGCTTTCTGCTTCTCCGCCAGAATCAGTTTTCGACGGTGCAGCCGGTCGGCCGCCGCCAGGGCCAGCAGCACAGCAATCAGCATGCTGCCCCCATAGACAAAAAAACGGAACCAGCTCCGCTGCCAGAAAAATGGAAGGACATGGATGGTTATCACATCCGGATCAGGATTCCAGCGGCCATCCCGATTTGCAGCCGCCAGCTCAAAATGGTAGGTCCCCGGCGGAAGATGCTGGTAGTTGGCCTCCCGACGGTTTCCAAGCAATCGCCACCCCTCCTCCAAGCCAACCATTCGACACCTGAAATGCATACGCTCGGAAGAAATGTAGTTCAGCGCCGAAAAACGGATATCCAGTCGGTGAACTCCAGGGCCGACCTCCAGCACGCTCGAACCGGAAACCCAGGAATGCTCATCATTCACGATCATCTCACGGATACGCAGGTTGACCGGTTCGACGGAACGTTGAATCGTTGCAGGATCGAAGGAAAGCAGTTCATTTCCGCAAATAACCCAGATAGAGCCGTCCTGTTTCCTGCACATCGTATACAGCGAAGATTCAAAATCGAGCGTCGGGCTGACGCCTTCGCTGCGGTCAATCAGAATGGGGGCTACCGGATCTGCCCCGTCAGCCCGGGGAGATCGTAACTGATCTTCTTCGACAATAGCAATTCCCGCCTCGGTCAGCAGCCACAGACGGTTGAAATCATCGCGCAGGATCTGGGTAATAACATGCTGTTCCAGTCCGGTTTTTCGGAAATAACCGTCTGCATAATGATAAAGACCGCCACCACAGGTGCCTACCCACAGCCCTTTTCCATCCGCATCAAGCATCATGGCCGACACATAAATCCTGGGCAGTCCGGCCTCCTCACCGAGCAATCGGCACTTCTGCCCGTCCCACACGGCAATGCCCCCGGTTTCCATGCCGATCCAAAGCGTGTTTCCGGGACCGTGCTCCAGACAGCGCACGCGCGACAATGCAACATCCGGTAGTTGCATC
Source organism: Pontiella sp. (assembly GCA_050304335.1). Lineage (GTDB taxonomy): Bacteria > Verrucomicrobiota > Kiritimatiellia > Kiritimatiellales > Pontiellaceae > Pontiella. The sequence goes on from JBNLDM010000017.1 coordinate 2,934, forward strand.
GCCTGCCAGCGGGTCGTTTTCTGCTTACGCCAGAGTCCGCGCTCGCCGCCGGCCCATAGGGTTCCGTCCGAATCTTCCAGAAAGGCCCAGATGCGATCGTATTGTTCCTCTTTTGGCAATACGCTTCGGTATTCCTGCGCATCCACCCGCAGCAGAAATTGCCGTTCCAGATCCGCCCACACGACCCCCTGAGCATCCTCGAAAACAGCAAATATACTGCGCGCGATCGCGGGTGGTCGCGCAAGTATAACAAAGGCATCATCATCCAGACGCCAAAGCGATTCTTCGTTGCTGCCCAGCCAGATATGGCCGTTTCGGGCCCTGATTGACACAGGCCGGGTGAATGCATTTCCAATGCTGTAGCCGGTATAACGGCTGTAGCGAAAAGATTGCAGCCCTGATTTGGTACCGAGCCACAGTGTATGCTCGCTATCTTCGGTCAGGCTGAGCACCGTATGCGACAGGAGTCCTACGCCCCGGTCCAGACGCGTTACGGTATGATCGGGATGCATGATCCAAACCCCGCCATAGGTCATTCCGGCCACTACATCCCCGTTTGAAAGTTCCAGAAAACGTATATCCTGTGTGACGTCCCAGGGAACATTGCCCCAGCGACGGACGACCTCTCCATCGACCATCTGGACCACTTCGCCCTCCTGCTCCGTCCAGCCGTTGGCCGGACCGGGCAACGGATCAAAAGGCGGCCATTCAGATTCAGGCAGGGGATTTGTCAACACCTGGCCATTGCGGCTGACCGGCATCCTGTCGCCACCCTTGAACACCACCCACAATGTATCGTCTGCGCAGGCGACAAACTGCTCAACAGCGGCATCCCCAAAGCGGTCGGTACCGGCCAGTTCGAGAAAACGATTGCCGATCCATGTGCTGACGTTGCCCTTCTCGTGCCCGAGGAAAAGGTGGCCGGCGGTATCCTCCGCCAGCTTCATGATCCGGTTATCCGGCAAGCCCTCGGTGTTACCCACGTTGAATATCTCAAACTGTACGCCGTCAAAACGTGCCGGACCGTTTAGTGTAGCAACCCAGATAAAGCCGTTTTGACGCTGAATAACATCCTGGATCTGATTAAAGGGCAGGCCGTCGCTCACCTGCCAGGATTGCAGACGATATGGAAGAATACGCACCAAATTCTGACGATTGAACTCTACTTCACCGTGACAGGGCAGCGTTAGCAGGCATGCTATAAACGCCAGGACTACTCTTCGATAAGGACAGGTTTTCATATTTACACGTCAGAAGAAAAATGGATGAAAGTGGATAGCATGAACTGTGTGCTGCGTCAATTCAGCCGATCATCAATGCTCATTTGCAAGATTGCCGCGCTCCGCCTGCCTCAGGGCCAATGTTAAGGTTCGCGGAAGCGCGTCGTTGATATAGTTCATCAGTGTTGCATTCAGCTACGCTACAAAAGAATCTGCACAACCGTAATAGAGCAACCATTGATTCCGATGATAAACCAGCCCCTCGATAAAACCGTTCCGGCCGGATGATTTCCGCTCCGCTGAAAGGGCTCTTCGGAAATCAGGCATAGCGCATCCAGTCGGCCGATCACCGGATATGGTTGTTCCCTGTCGAACAATAACTGACCGGCACAGTAGACATGGGGAGCATAAGCAGCATCGCCGCCGGCTCCCGCTTCGTTTCTTCCGGTATAAATCAGAACAATACCGTCGGCGGTCAGGACAGCCGGCCGGATATGGTATTAATTGACACTGAACTCAAACGATCATCATCGACGGGAAAGAATACACCCAGATCAAATGATTCGACCTCGTTTCTAGGACTGCTTTTTCCGAGCCTTTAGATACTCATTCCACAGTGTGGCGAGGGATTTCCCCGAGCACTCTCTGAAAATATGGTCTTCATAATCCTTTTTACGCATCGCCCAGTCCAACCGCCTGACAATACCCGGCGCGGGTCCGGACTCCAGCCAGAGAAAAAAACCGGCCGTTACACGGTAGCTGTCTTCATAGCCGTTCTTTTTTTCCGATACAGGAAACCAAGAAAGGGGCTTCCCGTCATAGATCCCCCATCGCAAATAATCCGCCATACCTTCAACCACCCATCCTGGATTTCCGGCCGGATAGTGCTGTACCACATGCACCAGTTCATGAATTGCAAAACCGACATCCTCCGGATTGTTATCAATCCATCCGGATACCGCGGTAATCTGATTTCCGGAAGTCCAGGCCACCCCCTCATTCGAGTCCTTGACCCGGAAGAGGATTTCCTCCGGCATCTCTTCTCCAGTGGGCGCCATCAGATTAATCAGGCGCGGATACCAGGCCTCCATCTCGCTCTGCGCATGCTCACACCAGGACTGAAGCCGAGGGGCTGCGGAATAATCAATCTGGACCACCCCACCTGAAGTAGCGAAACCAATACCCGGAGCGAGCAGCACCATCCCCCAAATCAGTTTTTTTAAATCCATCAGTTTCTCACCATCCAATCCAGATTTCCCGCGCCTTGCCGTCCGGCGGCAATTCAAAATAGAGCGTTCCGCTCTGCTCATTCCATTTAAAGTCGGTAAACTCACTGCTGTTGACCGTCATCGCCACCGGGCACTTTGGCAATCGTAACCGGGTGGTCACATTGACTCCTTTCGTGCTGGTCTGAGCAATCAGCACGCCGTTATCACGCGTCTCCCAGCTTTCAATGCGCGCCGACGAAGCAATCGGTTGCGCCTTTTCCGGCGCCAACCGGTTAAGATCCATCAGAAAGGCGCGCTGACCGGGCTTCAGCGTCACCTTTTCCAGCACCGGCAATGCGGGATCGAAAACATCCACAAACAAACCCTTCAGCACCAGCGGTTGCTCCGAAACCGACTCTTCCAGGCAGGCTGCGATCACGTACGGCCCACGTTCCAGCTTCATGAAATTACATTCGTTATACGCCAGGCCGGCCTGTTCCGCTGCCTGCTGGATCAGCCGGCGATACTCGTCTGCGGCTTCCCTTGAACGCGTGTAGTACGCCGGATGCTTGCGGACCACAAATACATGGCCTTTGCCAAAGGTATAGTCGCCCTCTTTCGCCTTGCGCTCGCGACCCAGCAATTCCATTAAGTGTTCCGACGGCGCTTCATAATCGCACGCCCCTGAATTCCACCAATGGTTCACCGTATTGAACGGATCCGTATCCGCCCCCACATACACCAGCACGCCACCCTTTGCAGTCCAGTCGGCCAGCGCCTGGTTCATGGAGGGAGACTGCGGCTTCATGAACTCATAACTGACAACAAGCACCTTGTATCCATCAAGGTAATTGGCAAAGCGCACAGTGTTATCGAGCTGAACCGGCTGAACCGGAATGCCGTGTTTCAGCAACGGCAACGCCAGTCCGTAGAATCCTGAAAGATCATGCACCTCCGAACGCTCGGCGGTTTTCGGATCGGATTTATCGTTGGCGGCCAAATGGAAACAGGGCTCCGCCCGCTGGAACATCGCGGAATCCGCCATCAGCACACCGATGCCGCGGATCGCGCTGCCCCAATCGATATCCGGCTGGTTCATATCCCGCAACTGGTTGAACACAGTGCACAACGTCGTGGCATAATCCGGCGGAATGAATTCGGCATCCTCCGAGTTCAACGGATATTTTTTCTCGAAGACGCGCGGGGGCCACGGGCATATTTCATAGTGCCAGACCTTCGGATGCAACAGCGAAGCAATCAGCGTGGCCTTGTAGTTATAACGGTAGTCATCCCACGTATGCCGTGCATTGTCCTCGATCGGGTCATGCAGAAACCACATGCGGCGCCCCGTATTGCGTACCAGTTCCTGCATCACCCCGTATTCCAGGAACGCCGTTTCAAACGTGCGTTCCTTCCGACGACCCTCATAGACATTCGGGGTTCGCGACGTGCCCGTCCAGATCTGGGCAATGCAGCCGTCAATTACTCCCGAGTCGATCAACGACGATTGCGGGGAGACAATGCCCCACTGCGTATAGTTGATCAGACTGTGCGTCGGCACATACATCCGCACGTCTCGGTTATATTTCTGCTTGGCATACTCTTTACAGCTTTCCGCCACGCGACGCAGCGTGCGGCTGTAAAGATAATACTTCAGGCGGCTGGCTTTGTATTGCGCGTCAGGAGTGGAATCGGCCCGCACATACGGTTCGCCATAATACAGTTCCCACTCCCGCTCGAACGCTTTCGAGAAACCGGTATAGGCCCAGAACTCGGGCTCCTCCAGATGAATCGCCACCACCCCGGCATCAATCGCAGCCTTCAGCTTATCGGACATGTAATCCGCAAATTCAATCGACGGAACAATGTAGGGCGTCCGATACCCATGCCCTTTGTCGCGCCCGTTGTTTTCCACCTGGATCAGCGACATGATATCATTGCCGTTCATATCCCGGAAGTCGGCATACTGCCCCCAGGCAATTCCCGTCATCATCTGCGGAACATACCCCATTTCCGTCCAGGACTGAATCTGTTCGGCCAGTTTGGGGTTATCGGCTCCGTACACCATCGCAAAATCATTGCGGAAATCGGTCTCCGGATTATATCCGCCGTGATCCTGAAAACCTGTCAACTCCAGGCTGCGGTCCGTCACCAACCGCACCCCTTCATCCGCCGCAGCCGAGAGCGCAACACACACCCCCATCAAAAAGGGAATTAACTTCATTGCAAAACCTCTTGTTTAACCACTGGAAGCACTGATTCGAGGGACTAAACCGACATCCGTGTATTCCGTAGTTTGAATCAGTCCTCGTTCGTCATTGAATACGGGAAGCTTGCCGGCGATGTGCAGCGCATTTTATTCGGTTTATCCGACATGATGAACCGCAGCGTTCCACCGTTCTGGATATCGCCGTACGTGATGTAGTTCTTCTGGTATTCCTTGCCGTTCAGATCCGTTCGATCCACATAGAAATTGGACGCCGAATTATTGTCGGCCTGAATAACAAACGTATTGCCGTTTTCCAGCTTCAGCGTAATTTTGTTGAACAGTGGCGCGCCGAACACATATTCATCCGTTCCCGGGCAGACCGGATAGAATCCCATGGCGCTGAACACATACCAGGCCGAGGTCTGACCGTTATCCTCGTCGCCGCAATATCCATCCGGCTGACAGTTATACAGCCTGGTCAGAACCTCGCGCACATGCTGCTGCGCCTTCCACGGCTGGGAGGTATATCCGTAAAGATAAATCATATGCTGAATCGGCTGATTTCCGTGCGCATAGTTCCCCATGCCCGCAATCTGCATTTCGCGGATTTCATGGATGACAGCACCATAATAGGATTCGTCGAAGATCGGCGGCACGATGAACACGGTATCGAGCATCTTCACAAACTCATCATCGCCGCCCATGAGCTGCTTCAGCCCTTCCACATCCTGGAACACGCTCCACGTGTAGTGCCAGCTGTTGCCTTCGGTAAACGCATCACCCCATTTATATGGACTGAACGGAGACTGGAATTCACCGTCTTTATTCCGGCCGCGCATCAGGTTGTTTTCCTTGTCGAACACATTCCGGTAATTGCGGGCCCGCTTTTTAAACAGATTGATTTCATCCTGCGGACGTCCCAGCTCCTGCGCCAGTTTCCAGATGCAGAAATCGGCATAGGCATATTCCAGCGTCCGGGCCGTGTTTTCACGGATTCCGACATCATACGGCACATAGCCGTACTCGTTGTACTCCTGCGCGCCCAGCCGGCCTACCGAAGTGATCTCTTTCATGTAGCCCTTCGTGTTCTTGATCATCGCTTCATACAGCGTATCAATATCGTAGCCCCGAATGCCTTTCAGGTAGGCATCCGCAATCAGCGACGACGAGTTGGAGCCGATCATGCATCCGCGATGCCCCGGACTCGCCCACTCCGGAAGCCAGCCACTCTCCTTGTAGGTGTTGACCAGTCCCTGCATGATCTGGGAGTCCAGATCAGGATACATCAGGGTAAAGAACGGGAAAACCGCACGGAACGTATCCCAGAAGCCATTGTCCGTGAACATGTAGCCGGGCAGCACGTCACCGTTATAGGGGCTGTAGTGAACCACCTGGTTCGACGCATCAATCTCATAGAAGCGCCGCGGAAACAGCAGGGTGCGATACAGGCAGGAGTAGAAGGTTTTCTGCTGGGCCTCCGTTCCGCCCTCAACACGGATACGGGACAGCTGCTTTTCCCAGACCGCTTCGCCTTCACGCTTTACTTCGTCAAAGGTTTTCCTGCCGATTTCACGCGACAGGTTCAGTTCCGCCTGTTCCAGGCTGATGAATGATGAGGCCACCTTCACATGCACCTCTTCACCCTTCCTGGTTTTGAAACCAATCACCGCACCGACATGATCGCCTTCGGCCTCCTTATCCGCCTTCAGGTCATCGCCGTTCCAGGTTTTGACCACCTCGAAATCCTTATCGAATTCCGCCACAAACCAGTTTTTGAAATTCCGGGGGACACCGCCATGGTTGTTCCGGCAATAGCCGATCACTTTACGTTCGGAAGGAATTACCTTCACCATCGAACCGCCGTTGTATCCATCGATCAAAACATAGGACTCGTCGCTGTCCGGGAACGTAATGCGGAACGACACCGCGCGATCCGAGGGGGTCAGCTCGGTGGTTACATCATAATCCGCGAGATAGACCTTATAGTAGTGCGGCCGGGCCACTTCCGCCTTGTGCGAAAACCACGAAGCGCGGTCATCCTCCTTAAACGTCAGCGGCCCCGTAATCGGCATGAGCGAGAACGCGGCATAATCGTTTATCCACGGGCTCGGCTGATGGGTCTGCTTAAAGCCGCGGATTTTATAGTGATCATAATTGTAGCACCAGCCATCGCCCATCGGTGCGGTCTGCGGCGTCCAGAAATTCATCCCCCATGGCCGGGCGATCGCCGGATAGGTATTCCCGTTCGACAGCTTAAACTCCGAATCGGTTCCCATCAACGGATTGACCAGATCCACAAGTTTGCCTTCCGTACCGGCCCATGCGGCGCCGGCGATCATTAATGCCCCGAGAATCGAAACTGAAAACTTCATGCTATCACCCGTTATTTGTTGTCTTTATTCCAGCACAAAGAGGCAAAGCCCGTCAGGGTTTCGCACCCTTTGCGCCGGCGTGTTTAATCAATCCTGTTCAATCACCCTCACAAAACCGGCATCGATATACTGTCCGCCCGAGGTCTGGTGACAGTGAATGGCAATCGTGTTTTTGCCGTGCTTCAGCGCCTTGCGCATGGCCTCGTTCATGGAAATCCAGCTATAGCTTGTGTTATAGCCATCGAGCTTCATAACCAGCTCTCCGTTGATGTAGATTTCCGCATCTTCATCATGATAGGCCATCAGATACGTGTCAGGCGTAATGCTTTGATTCAGCGTGAACGTTCTGCGAATCCAAATATCGGACGACGTCCATTTGGTGCGGTTTTCCACGCGAGGCGTACTGCCGAATCCACCCGGGCCCTCTTTCCATCCGGCGCGCTCGGCCTTGAAGTCGGGCATCATCCAGTCGGCATCCGGTTTATTGAACGTGTAGAACCATTCCTGGGGCGCATCTTCAGATGTGGGGACCACATCAATAATCTTCGGCGGTTTAGGCAGCGGTGCCCAGGTACCCTTCACGGAATCGGCACGCTTAACCCACTTGTTCCAAACCTGTTTGTTGTCCATCAGTTTAATAAAGACACCACCAACCACAGGGCGCGCCTGGAATCCGCGTTGTCTTGCATCGTTCGTCCAATACCAGTCCGTCATGGGAACCCGCTGCGGGGTTTCATTCAGGAAATCGACAATCGGCGCAATCAAGGCTTCAAAGTCATCCTTTTCCCCGGTAATGGTGGCCGTCCAGACAATCCAGTCGAGCTTGGTGTATTCTTTCCGGTTATCCAGCGGCAAACCATACTTGTTCTGTATTTTCCGGTAGTAGGCCATCTCCTTCTTCGCAACGCTTTCCGGGAAGAGATCCAGATTGAGCAGACGGTCCCAGACAAGGTTGTACTTCTGGCTCCAGCTGCCTTCACGATCAAATGCCAAACGATAATGGTCACCGTTATCAGCCATCTTCATCCACTGCGCAACATACTGTTCGGCTGTTTGGCGATATTTTGCGGCCGTGAGCGTATCCCCCATCATATCGGCCATTTTCGAATAGGCCCCCAACGCCACGATCGCTTTCACCGACAGGTTGACATTATGCGCCAGATGGCCAGCAAAGTCATCCGTGCAGAGCTGGTTTTCCGGATCCAGTCCCTTGCTTTTCAGATACTCCGCCCAGGTGGTCAGCACATCCCAGTACTGCCTGGCAAAGGCAATATCCTGCTCCGCCTCCACAACAGCGGCCACCAGCAGAATCATGTTTCCGCACTCTTCCACCGGCATCTGGTTGTCTTCGCTCCTTTCACCACCGCCATACACCTGACCCAGCGCATGCGGATAGGTGCCTATATCGTGCGGAGCAAACGGAAACTTCCAGCGTTCGGACCGACCGTATTCCAGAATCGGCACAAACGATGCCTTCGCCAGCGTCGGATTCAGCAGCAGCACCTGTGGTGCAAAGGGATAAAAAACGTCCACGGTTCCCATGCATCCGTTACTGAAGTTTTCTTTACTGAACATCAACGGCATGCCGCTGGTATCGGCGACAATCTTGTTTCCGCCCAGCGCCTGTCGATACGCCAGCGCAGCAATTTTCTGATAATCGTTGCCGCCGGCATCGTACAGATCCTGCATGAGTTCCTTATCAAACTGCACGCAGCGTTTTTCCAGGGCTGGGTAATCACGAACGGCTTCGGCAATCAGCTGCTCGATGTTCTTTCCATCCTTCTTCCAGTAGGCCTTCAGGTGTTTGCCGAAATAGAGAATCGAGTCAATATCGTCATAGGCCAATATCACCTGACAACTTTCCGGTGCTGTGGATACCGAATCGAGATCAAACGCCATCGCCATCATCGGAGCACCGCTATTCACCCGGCGCGGCATGTCCTGCAACACCTTCCCATCCAGCTTTCCGCTACGTGTAAACGCCTCCCGGCTGATCCCTTCTTCCGCAATCGCTATGGAGGAATTCTGTTCGGATGCTGCCAGATACAGATAGCCCCAGTCGATGCGGACGCCATCGCCCTTCCGCCCCAGCACATTCTGACTGAGCGATCCGGCCTTAAGAACGTTCATTCCATTGCCGGTCACACCTGCCCAAACGACTTCCTGGTCCGGCTCGTTCACGACCAGATGCGTTCCGGCATCAAAATAGACCTGAACATCATGAGCCGTTCCATCCGTCGAAAAACAGGACCATGTCAGATAGGTGACCGGCCGACTCATCAGGTCGATATCATCCGGAAGCGCCGGCTGCATGAACGTCATCTTCACGATAAAGCCGTCTTTTTCGAAGGTGTAGATCGTCCGGGTCGGAAGCACTTCCAATCCGGTCTGTTCCAAAACAGGCAACGTTGAAGGTACTTGCCCCATCAGACGATACGCCTGCCCGTCAATTCGGATCAACGACGTCAGCGGATACGGTCTTCCGGTCCAGTGAACCGTTTGTGCACCCGTCAGTGTATCCGCTGGTGACCAAATACTGAAATACGGGTCGCATGCCACCAGCGGCACCGATGGCGGACGGAAATCCGCCCCTTTTGCCGCCAGTACGATCAGCAAACAACCCATCAAATATACTGTTCTTTTCACAGTCATCATCTTCTTCCTCCAACTATCATTTTTAACACATCAAGTCGCGATACTTCTAATTATTATGCCTAACCAGCCCTCCCGGCGCAACCGCTTCAGGATAACGGGCAAGGATGGCCTTCATCATCTCCAGAACCTCTGGATTTGAATCTGCGATATTTTTCTTTTCCAACGCCGATGAATCATAATCGTACAATTCATATTCCGCTTCGCTTCCAGGCGCGCCGGCCACCTTCCACTCCACCATGCGATAACGATCGGTACGAATGGCTCGGCCAATCCGATTCCCCCGTGCATAGGAATGATAGACATGGTCGCGGGTTGACGCCAGAGGATCCTTCAATACCGGCACCAGGCTTTTGCCATCGATCCCCTGCGGGACATCGGGAGCCGGAAGCCCGGCCAGTTCAGCCAGTGTCGGATAGAGATCCACGGTTTCGGCAAAGGCCTGGGTACTCGAGCCCGGCGTGACTATCCCGGGGACGAGAAAGAACAGTGGGATGTGGTTATCCTGTTCATAGTTGGTGTGCTTGGTCCAGGTTCCATGATCGCCAAAGTGCCAGCCGTTATCACCCCACAGCATAATCACGGTATCTTCGGCCAGCCCCAGACGCTCCACCTCGTCCATCAGTCGACCGAGTTGTGCATCCATATAGCTCAGGGATGCAAAATAGCCATGCATCAAATGCCGCTGCATGTCGTCAGGAACCTGTCCGTCGGCAGGCACCGGTTTATAGTTTGCAATTTCTATTCGTGGATCCTTACCGGCATACGGCGGAGCCCTTTCAGGCGGCGTGTCCCGCTCGGTCAGCTTAAAATCAGAATCCTCATAGAGATCCCAGTATTTTTTCGGCGCACAAAACGGCAGGTGCGGTTTTACGAAACCAACTGCGAGGAAAAACGGTTTATCGGACGCTTTCAGCCTGTTGAGCCGGCGAATCCCTTCGGAGGCAATACGGCCGTCAGCATAGGCATTATCGTCCACATCCGCACACTCCCATGCCGCTCCGCGCGGCAACCGTCCGATATTGCCCAGCGACTGATTTGAAAAATACGCCTCTTCACGGGTAAGCTGCCCCCCCGTGCTCTCTTCCAGCACATAATCCACAACCTTGTCCGGATGGAATGGAGAACTCCACGAAGCGTCGTCGCCATAATTCCCATGCCCGATGTGATAAACCTTCCCCACCCCTTCGACCTGATACCCATGCTGCATGAAATACTGTGGAAGGGTTACGGCGTCAGGAAATACCGCCCGGAACCCGGGATCAAAACCATAGAGCCCCAACGTTGTAGAGCGCAGTCCGACCAGCAGGTTGTTTCGGGAAGGACCGCAGACCGCCTGATTGCAGTAGGCACGGTCAAAGCGGATGCCTTTGGAGGCCAGCCGATCCAGATTGGGGGACGAAACCAGCGAATTCCCATATGCTCCGAATTCCGCTTTCAGGTCATCCACCAGAATCATCAATACATTTTTAGGTTCTCCAGCCGATGCCCCCGCCGCCCACAGCAGCAATGCGGCTAAAACGAACTTATGTTTCATGCAATATCTCCAACAAAAAATATTCACTCCAAGCGCCAATCCGTTGCCAAAAAGAAGGTCGGCAGAATGTGCTCCGAATCGTGCGTATAGGAATAGAATCCATGTCGCCGGATGTCATGTCACCTAAACAGGGTACAACAGTCGACTTGCCCGGATGAGCTGCTCCTGATAGCTATAAGCACTAAGAAGAACAGCAGCTTCGCCGGACAAAACAGCGGTACCAGGATAAAACAACCTCGGAAATTTCCGTGAACTCGTGTAACGTGGCGGCTAGGTGATAAAACATAGATTACAATGACAATATCCCGTCTCTCCAATCGGCTTCTGAAAGCGGCTTCCGCGATCGTACTGCCTGTCTTCTTGTGGTTGACGCCCTCTGTTCGTGCACAGCTTGTCACACCGGAGGGCGGGCTTGAAACATTGCAGCCATATATTATCAACACCTGGCGCGTGGTGGACGGCCTCCCCTACAACCAGATCAATGATATCCTGCAGCGCCGCAACGGCTACATCTGGCTTGCCACTCCAAACGGGGCCACCCGTTTCGATGGCATTGTTTTTGAACACTTTGATATGCGCGCGGTACCCACGCTGCCGAACAATCTCATAACCGCCCTGTTCGAAGACCAAGCCGGACGCCTCTATCTCGGCCATGGGACCGGACATATCACGATACGGACCGGCAGCCGTTTTACTGCATACGACTGCCCGTCCAACTGGATCGGCTCAACAATCACCGGTTTTACGGAAAAGGAAGACGGATCTGTCTGGGCCATCAACCGAAAAGGTGAACAGCTTCTGGTGACCAATGCCGGAACCATTAATAGCGAACCACTGATAACCAATTCCTCGGCCCCTCTCCCCGATGGTTGGACGATCCGCAATGAGCGGATTGTACGCATAAAAGACGGTGCGGTCGTGGAGGATCTTGGTCCGACCCCCTGGGCCATTAAACAGCAGACCGTCCGACTGCTGGAACGCAAAAACGGCGACCTGGTTGCAGGGACGGTACATGGCGGCGTATTCATTCTTCACCGAACCGGTGACATTACGCGTATCCGACTACTGGAAGGCCTGGCGTCAAGCACGATTCTCTGCCTGATGGAAGATGCCGAAGAGACCCTCTGGGTCGGTACGCCGGTGGGGTTGCAGTCGATTCGCTTTCAATGTCCCTCCTTTTCCGGAATCCACGCCAGCTGGCCGTTCATTGTTTTCCGTTCCATCGCTCCGCGCAGCAAAGGCGGCGTGTGGCTGGGATCCAACAAAGGGCTCATATATCGCCTGGAGGACAACCATCTGACAGAGGAGCCCGGATTCGAATATCAGGAAAGAGTTTCCCGGGTTCTGCTGGAAGACCGGAACGAAATGCTTTGGACCAACGATGATTTTGGTTTTCTGCTGAGACACAACAATGTAACCAGCGAAAACAACAAGATCTGGCCGCAAACAAAAGCGATCGATAAAATCCGCACACTGCATGAAACCCCCGATGGCACACTCTGGGCCGGCGGAGAAAGCGGCCTTTGGTGCAGAACAGACGAAGGCTGGAAGAATGTCCTCGGGCCTGATAGAGGTATTTCATACATCCATTGTCTTGCCTCGACGGTAGATAACACGCTCTGGATCGGAATGGAGCGTGGCGGATTGGCCTGCTTGAAGGAGGGCAATTTGGATTTTGTCACCCCGGCAAGCGGTCTTTCCAATGCGGATATCTCCGCGCTGTTCGTCGACCAGACCACGCCCGGACTACTCTGGATCGGAACTATCGGTAAAGGACTCTTTCGTTTGGAGAATGGGACGGCGAAAGAAGTGCTCATCCGGCAGAATATTATTTCCGGCATTCTTCAGGATCAAACCGGACGGCTGTGGGTCATGGGAGAGCTGGGGCTTTCCGGATTCAGCACCGATGCGTTGCAAAACAGCAACACCCCGGAATCAATCATCCTTCTCGACACCAACGATGGAATCGGCACCGGCATGGATATCAATGAAGTCTCCTCGTCGGTCTGTGAAACAGAAGACCACAGATTCTGGGTGCTCTCCGACCAGCAGGTTGTCTCATTCGATCCCGCGGAAATCAGTGCGCAAACGAATCCGGTCCCGCTCTTACTGACCGAAGCCATCGTTAGCGGAAAACAGCATTCGCTCGAAGGACTCAACAGTATTGCGCTCGAACCCGGGGTCAACCGGCTCGACATCCACTATGCAGGACTGAATTTTGTCTCTGCATCACGAATCCGATTTAAATGCCGGATGAACGGCTTGTCGGATGATTGGTTTGACCTTGGCTCAAGACGGATAGCCAGCTACCAGCACCTGCCGCCGGGACGATACCGTTTTGAGCTGACCGCATCCAACCGGGACGGCTTCTGGAACCGGGATCCAACCCGTATCGACATCACGGTAAAACCCTACTTCTGGGAAACCTGGTGGTTCAAGGCCCTCGCGTACCTGGCCGCCGGCGGACTCCTGGTGCTGGTTTCGCTTGCGGCAGCGGACCGCATAAATCGTCGCAAACTGATTCTCATGGAGCAAAGCAAAGCCGTCGAACAGGAACGCACCCGCATCGCGATGGATCTGCACGACGAAATCGGTTCCGAACTCACCCGGCTTCAGCTCCTGTGCCACCGCGTGACAGGAGTTGCAAAGAAGCTGGGCATGAATGAAACACCGCAGAGCGTGCTGGAAATCCGGCAAGTAACCAACAAGCTGGTTGCCGCACTGGACGAAATGGTCTGGGTCGTACGCCCGACCAACGACAACCTGGAACACCTGATCGGATATCTGACACAGTACGCCTACAGCTTTTTTGAAAATACAGCGATTGACTGCAAAACCGATATGCCACTTCAACTGCCCAAGGCTGAGATATCCGGCCCTATCCGGCATAATCTGTTTCTCGCGCTGAAAGAGGCGTTGAACAATATCGTAAAACATGCAGAAGCCACCGAGGTTCTTCTGGAGGTCAACATAGCGGATCAACTGCTGAGACTGGCCGTGCACGACAATGGCAAAGGGATTGCATCCGACCGGGGCGAACGCTTCCAGCGTGGGTTGGTCAGCATGCGCCGGCGCATGCAGCTGAACGGGGGAACTTTTTCAATCAGGACCAATGAAAAGCACGGAACCACCGTGGAATTTGAACAGCCGCTGAAGGAGGGAAATCCATGAAAAACCTCGCGACCATTGCCATCGTTGACGATCACCGCAGCACACGCGAACTTGTTGCCGACTTACTTCAGGAGGAGTCCCGCTTCAAGTGCGTAGGTCTGTTCCCCGATGCCATAACCGCCATGCGGGGGCTGCCCGAACTCAACCCGGACATTGTTCTGATGGACATCAACATGCCGGGCATGAAGGGCATTGAATGCATCCGGGAACTCAAACCGCAAATGCCGGACACCAACTTTGTGATCCTTACCGTCTACAATGAATCCGACTATATTTTCGACGCCCTCTCTGCCGGCGCTGTGGGTTATCTGCTGAAGCGGTCGATTGTAGATGAACTGATTCCGGCGCTGGAGGAAGTTGCACGCGGCGGCTCCCCCATGAACGGCGAAATTGCGCGCAAAGTGGTGCAGCGCTTTCATACAGCGGAAGAAGCGCCGACTACGCGAAAAGATAAACTCGAAGAACTTTCAGAACGCGAAATGGAAGTACTCACCCTGCTTGCCCGCGGACGCCTCTGCAAGGAGATCGCCAACGAACTCGGCATTTCTTCAAACACCGTCAACACCTACAACCGCCGGATTTATGAAAAACTCCACGTCCATTCCCGTGCCGAAGCCGTCGCTAAATATAACCGGATGAACTGAGCGGAACATCATGAATAGAAAATGGGAATGTGCTGTCCCCCATTACGGGGAATAGGAGAACCCCGCCAAACGCCTGGAATATGATGGATAACATACTGAAATCATGCGTTCTTGTCATCATTTGTGCCTCAGCAGTCCGTGCGGACACGGCGACGGATTTTGTCATCGGCGCACGAAGCAAGCACGGGAAGGAAGGTGCAGCGGCGGCACGTTTCCTGATTGAACACATGCCGCAGGCCGATAGGAAACGGCTGGATGCCGACTTCCTTGAAGAAAACCTTGATCTGGCCTTGCGTGCACGCAGCAGCTTCCCATGGGCCGCGCAGGTCCCGAAGGATCTTTTCTTCAATGACGTACTGCCCTACGCAGTCATTGACGAGAGCAGGGATCCGTGGCGCGCCAGCTATTTTGAGATGGCGTCAAACATTGTCGCGGAAGCACATACCGCCACGGAAGCGGTCCAACGGCTTAACCGCGATTTCTTCAATGTTGTGAATGTACACTACAGCACAAAGCGCAACCGTCCCAATCAGAGTCCATTTGAGTCCGCCGCGCAGGGTATGGCCAGCTGTACCGGCCTTTCGATTATTCTTGTGGACGCCTGCCGGGCCGTGGGTATTCCGGCGCGAATCGTCGGCACACCACTCTGGACCAACCAGCGCGGCAACCATACCTGGGTCGAATTCTGGGACGGCGACTGGCATTTTGTCGGGGCCGATGAATACGATGCAAATGGTGTCGACCGGGGATGGTTCACGGACGATGCGGCCAGGGCCATAGAGGATGAACCGCTGCACGCCATCTATGCCACCTCGTGGGAGAAAACCGGACTGAACTTTCCCATGGTCTGGGCACCCGATGATCAATCGGTTCCCGGTATCAATGTGACGGACCGCTATGCGAAACAGGCTCCTTTGAAAAACACACTGGGCATACGGCTGTATTCCACGAACAACCGGCGTACGGCTCTTGAGGGCATGCTTCTATCGGAGGACGGCGATATCGTGGCCCGCTTCAAAACACGCGATGAAACCGTGGACCTAAACGATATGCCCGAGCTGGAAATTGTCCCCGGGAACCGCTACCGCATCCAGTTCCGCAGCTATCAGACCGAACTCTTCGTTGCGGCGAAGGGAGCGTCCACGATGGATGTCCACCCGCAGGACCTTGCGCCTCTGCCAAAGAGAATCTCCAAATCCGAGGTTCCCGGGCTGATTGAAGGAATCTATGCCGAGATGGTGAAAGCGTCACTCGCCGAACGAAAAGAAGAATTGGAGGTCAGGCAGATCACCCTCGAAGGGAATACCCTGAAGTGGAAGGAAAGCATTTACGGCACGGCTCCGGAGTCAGGCCGGAGCCTCTGGATTTCCATGCACGGCGGCGGAAACTGTCCGGCGGAGCTCAATGACCAGCAGTGGGAAAACCAGGCCAAACTCTACGAACCCAAAGAGGGAATCTATATTGCCCCGCGCGCACCGAACAACGACTGGGATTTGTGGCACAAGAAGCATATCGACCCGCTTTTTGAGCGGTTGATCGAAAACTGCATCGCCGTACACGGCGTGAATCCCGACAAGGTTTATCTCATGGGCTATTCGGCCGGTGGTGACGGCGTATGGCAATTGGCACCGCGCATGGCGGATCGTTTTGCCGCCGCGGCCATGATGGCAGGACATCCCAATGATGCCTCCCTGCTGGGATTACGCAACCTGCCTTTTGCAACCTTTGTAGGCGCTGAAGATGCTGCATACGAAAGGAATAAGATCGTGGCGGAAAAGGCCGAGCAACTGGAGAAACTTCATAAGCACGATCCGGGCGGCTATGTCCATCTCAGTCGCGTCTACAGCGGCCAGGGACACTGGATGGATCGGAAGGATGAGGAAGCGCTGCCGTGGATGGCCGACTATGCACGCAATCCCTGGCCGGACCGGATTGTCTGGTTTCAGGATGATGTGACACATGATCGTTTCTATTGGATCCGGCTGCCCAATGGAACCGCACGACAAGGGGACAAGATCGTTGCCGTGGTGAATGGACAGCAAATCGATTTGACCGGAAACGTTCCGTCAGGAACACGCATCCGTTTGTCGGACCAGCTCCTCGACCTCGACAAGCCTATCATGGTAACCGTTAATGGAACACGCGTTTGCGAGCGAATCGCGAAACGAAGTCCGGATGTGATTCGCCGGACGCTGGAGGAACGTCTCGATCCCGCCGCGGCAGCCTGTGCAGAGATTGTGCTGGTCTTTTAGGCGGATGAGCTATGTGCAGCTTTAGCGAACCCGGATTCCAGAACCTGTCCCATAGTGGATTGGCGCAACCCATTCTTTACCGGGGTTTCGACTGGCATCCACCCAATGCAACAATCAGGCCAATCATACCCACCGACGCCAGCGTTTTCTATTCACTACTACCTCCTTTACACACACCACAAGACAACGGCTCAGTAGCAGTACCTCCGGTTCCGGGATTCTCAACGCTGTCTTTGCCGGACGTACAAGTGAACGTAAAGGCACTGATGGATCGGTCCGGCAGGGAAAACTCGAAACCTTGCGCACCCTTGGCAGGAATGGCTAACGCAGCCCCCTCGGCATCATTTACATTCGTCCACTGCCTCACGCTTACGTCACCAACGATACAGCCGGAATCCACACGGAACACCATGTTGGAATAGTTTTTCCCTGAATTTATGTTCAGGGCATATACCGTCAGTTGATTGCCCTTCAGGAAAGCGCGGGTCTGGAGCTTGCCGCATTTCGATATATCCGCACCGTCAACATCATCGACGGCCACCGGCCTGGCATTGACCAACGGAGCGGAAAAAGCGCGCATCAGGCTTCCGCGAAAACCCGAACGGCGATAGCCCCACCACATCAAGCCGTTCATCCCGTTATCCGTACAGTCCCATAGTGCACAAATGGCCTCCTCGGCCTCGAGCATGTCGTCCTTATCCTTCTGAGCCCAATGCAGTTCAGAGTGCCATTTTTCGCGGTTACCCGTCCGGGCGAGGTCGGCCTGCAGCCTGGCCAGCGGACGCAGGTGCGGATAATAGTGCGTGCCGTAGATATCAAGCCGATCCCCCCATCCCTTGTCCATCAGGTTGCCCATCCAATGATTCCTGCCCGGTCCGTAATCTTCGGGACCGATGATCCGAGGCATCTCGAAGCCGCGTGAAACAGACAACGCCCGCAATGCATCAACGATCTCCACATGGCGGCGTGGGCCGATCTTGCCTTCGTTGAAGGCGCGCTCGTTATCGATCCCCAGCACATCAATCGTGATGCCCCGCGCCTTCATATGCTCAAGATAATCCGCCAAGAGGGTTGCGTAAGCCTCCGGTCTCACGCCATCCCCATCAGCCGCCTTTGTCCAATCCGGAAAACTATTCTTGCCATCCAGCTTCTTGCTGGCAAACACGATCAAATCAGGATTGCGCTGTTTGGCCCGGAGAATCACACCGGCATGATCGTCATAATAGGAAGCGACTACTTTCCCCGCGGATGGATGCGCGGGCCTGGACAAGGATCCCCAGATTGGTGTACGGATGCCGTTGAATCCATCTTTGACAAACAATTGATCCAACTCCGCATCACTGACTTTGAAGTGGTGGCCCTTCGACTTGTAATCCATGAAAAACCGGTTGATGAACACGCCCCTGCTTTCGGGGGAAATCACGACATCACCCGATGTGTCAGCCCACACACCCTGTATGGCCAGCAATACGGCTAAACCTGTGAATAATCTTTCCATGATCCGTCGCTCGCAAACGTGTTCAGCGTTGTTACCGATGGATGTATGATTAGCAGAATCGCTTGCGAGGCGTCATGTCACCTGAACTTGCGACAAGGTGACGCCCTGCTACTTCGCATTGGCCTTGATTGCAAGATAGGCATCCATCGTGTCGGCTGCCGCACCGGGATCGCCCTGAGATTCCATCCACTTGTCCAGCTCCCGTGAAAGCCGCGCCAGCGCCTCGGCGTGTTCCGGATTCCCTGCCAGATTGTTGAGTTCGAACGGATCGAGGTCCGTGCGGTAGAGTTCCTCGGCAGGACGCTTCATGTAGCGTTTTACCAGCGATCCCGTTTTTTCAATCGACACCGAATCATAAATCCATTGTGGCCAATACTGGTTGCGAAGCGGCGCGACGCCGTCGTAGCCCATCAGGTATTTCTGAATGTAGATTGCATCAGGCGTCAGGTTGCGGATATAGCGGTAGGTTCCGTCGGAAACCGTCCGGCTCGGATACGCCATCCCTTCGGGAACGTTGTTGTGAATGCCGTAGACGAAATTCCGGTGTGCATCCGTTTTTCCCGACAGGACCGCTGCAAAGCTCGAACCGTCGAATGCGGAGGAATCGACCTTGCCTCCTGCAAGGTCGATAAAGGTCGGCGTTACATCAACATACTGTACCATCGCATCGGTCCGTTTTCCTGCAGGAATCCTGCCCGGCCAGCGCGCGATGAGCGCCGTGTGAACTCCCGTATCCCAAAGCGTCCATTTGCATCCGGGGAACTGCGAGCCCTGTTCGGAGGAAAACATCACCAACGTATCATTCGCCTGCCCACTGTCCTCAAGCACTTTAAGGATATCGCCGACCTGACTGTCCATGTAGGTAATCTCCGCGAGGTAAGCCGCGAAGTCGCGTCGCGTCAGCTTGGTATCCGCCAGGTTTGGCGGCAGTTTGAGGTTATCTTCCGGATAGGCAGAAGCATCGCCCATTACCCATGGCACATGCGGTTCGACCAGGCATACAACCAGGCAAAACGGCTGGTCTTTCTTCGCCATGAACTCTTTGATCCCGGTTACATCGTGCGGCCGGGTCGGATTGCGAACGCAGTTATCGTCGAAACCCGGCACCCCTTTGAACGGGAAAACCGATTGCGGCGTGACATCCACCTTGCCGGCAATACCGACGCGGTAGCCCAGTGGCCGCAGCAACATCGGCAAGCTTTTCAGCCCCTTCTTGCTGGCGGAATGGTTGAAGGCCGCGCCGTTTCGCCAGGGGTACAGTCCCGTATAGAGCGCCGAACGGCTCGGCTGGCAGATCGCCTGGCTGACATAGGCGCGGTTGAAGACCAGCCCTTCACTCGCGAGTCGGTCAATGTTCGGTGTTCGCGCGTTTTCGCCGCCGTATAGCGGAAGGTCATTGAAGGTGCAGTCATCGGCCAGAATGAAGAGTAGGTTCGGTTTCTCGGCAACCGCGAGACCCGCAGTTCCCAGCAGACAGGCGACAGCCCAATTCAAGATGCGATGCTTCATCAACGTTCCTTCCGTGTACTGATTTTAACATGCCTACTCGTAGGCGGCGCGGATAAACAGATTGGTATTTTCATTAATCAACATTTCCGGCAGGGCGATCCGCACGGTTTCGTAATTGGCATTATTGGATACGCTCTCTGATGATAGCTCGAAGTATGAAACCTCGTTCCAGACATTGCTGGCAAGGTTCGTGCAATACAGTGTCGTGTAGCCAAGTCCGATAGCCGCGTAATCGATGTGCCGCCGCAGATAGAGTTCCCACGTATTGGTCGCGACCAGGCCCGAAGCAATCCCCTTTATGTCGGCGTCGGCCACAGCAGGATCGCTCCCGATGGCAAACTCGACACGATTGTCATTTCCATCGTCGTCAGGGTCGGCGTCAAGGTCGGCGGCCGATCCGTTCAATCCGGCCGACAGCGCATATTCCGAGGCCAATGATTCACTGAAGGGAAAAATGCGAACCGCCAGGTTGTCCATCGCCGTGTAGCTGGATGCACGGGCGGAGAGGCCGATATAGTTCGCACTGGAGTTATCCCATACAAACGTCCGCGACACCCCCGCACTGCCGGAATCGAGATCGAGCAGCTGTTCGTCCAGGAAGGCCGTAACCGTTACCGCCCCCCCCGAGGCAAAGGAACCCAGCTCAAAGGCGGCGGTCAGCGTTCCGCCGGCTACCCCGACCGGAATGGTTTCGAGTAATGAACCGTTGGACCACACCTTGACATTTCCGGCCAAATCCAGCTCGATAAAGAAATCAGCTGTGCCGGGCGTAGAAATGCTCCCGCGGAACGAATAGGGAGCAGTATTTGCAAAGATGTCATTGCTCTGCTGCGCCTCGGCCGCGGTTAAACCGACGCCGAAACCGACATAGCGGTTGCTAGAATCGGTGGTAATGCTGTTGATTTCATTGATCCGCAGCTGAACCGAGAAGCCGCCGGCATCGAGGATTTCCTGATCGACAAAGTTGTGCTGAAGTGCCGTTTCCGACATTCCGGCGGTACCCACCGCCATCCTCAACACCAGATCCGCAATCTCGGTGGAACCCTGTTCCCACGAATCGTAGTAAGCAGCGCCGGCGCCCAGCGGGGGAACCAGCGAACCGGTCATGCCGCCCTCCTGCGCGTCGTGATCCATGTTGTTGTCCCGGTTGTAGCGGTCGACAAACAGATCGATGGGAAGCAGAGGGGGGTTGGCCTGCGGCGGCGGTGCGATATAGGTGAGCAGGCGGGAGGACGGAACCTTGACCCGTGTTGCCCACGCATTCCAGTCGGCCACCAGCTCGGCTACCTTATCGGTATCGCTCGCCGCCAGGTCGTTGAGTTCGACCGGGTCGGACGCGAGATTGTACAGCTCGATCGCACCGGCAACGTTGCGCGAATCGGTATAGTTTTTCGTGACCAGCTTCCAATCGCCCTTGCGGTATCCACGGTTGGATTCATGCTCGAAGCCCAGTTCGCGCGCCACCACTGTACCAGTGGATGAAAACTGAGGCAGTATGCTGATGCTCTGCGGTTCAATTCCAATCACGCTGTGACCGTTGAAACTCGAGGGGTACTCAAAGCCGGTGATGTCCAGAACCGTCGACATGAAGTCGATGATATCGACCGGGCTGTCTACGAATCCCCCGACCGGCCGGGAAATACCGTCCGGCCAATGCACGACCAGCGGACTGGCGATACCACCTTCCTGGCAGTTGCGCTTGTAGTAGGTGTAGGGTGTGACCGACGCGTTCGCCCAGGCCGCACCGAGATATGGCGGGGGATAGCCGGGCTGTCCCATCGTCAGCAGGTCGGCTCCCGTGAGCGGGGGCGTGTTGGCCCCGAGACCAATCGACCCGAAAACACCGCCCTCGTGGTCGCCGCCGTTGTCGGAAAGAAACACGATCAGCGTGTTGCCAAGTTTGCCGTATTGTTCGAGCTTGCTCGTCACTTTGCCGACATTGGAGTCGAGAATATCGATCATCGCGGCATAGGTCGCCATCAGTCGGGCCGAATGCGCCTTGCGATCGGCGGAGAGCGGCGCCCAATCGGGGATGGGCGTTACACCGGCGGACTGCCACGGGGGTGAATCGCTGGCAGGACTCAAGTGGTAGCGGGGCTCGGAAATCAGGCCGATCGCCTTCATATTCTCATACCGGTTGGTGCGGATATGCTCCCATCCGTTGGTGTAGACCGGAACATATTCATCGATCTTGTCTATCGGCGCCTGAATCGGGAAATGCGGTGCCCCGAAGGCGATGTACATGAAGAACGGTTTATCGCTGCTGAGCGCATGATCGAGGAAGTTGGTGGCATAGTCGCCGATGGCGTCGGACTGATAGAATTCCCCTGGACCGTACACGATCGGGGAAATCTCGTTGTTGCTGGAATAGAAACGATATAGCGACTCATCCCAGGTATCCTTCGAATGGTCGTTGTCCTTGTAGCCCCAAAAATGCTCGAAGCCGCGCTCTTCCGGCTTCTGGCCGGTAGAGGTGCCCAGATGCCACTTGCCGACGGCATAGGTATTGTAGCCGTTGCTGCCGAGCAGCTCGGCCACCGTGATATTATTATCTGTCCGCAGGGGCGAAAGGCTCGCGGCAGGATTTGTAAACACCGCATGGGGGTGCTGGCCCGTTAACAGTCCCGCGCGGCTAGGGCTGCAGCGCGCCGCGTTGTAGCAGTGGGTAAACCGCAATCCGGTTGCCGCCAGGTTATCGATGACCGGGGTGCTTATTTCCGATCCATAGCAACCCAGATCGCTGTAGCCGAGGTCGTCCACCAGAATAAAAATTATGTTGGGCCGGGCACGAGCCAGCACCATGCTTTTGCTAAGAGCGGAAATCCCGTTGGTGAAGATTTCCATGGTCAGGGTCGTGTTGCCCAATGTTCCATTAACGACAACCGGCAGCGAGTTACTCGTGATACCTTCGGTCGTGATGGAGCCGGTATTGCCTCCTTCCGGAAAGGAAACCGGGTTGTCGGCGGTGATCGCATAGGTTGCGTTCAGCGGCAGGTCGGTGCCGGTCCATGAAAACACAACCGTTTGGTTCGCGTTCGTTATATCAATCGTATTCGGGGTTGCGTCGACCGAGAGAACCGGCTCCAGCTGCATCACCAGGGCCGCTCCAAGACCGACGACTTCGGATGAAGCGTCTTCAATCACCAGCGAGAAAACCGTGTCCCCCCGCGATCCGTTGATGGTAGCGGTCACGGTGCCGCTATCAGACGGCGCTGAAAGCGATCCCGCCTGGGCGCCGGCCGGAGAATACGTCACGCCTGCCTGGCTGGCGGAGATGGTGTATGTCGCACCGGCTGGTATATCGAGGGCCGACCAATCCAGCACCACCTGCTCGTTCGTATTGCCCGAATTCACGGTGGTGGGCAGTGCGCTGAACGAAACCGAGACGGCCATTGTGGAACCGACTGCGTTCCATAGTTGCGCACTCTCAACACTCCCGCTGAATGCAGCAAGATTATCCACGTCAAAGATAGCCTCGACAGTGGAATTATTCCCGGAAAAGCCCCCTACCGACCCGTGATCAGAGAAGGTGGCAACGGAAAACGTATCGTTGCCGGACCAGTTCCCAACGGTTCCGCTGATTGAAAAGCTGTTGTAAACCACGGCACCGCCCGCCGGCTTGACGAGCAGTTCGAGTGTTGCTGCGGAATGGTTCCAAACCGCGGCAAAGCTGTAGTATAGATCCGCCGACAGCGTCCCGGCAGACGACTGAACCGCCATGGCCGGCAACGCGGTATCGGAAAAATCATCGGGTAAAACGCCATCCGAGCTGCTCTGCTTCATAAGCAGTGTTGGAACGCCATTCACCAAGTATAGACCAAATCCATTCGAGGTTCCGCCGAGCTCCATCAGCAGCACAGCGCCGCCGGCCAGATCTCCCGCCGTCGGCGTAAAGGCAATGTTGGCCGTAAAACCGTCCAGGTGCTCGGTGTCGCCCAGCGCCGGCACCCCGCTCTGGCTGCCACCTGTGCCGCCATCATCCACCACACCCCCGTTATACAGCAGACTCGACGCCGACAGCGAAAGATCGGTCAACAGATCCGACCTGCCGTTGAGCGGAATCAACAGCACCAAGGTGAACAAAGCAGCAGTCAACAATTTCAGTTGTTTCATTGGATAATCCTTTTTATTTCCAGTTGTGCCGGATGGCATGGGCTGCGGTGACATTGTGGGCCCGTGCATCTCGAGGGCGGCGGGACCGATTTCGCTCTAAATCATCAAGACCCGGTTTCACCCAAAGCACCTTTGCCTCGGCATCCCTGTCCGAACTGTATTGGGCGTCGGAATAGCTCCACTTCGCAACACCCAGAAAGCGAACGTCGTTCACCCCCGGAAGCTGTGCCGCCCCCGCAGCAACCGCCACAGCCGCGAACAAAGCTGTTAGTGCGGTCATCTTCATCTTAAATTTCCACGATTTTTCCATCGATTGTCCAAATGCCGTGGGTCCCGTCAATGCTGGTTCCGGAAACGGCGGTTACGGTGTAGTCATCCTTCACAAAAAGCGAGTTCCACATGCTGGAAGCCGTCCGGGCCATGCTGAACGGCTTCGATCCGTTCACAAAATCGCATGCCTTTTCATCGCCGAGATATACCATCATCTGCTGGACGCCGGACACGTTTTCCAGCTGAGCGGAAAGGAGCGTGATGCCGGTCGGCATCTGAACGATGTAGGGCGCGCCGAGATAGACGTCCGCCGGAAGTTTGTCCTTCAGGGCGTAGCGCCGGCTCCCGCTGCCGGATCGAATCGTGCTCCCCTTCCAGCGTTTCCGGATGGAGGAATAGAGAATGACAGGCTTCATGCGGCCGGGTTCATCGTTCCATTGGCTGTCCTCGATCGCGATAACCACCGTCTTACCGTCGTTGAGCAGGCATGGCACGGGCATGCCGTCGCGCGCGCCGGCACGGAATGAGACCGTCTGCACTTTTTCCGGATTGCGAATGGAGAGCATGGAAATTTCCTGTTCGTTGGTTTCGGTGTAGGGCTTTTCGTTGGCAAAGAAAATCTGCACCTCGCCGTCGGGATATTGGAGTGCGACGGGCTCCCAGCATCCATCGTCCCTTGTCAGTCCAGCGGTAAAAAGACGCCGGGCCTCTCCCCAGGTCCGTCCCTCATCCTCACTGATCACCATCATGATGGCATAGGCATGTCCCTCAACGCGCGGCCGCTCGTTATAGCACAGCAACACGCGACCATCGCACAGCTGCCGGAGCTCAGTATTCGAAGCGGTACCGTATTGGTAGTCCGTGACCGTAACTTCAGCGCCCCAACCGGCACCGTTGTCGGTACTGCGCTTGACGCGGCTCTGCCCTGCACGTTCGTAACCGCATAGCAGATCGCCCGACCGAAGACGGATGATCCGCGCGTAAGACGCGTTCTCGGAAACCAGCCGAAGTGTTGAGGGATCCCACTCGATCCGAGCACGTTCCTGATCGACGGCCGACGCCACCAGCGGCGCGACTGAAACGAACAGTATGGAGAGCAAGCGGATCATCATTGTTCGGATCTATCGCGGTTTGGGATATACGTGGTCTTCGGTGGACCAGGCGGACCAAAGCTTCGCCATGCGCTCGACGCGTTCGGGCTGCTCTGCCGCAAGGTTGTTCAATTCGGTGCGATCCTCCGCCAAATTGTAGAGTTCCCACTTATTTTCTCTGATGCCGCCCGCAGCAGCTACCCCCCTACCCACCAACTTCCAGTCGCCTTCCATGATGAAAGCGTTGCCTTCGTGTTCGGAGAACAGCGGTGCGGACCGCGGGATCGGCTTCCCGTCGAACGCCGGGGTAAGCGGTACGCCGCGCAACGGCGGGATGGCGTTTCCATGGGCGCGCTCCGGATATTCCGCTTCGGCGACTTCCAGCAGCGTCGGCGCAATATCGATGAGCTGTGCCGGGGCGTCGTACCAGTCCGAGGTCGGTTTTATCCGCTTGGGCCAGCGCATGAAGAAAGGCGAGGCGGCACCCCCTTCGTGGGTAAAGTGCTTATAGAGCCGGAAGGGTGTGCTGGAAACGTTGGCCCACGCCGCACCATAACTGTTGTATTCATCCTGGTTGCGCTTCGCTGCATCCATGATTTCGCCACGCCCCAGGGGCGGCCCTTCGGCACATGCACCGTTATCGGAAAGAAAGAGAATGAGCGTATCGTCGGCGACGCCCAGCTTTTCCAGCGCCTCCATCAGCCGACCGATATTCCAATCCAGACGATCGATCATAGCGGCGTAGACCGCCATACGCATGTCCATCTGCTGCTGCTTTGAAGCGTCGAGCGAATCCCATTCCGGCACCCGTTCATCGCGCGGCGACAGCCTCCACCCGGGCTTGATCAGGCCGAGTTCGACCTGTTTTTCGTAGCGCTGTTTGCGGATCGCGTCCCATCCCTGCATGTATTTGCCGCGGTATTTGGCGATCTCTTCCTCGTGCGCCTGATGCGGCCAGTGGGGCGCGGTATAGGCGAGATAGAGGAAAAACGGACGGTCCTTCCCGGCCTTTTCCTCCTTGATGAAACCGATGGCGTGGTCGGTGAAGGCATCGGTGGTATAAAACGGTCGGTCGGTGGTGCTTTCCGGATTTTCGACATTCCCGTTTCCAAAGGTCATGCATCGCGGTGCCTTGGGATAGAAAAAGCGGGTCGCACCGGCGATGCAGCCATAGTATTTCTCGAAGCCGCGCTGCAGGGGCCAGCGATCCTGCGCGTTGAACCCGAGATGCCATTTCCCGGCCATCAGCGTGGCATAGCCCGCCGGCTTGAGCATTTCGGCCAGAGTGACGCATTCGCGATTGAGAAAGCCGCGGTAGTTCGGGAAATCCGGCCCGGCGTCGTGTTGATTCGAATTGGGCGGATTGGTCATGTGGCCGATGCCCGTCAGATGCGGATGCAGGCCCGTCATCAAGCTCGCGCGCGTGGGGCAGCAGCGCGAGCCATTGTAGAACCGCGAAAAGCGAACGCCTTCCGACGCCATGCGGTCAATGTTCGGCGTATGGATTTCGCTGCCGTAGCAGCCGAGATCCGAAAAGCCCATATCATCGACCATGATCAGGACAATATTCGGTTTTTCCGCAAGCGCGACCCCTGCCGCCATACCCAGAACAATAAAAGACAACGCTGTTTTCCGATCAATAAACATGGCAACAGAACTCCGTTCGGTTTGTGGAAGAAATCAGAACTGCTGGACTTCATCAGGTCCGGGCGTGGCATAGGCCGGGTCCTTTGCACGGATGTAGATGTCGCCATCGTCCTGGATTTTCACCTCCAGCGGAACGATGGTCGTTCCACGCTGATTGATGGTCTGCGCGGTTTCGCCCAAATCCTTCTTCTCGATCCCCTCCCGGTCCAGCGGCAGTACATTGGCATTGTAGAATGCTGTGCACCACCAGTTGCCGTCGAGTGTTTGGAACGGAGTTCCGTGCCCGAGAAAACGGCCGACAAACCGGCGCGGACCATACGGTCCATCAATCTTGTCCGCCGTACAGTAGTACATGTTGTAGGAACCCCGCCGCCCGATATCGGTCGACCAAGCTGTTCCAAAATGAACATACTTTTTACCGATTTTGCGGACGGTGGCCCCTTCGTGGCCGATCGCCGAGACGGTCTTGCCTGCGGAGTTGGTACGCGAACCTGCCGGATCGATCCGCTTCGGCTTGGCCGTGTAGCGCGAGAATTGCCCGTTAAGCGGCGCAACCGTCGTGTTCCCCCACAGCAACCACCAGCTATCGCCATCCTTGAAAAGCGATGGATCATGGCGCTTACCCAGCTTCTTTCCCATCGGGTGGGACCACGGCCCCTTCAGTTCAGGTCCGGCGCTCAGGGCCAGGTTGGCCTTGTCGCCCGGACAGTGGACCAGCGCCCAGCGCTTCATTTCCGGAATCCAGTGCACCTCCGGCGCCCAGATCACATTGCCGGGATCCTTATGGAAGCTGTCCTCCAGCGTATAGGGCGTGCCCAGGTATTCCCAGTCGATCAGATCGGGGCTGCGCCAGACCTGTACCACATTGCCGACGGCAGAAGCGTTTCCCAAACCCGGATTGTAGGGATCTGTTTCCTCGCGGGGATCGTCCGGATTGATCGTGGTGCCCGTGAGGTAGTACAGGTCATCCGGACCGATCACGATGTAGGGATCGCGAATCCAGCCTTCCTTGATGTAAAGCGCCTGGTCGTGGCTCTTCAGTCCCGCCTCGATCTCCGCCCGCGGCTGGGCGGGTTTCACCGGCCCCACGACCGGGCCATCCGAAACCCAGGGCCCTGCGACCGCAGCGGATGTCACTGCCAGGACTAAACCAAAAACCAACATCTTCATAGACTGCTCCTCCATGCTCCCGATTCCAGGATGGCTGACATCGCCGATCCTCGAATGAAGTCATCCCGAAATCACTTGTTATTGCGCCGAATATCCGTCCACCACTCTTTCCAGGCGGCCGCCATCTCTGCCACGCGTTCGGGATACTGGTCCGCCACATCGGTTGTTTCGGTGCGGTCCTTGGAAAAATCGTAGAGCGACCAATGATCAGCAGGTTTGAGCCGGACAAGTTTCCAGTTATCCTGGCGAACAGCAGCACCGCCCTCGTGCTCAAAGAATATCATGTCGTACCCATCACGCTTCGACCCCTGCAATATAGGCAGGAGGCTCTTTCCGCGAGGTGGCGTCATCTCTTTACCCTTGAATTTGGCCGGATATTCTATACCGGCTACATCGAGCACGGTGGCCTGAATATCCATTACATGGCAAAACTGATCGGTAACCGATCCCGGTTTCGTTTTGAGCCCTTTCGGCCAATAGACAATGAAAGGCGTCTGGCATCCGCCGTTATATGACTCCTTTTTCCAGTACCGCAGCGGGGTATTGGCCGCGCTGGCCCACTCCGGCCCGATTCCGCCCATGGTGTCGTCACGGCCCACATCCTCAACCGGAATCTGCCCGGTATAGCGGATCTTGCGCCCATCCGGAGTTTGACTTGGACGGTCATATCCCGGCCGGTACATGTATTCGGGTGATGCGCCGTTATCGGAAAGGAAGATGATAATCGTATTGTCGAGTTCCCCGCTTTCCTTCAATGCCCGTAAAACATCGCCGAGTCCCTGGTCGATACGATCCACCATCGCCGCATGGGTTTCAAACCTGGCCGACAGCAGGGCCCGCTTTTCCTCCGGCAAATCATTCCAGGCTGAATGGTCGCGTTTGTCCAGTGGAGGGAGCGGATTGATGGCTGGATCAATCAGCTTCATGTCCACCTGTCGTTTATAGCGGGCTTCACGCAACGCGTCATAACCGCCATCATATTTACCTTTATACTTTGCCTGATCCTCCGGCCGCGCATGCAGCGGCCAGTGCGGTGCGGTATACGCGAGATAGATAAAAAACGGCGCATTGCCCTTTGAAAATTGGTTGATGTATTCCACCGCCTTCCGGCTCAGCGCATCGGTCATGTAAAAATCATCCGGCAGGTCATATACCGGCTTGAAACCATCGACTAAAGAGAAGGGATGAAAATAGCTCGCCACACCCCAGATTATACCAAAATGCTTTTCAAAGCCCCGCGCCGCGGGATAAGTCTCCTTATCACCGAACCACGCAACCCTTTTCTGATTATTCAGCACCTCGAGATGCGGTCCGTTATCAAAGTTGTCTCCGCGGAGTACCGTAGCCTCCGTCAGATGCCATTTCCCGGCCATGGCAGTCCTGTACCCGTTTGCACGCAGGATTTCAGCGATGGTCGGCACGTCCTTTGAGAGCGAACGACCATTTCTAATGAGCCCGACTTCGTGCGGATACTTTCCAGTCAACAATGCCGCACGGGTTGGACAGCAGCGGGATGCATTATAAGCCTGTGTAAACCGCAGTCCACCTGCGGCCAGTGTATTGATATTCGGCGTATCAATCTCCCCGCCATAGCACCCGACATCCGAATAGCCCATGTCATCCACCATTACCACCAGGACATTCGGTCGCTCATCCGCATGCACTATTGCCCCAACGAATATACAAGCAATAATTCCTCTAATCGTTTTCACTCCCATATTCCTTTCAGTGCACTGATTCCCGCGAATCCTCTCTATTGGCACCCATTCGTGAAACCAGTGGCCAGCTTCCGTCTTTCTTCCATTGGATATGAATAGACGTCCGCCCCAAATCCGTTTCAGACAAGGAGTACCTAAAGACGGCGCAGTTGTCATGACGGCAAAAATAGCCTCAATGCAGAAGAGGAGAGATAGAATTGCGCGGGACTAATCGTACTGGGCCCTGTATTTCTTGTATGTCTTCTGCTCGTCGGGGTTCATGTAATTGGAAATATCGGTAATCGTTGATCCCTGTCCTCTGAATGCATCGATTATGGGCCCGAAGGATTCTTTCAGAATTCTGTTCGGGTCGCTGTTTTCATGCTTCAGCACCACGATATTCAAGGTGGGCCAGTTTGCCGGATCCACGCCGTAAATATCCTTGATCATGCGTTCATAGACCTCTTCCATCTGTTTCGGCTCGCCATTCCCCCCCCCACCCCAGGGATCGATGTAGTTCGTGGTTAAAACAAAAATCGTTTCAGGCTTCTGCGTTTCAAGCGCCCAGGTAACCGCTCTGTTCCAATGCCTGAAATTTTTATCCCCTCCCAGATATTTCTGGTTGATCGTATCTGGAACTTCGTAAGGGTATACCCACTTGGGCGAATAAAACGGAAGCCCCTTGTTAACGATCATGGGATAGTTGTTCCGGGCGTTCTTGATTCGGCCGGCAGCCCCACCCCAGATAAAACAGTGATCGTACTCCCCTTCCAAGGGATTGACTGGAGCCATCCACTCCTTGAGTTTCTTTTTATTTTCTTCCGACGCCTGTGCCATTGTAGGCGAAAAAACCACCGTATCCCACTCCCAATACGCGGCAACATTGAACAAGGTAAGCGGAGGAAGCTCATTAATCAGTTCTTCAAGCCGTTTTCTGATTGTGTATCCCGTCATGCGCAAATATGGGTTGTTCCCGATCGTGGCTGGACCGAAATGTACGATGAAAACCACCTTGCCGGCTTTTGCCTTGGTGCCGAAGAAGTCGATGTCAGGAATGCTGAATCCCAGGTCGCTCCCAAGCCCCGTCCCTTCTCCGTATCCGCTTCCGCCCAGAACTCCTATGATTTCCGGAAGTTTGACTTCAACATCCATTCTTTTTGTTTTAGCCACAATATTTTTCCTAAGCTTGGGAGCCGGGGTCTTTTTGGATTCCTGCACGGGAACACGGAGTTTCCTGAGCTGCATCTTGGGGCGCTTGACGTCTTTTCCTTCAAAAGTAGCATCCTCTTTGACGATGGTGCTAACGGCAACAAAAAACAGGGCTGCGACGAGTACGACCGCGTGCACCACCAAGCTGACCGTTAAAGCGCTTGATTTCGCATGCCTTGTGAAAAACTTTTTCTTTTCATCCCTCACTTTTTACCACCTCCGTATATCCTCAAAAATTCTGCAGCGCTGCACTCTATTTCGTCTGGTTCGCTTTGCAGTCGTTCCCGGCCCAACCTATCCACGTGCTCGAGCACGCTGGCTGCCAGCATCGGGAAAGCCTGCAAAATCTCCTATATATCCACTTCCGGCCATATAGATGGAAGAGAAGTAAATCGATTTATTTATACTGTTTTTCTTATCAGACTGCAACCCCTGCATGCAAATAAACCTGTCAGCGGATCAAAAAACACCCTGCGCGCCAAAACAACAATCTTCGACTCAAAATCCACACCACGGTAGCCGATCAACAAACACACTATGTATCACGATTACCGGACATAGCCTTTTCCATATATACGCTACACACTGCTAAGCACCGTTGTTCGGAACAAATCGGGAACGATTCAACAGGATGGGGAATTGAGTAAGGCAATATCGTCCCTTCGAAACGGATTCTGATTATTTCAGTCGGAAGAAAGCCTGGTCGCTTCCGACTTCGGCATCGGGAGTAAACCACCGGATGGATCCGTGCAGGTTGGTGATCAGTCCGTATGAGGTCCAGTTTGTCAGGCTGGTGCTGCTCTGCGGTTCATAGATCAGATCCGGTTGCGCATTCCACCATATTCTGTGGTCGGCAGGATCGCTCAGGGTGACGACCGGTCTGTAATACGTGCTGACGTTGCTGTTTACCGCCGTGAGCTCCAACTGGAGATCGTCGTACTGGACATCATATTCGTGTGCGGCGACATCAAAGATCAGATAACGGTTGGCTGTTGATGCATTAAAGCGGAAGGAGCCGCTGTCTATCAGGCTTCCGTTTGCCCGGATTTCATAGCTCGAAGCATAGTCGGTAAGGTTGCTGTTTACATCTGAAACAACGATTTCCAGGACAACCGGGGTTCCGATCGGGTAGCCTTGGGCAATCATGCTGTTGATCGCGGTGCCGCCGCTGTTGGAAGCGCCGTCAATGCGTTTGAAGACGCCCAGGCTTCCCAGTCCGTCGGTTCCGACCTGAATCCCCAGATCTACAACCTGGATCGCCGCATCGGCTGTATCGGACAGGCTTAGGGAAAGTCGTTGTGCGTAGCTGCTGCCGACGCCATCCACATTCAGGCTTACGGAAAGCGTATATTGATTGCCCGCCAGGTAGGACCCGAAATTATAAGCGGCCGATCCGTCCGGAGAGAGTTCAAAGCGCGTATTGTCGTTCCGGGGAGTGACCAGCAGCCGGTCGCCGCCTATGCTGAAATCCGATTCGGGGCGGCCACCGGAGCCCTTGCGGTACCCGTACAGGTACGAAGCGACGAAGCCGGACGTCCGGGCCGCAAATTCTTCATTCGCTCCACTGGATTCACCGAAGCCGGTGGTGAGCGAGTCATTGCCGCTGATATCAAAGCTATCGGCAAAGACAATGCCCGGCTGAACATCGTTTGTAACGGTAACCGGATCGCCCATTTTCCCGAGAATGGTTTCATCATACCAGTCCAGCAGGGAGGTTTCCATTTGGGCAATCGTGGCCTGCAGTTCCGGATTTCCGATCAGGTTGACTGATTCTTCCTTGTCATTAACGACATCATACAGCTGTTTTGAGGATCCGTCCGGATTCATCAGCAGTTTGTAATTTCCCTGATGGGTAGCCAGCTTCGGTGCACTGGTGGCGACGCCGGAGATGGAGGCAAATTCCCAGAAGAGCGGTCGTCCCCGTTCCCGTGTACTTCCCATGAAAACATCCAGCATGTTTTCCCCCGCAAACGGGGCATCGGGCAGCTTAATGCCGGCCAGACTGCAATAGGTCGGAAGCAGGTCGAGCGTGGATACCGCCGTGGTGTCGTTAACCTGTCCGGCGGGAACCAGCCCGGGACAGCGAACCATGTACGGTTCGCGAATGCCGCCTTCCCATAGATCTCTTTTTCCTCCCCGCAGACCGCCGTTGCGGTTGAGGTTCGCGTTTATTATATCGTTAGGCGCTCCGTTGTCTCCGATAACCACCACCAGCGTGTTGCTGGTGGCTCCCAGATCATCCAGCGTCTGAATCAGCCTTCCGATTTGACCGTCGAGTTCGTGCAGTTCCGAGAGAAAGAGCCGACTGTTTACGTGGGTGCTGATGTGGTCGAAGTCAAATTCTTTTCCCGGATCGGTATTGTACGGGGAATGGGTGTCGTTATAAGGCACATGCACATAAAAGTTTTTGTTGGAGTGTACAGCCCGGGTGATGAAGTCGATGGCGGCATCGGTGTGCAGGTCGGCGCCTTCATACCATTCGGCCCAGGTAATACTTCCTTCCACATCGGCATTGGCAGCTGACAGGCCATCGCCATTATACAGCACGCGGTTTCCCATGCCTTCAAAAGCCACCACCGACTCCTGAAAACCGTAGGCCTGCGGAAACGGCGCATGATTCACGTCCCGGCCACCGCCCATATGCCACTTCCCGAACTGCCCGGTCATATATCCGGCATCCCGGAAGAGGCGCGGAGCAGCGACGGTATAGGGATCCAGCCAGTTGTTCATGTTGCGTGAGCTGTTGCTGGATTTGTTGTCGAGATAACTGTAGATGGCATAGCGTTGTGATTCGATGCCGGTCATCACGCAGACGCGGGAGGGCGAACAAATCGGTGCGCCGACATATCCCTGCGTGAAACGAATACCCTCCGCCGCCAGCGCATCCAGATGAGGCGTGATGACTCCGCCCGATTTGGTGGTAGCCGTATTGCCGTAGCAGGAAAGATCGCCCCAGCCGATATCATCAATGAAAATGAACAGTATGTTGTAATTATTCGGAGGCGCATAGGTTCCGGCAATGATAGCGGAAGCTTCAGCTGACATCGCTGATTCCTGTGTGTTGGAAACGCTGGTTACCGTGTAATAGTAGGTGGTGTATTCTGCGATAACCGGATCGATGAAAAAAAGGTCCGTTAGACCGGTTTGATACGGGGTCCCGTAGCTTCCGCTGGCAGTGGATCGGTAAAGATTGTAACTCTGCGCTCCCGGCGCGGCCGACCAGTCGATGCGTATCTGCGTCCCGTTGGTGACGGCGGCCTGTAGAGTAGCGGGCGGCATCAGGGCTTGAGCATCCGTGTATGCTGCAAATGCGGCTCCGACTCCGGCAAATCCTGTGGTAGAAGACTGATAAACCATGTTGGCCGGACCGGCGGCATAGGATGCCAAGGTGGTAAAGCCCTCCAGATAACCCGACCCCGGAATCTGATAATAGTGCGCACCGGCGCTGCTGTCCGAATCCGGATAGAAAAAGTTACAGATATTGGCACCGTACGTAGAGACCGTTACCGTTGCATTCTGGTTGTTGATAAAATCGTTCAGGGTTGCATATTCCCCGATGTCGCCGTCCATGCCGTTGCCCTCATACAGCACATAAAATCCGCCGGAGTTTCCATCATAGCTGCAACCATGAATTCCACCGGTGCCGTACACGCCCGAACTGAGGCTCGTTGCGGGGGCACCGGCGAGCCATTGGCTCAGCGAGGTCCAGCTGTCCACGCCCCCGGTCTGACTGATCCCCAGGACCGTGCCGTCCGGGGTCTGGGTAAACCCCTGATAGGCGCCGTACCCTGCAATCGTTGCCGCCCATAGCCCATCAGAAAAGGTGTTGTTGTTTTCAATGGGATAATCGCCGGCTGCTGCGCCAGTGAACGACCGGATTTCCCCGGAAGCGTTGACGGCGTAGATGGTGGCCGCCCGGGAGGCAATGCTGCCGAAGAATACCGCGATTACTGTAAGTACAAGTTGCTTTCTCATTTTTTCTTCAACGGAGAGATACTAAACATAAAAGGTGAGCCGGAGCCCACCCTTATAACCTGCATCAGGATGCATAAACTATCTCTTGAAGCGGCGACGGAAGAACAGGATTCCAAACCCCATCATACCCATCAAACCTGCCGTGGCCGGTTCCGGAATCGCAGATACCGCATTGAAATACTGTCCCCGAGTCACCGTTCCGGCGAAAGGCGTCGCCAGGGCCGATGCAAAATTGTCTGCCGGATAAGGTGCGCCCGCATAATCCCCCAGATCCGCACATCCGCCATACCATCCAGTCTGTGTATCCTGCATCCCGAAGGAAAGGGTATTGTTTCCGACCCAGTTCCACCCGGCGGCAGTTCCGGTGATAGACAGCTGGTTAGCGACGCCATTGAGCGAATAACGGATAAGGCCGTTTCCTCCATCAAACGATGCCCAAACCTGGGTATCCAGATCAGCGGTTGCAGCACCAAGCGTGATGCCGATCATATGATCAACACCGTCGGTATCTTCCAATACAGGAGAAGCACTGTTGGCATCGTTCTTCGTTACGAAGATAAAGTTGCCATCCTTGAGCAGAATTGCACTGCCCTTGGCGGTTCCGCCAATTTCAATGATATTGACCGTCCCCGTCGTGCTGGCCGTAAGATCAGCAGCTGTTGGCGTAACCTGCGCGGCAAGCGTGATCCCATTTGCCAGCGTCTGTCCGACCATCGTAGCTGTTCCTGCCGTTGCGCTGTCATAGAATGCTGAAGCATCGTTCAAATCGGGAACGATAACCCCCGCAGTCGCCGCTCCGGCAACTGACAATGCCAGCAGGCAACCCCATCCTGTTTTCATTTTCCTCATTTCTTTCCCTTTCGCTTGTTGGTCTGAAGGCTTCCCCGTTGCGTAGAAACCATTCACCCATTTAATTACAAGAGGTTAGCCTGCGGTCTCGCGAAATGTCATGTCGCTAAAAGTAGCCTCAGTGCCGAGCAGCATGAACTAAAAGGGTACCGGCACAGACGAAGACTCCGGACTCATGCCGCCCATGCCATACTGGAATTGGCACATAAGAATACGCCCACCGAATATGCGGGCTGCGTCGTCACGCGGATGTCCGTTCTTGATTTTTCAGGGTGGAGAGTCGTTCCACGCGCTATTAGTCATGGTTCAGCCCGGTCAGTTTGGCGACGGCTTCAGCCCGGGAATTGACATGCAGTTTTTCGTAGATACGCCGAATATAGGTCTGGACGGTGTGGATGGAGAGATCCAGTTCATCAGCAATCAGTTTGTACGGCTTTCCCCTGGCCAGCAGTTGCAGCACCTGTTGCTGCCGATCAGAAAGCTCGCTGATTTCAGCATCGATCTTCTTTTTGGGTTTCTGAAAGGACTGTACCACAAGCCGGGCAATCGATAAATCCATCGGCGAACCACCGGCGACGGCATCCCGAAGCGCATCAATTAATCCTTCTGCAACAGAACGCTTCAGCAAATAGCCCACGGCCCCCGCAGCCAGCGCCTTGAAAATAAATTCCGCCTCATTGTATACGGTCAGCATGATAAAATCCGTATTCGGAAGCCAGGGCTTCAACTGCTCGACGCATTCGATCCCAGTCATTCCCGGCATGTTGATATCCATCAGTACAATATCAGGCTCCGAGGCCAGAATGCCCTTGATCGCTTTATCCGGACTGGAATAAAGCTCCAGACACTCAAACTCATCCGACTCGGCCAGCTGATCGGCAATCAGCTCACGGGTGCCGCGATCATCATCCACAATTACTACTGTTTTTTTGTCACTCATTTGTCCGGACCTCTACATTTCCAAGCTGAATTCCACTTGCGTACCACCCTCCGGCACGGCGGAAATGGCGAACTGTCCGTTCACCAGGTCCATGCGTCGCTTCATACTTTTCAATCCGCGATGAAACAGCCCATCCGCGTCAGACTCAAATCCACGCCCATTATCCCTCAGCCTTACCCGGCAGCAGCCGTTCGAATAGTCCATGCTGAACACCATTCTGGTGGCTCCGGAGTGCTTGATCACATTGTTCAGCGCCTCTTTTACCCCCAGATAAAGGTTGTGCCGTACCGGACCGGTTACGGTAATCTCCGGGACATCAAACGGTACATCCAGCTCACACTCAATATCAGTTCCAGCCAGGACTTCAGTCACATATTTTGAAAGATACATAATCAGGTTATTCAATGTATCATTGGTCGGGCGAACCACCCACACAATTTCATCGAGTGAATGTACCAGCTTGCTGGAAACGCGCTCCATCTCATGAATATGGCGCGGTGCATGGGTATAGTCCTGCGATGTGAACGCCTTAATAAAACGGTGGCACAATAACGTCACGCGGGTGACCTCGGAACCCAGCTGATCGTGAATATCCATCGCGATGCGCGTTCGCTCCTCCTCAATTGCCCGCACCTGTTCGGCCCGAATCAGCTTGTTTCGACTGATCCGGTCGGCGACAGCCAGCGATAACACCGCAACCAGAATAAGAATGGCCATGTAGAGGACAACCTTGAACCACAGTTGCTGCCACCAGTACGGCTTAACCGTCATAGCCAGCTGCAATGGACTGCGGTTCCAGACGCCGGAACGGTTTGCCGCGAGAATTTCAAACCGGTATTGCCCCGGGGGCAGATTCTGGTAGCTGACAGTTCGCCTCAGTCCGTCAAACTCGGTCCATTCATCGGTTTCCCCAACCAACCGGTATTTAAAATGCAGCAGGTCCGGAGCAGAAAATCCCAATGCGGAAAACTGAATGTCCATGCGGTGCACTCCGGGTGGAATTGAGATTCGGGACCGATCCTCTACATTGAAGGTTTGTTTGTTTACATGCAGGTTTCTGATATAGAGCGGGATTTCATTGGTCGCGGCGCGCACTTCGGCCGGGTCAACAACCTCCACGCTTTTTTCCGAAGCAATCCAGATTCGTCCGTCATCCGTTCGACATGCGTTGGACAGTCCGTGTACGACGGATACAATGTGTTTAATTCCGTCTGCCACCCCCAGTACCACCATTTCACCCGACAAATTGTCAGACACCATTTGATGATACAACTCCTCGCGGCTCAGCACCAGCACCCCTTGTTCAGTAATAAACCAGAAACGGTCATAATCATCTTTCAGAATAGAATAAACAATGTCAGCACCCAGATGTATCGGATGGATGCGCCCCTCTTTCAGATATGCCAGCCCATCACCGCAGGCACCGATCCAGAGCGTGCCGGTTAAGTCGTCGTAGTGCAGTGCACTAATATAGTTGCCCGGCAACCCGTTGTGGGTCGTGTAGTGACGGACGGTCCCGTCAGGCCCGTACGCAGCGAGGCCATTGTCTTCCATGCCGATCCACAGAGTCCCATCCTTTGCCGAAATCATGCAACGGACATCGCTTACGCCGTCCGGCTTCGCGAGTACGCGTTGCCAAGTGCGGTCTTCTTTCTTCCAAACCCCCATGTGTCCGGCCGTCCACATCTGTCCAGATTCATCACGGAGCAGCACCCAATTATCCGCATCGTAGGCTCCGACATCGACCGATCTGACTTCCTCGCCAACCACTCGTTTCAGAAACCCTCCGGATTCGGCATACCACAGGTCACCGGGCGATTTCTCGAGTAACGAGCGAACGACCTTTTCACTGCGTTCGCGGGGGCCAACCCGCGTAAAGATTCCGTTCTGTACTTTATAGAGGAGGCCCTTGTTCGTGCCGACATACACCCCTCCTCCCGCCGCAGGGGCAACGCAACTCGCGGTCATGAAAGCGTCACCGTCCAACTCAAAACCCGTCATGGACCGAACCGGAATGCGCTCCAAACGGGACAATCCG
Source organism: Pontiella sp. (assembly GCA_050304335.1). Classification (GTDB taxonomy): domain Bacteria; phylum Verrucomicrobiota; class Kiritimatiellia; order Kiritimatiellales; family Pontiellaceae; genus Pontiella. Next base: position 42,205 of record JBNLDM010000017.1, read on the forward strand.
GAAATCGTACCAGCCCATATGCCCCCTTCACGATCCTCGCAAAGCGATAGAATACGACTGGATGCAATTCCATCCGCGTCATTAATCTGGGTGTGACTGCCATCAGGATGAAGGATGAACACCCCGCCATGCTTGCTTCCGGCCGCAACATCTCCGTTTTCCAGTTCCAGAAAAAGGATGGGCTGCTCCTTAATAATCCAAGGCGACGCCCCCCATACCTTTTGAATGACTCGATCATGCAGGTATACGACAGCATCATCAATGATCGTCCAGCCATCCGGCGGCACCACCGTCGCGGCGTCCGGCGTAGGCAGTTCACTGCTCATCAGGTCATCGCGGTCGTGACCGATAATTAAATGCTCGCCGCGCCCATTGACCGCCCACACCGCCCCTTCGGCTTCATGGAACTCTGTAATTTCCGAACCGAGCCATCCTTCGGGACATGGAACAGTACGGAATCCATCACCCGTACGAATGCTTACCGCACCATTGCTGTGCCCAAGATAGAGGGTTCCGGCAGCATCCTCGTGAAGGCGGCAAATACGGTTGTTTACCAATCCCGCGTGCGTTCTGCTACGAAACACCTCGAACACGGTGCCATCATAGCGAGCCGCTCCATTCGGGGTTGCAATCCATATAAATCCATTTCTACGCTGGAGAAGATCGCTGATCTGATCGAAGGGCAACCCATCGGATATACGCCATGTTTTGACACCATACACGGATTGAGCGTGCGCGTAATCAGCCTGTCCGAAGGCGAGAACAACCACAGCAAACAGTGCGATTCTTTTGGGGATGTACGCCATCGATCGTGTCCTGGATTATCTAAATTCAAAATCTACCTGCCGGGTTGGTTGCGGTCAAGCGCGAGCCACTCGAGTACCCCCCGGATCGCTTTGCCGGCAGTACCCCGGCCGTCGGGTAGTGCGAGGCCCTAACAAAAAGGGGCCCGCAGGCCCCTTTTGGTCTCGGACTTGATAGTACAAGCCCGTCTGGTTGATGATCTGACGCAGGTGCTACTGTCCGTTGACCTGGTAGAAGGACTGCGCACCCGAGACCGTCGTCGTTACCGACAGGGTTCCCTCGATCCCGTTAATGTCTGTCACCAGATCGCTCCAGCCCCCGAGAAGATCGTCCTTGGACTGAACCGTGTAGACAGCCCCGTCCACGGCACTCCACGATATCACCGCATCGGATGCGCCTTGAAGCTGAATGTCAAGGCCGAAGGCCGGGATTACCAGCGTATCCGGAATCGTGGCAAAGGCGGCAACGATATTACCCGCACCATTGCTGAAACCAGGCACTTCAAACTTACGGAACTGAGGCCCCGCAATGTAGGCATCCAGTGTCAACCATGACTCGATCTGTCCACTCCCCGGCACCTGGAAGTAAGGCATGCCGGTGGTGTCGCTGGTATCTGCTTCGGTGTAGTTAATCGGCACATCGCCCCAGCCATAGTAGAAGTTGGCCCTGTTACCGCCATAGGCGGCCGCATTGGTCGAGTAGGAATCGTTGTTAACGAACGCCGTCAGGTTCGAGTACAACACGACATCGCCGTCCGGCGGATTCGAGGGGCTCTCTAACACGGCATAGAATCCTTTGGTATAGGGATCATAGCTGCATCCGTGAATGTATTCCGAGGAACCGACAAGAGCGGGATCATACGTGGCGCTGGCAACAAGCGAGGCCGCTCCTTCACCGGTCAGGAAGCTGGCCGGATCCGTCCATAGCATCACATCACCGGCGGCACTGATGCCGTACACCGTACTGTCAGGCAGGATGGCGATGCCCTGATACGTGGAATATTCCGGCACCGTGGCCAGCAGCATCCCGTTGGTCATTCTGTTTGCGTCAACGGTGTTCAGCCCGTTCGATGCAATCGAATCGAATCCATACACCGCACCGCTATCCATGACGAAGAACAAACGAATAGTGTCTATGCCCGTGACAATACCGGATTGTTCATTGCTCATGCCGCTTTCATTGCCGACCTCGTCGACGGCCGTGACCACAAAGTAGGTCGTTACGCCCAACTCAGGCGCACCGATTCCAAACGAGTTCGTGGTGATGCCTGTAGCGATGGCCGCACCGTAGGATCCGCTGCTGGTGGAGCGGTACACCGAATACGAGGCCAGGTCTCCTTCGCCATTGGCATCCCACGACAGTTCGAACAACGACCCGTTCGTTGCGATGACAAGGTTCGCCGGCGCAGCCGGTGGAACGGTATCGGTGGCGATGCTCACTTCTGCGCTCGCTTCCGTCTCGTTGTCAAACTCATCTACTGAAGTCATCACGTAGAAGTATTCCACGCCTGAAATCGTGGTGGTGTCCACATAGGAAGTCCCCGTCAGTCCTGTTATCAGTGGGGATCCGTAGACTCCGCTGCTGGTGGAACGGTAGATGTTGTAGGATACAGCCAAAGGACCCGGCGTCCATTCAAGCACGACATCTGTCGAATTAGTTAACGAAAGTGAAATGCTGGCAGGTGGAGCCGGAATCAGGGAAACATCGTTGAAATACTGCGCCAGCGTTAGCGTTCCGGCAAACGCGGTCGATTGGAAGGCCGAGAAATTATTAGTCGGATAGGGTTCGGCTGCATAATCCCCGAAGTCGGCCGTGCCAGCACGCCATCCGGCCGAAGGATCGATTGCGCCGGCTGAGACAGTATTGTTACCATTCCAGTTCCAGCCTGAGCCGGTTCCAGTAAGAGAGATCTGATTGGTTACATCGTTAACCGCGTAGCAGATAGCACCATACCCCCCATCAAACGATACCCAAACCTTGGTATCCAGACCAACGGTTGCAGTGCCAAGGGTAATACCCAGCATGGCATCACTGCCATCGGTGTCTTCCAATGTCGGAGAATTAGCGTTGGCACCCCTCTTTGTCACAAAGATGTAGTTGCCGTCTTTAATCATCAATCCACTGCCATTGGAGGTTCCGCCAATTTCAATGATATTGACTGTCCCCGTCGTGCTGGCTGATATATCGGCAGTCGAGGGCGTAATCTGCGCGGCAAGGGTGAGCCCTAATTCACGCGTCGGTCCGGTTACCGTCGTAGATACTACATTTGAAGTGGCACTAAATACGGCATTTATATCGTCAAAACCTGGTACAATTTGCCCGGCCGTCGCCATTCCGGCAACCGACATCGCAAGCAAACAAATCCACCCTCTTCTAGCTTTTTTCATTTTTGCTCCCTTCCTTTATTCGACTGCAGGTATCCCCATTGCGAAGATTCCTTACATTCAGTCAACCGGAACAGGTTAGCCCACCCCCCGCTTAAATGTCATGTAGCTAAAAATATCCTCAGCAGCAAAGCGGCTGTAACTCGAATTATTGAGAATGTCCATTGATACCGCTGACACGAATGAACACCCGACACTGTAAACCCGTGTCAATCTGCAGCTCCACGCGGGTTAGGGTATCACTCAGCCATCACGAATGCGGCGCAAGGTACCGCAGCCATGCACATATCCCAGAGCTACACCTTATAACCTGGAATAACAGAACAATTCGCCATCAACTGCAGAGACGGGTTCTGCTTTATTCCCCCCGGTTGATTAAGCTCATACCGATGAGTTGCGGCCGAAACGGCTCCGGATTCACGGCCATCCGGGATCTCAATGGTTGCCGTGGCGCTGGGCGGGACGAAGTACTATACCGCCCTTGCGGGTCCCTACGCTGAATGAAACCATATGGGGTTTCGAGATGTGTGCGTGCCCAGAATACCTGTGATGTCCTCCTGCTTCGTCGAGCAGGTAAACCAGAGGCTGAGGCCTTATCCTTCAGGGCACGGGAACCAGGTCGAAGACGATCGCCTGCAGGTAGGCCGTCTGGGGTTCGGGGGCATTCATCCGCTTTCCATCGGCATCAAAATGGTTCATGGCCTGTCTGACCGCTTGGGCCTCCGAGGCATGGCCGTCGGCATCCGTGTTTCTTTCCGTTGCAGACTGGTTAATATAGGGACTACTTCCGGATAAAGGTCCGCATCCATTCCGGAATCACGTGCACGGGATAACCTTCCCCGCCGGAACATAACATTCCCTTTAATTATGCGTGCGCGGGTTCCATGGCGGGGGCTGCTTCGGAAGGCATCGTTTGCCATCATCATCGAAGTACCAGCCCACCTTCAGCCTGGAGATGTCTACCAGGTTCCGGTAAAAGCTTTTGCTTGTTTCCTTATGGGCCACCACGACCCCGCGCTGATCCCTGATTACGACCAGATAACCACCATAGCGCGTTCCACGACGCATTTTGTTCATCTCATAGTCGAGCAAATCCACCTTTTTCCCCGTACAACTGAAACTGAAGTCGTTTTCCTTCGAAAGCGTAAAATTCGCGACCTTGCGGTCCAGCAGCACATGGTTGTCGGCCATCATCTGCTCGCCGATGGCGAAAAACTCGACCGTCAGGGGATAGCCATAGGGGGTGCCCGTCGAGGATGTCTGTTTTATCTTTACGGTAAACTGGTAGGTGGCGCCTTCAGGCGGCAGCTGTTTTACAATAAGCTGCGGAGGAAAGCTCATCTGCTCGCTTTTCCTGGCAAACTCAATATCCAGCTCCGGAGGGTTGAGAAGCCGGACATAGGACTGGTCCTCTTCGCTGAGCTGATCAGGCAGGAGGCTGATTTCCTTGCCAGCGCTCTCGAGAACGACCTTGTCAAAACTCATCCGCTTATACTCCGCCTGCACCACCTCGCCATTGGCGAGCGTCCACGGACGAACGGAAGCCTCGTCCACGGAGGACGTGGCGGCCTGAGCCCGGTCCCAGCCGTAGTCATCGGTAAACTCCTTTGCGGGCCAGTCAAAATCCCTGAAAACGGGTCCATTGGTCAGCGTACACTCTCCCTCCGGAAGGTGCTTGTAGATCTCCGTCAGGTCGTCCCATGTCAAATCATCCGTCTTGAACACGGGCAGCAAGGGCCCGTTCCAGGAGCTGGGCGGATAGTCTTCGCCCTCCACCTCCACCAGCAGCCCGGCACCCATGACACCGCCCTTCCACTCACCGAAAAGCACCTTCATATCGACCGGTTCACCGGCCTTCAACTCGATCCAGTCACCCACCGACATCAGCAGGTCGCACAACTGATATGTCATGTCTTCCGAAGCATGGCTTTTCCACCAGTTGAAATAATTATCAACATGACTGTCCCAACCGTTGACCAGCACTTCCTTGCCATCCACATTGACAAAAAGATAGGCATCGCCCATGCCCCAGAACCTGATTTTGACATCCTTGTTATACACCAGCTTCCCCTTGTAGACCGCAAACATGAAGTAGCATTCCATGTTGGGTGCCCCGAAAGAATACGGAGCCATCGGCGAGGGGATCGGCGGGACCAAAAAATGGTGGGCATACAGCTTCTTGGGAAACCGATAGTAGCGGGCCAACCTGGAGTCGTCCCATCCCGACAGCACATAGTCCCGCAACTCGGCACGAAAGGTGTTCACATCGATCGAGGCCGGGCCGCCGGACCGGCTGTGGCTTAACTGGTACAGCGTGCCTTCGAAATCAGTACCCACCGAATCTTCTTTTTGCGAACAGAGACGTCTGGCCGATCTCGGGGAGATCCAGAAATTCCCCGCCGAACCCGGTTCCGCCCATCAATCCCTCGCCCGTTCCCACCAGGTCGGGGAGCTGGATCTCGGGCATCTGCTTTGTCTGCACCTTGGCCACGATGCGCGACGAGGGTTTGGGCTGGGAACTTTTCCTGACCTTCACCTTCGGCCTCTTGAGCTTCATTTTCGGCCGTTCAATCGGCGGAGGTGGCTGGAACTCCGGTTCCGGCGGATGCATGACCTTGAAAACCACGAACAATCCGGCAAGAAAGAATGCTGCCGCATGAACAAACAGGCTGACCACAAAACCGCTGGGAGCACCCTTATCAATCCTTCTACGTCCTATATTCAACCGCCATTTCATGAAAAACTTCCTCCGCTACTAACTAGTTCACATGCATCAAACACGGATGCATCGCCGGTCATGATAAAGATGTCCGGTTTTCCATCGATCACTTCATAGTCGACCGTGGTATCGAGTGTATTACGAATCCTTTGGTCGACCGCTGTGCTGGCAAAAGTCCGTTATCCACCGGCGGACGATTGGACTTCAAAGCCGCCTCCGCCGGCAGCGCGATCGAAATGCCTGCACACATCACGCCGGCCACTCCCGCACAAATGCCGCATTTACTTTTCCACTCATACATCATGTATATCCCCGCAGATCAAAGACTCATTTTCAGCATAAGGCAGAAGGTTCAGCGGAGTTTGACGGTCCTTTCAGCGAGAGCACCAGCAAATATGCAAAACAGGCAAACGGCACCAGAAAGGCCGATGAATTCAGCCCGACATCAACCAGCTTGCCCATGACCAGCGGAACGATGGCCCCGCCGGATATCGCCATGCACATCAGCCCGCTCAATTCGCTGCCCCGCTCCGGATCTTCCTCTATGGTGATGGAAAAAAGCATCGGCCAGATGTTCGCAAAACCAAGGCCGGCCGCCAGCACACCGATAATGGCCAGCGCAGGATTACCAAGCACCAGGACCAAGGCCCCGGCCAGTCCGAGTACGGCGGATAGCCGGAAGAAGCTACGCGGGCTCATCACGTTCAGCACCACCCCGCCGAGCAACCGGCCGACCGTCAGCATCAGGAAGAAAAAGGCCGGACCGAACTTTACCGCCGTAGCTTCCGCCACGCCCATCTTCTTCATCAACGGCAGAAGAAAACGTCCCATGGAAACTTCGGCACCTACATAAAGGAAGATACCCAGCACCGCCAACGCAAACACCGGCTTCTTCAGCAACCCAATACTGGATCCGATACTCGGCGGAACATCCGGCTTGGTGGTTTCTTCGATTTTCAGTGTCAGCACCCAGACAAATGCCCCGGCCATCAGGACAAAGAATATCGGGAAAACACCGCGCCACCCTATTTTAGCCAGCACGGCAATGCCGGTAAGCGCCGTTCCCCCGACAATAAAGGACGAAACCGTGCTTCCGATTCCTTTAATCCCCTGAGCTATGCTAAGGTTGCGCCCATAGCGTCCCTCGGCGCTCACATCCCGCATAATCGGGTTACCCGCGACCTGCAAAAACGTGGTTCCAATACCAAGCAAAAGAATACATCCAAGCAATAAAACAAATCCCGGCTCAAACAGGCTGGGAATCAGCATGGCAACAGCGTTCAGGCCCAGCCCCAGCAAAAGCAGTTTTTTCGCTCCGATATGTGCCGCCAGAAGTCCGCCCGGCACACTGAACAAGGCAAAAGCGATAAACACGAAAAACGTCAACAAGGTTGCCACTACATTGCGCAACTCATACTGCTCCCGCACGGCTTCCGACATCGGACCTATGGCAGCGGCCACCCCCATCACCAGAAACACCATGAAAATCGGTATTGTTTTCAGTTTCATCCCAATATCACACCAGTCTTCAAACCTGTTTCCAACCCCGATACGTTATTGATTACTCGCGCTAGTTAATCGATTTAGCTAAGATAGAATAATACGATGATTCTTGTCAACATCCGATTAATCCATTTGCTCGAATGGAAAACGACACTCTTGGCGAACCCGCAACCAACCTTGCAAATTGTCGTTGAAACCGATTGCCCGGGAGCGAAATGTACGAATCCAGAAATGCGCGCCTTAGTTTGTCTTTTTCGGGACCGGCCTGGATACGAACCCCAATGTGGGAACACGCATCTTCCCCGATAAAAATTCAACCACATGCTCGCCGCACAGCCTCTCCTCTTCCAGCCCCGGCGGCGTTTCACCCGACAGGAGATTGGGTTCCTCAGCAGGCTCGTAATTCATCGACGTGGCTTGAGAAAGCCGACATTGAAGCCGCCCTCCTGATTCATGTCTGCGATTTCAACTTCCCGGCTCGTTTTGATCGGTTCTGGAAATAAACGGGAATCAAAATCCTGAAATCGCCGGTGCGGGCTCCGCAAGCCAATAGTTATTCCGAAAGCTGTACCAGCGTGTTTAAGAAGCAGTGCCTGAATGACTTTATTTGCGTGGACTTGAGCAGATAAACTGCATCAACCGGAAATGGTCGGCGTACCATAACGTCCATCGCCCGCCTCAGGGCGTGGATATCGGGAACGAGGTTCTGCGGCCCTACTTCAGGCCGACCGATAAAGACGAAAGCAAGCGGGAACAACGCCTGGAAGGAATCATATCGTGGTACTACCGCGAAACTGCATAACCCTGCCCCAGCAAATATCGACTGAATACAACCCTCCATCCGACATGTTCGGCTGTTCCGCCATACCCGGACTTCACACATTCGATTGTTTTATGTTCATGCTTAACGTTACTCATCCATCAGATTCGTTTTTCACTCCAGAAAACGTTTCTTTCGCCAGCATATATACTGATCCAGCCGGTGCATTCGTAGCCGCACCCTCCACGGCGAAGGCTGGTTGCGGCAAAAAATCCCTCGCAACTATGCGGGGATTTAAATGGAGAGGAATTAATGAAGAACAAACCTCGGCTTCAACACCACATGCTCACAGGGTTCTTCCGGCGAATCTATACGGCGTTGCAGCATCTCGAAACCGGTCTCCATCAAACGCTGAGAGGGCTGAGCCACGGCACTTACCGGAGGAATGGAGTAGTCAAACAAAGGCAGGTCATCAAACGTGACAAATTCAAGGGACCGGACCCTGTCTTTATGGAACATATTCACGGTCCAGACACCATGCGCCGCCAACGTATTATTTGCGAATGCAACGCCATCAACCGGATCATCCAGACTGAGGAGAAACCCGAGTTCTTCAACCACACCTTGCTTTAAGTTATTATAGGGAGCTTCCCGGATCAACTTTTCATCAACAGGCAGACCGGCCTCGATCAAAGCACTTTTATATCCCTCAATACGTTGCTGAATGACATCAAGATAAGGATTCAGCGTCAACAGGCCGATTCGGCGGCATCCTTTATTGATAATGTGCTGCACAACCCTGGCCATGCCATACCTGTTTTCCACTCCGATGGTACAGACCTCCATAGCGGGATCAACATTCACACGGTCAAAGAGCACCAGCGGATAATTACTATTAACCAACTTCCTCACAGCTTCGCTGTTGACATCGGCAGAGGCCATGAGGATCCCATCAACTGACTGACGCATCCTATCGATAATTTCTGCTTCCTGAAGCACGATCCCATCCGTACTCCCGAACATCACATGATAACCGTGATTCGAAGCATATTCTCCCAGCATTCGAGCCATCATCGCAAAGAATGGGTTCGACACGTCCGGAACAATGAAACCGATTGCATGTGTTTTTCCTAAACGCAGATTACGGGCGGCGGTATTGGGCCTGTAGTTCCACTTTTTAACCAAATCAAGCACCCGCTTCTGCGTGGACTCGCTTATTTTATACTCATCGCCCTTGCCGTTCAGCACAAACGAGATCGTCGTGCGGGAAATACCCAGTTCTTTTGCCAAATCCCCGATAGATTTCTTTGATTCCATCTTGAACAACTCCTACTAAAACGTTTAGTAAAAGCCCTAATCAAGAGATCGTCAAGATGCAAATAGTGGCAGAATAAATAAAAAACATAAGCTGGTCGGTCCGGCTGGATGGGAATGATCACACTGATTTCATTCGTGCATTCATTTCCGCACCGACCAGTACGGTGAAAGCTCACTGGTCGGCCCGGTTGAATGGCAATGCGAACCGGTTCTCAGTGTGTTTTCCATGGAATTCAGGCGACTCGGCAGGACAGTAACCCGGCGCAATCGAGGGGCCAGGAAATGTCTGAAACAGGTTAACATGTTGGTACACCGGGTGATTTGATTGAAGGAGTTTAGCGATAAATGAGCGGTTAACGGATGGAAAAACGACCTCATCCGCAGCGATTTTCCACAACTCGTCTCATCCATGCAACTGAGCAAAAAACAGGCAGCCATACACTGAAACGGATACTACACCAACGCCTTTCTGCCCCCACCACTCCACTACCAACTACTCGAACTGTACGCGATAGAAACGGAACGCATTGGTCGTCCCGGACGAATCGGTCAGTACCAGCGACCCATCACCGGATGCCGTGTTGGTCTGCAATGCAATCCAGTCGCCGGCTACCAGGTTGGTGCTGGCCTCCAGAATACAGATCTGCCCCGCCGCGACCTCTCCAGCGGAAATGGAATATCCATCCAGCTCCCCCTCCAGATGACCGGTCAGGTTTCCGGGCAGGGCAGCAGCGCTCACGGAAATGGAATCTCCGCTTTCACCGGCTGCATTGACAGCTGAGACCACATAGTTGAACAGTCTACCGATCAGCGCAGGGGTCACAGCGTAGTTCGTTTCAATCGACGTTCCGATCGTGGAATACGGGCCTCCGTCGACAGTGGATCGCTTCAGATGGTAGGAATCGGCCGTCGCAGAAGCAGTCCACTTCAGGGTCACCTGACCATCAGCCGGAAACGCAGCCAGCCCGGTCGGAACGGGGGGAGGAATGGCGCCGGAGCCAAGCCCGTAGACCTCGAATTCCCAGAGCGAGAACCCGTACACGGTGGCCCGGCGAATGCCTAGCATCCGGACATAGCGGGCTGTGGTTGCAGGGAACGTTTTGTATTCGTCGCCACCCGTGCCGTCGACGACATGTACTGCGTCGACCCAGTTTACCGCATCGGCGGATACCTGGATTTTATACTCGATGGCATAGGCCGCTTCCCAGTCCAGCCGGACCATGTCAACGGAATATAATTGCCCCAAATCAAGCATGATCCATTGGTTGTCCAGTCCGGAAACCGACGCCCAACGGGTTTGCGTGTCGCCATCAATGGCATAGACGGCATTCTTTCCGGGAGTCGAGCTGCTGGAAGCCGTCACCTGCGAATCCCGCGCCAGATTGGGTTCGCCATAGACCCCGAAATCCCACAGGGAATAGCCATAGATGGTGCCGCGGTGGATGCCGAGCATGCGCACGTAGCGCGCGTTCACCGGCGGAAAAGTCTTGAGCTCATAGCCGCCGGCACCGTCGGTAACATGCACCACATCCGTCCATTTTGTGCTATCGTTGGAAACCTGGATTTTGTATTCGCTGCCATAGGCGGTTTCCCAGGCCAGACTCACGGCACTGATGGTTTGCGCCCTGCCCAGATCCACCATGATCCACTCGTTGTCGGTGCGCAACGAGGCCCAGCGGGTCGAGACATCCGGATCGATTACGTTCACAGGCAAATAGTTGCTCGATTCATACCCCGAGGCGGTAACCGTTCCGGCACGGGCTAGGCTCACCGGAAGATAGTCATGGACATCGGGCAGCGGCGAGTAGGTTCCGGACTGGTACTGCCTGCGCGCCACATTCCATCCGTCGATCACCAGCTTGGTCGAGGCAGCCGGAATGTTGGTGGAATATGCGATGGTGACCGTGCGGGTTTCCCCCGGCAGGAGAGAGAAGAAGTTATCGTCATAAAACGCGGGACGGACCGGTTTGCTGTCGGCCGCCCCCTGAAGACGCAGCCAGACCATGAATGCCACCGTGGGCGAGTCGGCGGGATTGGTGACCTGCACCTGATACTGGTTTTCCCCGTCCAGCACCATCTGGCTCACGCTCGTATCAAGCGCGACCCGACTCATGTGGGAGATGTCTGACATGCCTTGGAACAACGGCCCGGTCCAGGTCCGACCGGCGACATAGGGATAGTTTGAACGCCAATAGAAGTTGTCGGACAGGACCTTTCCGCTGCCGTCGGTCAGGGTCAGCTTGATAAAATGCACCGTGGTGAGGTTTGCGGGCAGCGTGACGTTGAGAACGTTGGCCACAAAGGCATCCGGCGGAAGATCGACCGGGACCGTGGCACGATAGACCTCGGTCATGTCGAAGTTCAGGATACGGGCCGTCACCGTCAGATTGGAGAAGGCCTTCGGAAACTCGTTGTTCACGGAAACCGTATTCTTGATGAAGTCGTACTGCACGTGAAGCGGCTCATTAGCCCGCTGGCTGAAGTACAGCGCGGCGGTCGGCTCCAGCGACCAGTCCCACATCCGCCCGCAGGTCTGCCGGTTGGGGCTGTTCAGGTACCAGAACAGGATACCGGTGCTGAAGCGATCGCCATACTCGAACCGGTTGGCGCTCCAGCATTCCCAAATGGATTTACAGGACAGGGCCCCGAACATCTGGGCCCTCATGGCATACTCGTCGATGCTGTCGGAGCCGCCGTACTGCCGCGTGCCCTTCACGTAATCGCGGGTCATCCCGTGAAAACCATTCCCGTCCAGATAGTCCCAGACCGTCTTGTTGATGGGCCACAGATCCGACTCGCTCATCATTTCGCGCAGGCCGTCGATGGTGGGCAGTATTGGACAACCGTATTCCGGACATAGGCCGTAGATGCGGCTTCCGCGCGTCGACCCGGTATCTTCGTAATACCACATGGGATTGCCTGTTGCGTATGGGCTTCCGTCATGCACGCCCGCCGATTCGGAATTGATCTGCATGCCGCGGGTTCCGTCCAAATCGGTCAGGATGTCCGTAATGGGAACCACCGTATTCCGTTCGTTGGCGCAGACATAGTAGGCAAGACTGGGATGGTTGCGGATACGTTGGACCGTATCGACCACATTGGTTCGATACAACGCGGCATCTTCCGGCAGAATCGTATTTCCGGTCTCCCAGAATTCCACCCAGACCAGAATGCCCAGTTCATCGCACAGATCGAAGAATTGATCCGATTCAGTCACTCCGCCGGCCCACAACCGCAGGAAATTGACCCCCGCCTGCCGGGTATAGCGCAGTTCCGCCGCGGTGCGCTCCTCCGACGTGCGGCACATCGCTTCCGGAATCCAGTTCGCCCCGTGCAGGAAAAGGCGCCGCCCGTTCACATAGAAGATGCGATCCTGATTCGGCGTATTCCGGTCGCTGCGGATGTCCCGCACTCCGAAACGGCTCTTTAGCTGGTCAGATACCGTGCCATCCTGTATGAACCGCGAGGTCATGTGATAAAGGAACTGCTCCCCTTTATTGAAGGGCCACCAAAGGCGAGGATTGGTAAAATTAAGGGCCGGATATTCGACGGGGTCGAAAATAACCTGCTTCGTTTCATGCGGCTGGAGTGTAACACTCTGCTGGACGGTCACATTGTTTTCGGCAATGGCTACGCTCAACATGCCGGTTTGCACCAACGATGTTGCATTCACGAGATCGATGCTGATGGTTTCTTGCGAGGAATTCGTGCCGGGCAGCGGCAATACCGTCTTCACGAACGGATGTTGCAACCGAACCGGACCGGTGGAAAAGAGCTTGATATCGCGCCATATCCCAGTATTGCGGTCGCGGATGCCGTCCTTAAACGTAAAATCCCAACCGGCCGTCATGAGCATGGTGGTGAACGCCCCGATCTTGCCGTCGCCACCGTTGTAGTTTTCAACCCCGGTGGTGCCGGAGGCGACAAATCCATTGGGAGGATCGATCGGATGAACCAGCACCGCCAGCCGATTCGAGCTGCTGCCAACCATGGCCGCATCGGTGATATCGAACACCCCGCGGTTGAACATGCCCTCCATCTCCCCTAGTTTCCGGCCGTTCAGCCACATCTCCGCCGTGTAGTTGATCCCATCGAACTGCAGCCAAATTTGTTTGCCATTGAATGAAGCGGGCACGCTGAAATCGGTAGTGAACCAATAGGTATAGAATGCGGCCCCGACATCGGAGATATCGGGGATCAACTCGCCCGGATAGGCTTCGGTGCCATGATGGTTGTTGGTGCCGAAATACGGTTCCGGATAGACTCCGTCAGCAACCAGGCTGTTCAATACCGTGCCCGGGACAATCGCGGTCTTCCAGTCCGCGGTCGAATAGCCAGGCGTCGAGATCACCGCACCGCTCGCCGATACGCTGCCGATATCCTTCATGCGCCAGCTGTTGCTTCCGCCGTGGCCGGCAACCGACTGCAGCGACACGACCTCGCGAGGGGGATAGGATCCAAATTGATCCTGCGCGGAGACCGATAAGGATCGCCCAGACAGAACCATTCCTGCCAGCCACATCCAGATAACGCCCCTGCCCCGATAAAATCCGTTCCTCCTTCCTACCCGTACCGTTCTAGACACCCTTGCACACTGCACTGTCATCAATAGACTCCTGTTCAGTCTCGTCAAAAGAATGACCCCCGGATCTTTATGAGGAATATCGTTATAAATGATGGTGTTAGGTGATCAACCCGGATGGGATCAATCGTCGTTCAGATCCGCCCGGATCCGGAAAAACATCCGGGGTTCTGCGTTCAAGGGAAGGTCGACGCGAGCCTTAATCCACTCATAGGTACCATCGCCCACCGGCACCGGGTCGTCGGCGAACAGCAGCGGCCTTGGTGTCCACTCGGCCGGGCCGAGCGAGGAGGAGCTTTCCGAGGAAAATACAATTCCGCGATCCTGCCAGTCGGCCCGACAAAGGAAGATGAACTCGGCAAATTGCACGCCACCTTCGTCCCTGAAAACCATCGACGGGGTGCGGCTTTCGCCGTCGGGCGCCCATGGATCCGGAATCATCGGGTTTCCTCCGCTGACGTATTCCCAGAGATTGGCCAGACCGTCACCATCGATATCCCGCCCGGGATCACGGTCGGCACCCTCCAAACCCGCCAGATAAAGCCACTCGCTCCAGAACTCGCCGGGAGTCGCTGGGATGAGAACGGCGGATTCGCCGAGCACCCAGATGTTGCGGAACTGAACTGCGCCAGTGGCATTACTGCCAAAGGCCTGCAGCAGGAGCGGATGAAAACCCGGAGATTCTTCGGGATAGGCTTCGGTCGCCCCGGAAATCGCGACGTTGTCGTGAACCAGAACGCCATTCCAGTAAACACTTACTCGAGCATCGGAAGTTTTGACGCTGCCGTTCCAGCGGGCTGCGGTGAAATCGATGTCGTAGGTTTGCCAGAGCCCCGCTCCGGCGCTGGTATTGCTGTCGGGCGCTTTCTGCTGCATGATTGCAGCAGCTCCGTCGATGCCGGGAGACTGTTCCGGCGGCGTGTTGAGAATCTGGATTTCGTAGGCCCGCTGGAGGATCACTCCGGAGTTCCCCGCCTCCTGCCCGGAGCCACCCGGCGGCGAGAGCCACTCGAGATGGAGCTTGAAATCCTTGAAACCGAAACGGGTTGAAATATCATTCCGCGCCGGCGAATCCACGACACCCAGAATGTCGTCGGCCACGGTCCAGTTTGCAGCGCTTTCATCCTCGTCGCGCACCCAGTTCGCCGCAAGCGACTCCTGGGTTCCATCGAAGAGCACGAACGCTTCGGGCGGAACGGGTGCGGGAGGAGCGTTAATGTAGAGATAGTCAATATTCGGCCCGTTATCGATGGTTGAAACAAGCTGGATCGTATTGTCACCGGCCTGCAACGGCACTGTAATGCCGCTACTGAGAACCCAGGTCGACCATCCGCCGCTCACTGCAAAGGGGAGTTGACGGATCAAGTGGCCATTGACCACGAGATTGAGCGGCCTGCTGCCGGTTCCGCCATTGGCGTAGCGGAAAGCGATCCAGTGCTTGCCGGATTTTTCCGTCTCTACGTTCCACGTAATGGTTTCGCCGATGGCGGACACGTAATCGGCATAGCCGCTGCCGCTGAATCCACCATTTCCCGATCCAACCACCGGACCTGCGAGCGTGGCGGTCTCGGCTTCGAGGATTTCGCTGGTCTTCGGGAGCACCCACACATTGCGGAACCGGACCGGACCGCTGGCGGTGCTGGTGTTGGCCTGAAGCAGGATAGGATGCGGACCCGGCGTTTCTTCAGGAGAGGATTGGGTTGCCCCGGAAATAGCGACATTGTCGTGAATCAGAACGCCGTTCCAGTAAACACTCACCCGGGCATCGGAAGTTTTGACGTTGCCGTCCCAGCGGGCTGCGGTGAAGTCGATGTCGTAGGATTGCCAGAGCCCGGCCCCGAGGCTGGCGTTGCTGTCGGGCGCTTTCTGCTGCTGGATGGCCCCTGCGGTATTGGGCCAGGGCGTCTGGCCGCGTGGAGTGTTGAGAATCTGGATTTCGTAGGTTCCTCCCAGCGTCACGCCCGAATTGGCGGCGTCCTGGCCCAGGCCTCCGGGCGGTGCGAGCCATTCGAGGTGGAGCTTGCAATCCCGGAACAGGGCGACGGTCGATATGTCGTCCCGGGCAGGAGTTTGCACCACCTCCATCGTGCCTTCCGCCACGGTCCAACCGGGGGGGGCACCGTCCTCGTCCCGCTGCCAATTGGCATCGAGCGATTGCTGGCTGCCATCGAAAAGTATGGTGGCCCCGGCCGGCGCGGATTGCGGTGGAGCGAAGACGTAAAGCAGATCGATGTTCGGTGCGGAACTGCTGGTGGGGCTGAGTTGGATCGTATTCGGGCCGCTGACCAGGGGCACCATGACGCCAGGCGTATACGCCCACGTTTTCCAACTCCCGGTCGGAGCGAAGGGCAGAATCTGGATGCTGGCGCCGTTGACCCGCAACCGGATCGGACGATCGGCGGTTCCACCGTTGCCATAGCGGAAGGAGATCCAATGATTGCCAGCGACTTCGGAATTGACCGTCCAGGTAATCGTCTCGCCAAGACTGGCGATGTAGTCGGCAAATCCAGTACCACGAAAACCCGACACGTTGCTCGCAACCACCACACCGCCCTGCAACACGGCGTTTTCCGCCTCGTAAATGGCGCTGGGCTCCAGCCCCGCCAGATCCGCAACGAATGACGGATCGACCGATGGCACCACCTGCAGGGCGACCACGGAACCGTAGCAGCCAAATGAATAGAGCACGGTCGGCGGCTCGGCCGTGGGTGTGCGCCAGTCCGCCCACGACAAATCGTCCGCCTGACGGCGGATGGCCCATGCGGCCTCGGCATTTGCCTTGAGCCACGGGTAGAACTCGTCCCAAAGGCCCTGGTCCCTCACCATGCGGGCGATCCAGCGGATACCGATGCCGTTGAAACCGCCCCCGTCACCCGATCTGCCGTGGTTGGGGAAAATGCCTGCGGAATTGCACATACTGTCCCGCGTGTAGCGCGTCGCTTTGATGGCGTTTTCCAAATAGGAAATCTCGCCCGTGATTCGATAAAGGGCACTGCACGCTCCGACGTAGGTACCCTGATTGTAGGTAAAATGCCAGGTTGTGATGGTGCCGGTACTGCTGATGTTGTCGTCGATTGCGCCGTTTGAGCGGACGAGGGTGGCGTCCATCCATGCGATAATGGCGCGGGCCTTGTCGAGATAGTCGGTATTCCCGGTGATGTCATACAGCAAACAGGCCACGATGGCGGCAGGGCTGTTGGCGCAGGCATTCCGCGAGCCGCTCGTGCCTTTCCAGAAAATCCCGCCGCCCAGGCTGCTCGCCCACGCGCGGTTCCAGACAATGTTGAAGTTGGCGATCGCGCGATCGCGATAATATGTGTTGTTTGTCCTCTGGTAGGCCTTGGCGAAAACAATGCACGCCCACATGATGTCGTCGTTGTATTCGTTCCATCCCCAGTCTGATCCGTGGTAGTTCAAGAATCCCTCGCACAGGGCGGCAAGTCGATCCTTGCGTTCCTGGCTCGGAGCGTGGTCGTAGGCGTCCGCCACCATTTCCATCATGTTCGCCTGACCCCAGAACCAGCCGCGGCCGCCGTCGGTGTTATCCTTGTAGTATGCGCGGCCGCCGCTTTGCGCCACGTAGAAGGCTTCGTTGAAGGCATCGAAGATCCGGTCGGCATCCGCATCGCTGTAGGCCGCGGTGTAGGCCGCGATAGGAGAGTAGGATGCTGATTGATCCTGCGCGACGGCCGATAAGGGTCGGCCAAGCAGACCCATTCCGGCCAGAAGCAGCCAGCAAACACCCCTGCCCCGAAACAACCCGTTTGTTCTTCCCTGCGGCACTGCCCTGCTCATCCTTGTACTATGCGCTATCATAACAGACTCCTGCTCCCTCTCATAAAAAGCGTGATTTTACAACAGATACCGGACATGCAATATCGTCATAATTGATGAGTTTAGGCGCCCCATCTGGACGATCAGGGTCGACGGATTCACGCCCCCTCTTAATCGACTCTCCATCCCATGAGGTGCCAATCAGGATAACGATGCGAAGGTAGACTTCATGGAGTTAAGCTCCAACGTAAACGTACCGCCAAGCACGTTTCGTTGAATATCGAGTCGCAGGCTTTGCAAGGGTTGCAGGTCTGTGCCTGCGACGTTTACGATGCAAGGTTGAGTTTCTTTCCTCCCCCCAAGGCGCGGAGCGTGACTGCAGGTTGGTCATAGGCGGCAGGCGCAGGATACGGCCTTTCTCTTCAATGGCTGCTTCTCTTGCCCTTCATTTTATCTGGCTCCCCGGCTGGAGGTACCCAGACGAACTCATTCCGTGGGCCGGTTTTCATGGAAACAGCCAAGATGCATCAGATTGATGAATATATGAAAAGCGATTTCCTACCAATCCAAATCGTTTTTCCTGCCGTGCTGAATTTCTCTATCCCATCCCGGGACAAACGATAATCATCAATACTGACGATAGCGTTATTCTGCAGCATGGCTTATATTATTTGCCCTGAAATCAGAAAAACAAACTGCAATCAACTGTTGTAAGACTATGATAATCCGAAAATTAATTCCAGCCCTGGTCGCGGCACTGGCAATGCCGTGTGTTGCGGCATTATTGGTAGAAGAGCCGTTTAACTACGCCCAGGGAAACCTGACCGGACAAAGCGGCGGCTCCGGATGGAGTGAAGCATGGACGCAGGATGGTGAACCCTGTGTTGTGGTCACTAACCAGCTGGGCTACTTTGATTCGGCCTACAACGTACTCAGTGTATCGGGCCAGAGTCTTGCCACCACGGGTTCAGCCACGACCAAGAATTTCCGGTACGTTTCCAATGGTCCACTCGTCAACGTGTGGATCTCCTTTCTCTTCCGTCTACCCGCTTCCAACAATCTGTATGAAGGGGTCAATTTCTATCGCGGAACCACTTCGATCTTCGCGATCAGCAATCCCAGCATAACCACCAGTGCGAACATTGCCTTGTATAATGCTAATACGATTATAGATTCGGGAGTAGGGGAGTTCGGGAAAACCTATTTCATTGTACTCCATCTCATCGCGGATGGCGCACCGGATGGGACCGACCTGCTGGAGCTGTACGTGGATCCGCTGCTGACCGGTCCTGTTGGCGATCCTGTCCTCACCATGTCGGCTGATGACCTGAGTTTCGATCGAATCCGGATCGCCGGGCAAAATGGGGCGACATTGGAAGTCGATGAATTGCGGATCGGTGAAACCTTTGCCGATATCGCGCCCTTTACGTCTGAAGATCCGGATGGAGACGGCCTGACCAACGCGCAGGAAGCGGAACTTGGTCTCAACCCGGCAGTGTCTGACGCGGCGTTGATCGCAGCCGTCAGGGAACACCCGGATTACTTTGGTTTGTTCACCCGGGACGGCATCCTGAGCCAGGTGGACCAAGGCATGGTTGTCGAAGCACAGGAAGGGTCCGCCGAACTTATTTTCGAAATCCAGCAGAGCCCCGATCTGCTCTGGTGGCAGAGCTACGAAACGGTCCATCGGAGTATGGCGCTCGAGCCCGGCAAAAACTTTCTCCGCCTAATCATTTCAGAGGCATCACTATGATATCACCCAAATTCAAGACAACTTTTGCTGTACTTTTCGCAACTCTGACCAGCTCATACTCGGTGCTGCAACCGCACCACGATCTCGTGGTCTACGGCGGAACGTCCGGCGCCGTGATGGCAGCGGTTCAGGCGACACGCTCCGGACGCTCGGTCGTGCTCATTTCGCCGATCGACCATATCGGAGGGATGACTTCCAGCGGACTCGGCTGGACCGACCTGGGGGATCCCGAGATTCTCGGTGGACTCAGCCGGGAGTTCTACGAGGCCGTTTACAATCACTATCAGGACGATGCCGCGTGGGATTGGCAGAGTAAAAACCTCGGCATGTCCGGGCAAAGCGGTCCGGCGTTCAACTCAACGCTCGGCATCGCCTCGATTTTCGAGCCCAGGGTCGCGGAGCAGATCTTCAACAACCTCCTCACCGATGCAGGCGTGACGGTGGTGCAGGGCAAGCTCGATCTGCAAAACGGAGTCAACAAAACCGGCACCGCAATCACCAGCCTGACGCTGGAGGACGGACGCGAGTTTCCCGGTTCAATGTTCATCGATGCGACCTATGAAGGCGACCTGCTGCCGGGCGCGGGAGTCAGCTTTACCATCGGGCGCGAGGCGAACGCCACGTATGGCGAATCCTACAACGGTATTCAGACGGCGCGCGCGGTGAAGAACCAGCTTCCCTCCGGCATCGATCCCTACGTGGTGCCGGGCGATCCCTCGAGCGGCCTTATTGCGGGCGTCGGATCAGATCCTCTCGGCACGGACGGTGAGGCGGATTCCCGCCTGCAATCCTACTGCTTCCGCATGGTGTTGACGGATGTGGCCGCGAACCGGGTGATGGTGCAGCAACCGGCGGGCTACAACGAGGACGACTACGAGCTGCTTTTCCGCGCCATCGAGGCGGGACAGACCTCGGGATTCTTCAAGTTTTCCCTGATGCCGAACCGAAAGACGGATTCGAACAACACGGGCGGCATCTCCACCGATTTCATCGGGAAAAACTATGGGCCGGGATGGAGCTGGCCGACGCTGAATCACACTGAACGGGCGGCCGTTGCTGAAGCACACGAAAACTGGCAGCGCGGCCTGATCTGGACCCTGCAGAATCACCCTCGCGTCCCATCTACGATTCGCAGCAATTATGGCAGCTGGGGCTTGCCTGCCGACGAGTTCACCGACAATGACAACTGGCCGTGGCAGATCTATGTGCGTGAGGGGCGACGGATGATTTCGGACTTTGTAATGACCGAGAGCTACTGCCGGGGTGTGGAGGTAGCCTCCGATTCGATCGCGATGGGTGCCTATGCGATGGATTCGCATAATGTACGCCGACAGGTCGTCAACGGTCAGGTGCGCAATGAGGGGGACGTCCAGTCCAAGCTTTCAAATCCCTATCCCATCGCCTACCGGGCCATTGTTCCCAAGGTCGATGAATGCACGAACCTCCTCGTTCCGTGGAGCCTCTCCGCCTCGCACATCGCCTTCGGGTCGATCCGCATGGAGCCGGTCTTCATGACCCTCGCCCAGTCAGCCGCTATCGCCGCCGACCTCGCTCTTGACCATGGCACCACCGTCCAGCAGGTGGACTATGCGGAACTCCGTCCCGCTCTGATCGCCGCCGGACAGGCTCTCGGGAATCCCGTTCCTCCTCAACCCGAGACGGTGATCGACAACACTGACGAGCAGGTGGTGATCACCGGGAGTTGGCTGGCCGCCAGCACCACGCCGGGCTTTGCCGGGGCGGACTACCTGCACGACAACAACGAGGGACAGGGGACCAAGAACGTATTCTTTCCCTTTCCCTCCTCCGGAAGCGGTTACTACCGCGTCTACCTGCGTTGGACATCACACGAGAACCGCGCCTCGAACATCCCGGTTGAAATCGACTATGCCGACGGCCAAGCCGAAAAGCAGATCGACCAGCGAACCGGTGGCGGGGTCTGGAATCTCCTCGGAATCTATCCCTTCACCGGCACAACGGGCGAGGGCGTGCGGATTCTCAACACCGGCGCCAATGGCTATGTCATCGCGGATGCGGCTGGCTTTGCCGCAGTCAGCGAAAACACCGATAGCGATGATGACGGCCTCACCGACATCCGCGAGGTTGAACTGGGACTTGATCCCGATCAATCCGATGCCACCTTCGTTGCGGGCATTCAACAGCATCCGGACTACTTCAACCTTCATAAAGAATCCGAAATCCAGGATATCTTCCTTACCGGGCCGCGCATTGACGTCCCGGATACGCCCCCCCCTTCCCTGCAGTTTGAACTGCAGGACGACGCTGGTGTTCTGGAAGCCTTTGACCGGCCGCTTGACACCACCGGGGATCACCGCTTCTTCCGCGCTCTCGTGGCCGGGGTTCCCCTGGAGTTCCTGACCTCCCTTTCGAGCGGGAGCAACATCACTGTCGTCACGTACGGAACCAGCCTTACCGCCAATGGTGCCTGGGTCGGACGGTTGAACAGTTGGCTCGGTGCGGCCTATCCCGGCCAGGTCACCATGATCAACAGCGGCCTGAGCGGCAAGAATTCCGCCGAAGGGGTGGCTCAGCTCCAGGCGAAGGTGCTCGATCACAATCCGGATGTCGTCTTCATCGAATTCGCCATGAACGACGCCTTCCGCTATGACCCACCGACACAGTCGCTCACCGTGCAGGAGGCCCGCGATAATCTGGAATCGATGATCGATTCCATCGTGGCCGAAAATCCCGGCTGCGAAATCATCCTCCAGACCATGAACACGGTTTGGGATTCGCCCCCGCCCGCGGGAAGCGGCCTGTCCGCGACCAAACGGCCGGACCTGCCTGACTACTACGAGATGTATCGTCAAGTTGCGGCCGCACGGAACCTTTCTCTGGTCGATCACCATCCCACGTGGGCTGCACTCCAGGCAAACGACCAGCCCGCCTTTGAAGCGGCGGTGCCCGATGGCGTACACCCGACCGCCGCAGGCCTCGATGCCTACATGGTTCCCGTTCTGGAGTGGAAAATAAGCGGCGGACACGCATTGCCCTGATCCGGGCAACAGTAATGCATCAAAAAAGCCTGCATAGCCCTAACGCGCCAAATTCGCCGCGCTCCAGAAAAGCAACATGTCCGTTGCTGTCCGAGAGATAGTAATCCTTATTTACCGTCTCAAACTCCCCCAGCGGAACCGGATTACCACTTTTTGAATCCGTCACTGTAAGGACAAGCAGCTCATAGGAAGTTCCGCCATAAACCGACGTCACAGCATACAAACACATTCCCCGAATACCTGTGCAAAAACATAAGCGCCCCCTCTTCGAAAACCAGCGCGAGATGCGGATCAGAAACACCTCAACTATTTGGTTCATGTCCCATCTGCGGGGAGCGGCAGTGTAACTGGGACACCGCTTCAGCGAGGTGGTTTCCGGTCGTAGCTCGCATATCCGATGCGAGTATCCCGCACGCGAGGACGCGGATCGGATATCCGCGCCACGCCGCAGCAACGGAGGATCTTTCACGGAACTGGGCCATGAACCAAAGATTTTCCGCGCCGGTTGTTTCAGCGGTTTATGGAGCCGATAAACGGAAGAACTCTGCGCCATGGGCGGATGTGGGTCGCGTCACCTTCCAGTTGCTACCCTCCTGTACCGGGCTGGCCGGCACGTCATTCCATGCCGGTGACAGGAGATTGGTCGTGCTGGAGAGCGTATAGGCAGCAATGCTAATCGGCCACATCAGATCCAGTCCCGATCCTGAAAGGCGGGTGCGCAGGCCGGGATGAGCCGGAAGAACGAGTGGACCGACCCCGCTGTCGGTTGGCGTGAACGGCTTGATCAATCCGTTGGCATCGTAGGTCATATATTCAAATGCGATAGAACGTGCCAACGCATAGGGGCCGGAACCTTCAGCATTGTTATAGCGATGGTAGCAAATATACCATTCGTCCATGAACGGATTATACACGAAGGAGTGGTGGCCAGGCCCTTTGTGTACATCACTGCTCTGAATCAGCACGCCCCGATAGGTCCAGGGGCCATAGGGCGTTGAAGAGGTCGAGTAATGGACGGAATAGGTGTCGTTGTTCCAGTAACCGTGACTGTAGGTCAAGTGATAGAGGCCCTCATGGTAGTGCATGAAGGGGCCTTCCGTATAGTTGACGGGATTATTACCCGGCGTCACCTCCCGGGCAAACGAGATCATGTCTGCGTTCAGCTCAAAGACGCGAAGTTTTGAGCCGGAACTGCCGCCGGCATAGAAATAGGACTTTCCACTGACCGGGTCGGTGAAAACCATGGGATCGATCGCCTCAAAGCCCGGATCATTATTGTCGGCGAGCAACGGAGCGCCGCTATCCTCAAAGGGGCCGGCCGGAGAGTCGCTTGTGGCAACACCGATGTAGGAAGGTTTCGGGCCGGCGGAATAGTAAAAATAGTAGGTGCCATTCTTCTCGATAACGCCCGGTGCCCAGGCGTATTTTGATGAGAGCAACGAAGGGTTGGATTCTCCCGGCCAGATAATCTGGTAAAAGTCCAGAATAGGCCCATGCGTCTGCCAGTGGACCAGATCCGTGGAGGAGTAGGCAAAAAACTGTCTTAGCGGCCCCGAGGTGGGATACAGCCAGTAGGTATCACCGACGCGCATGATGTGCGGATCAGCTGCATGCATGACCGGGTTCCTCTGCGCCGATGGGTCGAACCAAAGAAGTTCGTTCAGGTCGAGAGCGCGTGCAGAAATCCGCACCTCGTCGATAAATCCAAAATAGCGGTCGGCATGGTATCCCTTGTACAATCCGCGACCGACCGACCAGCCGCCGGCATGCCAGTCGCTTCCACTGTTCGTGCCCCGGACCAGTGCCGTATTTGTACTGCCGGTGGATTCGACAATATTCTTGCGGGCAACCAGCCGGGGTACCGTATCCACGGAGGTATCCGCCAGATACAGGGACAGCACAGAGCCGTCGCAAACGCCGGCCATATAGTACCAGGTTCCCGTCAGGCCTTCCGGATCAGTGTTAAAATCAAATCCACTAATCAGCCCCGCAGCAGACGCGGCATAGTGCCAGTAGCCGGACACATCCACAAATCCGATCTTAACGCTGTCATCGGGCTGGATCTGGAGATAGAGCGCCGCCAGCCTGGGATTCCCGTTGACAATGTCATAGCCGTCACGTCCGACAATTGTTCGGTATTCACCCCTCTCCGGCTTGAAAAAGGCCTCTACCGTAAACCCGGAAGGGGAAATGGCTTCGATATCGATACCGGCAGGATAGCTTCCGGCACCGTACGACTGATCCCACGAGCGGGTCTGCAGCGAGGGCGTTGTCCCAAGGTTCCGGGCACAGAAACGATTTGTTGAGCCGGTCAGCGGGATGGATGAAACAGCAACTTCGCCAAGATATTCCGTGGCATCATTTTCATTCTCGCTCCATGGATCCAGATGGTTGCCATTTCCGGAACTGTCCAGCGCCCCAAACGGCTTTGTGACAAGCCCATGAACGGGGCCCTCTTCAAACCGCCAATAGGCAACAGTGCTGTCTTCGGCGCGAGGCGAGCAGAGGAATTGATCGAAGCTCAGAGCGGCATCGGAGATCCGCACCTCGTCGATAAATCCAAGGAACCGGTCTGTAGGGTTTCCCGCAAACAACCCGCGACCGACCGACCAACCGCCGGCATGCCAGTCGCTGCCATTCACCGAGCCCTTGGCCAACGCCGTATTCGGACTCCCGCTGAACGCGATGTTTTCGCGGGCAACCAAATACGGCATAGAATCAACCGAAGTGTCCGCCAGATACAGCGACAGAACCGAACCATCGCACACGGCTGCCAGATAGTACCAGGTTCCGTTCAGCCCATCCGGATCGGTGCCGGAATCAAAACCCTGGATCAGACCAGCCCGTGAAACAGCCTGATGCCAGTAGCCGGACACATCTGCAAATCCAATTTTAACACTGTTATTCGGCTGGATCTGAAAATAGAGCGCCGCCAGCGAAGATGTGCCGGTTACCACCTGGGCACCATCGCGGCCGACAATCGTCCTGTACCCCCCGCTTCCCGGCTTGAACCAGGCTTCGATCGTAAACCGGGCCGGGGTGATGGCTTCAAGGTCGATGCCGATCGGATAACTGCCGGCACCATAGGCCTGATCGGTTGACCGGGTTTGCAACGAAGGTTCCAGACCGGCGTTTTGAATGGCGAATAAATTGGTTGTTCCGGTATCCGGCACGGATGGGAAGGCAACAACTTCCCGGCAGGTAAAACCAGCATCGCCCCCCTCACTCCCCGGATCCAGATGGTTTCCATTTCCGGAATAGTCCTGCGCCCCGAATGGCTTCGAGACCGCTGAATTGTTAGTCGGTCCCTCCTCGAATCGCCAGTAGGCAACGGTGCTCGCTTTTACGCCAACTACGCCACAAATCAACGTCAACCATCCAATACCCAGCCTTCTCATGTTCGATCTTCCTGCCGTAAAATAACTTTACCAGTCAATTTTGAACCCCGCTCTACAGACTACGTTTTCGCACCAACCTTCATCGTCGTTCTCACAATTATTCTAAAGGATTGCATACGGCCACAGCTACACGGGAATCTGCACAACCATAATACAGGAACCATTTGTTCTGGTGATAAACCAGGCCCTCAACAAAAACCGTCCCGGACGGGTATTGGCCGCTTTTTTCGAAGGGCTCTTCAGGATAGAGGAACGGTGTATCCAGTCGGTCAATCATCTTATACGGATGATTCCTGTCGAACAACATCTGACCGGCGCAGTAGGCATTGGGGGCATAGGCAGAATCGCCGCTGGCGCCCGATTTGTTTCTTCCGTTATAGATCAGGACAATCCCGTCCCTGGTCAGAACCGCCGGCGGTCCGCACTCCGTCATGTCGCTGTCAAAAAAACCTTTGCGAGGAGAAGCCAGCGCGATGAGTTTTTTGTCCTTGTCCACCAACGGAACCCAATTGATCAGATCATCGGACGTCGCGGCATAAACGTGCCTTTCTCCCCAATACATCATGTATTTCCCATCGACCTTGGTAATTACCAGCTTTCCGTCCTTCAGCGTCGTAACAATCGAGGCCGACTTGCAGAACCGGTCTGCAAACTGCCCGTTATAGGCGCTCTTGAAGGCCGGGCCATATTTCTTCCAATGAATCAAATCCTTCGAGTGTGCCACGGCCAAACGGGCTGTTTTCCGGTTCCATTGGGTATACAGCGCCACATAGGTGCCGTCTTTCGTCTGCGCAACGCGAAGATCTTCGCATCCACCGGGCCATTCCATCGGCTGTTGATCGTCGTAGCCGGGAAACAGGATGGGGGTTTGGGCGCGATCGCTAATCGTCAGGCCATCCGGGCTCCGCGCCAGCCCAATACGGGAGGTCCGCTTGCCGATGCCCTGGCCGGACTGATCTTCGGCACGATACAGAATGAAGATGTTGCCATCCTTTACCGTGGCTCCCGGATTAAACGTGTCGCCGTTCTCCCAGGGGATGGTTCTGCCGGTCATGGGACAATTAAACGTGGTAGCCGACGGAGTGATGATCGGGTTCACTCCGGCGGGTCGTTCAAAGGGACCGATCATCCAGCTTTTCTGTTTAGGTGTAGCTGATAGCTGCGGAGCGGCCACAGCAGAAACACCAAGAAAAACCAACACTGCACCGCCGATAAGAGCCGTTATAATTAACTTCATATTCGTAGCCATATTTCTGCGTTCCTAGGTATCACCTGCAATCAGCGGGGCATCTGGAAAGTCCGTTACCGCGACACAACAGGTTATAAGGCAAGTTGATGTGTTCCTTTTTTAAGCCGGAAGGTCTTTTCTCCTTCAGCCCATTTAACAGTCAGCTCAAAGTCTCTGCTGGTAGTAACCAAAATTTCAGGGGGGGTTGCACTGCTCGTTCGCTTTTGACAGATAAGATCCGCAGTTACGCCCCCGAATCGAAGTTTTTTTATGCCGTGACGATCCGTGCGGGTCAGGTTCCAGGTCAGTCTGTGATTCGCTCCGTCAGGACGGAAACCGATTATATTTTCAATCAGCAGAGCGATCGGCCCGCAGCCGGTCCAGCCGACGAAATCCGGCCGCGCCTCATGGTCGCCTTTTTCACCGGAATGCCCGGAGCCCAGCCGGTCCATATCAGGGGCATACAATTCCCAGACGGTGCCCGTCTTTTTATAGACCCGATACATGGCATCCAGATGACGCTTCGTAGCTTCAATGGCAAAATCTTCATATCCCCCCAGGGTCAGGCCACGAATGATAGCATAAGTTGTAGGCGGCCACACCCCACCTCTCCAGTAACCCCCGGTCGGTTCATAACCTGCCTGGTCAGCCGCCAGCGATGGAAATACATTCTTCCGCCAGAATGACTTGGGATCTTTCAGATTAGCGACAAGTCGGGCGTTCTGGTCTTTACTGGTAATGCCAGCCAACATAGGCCAGAAGCATGCGACGGTTTTCCATTTCACCTGATTGCCTTCATCATCCACATCATAATAGAGCCCATCTTCTTCGTTCCACATCCATTGATTAATCTTTGCGGCAATCGCATCGGCACGATCACGAAACGTTTCAGCCTTTTCCATTTCCCCCAGCTGTTCGCACATGGCCGCAAGGTCTTTATACTGAATGACCATCTGGGCAGACATATCCACCCAGCCGGAACCGCTGCGAGGGGTATTATCCATCCCGGAACCCAGTCCATTGCTCCAATACAAGCCATGTTTGGTCTCCGGATTTTTGCGCCCGGTCTCCAGCCACTCCACATACTTTTCCAAAACGGGCATCACCATCTGCAAGCGGGATTTATCACCGGTAACCCGGTAGTTTTCCATTTCCGCCCAGCTGAACAGAGGCGGGTTAATCGCCTGTTTACTCTGTTCAGAATGATGGTCTTTTCCTGATGTTTCCCAGATCTCCCGGCAGATAAAACCATTGTAATGTTGTTTGCAGTAGAAATTGTCCAACGAGGTTACCGCCGGAAGAACATGGTTGCCATAGCGGGCAAACATGATCATGAAAACAGTGTCCCACTGGAAAATATTCGGATTGAAAGCTTCATCCAGGTAGTTGGCAACAAATCCATTGCCAGGCTCGGGCTTTTTGTAATGTTCAAAAGCCAACTCCCAGCATTTCCAGTACATTTCTAGATAATCCGGATTATCTTCCAGCACCGGTTCAGGGAGAAGCGACCGGCTCCGGGCAAAAACAGGCAGCTCTTCCGGCTGATACTGTTTTCTGGAAAAATAGACACCCCGCTGCTTTTCCAGGGGAAGGATTTCCTGAGCCCCTTGGACGGCATCCCCTTCAAGGATGATCGTTCGCAGGTTCATCACGGCTTTATCCTTTTTAGACAAGGCCCGAACAACCACCTGATACCTGCCGGCCTGACTGATCGTCAGACTCCCCAGTTTGACCGGAATAAAATTTCCCCAGTCGCCCGTATCCTCAACCTTTCCATGGACGGATTTGCCGGCAATAGTAACCGAATAGAGATTGCCGGCACCTGAACTCTCGGCGGCCTGCACTGCTGATATCTTCACCGTTCCTGTGTTCGTCAGTTCAATATCCCAACTCACTGTGGCATCGGCATTTTCCCAGCTGCCGATGCAATCCCGGTTGCTCCTGCTTTCATACGCGATATGATCTCCATGAATCACAGCGCTCGACGCCTGCAACTGCAGAGTGTCTGCAGATACCGCCCCGGCAAGTAGCAAACTCATCATTAAAAACAGATGCTTCAGCATAGTCATCTCCCAGGGAGGGAAGCCATTGCCCTTTAATCGACCATCGCCGAACACTGACGCTCTATGAATCCTGCGACGGCTCGTGGCGTTCAGGGATAAACAGCAAAGTTCCACAATGAAAACCCGTACTTTGTGGCCCGCTCCACCCCATACATACGAACATATCGAGCTGTAACAGGTTCAAATTCAACCAACTCACATCCCCCCTTGCAATCGGTTTTATGAACCACATCCTTCCAGGTCCTGGCATTGTCAGAGACCTGGATCTTGTATTCCTCCGCGTAGGCACCTTCCCAGTCAAGCTCAACCCGGCCGAACATTTCCCGCCGCCCCAAATCAACGTAGATCCATTGCTCATCCTTTCGTTCAGAAGCCCAGCGGCTGGAGCTGTTCTGATCGGTGACGTTTGCTGCGACGTACTCATTTTCACGGCTCGATGAAACGGCCGGTTTGTTCAACGCCAGACTGACCGGTTTAACGGTGCGAACATCGGGCAGTTCTTCGGTTCGGCCCTGCACAAATCTGGTGCGATTGATATTCCAGCCATCGACGATGATCTGCGTCGACTGTGGCTCGATATCCTTCGCATACATAACCCGGATGGTTTTGGATTCTCCCGGCAACAACGAAAAGAAGTTGTCATCATAAAACGCCGGGCGAATCGGTTTGTCAGTGGCAGTGTCCTGCAAGCGGACCCAGACCATAAAGGCCAGCCCTGAAGATGGATTCGATACGGTTACTTCATAGCCGTTCTGTTCATGGGTCGAGACGGGCCGGACAGCGGATTCCACTGCGGTTTTGGGAAGGCTCGAAATCGTCGACATGCCCTCAAACAGCGGACCGGTCAATGTTCGTCCGGGTTTATACGGCCGGTTTGAGCGCCAGTAGAAGTTTTCGGACAGAACGCGCCCGGACACATCCTTTAATTGCAGTTTCAGGAAATGGACCGGGCTGAGGTTATCCGGCAGCTTGACATGAATCACATCCTTTACGAAGGCATCCGCCGGCAGATTCAACGCCCGGCTTTCATTGTAGACTTCCGCCATGTCAAAATTGTAAATGCGCACGTTCGCAATCAGGCCTTTAAACGCGATGGGCTCCTCATTGTTAACCCCCACGGTATTTTTAATAAAGTCGTACTGAATATGCTGTGGCTCGTGAGCATGCTGCGTGGCATACAGCGCGGCCGTCGGCTCCAGCGACCAGTCCCACATCCGAGCGCAGGTCTGCCGATTCGGGCTGTTGTGATACCAGAACAATACGCCGGAGGAAAACCGTTCCCCGTAGTCGAAGCGCTGCGCGTTCCAGCATTCCCACAGGGTTTTATAGGCAAGCGCTCCGAACATCTGCCCTTTCCAGGCATATTCCTCAATACCGGAGCTGGTACCATATTGTTTGACCGCCTGATCATACAGACCGGTCATTCCATGAAATCCGTCCCCATCCAGATACCACCAGACCTCTTTGTTGATCGGCCACAGATCCTTCTCATCCATCATTTCGCGCAACGCATCAATCGTCGGCAGAATGGGGGTTCCATATTCCGGATTAAAACCGCAGATCCGACTTCCCCGACTCGACCCTGTGTCCTCGTAATACCACATCGGATTACAGGTTCCGTAGGGGCTCCCATCATGAATTCCATCGGTTTCCGAGCCGGGTTGATATCCCCGCGTTCCATCGAGTTCCGTCAACAGATCCTCGATCGGAACTATGTTTTCCGCATTGCGTTCATTCGCCGAAACATAATAGGCCAAAGAGGGATGATTCCGGATCCGCTTCACCGTATCTGCCACATTCATTCGATACAGTTCCTTATCCTCCGGGATTCTCGTATCCCCGCTCTGCCAAAACTCAGCCCAGACCAGAATTCCGAGTTCATCACACAGATCAAAAAACGCATCGGATTCGGTGGTACCGCCGCCCCAGAAACGCAACAGATTTACACCGGACTGCCGCGTATACAGCAGCTCGGCCCGCGTCCGTTCCAACGATGTCCGGCACATTGCTTCGGGAATCCAGTTTGAACCGTTAACAAAAAAGCGCGTACCGTTGACGTAGAACATCCGGCTTTTATCCGGCGTCTTCCGGTCGCTACGCACATCGCGGATGGCGAAACGCGTTTTCAGTTCGTCCGACACGCCGCCTTTTTGCTCGAAACTCAATTGCAGATGATACAGCGGCTGCCCGCCCTTGTTGAAAGGCCACCAGATTTTCGGATCCTTAAAAACCAGTTCCCGAAACTCCTCTGCAGAAAAGGTAACGGTTTTAATTTCACGCGGCTGCAGGGTGAGAGACTGTTTCACGGTGATCCGGTTTTCCGCCACCTCGGCCTTCAGCACCCCCTTCTGCACCCGGTCCGTTGCATTGCGGACTTCAACCGAAATATTTTCCCGGGATGGGGCCAGCTTCGGCAACGGCAGTTCGCTCTTTACAAATGCATTCCGCAACAGGACCGGGCCTGTGGAAAACACCTTGATATCGCGCCAAATGCCCGTGTTGCGGTCCCGGATGCCGTCCTTGAACGTGAAATCCCAACCACTGGTCATCAGCATCGTCACATAGGCCCCGATCTTCCCATCGGCCCCGTTTTTGTTTTCATTCTGCGCATTGCCCTGGGTATCAATTCGTTGCCTGAAACCGTTCGGCGGATCAATCGGATGAACCAGCACCGCCAGCGCATTTTTCTTTCCGATCCGCGCCTGCTTCGTTATGTCGAAAAGACCGCGATTAAACATGCCCGCCATATCACCGATCTTCTGACCATTCAGCCAGATCTCGGCCTGATAGTTAATGCCGTCAAACTGCATCCAGACCTGACGGTCGGCAAACGATTCCGGCACCGTGAATGTGCTGCGGAACCAATACGTATAAAACGCCGGGCCGACCTCGCTGATATCCGGAATAAGGTTCTGTTTCAACTGATTGTTTACACCATAGTAGGGCTCCGGATAAACCCCGGCGGCCACCAGACTGTTCAGCACGGTTCCCGGCACAATCGCGCTGGACCAGTCCTTCGCGGCAAAGTCCGGCAGCGACACCGTCGAACCTGCCTCAGCAACCTGCCCGGCCTGCTTCATCTGCCAGGCACAGCCCCCCCCATGCCCGTCTATGGACTGCAGCGAAATCACCTCGCGCTCCGGATACGGCTGAAGTGTGCTCTCGGCGGCGGCCGAGAACGGCTTGCCGATTCCGGCCACAACGGCCAGGTACATAAACAGAACCGCCCTGCTCCGAAAAAAAGTATTCATGCTGCCGCAGATCAATGCCCCGCAAATTCCAAGGTTCCACCTTGCCATCCATTGCCTCCCGTTCTGTTCCAATTAAAGGATAACAGGATAAACCGCCGTGCAAAAAAACGGTATCATCAGTATTGATGAATTCAGCCGCACATGCGGCCGTGCAACCATTCCACCTCCAGGTGGTCCGAAAAGCTGAAAACGGGGCAAAAGACCGGCGAAAGCCGCAACGACGAACCTTATCCTCCGGACTTTTGCGGGAAAGCCTCATAGGGAGGGGTAACTCAGCCCATTTGCGGACCGGAGTGCGGCAGCAGACGAATTAGAATCGCTTATTCGACGGCCCCGGAACCTGACCGTCGGCTTTTTAATTACGACAGAATCTCGACTGAGCGTATCGATACAATTAATGATTTTGGAAACTACTGCAGGAACTTCAGAACGGCTTCCGTCCGGGAATGGACATGCAGCTTGTCATAGATATGCCGGAGATGCGTGTTGACGGTGGATACACTGATCGACAAACGCGTGCTGATTTCTTTGCTGGTATACCCTTTGGAAAGCGCCTGCAGAATTTCCAGCTCGCGTTGCGAAAGGGATTCCATTTTGTCGGCATTGTTTTCGGGTTCCCGGAAGGACTGGACCACGCGCTTGGCAATCTGGCTGCTCATGGGGGCGCCGCCTTCGCTGACCTCCCGGACAGCCTGAAGGATTTCGGCCGGCTCGGCGCGTTTGAGCATATAGCCGCCGGCCCCGGCTTTCAGCGATCCGAAAATACGGTCGTTGTCTTCGTACACGGTCAGAATGAGAATCTGCACGTTTGGACAGCGGGCCTTTAATTGGCGCGTACATTCCTCTCCGGACATATTCGGCAGGTGAAGATCCATCAGCACTACGTCGGGGCGAAACTTCGGAATCATCTCCAGAGCTTCCTCCGCAGTTCCGCAGGTACAGACACAACGGAACCCGATGCTTCCATTCAGAAAGTTTTCCAGTTTTTCGCGAAACCCGCGATTATCCTCAACAATTGCGATATTCATTCCTCTAGCTCCGTCTGTTCCAGTGGCAGGGTCATCCGACAGACTGTTCCGTCTCCCGGGCGGGCTTCGCATTCGAAATGCCCGCCGATCTTTTCAAGCCGCTGACGCATGTTCTGCAATCCATTGCCGGACGAGT
Source organism: Pontiella sp. (assembly GCA_050304335.1). Classification (GTDB taxonomy): domain Bacteria; phylum Verrucomicrobiota; class Kiritimatiellia; order Kiritimatiellales; family Pontiellaceae; genus Pontiella. The sequence goes on from JBNLDM010000017.1 coordinate 75,922, forward strand.
CCGCATTTTCGACGGAAAACCCGCACCCATTGTCTTCGACCGTAATATGAAGTATGTTTTCACTCCAGCGAATCCGCAGCCATGCTTCCGCAGCTTCTGCATGCTTGGCGATATTGTTAAGAGCTTCCCGCACTGCGAGATAAAGATTATGGCGAACCTCGGAATTCAGCATGACGTTGGGGAGTGCATCGTCCACATCCAGCCGGCATCGTATCGGCGTGCCGCGGAAAAATTCATCGACTACATGATGCAGATAGGACTCCAGACCGGTAAGCGAATCGTTGGCCGGGTTTACGGCCCAGACGATCTCATCCAGCGACGCAACCATTTGGCGGGATTTTTCGGATACTTCCTGAAATTGCTTGCGAATTTCCGGGGATACGTCTGAATCGCCACAGCCGACCGCACTCAGAAAACGGATTTCTGTCAGGGTGGCACCTAGATCGTCGTGCAGATCCTGCGCAATGCGGGTGCGTTCCTCTTCCATGGCCTGGCGGCGTTCCGTCTGTTCGCGGCGCCTGATTTCGACGGCCAGCTGCCGGGAACGCGACTCCACCTGTCGCCGAAGTATGATAATCCAGACCAGAGAACCCAAAGAGAGCAGTGCCAGTCCTTTCGCAAGATTCAGGGCGTGTCGGGCCGTCCACCAGGAGGGGCGTTCCAGAACGATGACATCGTCCGGCGAATTCAGCAGCAGCTCAAATGAATCCACCTCGCGTCCGCTTCCTTTTCCGATATAGATACCGGTAATGCGTACTCGACTGTCCGGCAGAATATTCTTCAACCGGCCATCTTCTTTTTTGAGTCGTGCACGGAATCCGCGCTTGTCGACCCGCAACTCCAGCACCTGACCGTCCTGGTCTTCGCTCAGACCCATCACGTCGGCTTCGATATAGATTCGCGTAGCATCATTTTCTCCGTTCAACAGGGTGTCGGCGGATAATCGCCGGGGTGCGGGAAGTTCTGCCTGACCGGTCTTCCGGATTTGAGCATCGCGAAGAACCGGCGAAAAACCGCTTACATCAGGAAAACCCACCACCTCCAGCTGATCGCCCGCGTGAAGCATGGCGCGCATCTTCAGTTCCAGCCGAAACCCGTTTGGCCCATCCATCAGGAAATATTCACCGTTCCAGTGCTGGAGCACCTGTCCTGAGATTCTGACCCTTCGGAGCAGGTCCGCCCGGACATCGAAATGGAACAAATCTTCGGCACGCATGAGCGGAATCTCAAACGGAGCTTCCGGGGCCGGTCGGTCTACAAGAATGGATACTGTACTGAGGCGAAGCCGCGGCAGCATCAGCAGGCTTTCGTTGCGCTCGGGACTGAATACCCCGCGGAGGCGAATGCGGGCGCCGTCCAGCGTTGTCAGCTGCTCCGGATCCTCATCCAGCAGCTGTATCCGGATCTTACCCGCGCGGGTCAGCAATACCAGATCACTCTGTTCCACCAGACTGACCACGCCTTCGATTTCAACATACTGCGTATCCATGCTCCCGTTGAACAGCTCATCCCATGAGGGTTTCAGCGGTTCAGGGAAAACCCCTTCTCCGAGATAGACCCATCGAGCGGCCGCAATGCCGGGAGCAAATCCCATGTCCGTGACACCTTCGACTTCCGCGTAGTCCCCTACGGACGGCGTTCTGTCCTCGGCGAGCGGGTTGTCCTTTAACCGGAAGAAAACCGACCAGCTGGCATCCTGAATCACGAATCCGCCCCCGAGGCGGGCAGTAATCACACCACGGATCTTTACCGGCAGATTCTTTTCCGCTTCATCTCTGTTGAGGCTCTTGACCAGAATGGCTTCTGTGATGACCGGTATACGGTTTGTTTGAAGCACATCCGCAGGCGGCCCTTTTTCCTCAGCGACCGCTTTCCATCCGCATACCGACAGCAGCAAGAACAGCAGCAGGATGCCGGGCCGTATTATGAAAACGAACAGACAGGTGTTCGCTTTGGGATGCTTAAAATCCATATGACTATATTCCAAACAAAACCGGTGCCCTACCCCGTCTCCCCATAGATTGATGACGCATTGCATTGCCGGGAAACAGTGCCTTATGACAGTAGAACGGCGTTTCATTCCATATCAAATCGCAGATCCCCGGTAAAGCAGGCTAATCCAGCTGTCTCACAGCTTCTCGTTCGACCAAACACACTGACAGGTTTAACATAACTGCGGCACACCCGACCATTACTTTCCCTATACCTGTTCCCTTTCCTATAAGTTCATGTCAACCAGACAAATCGCCAGAATGGAGACATCGAGTTCAACATAATCGACTCGCTGGCGGAGTAGGACAGCAAAAACCGTTTCTCGGAAATTAATAAGTAAAGATGACGAATTTCATCATCAGCACGGCTTTAACGGGCGCTTCGTGTGGATCATCACTACCCGAGCGGATTTTCAACCAATACTTCCTCTCATTTATTTCAAGCCGGAATTTCGCCGCCAAACCAGACAATGATTTCAACACTCTGAATAACAAATGCGCGTCAGGGATTTGGCGAAAGGATCCGTTCATCAGCCCAAGTTCATGAAGGTGCGGACGAGCGACCGCTCGCCAACTTCCTCCCTCTCCCGCTCCTTGCCTTACTGTCGCAGAACATCAAGTTTGTAGTAGCACCTGGTTCTGCCGTCTATAGGAATATTGAAATCCAGATTGGAACCCGTTCCGGCCTGGGTGCCATCGATCGGCTGCCAATCAGGATCGGTCAGGCTGTCCGAGGCCCATATCGAATAATCGTGGCCGGCCACTGAATTCGATACCATTAAACCCACGTTTGTACCGCCGGAAACAGCGATACGCGCAATGGAATATTCGCTCGGGAGAATCACCGCCGAGGGCACCGCATTGGTCTCGATCGAATTGCCGCTTTCGCCGCCGGAATTCACGGCGCTGGCCACATAGTAGTATCGGATACCCGCACTCAGGCCGTTGGTGTCGGCGAAACCAGTTGACGCAAGATGCGAAAAGATCGTTTCGTAGGGTGCGCCGCTGGCCGTCGAACGCTTCACGATGTAGTACGCGGCCTGGCTGCTCTCCGGCCATTCCAGATCGATCCGGCCGGAGGATACGCCCGTAATGTTCAAGCCGGCAGGTGCTGACGGGGGCACTTCCACTAACCGTAGATAGTCGACGTTCGCCCCGCTCGATCCGATGGCGGTGATCCGCACGGTATTGAGTCCCGCATTCAGCGACACCTGCTCGCTCGCCGTAAAGCCCCACGCGTTCCAAACGCCCGTGGGCACAAAACTCAGGTTCCCGGCGACCACGGCACCGTTGACCTTCAACTCCAGCGGTCGGTCCCCGGCACCGCCGTTGGCGTAGCGGAAGGAAACCGTATACAAGCCTGCCGAAGGGACTTCGACAGACCATTCGATATAATCCCCCGAGTTGTTGCGGTAGTCGGCAAATCCGGTTCCGGAATATCCCGAATGGTCCGTACCGACAACAGCCCCTGAAAGGGTCGCGGCCTCCGCTTCATAATCGGCCGTCTCCGCTCCGACGAATGTCGTTGCCTGCGTCTCGTCACTGTTGCCGCTTTCACCGCCGCCGTTTACCGCGGCAACCACATAATAGTAGGTCGTATCGGAAGTCAGCCCGGTGTCCGAATAGCTCGTCGAGAACAGGGAAGCCACCAGCGTGTAGGGCCCACCATTCTGCGTTGCACGCTTCAGGTTGTAACCGGACGCGCCGGTGCCGGCCGACCAAGACAGGTCAATTTGACTGGAACCCATAGTCGTTGCCGCCAATGCCGTCGGAATCGCCGGGGGCGGGGGCGGCGTACCGCCGGGGGCCAGTTGAACCACCGCGGATCCGGTGCCGCCGGGCGCCACGTTGACGAAAAACAGGCCCGTCGGCGGATTGAAGGAAACGATTCCGCCGGAACCCTGGCTGATGTTGAGTGCCGGATAGCCTGGTGAATATCCCAGCAGAGTCACCGACTCCTCCCCCTCGGCAAACTGAACGGTGGCGGTAACGGTGCCGTCGTCGGACAGTTCCGAAATCCGCTTCTTGCCTCTCGTGGCAAACTTGCCGGCGTCTCCGATCAACGCGATGCCGGAAGGTCCCTCGGGCACCGCGATGTAATAGCTGCCTCCAGTGAAGTCGTTCGGCATGGTCGTGGTGAAGTTGAAGGCGTCGCCCGCATTCACGACCGTACCCGTTGCCGCGAAATAATCATATACATAGGAGGTGTTGGTCAGGCCGAAATCGAACGGCTTGAAACTGCCGTCAAGCTGTCCGGCATTCTCCCCGAAGGCGAAAACATAGAGCGCACGGGAATCGGTGTGATCCGAATAGGTCGTCGCCACGAAGGGCCGCCCCAATCCCAGCGCATCGTTGACGTAGGTATCCTCGGTCGGGACCAGCGGAACATCCGGCTTGACGATTATGCCGTCGGCGCGGACGGATTGCTTCAGGTTTGCGGCGTTCACCTCCGTCAGCGCGTCGCCCGGTCCCACCGGACCGGCAGAGAGCGTAGAGAGCAGCAAGTCGCGCGTTTCGGAACTCATGAATACATCGCACCACGGCCAGATACCCAGGGAATGGACGATCTTCGAGCCATAGAGAAATGCCTTCCAGCGGTTCGAATTGAAATCGTCATAGCTGACCCGCGAGGTCATCAGGTTTCCGTACAGGGAACCCTGCATGAACGTCCGGCCCTGATCCATGCAGTATTGCAGATTGATTCCATTTGCCGCGGCGGCGGCCTGCATGTTGCCAAGATAGGCGTCGCCCCCGTTGGTCAGGCTCATCGCAGGCGTTCCGCGATAGCTGAGCCAGTCCTGCTCGAATGTGACAACGCCGCAGCCTTTTAGATAAGACATGCGATCGTTCCAATAGGCCGGATCGGTAATAACATCGGCCGACATGGTATACAGGTTCCGATACGGGCTGCTGGGATCGATCCAACGCGAATGGGTGATCAGCGGCAGGTCGATGCGTTGCTGGAAATCAGCCAGGCCGTTGGGAAACAGCGCGGGATCCTCCTCGTACAGGTAGATGCCGTCGAAACTGGTCCAGGTCGAGTCGGCACCCTTCATGTACCACCAGCTGTCCAGTTGCAAATAGGCCAGCGGAACGCCTTTGTTCGCGTATTCATCCTTAATGGCTAGCAGGGTGTTCTCGATCCCCGCCGGCTCGTTCATGTTGTAGTAGTAGGTCGCGCCGTTGTCCGTCCAATACCCGAGTTTTTCCAGCTCCACGGCCGCATCGTTGGCCGGCGGCGTCTTGCCGGCGAGCGCCATGAGCGTATCGCCCCAGGTTGCGTAGGTCCGGTCGATGCCATGCTGTGCCGCCAGGATGGACCGGTGTGAGAAGCCCGCCGGAAGCTGCGAAATGGATGCGTTGATGCCGCACGAAATGGACGAGCCGTTCATCACCGTGCTGGCAACCATGTAATTGGTGGCGGAGGAAAGGATGAATGCGTCGTGGTTCGTATTGAAAAAGATCCACGGACTGTCGTCGCGCAGATTGCTGAAGGAGTATTCCGCGAAGCTGTTCTCGCCGAAGGTTACATGACTTTGCATATCGGGATAGCTGTCCCACCGCGGGAAGGCCAGATCGTTTGCGCCGGCCGCCAGCGTCGTGTCGCTGAAGATCGCCACCGGCGAGTTATCGTACAACCGGATGGCCGCCATGTGCGGTACGGCACTGCTGTAGCTGAAGACAATCTCCGCATACGAACCAACCCCATCCGTTCCCGTGTTGACCGTTCGATTCGCCAGTCCCTGCGCCAGATCGCCGGTAAATGTCCACGCCAACGCATCATACTTCACCTGGTAAACCCCGTATGAGCCCACAGCCACCGATACGCCAACGGCATTGGTAATGCTCAACGGATCGGTTGGCTCTGCGGGAGGCAACGGTGGGGTTCCATCCGTTCCATTGTCGAGATTCGATACCGTGAACGAGTAGTCGGCACTGCCGAATACGAACTTGTCGATGTCGAATCCATCCTCACGCGACCCAATCTGGTAGATTTGCGCCAGACTGCCCTCCTCTACCCTGAAGGGCTGGGAAAGGACGATCCATTTCCACACCTGGTTTCCCGCCGCACCCCCGCCGGCGGTTACAATATCCGTGCTACGGGTGAAACCCGCGCTTACCAGCTGGTTCACGACGATCCAGTCGGACGCGTTCGTCGGGGATTTCGTCCCAAAACCGCTGGCAACCAGCATGCTGTCGTCTTCCGGTGCGGAAGGTCCGACGCGGACATGCGCATAAAGATGGTAGGTGCCTGCTTCCGGAAAATTGAGCGTATAGGTCGCCACGCGGCTTGCGCTGCCGGGTCGGTCGGGAGTGATGGCATCGACGGTGGTGGTGATGTAGGCCGGATTGACGGCGTCGTTCACGGTCCAGTCCGATCCCAGCGCTCCGGATTCGGCTTCAAAGCCAACGAAAGCCGCATGCAGGTTCGGCACGCATGGAACAAGCAGCAAACATGCAAGCATCGTGCCTCGAATGAGGTGCTTATCGAAGATTAATGAAGTCAGGTTCACGTTTCGCCCTTTCAGGATCGATTAATGCAAGGATTTCGACATGGCATGAACGAACGCGCAAAAACCGCGCCGAACCTCCCTTATTCGCAAGGGCGGATAACGGGTGTCTCACCGGACATTTTTTCGGAACCAATCAAGGGGGTCGGCAACGATCAGGTTGGCGCGAAGGATTTAGTGGGCACCGGGCGGGGTGCAGTGGGTCAGTTTATCGGCTTCCTGCAGTCCCCGCACCTTTTGATTCCTTCCCGGGGGAGAGCGGCAAATCATCAATACTGACGATATCGCTTTTCTAAAGCATGGTCTAACGTGTTCTGCTGTATGTAGAAGAAGTAGATCCATCATCACGAAAGCACAGTAACTGGAAAAGGAGAGGCAGCGAGTTGAAAAAAATATTATATTTAGCAGCTTTATCGCTGCTTGCAGGGTCGGCGTCGGCCGAGATAACGGTCGTTCATTCCGAAGGAACGAATATTGTATCGGGCGTATTCACCTATGACTACACCATGCATCAAGCCGGCAGCGTGCTGGTTGTTGCGACCTACCGCGACTCCGCTGGAAATCCATTTACAGACCTCACTTTTGATGGAATCCCGGCAGATGGAGTAATCGCGGGCGCGAGAGCGTCCATGTGCTATTACCTGAATCCCGGCAGCGGAACCGTAAACATACAAAGCGCGCTTATCGCGGCCAGTTCGGGGCTGTACATATGGGAGCTTTCGGGCGTTAACAAAGCCTCCACGGTTGTGTCCGCAGTGAGTGCGAATAACGACTACTCCCCGGGCAGCCTGACGATCGACACGCTGGCCGACTTTTCCTTCATTGTGGATTCCATGGGATGGAATCCCATCAATGGCACCAGCGGGAACATCTTAACGGTAACCCCGGATGCAGACTCCATTCTTCCCGGAACAAACTTCACGTATGGGATCAATCTCGGCGGAGGTGGCTGCCATGCAGGAGGATCGGGCGCCACAGGGTTCGCCGGCACCTACAACCTTGGATGGAATGTCTCCCAAAGCGAGGGAACCATAGCCGATTTCAACGAGCTCGCGTTCGCATTCGCACCCGAGGGTGCAGCGGTCCTTCCCCTGACCACCGACCAAACCCCGGCTCAGGACGGCATTATCTTCAATCCCCGCGATTTTCCGCTTTCGGTCGGGGCGTCGATTGTGGACTCGGCCGATCTCTTCGTCGACCCGAACACCGTTGAGCTGTATTTGAATGGCGGAGTGGATTTGATCACGGCGGGCGATGTGACCCAGACCCCGACCTACCCGGCAACGACCGTGGTAAGCCATGCAGTGTCAACCCTGCCGGATGGCACAAATTCGGTCGAACTGGTCTATTCAACATCCGGTTTTCCGTCCGTTTCCGTAACCAGTACGTGGTCGTTCGTGGTCTATACACAGGGCGAACCCGGCAACCGTGTGTATGTGGACGTAGACCCGGAAAATACAGAGATACGGATTAATGGCTTCTATCAATACTGGACCCCGACTGGAGGCACCAACTGGACAAACCGTGCGGATGCCGGAAACTACGGTGAGAGCTACCAGTCCGACTACGCTAACGATTCTGCCCGGCTGAAAACCACCGTGACCGGCCTGCCGGAAGGACTCTACAAGGTCTATGCCTATTTCTGGGCGGCCAACAGTGCCAACTGGCGGTTGGAAGCGGCATTGAAAGATAATCCCGACGGAGAGCTACCCGTATATCACCAGGGGGATTATCCGGCCAATACGAATCTTTATGTGCACTACGAGGATGTCCCCGGCGCGCTTCCGTGGGGGAACTTTTCGAATCCGACACCGAATCCGTGCACCACGACCAACCTGCTGTCGAATCCGTTTGGAACCAATGTGCTGCGGCTGGCCAAGAATGACCTGCGGATGGTCGAAGTCTATCTGGGAGTGGTTTCCGGAACCGAAATCACGGTATACGGCGATGACGATGTAGCCGCCAGCAGTCAAAGCCAGCGCACCTGGTATGACGGCATCGGCTATGAAGCCTATGACGCAGCGGCCCCCGTCATCCTCGACCAATATCCGGTACCTGGCAGCGACATTATCTATCCCGACGATTTCCCGCTGTCGGCAGGTGCTGTGATTGCCGATTCGCCCGATATTCACGTTGATCCGGCTTCCGTCGAGCTGCATTTGAATGGTGGCGCGGATTTGATCACGGCCGGCGATGTGACCCAAACCGGGATTTCGCTGAAAACGACCACGGTAGATCATTCGCTGACCGACCTGCCGGATGGCATGAATGTGGTTGAGCTTGTCTATTCGACGTTTGAAGCTCCCTCCGTCTCCACGACCAGCAGCTGGTCGTTCGTGGTCTGGTCGCGGGGTGAACCCGGAAACATCGTATACGTGGATGCGGATACGATCAATACGTTGGCCTGGGATGGCAGTACGTACAACACCTGGACCCCGGATAACGGCACAAACTGGACGGTCCGCGAGGGGACAGGAATCGGTGGAGAGCTCTACCAGTCCGCCTACTACACCAACACGACCCGTCTGAAGACCACCTTGACCGGTTTGCCGGAAGGCAGCTACAAGGTCTATGGCTATTTCTGGGCGGCTGGCGGTGGAGCCAACTGGCGGATGGAAGCATCGTTGGAGGACAATCCTGCCGGGGAGCTGCCCCTGTATTACCAGTCAGACTATCCGAACAATACGGATCTGCATGTATATTACGAGGATGCCCTTGGAGCGCTTCCGTGGGGGAACTTTGCCACCCCGACGCCGAGTCCGTTCTTCAGCACCGACCTGCTGACGAATCCGTTTGGAACCAATGCGATCTTGCTGGCAAACAATGATACGCGACTGATCCAGGTCTATCTGGGAACGGTTTCCGGCACCGAAATCACGGTATACATTGATGACGATATAGTGGCTGACAGCCATTTCCATCGAACCTGGTATGATGGACTCGGGTATGAACCCGTTGTTGCCACGATGAATCCCACTATCATGAACCTGTCGGTTTCCGGAGGTACGGCAATACTCATGTGGGAATCCGAATCGGGTGGAAACTACACCATCCAGCATAAAACCACGCTGACCGGCCCATGGTCGGATGTAAAGACCGGCATTGTCGGAGAAAGTCCTATGACCACGGATTCGGTAAGTTTGGGTGGCGGAAATCAGGAGTTTTTCCAGATTAAAGGCGAGTAATCCATGGCATGTGCCCCGGGAACCATTCCAGCCAGATGTTCCCGGGGCTTGTCCTCGATCCTTGTGTTCCATGGATCGAGAGCAGATTGCCAAGCGGCGGCGTGTTGCAATGCAGGGACGCAGTTTTTAGGCAAGTTTTAAATACGAACACGGTGATAGAATACAATGAAGAACAGATTATGGTTATTCACGCTGATGGTTCTCCTCGCTGGCTGTACCATGGCCAACGATATCAAGGTGAGCGATCCTGACAGCATCGATAAATACGGCAAACTTGTCGTCAAGGACCTCATCAGCAGGGACTACATGCTCTATCCCGAAGGCGGCCTGCACTATCCCGAGGCATGCGCCGCGCTTGGAGCGCTGCGATTCTGCCGGACGATTGACGACCACACCGATATTGACCTGCTGGTTAAACGGTATTCCAGCTTCCTTGATGAATCATCCAAGCTCATCGATCGCGTTCAGCATGTAGACTACAATGTAAAGGGGATCGTACCGCTGCAGATCTATCTGACGACCGGCGACGAGCGCTTCAGAACGGTCGGCCTTTCCTTTGCCGACACCCAGTGGAATAAGGAAATCGAAAATGGCCTCACCAGCCAGACCCGCTGGTGGATCGACGACATGTATATGATCGGCAATCTCCAGATGCAGGCCTATCGCGCCACCGGCGATGTAAAATATGCCGACCGGGCCGCCCGCCAGATCCACGCCTATATCGATCGACTCCAGCAACCCAATGGCCTGTTCTTCCACGGACCGAAGTTTCCTTACCATTGGGGGCGCGGCAATGGATGGGTCGCCGCTTCCATGGCGGAGATCCTTAAAGATCTGCCCAAAGACAACAAGCACCGCGATGCGATCCTGAAAAGCTACAGAACCATGATGAAATCGTTGCTTCAGTATCAATCCGAAAACGGCTTGTGGCGACAGCTCATCGACGACCAGTACTCCTGGACCGAAACATCATGTTCCGCCATGTTCGCCTACGCAATGGCGGTCGGAGTTGATAATGGACTGCTTGACACCGAAAAATTCGCGCCGGCCGTTGAAAGAGCCTGGCAGGCGCTATGCGCGCAGGTCAATCGCGATGGGAAAATTCGCGATGTCTGCGAAGGAACCGGGCAGACCGATGATCCGGAATTCTATCTCAACCGCCGTCGCATAACGGGCGACTTCCACGGCCAGGCCCCTTTTCTGTGGCTTGCCGATGTGCTCGCCCAGGATAACAAATAACCAGAATATTAATTGGATCTGCTAGGAAATCTATCTTTATTCAGGGTACGGCTCAAAAATGAAACCCAGATCGTGCAGGTAGTTCTTTGCGGTGCGCTAAAAACCGGGATTGGCGTGTATCAGCTTTGTTAACATGAAAAGCAAGTGAATGTGATGGCAAAATATAGATGCCATTTAAAACAAAAACACAAAGGAGAAGATGATGAAAAGATCAAGTTGTTTGCTCGTGGCATTAGGGACTGCTCTTGCAGCTGGTACGACGTACGGAACCATGATTGCGACTGAATATTTTAACGATTATGGAACCACAGCAATAAACTTAAATCCAGCCGGAGGGACCGGACTTAGCGGGGGTTCGGGCTGGGATGGCGGATGGGTGGGGCACTCGGATCCACTCAGAGACGAGAAAGCACAATTTGTCCCCGGTTCCGGCCTCACGTGGAATCAGCCCGGGTATGATAACACCGCCAACCAAACTGGTGCGGATGACGGGGCAGCGGTCGCCTATCCTGCAGGAACAGGACTCACGACTCCCTATCGTAAGCTCACGACCTCTGAAACAACAGTCT
>JBNLDM010000018.1:0-25436 GCA_050304335.1 Pontiella sp.
GTCGACGAATGGGCCGGCAGGCTTCGCCCGGGTTCGCGTGTCCATGGAATAACCGCTGCCTGAGAGAGTTCTATTTCCGAATACTGCCCGTCAGTATGTAGCTAGAATTGGCTTCAAGGCGCTGTTTGGCAGATGCATCTATTTGACATAGCATTTTAACAATATTGTTTTTGTCAGTATTGACAGAAGCGCTATCCGGTCGGGTCAAGGAGCTGACTTTCCTGCGAAGATTGCAGGGCATGAAAACCAGAAAGGGAGAGTACCATGAATACAAAATTCTCAAAAAGAAAACCAAACTCAATCAAATACCTGTTGGCAGCAGCCTTGACAACCCAGGCTTTGTGCCTACCGCTCTACGCCGACATTCCGACCGTGACCAGCGGCACGCAGTTTCTGCACCTGACGGCGGATGATCTCGGGCTGGCGGATACAGATCCGGTTGCAACATGGACCGATACGGTCAACGCTAATGCCTTTACCGGAACTGCCACCTACGCTGCCAATTACGCCAACGGCCATGCCGGAGTGAGCTTTGACGGGGTTACTAATTGGCTGTCCCAAGCCACGTTGGACGGTACGAAGCCGAATGTCGGCAGCCTGAGCCTGTTCGTCGTAGGTAATTTTGGTCTCGTGACCAACAATGCCGGCGTCACCGACTACATGATAGCGGGCCAATACCCCGACGGAACCGCCCTTAACCGGTTGCGCATCTGCAACTTCCATGAGCAGGGCAGACTCGATGTGAGGGTGGGAGGCGGCAGTACGGAAACCGCGATTACCAACCTCGATTCGAATGTGCATGTCTACAGCATTGTGTCCACTGGTGTGGAAAATGGAACATGGGACGTAGCAATCGATGGCAAGGTGTTGCGCACGGGCTCCAACGGAGCAGCTCCTGCAGACATGATAGGACTGTCGCTGGGCGCTAATAAAGGCGGCAGTTTTTTCGACGGCGTCATCGCCGAGGTGCTGATCTATGATGCCCCGTTGACGACGAACGACTTTAACCTTGTCCAGGATTACCTGTTGCAGAAATACCTAGGCCACCCGCTGGACACCGACACGGATGGCTTGTCGGACATATGGGAGGTTGATCAGTTCGGCGATCTTGCTTCGAGTTCCGGTGGGGGAGACAATTTTGACGGGGATGTTCACACCGATGAGGAAGAGTGGATTGCCGGTACCGACGCGACAGACCCGAATTCTTTCTTTACCATTACGATGGGCAATGTCGGCTCAGGAGCTGTTGAGGTTGCCTTTTACGCCATCCCTGGGCGGACCTATACCCAGGAAGTTACGGATGATATAAGCCAGACCAACGGCTGGGTTGCCGCCGACGCTTTGAGTTCACTGCCATCCAGTGGGCAGCAAACGTTCCTGATGGACGCAACAGCGGCCGAAGGGTTCACTCGTGTCCGCGTTTCTTTGGAATAAGCGCCGTTCGTCTCCTCGTAGAGGCTGACCGATGGCTGGGCAGCGGTGTAAACCCCTGTCAGAGACATAACAACAGAGCAGCAATCGACTCCAAAGCGAGGGGTGAACATGAAAACCAAGAGTAAATACCCGTTTCGGTTCACAGCGGTTTTATTGGTGCTGACGAAGGTGGGTCCCGTTATCCGGCGGATTGAACGGCCCGAGTGACGGCTTCGATGGCGGCGAGATCGGCATCGGGCGGAACGCCGTGGCCGAGATTGAAGATGAATCCATCGCGTCCGCGCATTTCGTCGAGCAGCTTGCGGGCTTCCGCGGCGGCCGCTTCGGGTTTTGCGTTCAGCACGGCGGGATCGAGATTGCCCTGGACAGCTACGTTGGCCGGAAGCCGATCGGCGGTTTCGCGCAAATTAATGCTCCAGTCGATGCCCTGCACATTGGCACCGGTCCTGACGACTTCGTCCCAGTTGTGGTGTACGTTGCGTGCGAAGGCGATCGTGGGTACCGCGCCGTCGATCGCGTCGACGATCTGCTTCATCCATTTGCCCGACACCTCCCAGAAAAGATGCGGGGCGAGGGTCCCGCCCTGGCTATCGAAAATCTGGATGACGTCGGCGCCGGCCTCGATCTGGGCTTTCAGGTAGGTGATGGTGGCTTCGGTAATCTTTTCGAGCAGATTCTGGCAGAGAGCCGGTTCGGAATAGAGCATGGCGCGCGAACGGGTGTTTTCGCGCGAGCTGCCGCCCTCGATCATGAACGAAGCGAGGGTCCACGGGGAGCCGGCAAAGCCGATGATGGCTCGCTCGCTGCCCAGTTCCTTGCGGACCAGACGGATGGCTTCGGGCGTGTAGCCGATGTGATCCATCACGTGGGTGGGGTCAAGCTTGTCGACGTCGGCTTTGGAATTCAGTTCGAAATCCATCTGTACGCCGCCCTGTTCGAGCAGTTCGTATTTCTGTCCCATGGCTTCAGCGATGACGAGGATGTCGGAAAAGACGACGGCGGCATCGTAGCCGAACCGGCGCACCGGCTGGAGGGTGACTTCGGCGGCCAGCGCCGGATCCTGAACCAGCTCGGTAAAGCGGTAGCCTTCCTTCAGCTTGCGGTATTCGGGCAGCGAGCGCCCGGCCTGGCGCATCATCCAGATCGGGGGACGGTCATTGGCTTCGCAGCGGCAGGCGCGCAGAAAGCGTTCTCGGCAGGTAGTGTTTTTTTCAGTCATAAGCGAGCGTTTATGCCATACGGGACAAGGTCGATCAATTCATAAGCCCATCATTGATATTCGGTGCAGTTCGGTGCTGGATTGCAAAATAAGTGGCAAATTAGAACTGCCAGCTACTTGCCCGTTGGTTATAAGTGTTGACTGAAAGCGTTTCGAATCAGGGCGAAGCGATTAAACCTACAAGGAGTCAGATACAATGAATTGTCCAAAATGCGGCGAATCGATGGAAATGGTCACCCAGGAGAAGATAACGGTGGATCGTTGCACAGGGTGCGGCGGCATATGGTTTGACCAGCTCGAAGCCGAGGATCTGCTCGAAACCAAAACCGGTGTCGAGGTGGATACCGGACGGAAATTAAAGGGCATGCAAATGGACCGGATCCGCGACATCAGCTGTCCCCGCTGCAACAAGCCGATGCAGACCGTTTCCGACCGGGAAGATCCCGGCCTGAAGTTTGAGGTCTGCACCGACTGCCACGGCTATTTCCTGGATGCCGGCGAGCTGCGCGACATGGCGCACGTAACCGTTGGAGAAAAAATCATTGAAACATTCGTGGGCAAGGCCCGGATGTTCGGCGAAGCCTTCAAGTCGCTCCATTACAGACAGGAAACGTTTGGGGAGTAGGCTGCTTTACCGTGCAAGTCTCATGGCACAGCTTCAAGCCTCGGCGGGTATTTGCCGATAGGTGATATCGCGGATCGGATATCCACGCCACGTTTATCCACCATGGTGGTGTGGCTCGCATATCTGATGCGAGAATCTGCAAGCGGGACAAGAGATCAGCGCTGCGACTACCTCACGATGGGGCAACATGCCGATATTCAGTAATGAAAGCTATCCTGCGATGGGGTCGGCACCTATCGTGCCGACGTAGTCTTCCAGGAATTGATCGGACTCCACGTAGGCCAGGCGTTCTTCGACGGCGTTCAGCTGTTCCTCGCAACCGAGCTGCTCCACTTCCTTTGCATTGTGCTTCTTGCTGATGAAGTCGGAGAGGTATGCAATGTGGCTGCGGCAGCAGTCGGCTCTGCGCTGCTGCTTGATCCTGATACGTTCGCGGTACCATTCGCTGTCGATCACGGCATCGCGCTCGAACAGGCCCCGGATTTGCGGGTCGTCGATGGTCTTCCCTTCGTACGATCCGGTCGCCATGATCTGGATGAGGGCCTTGAGCGGAGGAATGAAGTTTTCGACACTGCCGTCGTCGATATAGCGCTGGGCAATCCTCTGCTGCGTTTCTACGATATTGTTGATGCCGTCCACAAATTCTTCCATGCTTTGCAGTTCCGGCTTCAGCATATCGTCTTCGAAAACCGTGTTTGGCGCTTCGAACAGCCGGCCCATGAAATCGTTAACGAAGTGTTCCGTGATCCGGTAGCCCAGGCGGCTGGCCAGCACGGGTTTCCCATCAAATTCGAAGTCTTCGAGTTTTTCAAGCTGTCCGGCGGTCTGCATATTGGCCGGGTCGCGCTCGGCTACGCTCAGGCGGCACCACAGCTCCGGAATCAGCAGGCTGATGTCGTGTTCCACCTTGTGCCGGGAGCCGATGTAGCCGGCGGCGGTCGAGAAGCCGTTGCTTCCGGTCAGTATGAACGAAAGCAGTGCGTTGTTGAGGTCGGCCGTGGCGGGCAGGGCATTGAACGGACCCTTGGTCAACGCGCCTTCCGTTCCGGCCCCGGTGGTGGACGGGGATTTGCCGGTGAGGCTGCAGATGAAGTCCATGAACAGCTCGGGCAGTTCCTGGTAATGAATCGGCCCGTACACCGCCAGGGGTCGTATGCCGGGTTCGGACGGGTTGTTGCGGCGTCCGGGCAGCACGGCGTTTACCGGGGTATACAGCGGTCGGCTGCTCCCGATTTTACGGTACAAGCGCGTGGAGACGAGGGCCAGGTATTTAGGCTGGCCGTTCATGAGATCCGGACGGGTTTGCAGGTAGCGGGGATTCTTGGTCGGCGCACCGTTCACGATGCGCGGCGATGCGGAATCGACGAACAGCTGGTTTGGATTCTTGGATTCCGCGGTTTTCCTGATCAGCTTGCGCATCGGCTTGGTGTATTGGTTGAACAGCACCGGATGCTCAATGATTTCCCGGGCATCCGCCTTGGTCAGCGGGGCAAAGTTGGAGAGAAAATTGTTCGCACTTGCGAGGTCCGCTTCCGCCTGCTTGTCGAAGCCGCGGTTCACCGCTTCATCCGGCCGCTGGAAGAGGCGGGATTCGCAGTTTTCGACGATCTTCACGCTTTGGTATTCCGCATAGTCCGGGTTCAGGTCGGTGAGCAGCCGGGAGGGCACCACGATCGATGCCGAAATGTCGTCTTCCCACTGCACTTTTTCGGACGGGATGAAATCAGTGCGGACCTTGCTGGTACGCCAGACGCCGTCCGTATTCATGCCGATCCGCAGATAGTTGCCGATGACCTTCCGGCCGTCGAATTTCAGCTCATGGCCCTGTTCGCCGTTGATGAAGTCGACGCTGAAATGCGCGCGCCAGTCGGAGCCCCATTCATCCCTGTAGAAACGCTTCAGCAGGAATACAAGCCCCTTGATTCGGTTCGGAATCTTCGCCAGCCAGGCATTGAATTCATCCGTGTTTTCGATCGAGGGATTCAGCAGCTTGATCACGGAGCCGAGCGAACGCTCCTTTCCGAGAATCGGCCGGCTGGTATGGCCCTCTTCGCGCGGGACCTTGAAGCGGTTGCTGTAGTCATGCTCAAGGATGTCCTGCACGGCCTGCATGTCCTTTTCGAAATCGCCCACGAAAATGGATCCGGATATCATGGCATCGGTAAGCGATTTGGATATTTCCGATTTCCCGCCGCCCGATACCGTACAGGGTTTGTGGCACAATGTGCCCTCGGCCACAGTGCCTACGAGGCGCCATGTGTTGGCTGTCGGACTCCGCTGCAGCGTCACGCGATATCCCGAGGGGTAGATGAAAACACGGCCCTGGAGCAGCTTGAGGCTCTGGAGTTTGCCCGCCTTGGTCCACGTGACCTGCTGTTCGGGAACACTGAACTGCGCGTCTTCGGGAATATAGAAGATGTTGTCGTATGTGTTGTCGCTGGCATATCCTTCGGGGTGCATGGTGACACGGTCACCGAGGGCATGTTCAACATTGGACAGCATATGGTCCAGGTGCGAGAGAGTGCCGTCCGGGGCAAAGCGTTCAGCCAGGTTGTATTGAGGGATCGCCAGCGCGCCTCCGGCATGTTCCTCTTCACAGAGTCCGTAAAGGTTGGCGGCATATCCGATCTGGGTCTTGACCTCTTTCTTGCAGTAGCCGAAATAGTTGTCGGCAATCAGGGTCACCATCACGCCGTTATGGTCGCGGGCGGTAATCTTGAATGGCGTGCCGCCGTTGTAGAGTTCGTCCGGAGTCGCCCAGCACATGCCGTCGCGCCGCTGGCGTTCGGTGGCGTCGTCCACATGGGGAAGCCCCAGATTCTTCTTCCTGAGCCCGCAGATATGCGGAGCCAGGATTACGCAGCCCGTATAGCCGGTCCATCGGTTCGGATCCAGTCCGGCATCGTTCTCGGGCAGGTACGGGTCGCCCGCGTTACCGAAGATAGATTCCACAAAGTCGAGGTTGCAGGCATAATTGCCCGGGGCAAAAAAGCGTACTTCCATGCCTTTTTCGGGTAGGAAGCCCGGAACTTCAGGGCTGACCAATGGGCGAAGCAGCAGCGAAAGGAAGCATGCCGCCTTGTGTTCCTGGTCCGAGGTGAATGGCAGCAGCATCTGGTCCTGCGGGGGATTCAGTGCCGTTTCCAGCAGTTTGGCATAGGTCTGCTTCGGTACTTCCAGCTTGTCGGCCGGCACGGGATATCCACCTGCGGCGATATGAAAAACGCCTTTGGTGGTGCGGCGGTCGTGTTTCGGATTGTGCAGCACACCCTGCGTGATGCGGTATGATTCGATGCCGTTGGCGATATAGGTGTTTTCATGCGGGGGCAGCGAAAGCTCGCGGGCCAGACCGTGTCGGTCAAGCGTGAGCGTACGGTTGGGCAGCGTGGGTACCTGGACGCACACATCCTGGAGGTACTCATCCAGGAAGTTCTGGATACGTTGATCCACCGGGCACAGATAGTCGTGCAGGATACGGTTCTTTTCCCGGATGTTGTTGATCAGGTCGATGGCGATATCGAGCGCCCTGCCGTCGCTCTGTTCATAGATCGGCTGGTCGAGCGCTGAAAGCTTCAGGTTGATGTAGGAAATGAGCGATTCACGATATTCGGCGCCGGCCGTATCGACGCCGATGCCTAGCGATTTTTTCGGATCCATTTTGCCTCCCTTTAAAATGTGCGGCGAATGACGAGAACGATATGAATCAATCTTCGAATGCCAAGCATTAATACCCGAATAGAACATTCGGGTGTGCAAAATCATGATGCCAGAAAGGTTCCGCCCCGCTGATCGGTGTGCTTTCCGTCAACCAGGGAATGGACTCCGTTGACAATGACATGGCGCATGCCGTCGGAGAGCTGGTGGGGACGGGCGTAGGTGGTGTTTTCCTTGATGGCCGCCGGGTCGAACACGAGAATATCGGCGGCATAGCCCTCTTGTAACAGTCCTCGTTTTTTTAAACCAAACTGTTCGGCGGGCAGGCCGGTCATTTTGCGGATCGCTTCGGGCAGCGGAACGGTCTGGCCGTCGAGCGCCCAGCGCAGGAAGCGCGTATGGCTGCCGTATGCGCGGGGGTGGGGGTGATCCTGGCTCAGCGGACCCCAGGGGGCGCGCATGGAACCGTCGGAGCCGAGCGATACGTAGGGCTCGGCCAGTACCCGCCACAGATTGTCTTCCGACATGCTGAAAAAGATACCGCCGGTTTTCAGGTCATCCTGGTCAATCAGGTGGAAAAAGGCATCGACCGTCTCCATGCCGAGCGATTCGGCGACTTCTGGCAGGTATTTGCCCTTGAACTCCTCGAATTGGGTTGAACCGACCATGACATTGTCCCAGTAGTCCGCCGGGTTGTCATTGAACTCGGCTCTCAGCTTCTTGCGGGTTTCAGGATCGCGGATACGGGCGAGGATGGCATCGCGCCCGCCATAGGTGGCCCACTGCGGCAGCAGGATGTCAAGATCGGTGCATCCGGCGGTGTAGGGATAGCGGTCAGATCCGATCGGGATACGGCTCTGGGCGTTTCTTATTCTTTCAAAGGCGGCATCGATTTTTCCCCAGTTACCGGAGCCGGACGCCTTGAGATGGGAAATCTGGAGGCGCGCCCCCGAGCGCTCCGCGATTTCGATCGATTCATCAATGGCTTCCAGCAGCTCGCCCGATTCCGAGCGCATGTGGGTCGTATACAGCCCGCCGTGTCTGGCGACCACGGTGGAGAGTTCGATGATCTCCTCGCGCGGAACGGCCGATCCCGGAGGATAGGCGAGGCCGGAGCTGAGTCCGATGCCGCCTTCATCGAGCGCCTGATCCAGCTCCTTTTTAAGCAACCGTAGTTCTTCGGGGGTTGCGGCGCGTGGCTCATAGCCGCAGATACCCGCATGCAGGGTGTTGTGTCCGATCAGCAGGGCGGCGTTGATGGCCGGTTTAACGGCGTCGTAGAGGTCGCGGTAGTCGGCAACCGTCTTCCATGACGTGGGATAGTCCTTGTCGAGCCAGTCGGACGGCATCCTGTAATTGCCGTTGAGCGGAGCGGCCGACGCGCCGCAGTTGCCGCAGATCTCGGTGGTGATGCCCTGGTATATCTTCGATGCTGCCGAGGGTTCAATCAGCAGATAGGTGTCCGAATGCGAGTGGGTATCGATAAATCCCGGGCAAACCATCATGCCCTGCGCATCAATTGTAGTTTCGGCAGTACTTTCAGTAAGATCGCCCATTTTTGTAATTAAAGATCTGTAAATTCCTACATCGCAGTTGAATACATCATTACCAGTGCCGTCGAGAACCTGTCCATTGATGATTTTTATATCGAATTCCATACACCGATCTTAGCCGGAACACGGTGAATAGGTAGTAAAAACAGGACATATTAAGCGACTACACCGAATTAAATGACATATATGTACCATTAAGCTGTTACAGAACATAAATGGACTAATAATGTTGATTTGATCAAATGTGTAAAAAAATACAGTATTTTTTAAGTGTCTCATAATGAGCTATTAACAAAATTTAATACGATTGAAAGGTCTCCTTTGGCACACCTGTTGCGTTAGGGCGCCGCGTGATCGCGAGCATGGTGTTCGCAAGGAAAGAAAACCTCAATGGAGGATGTATGATGATAAAAAAGAAGTGGTTGAAAATCCCGGCACTGGTCGCGATAGCGTTGATTGTGCTGGGAATAGCTGCCCCTGCGATGGCGCAGGAAGCGGCGGATGAAGCGTACGATGCGGCGTCGGCAGCCGGCGAAATATCGTATGCCATCGACAATATGTTCCTGATGATTGCAGCTGTACTGGTGCTGTTCATGCAGGCCGGTTTCGCGATGGTGGAATCAGGATTCAACAGCGCCAAGAACACAGTGAACATCCTGTTCAAGAACATGATGGACCTGTGCCTCGGTATGATCCTGTACTTTGTGATCGGCTATGGACTGATGTATCCGGGCGACGGTAATGGCTGGCTGGCATTCGGTCAGTTCGGCATTGGCGGCGTGGGTGCGGATGCGGCTGAAGCGGGAGCCCTGGCTCCGCAGGTCGACTGGTTGTTCCAGGTTGCGTTTGCGGCTACGGCGGCCACGATTGTTTCAGGTGCGGTTGCCGGCCGTCTTAAATTCGGCGCCTACCTGGTATATAGCGCAGTGGTCACGGCCTTGATCTATCCGATTTCCGGCTACTGGAAATGGGGTGGCGGCTGGCTCGACCAGATGGGCTTCTATGATTTTGCCGGTTCACTGGTCGTACACGCCGTTGGTGGTTTTGCCGCTCTGGCGGGTGCCATCGTGCTCGGTCCGCGTATTGGACGCTTCGGCAAGGACGGCAAGTCCAAGGCCATGCCCGGACACAACCTTCCGATCGCAGCCCTGGGGGTATTCATCCTCTTGATCGGCTGGTTCGGTTTCAATCCCGGTTCGCAGCTTGCCATTGTTGGCAAGGACAATACCGACGCGGTCATGCTGATCGCGGTCAACACCCTGCTTGCAGCAGGTGCCGGCGGCGTACTCGCCATGCTAACGACCTGGATTCTCCACAAGAAGCCCGACCTGACCATGGCCGCCAACGGTGTGCTCGGTGGCCTGGTGGGTATCACCGCCAACTGTGACGGTGTCAGCAACGTGGAAGCCATCATCATCGGCGCGATTGCCGGTATTCTGGTTTGCGCAGGCGTCAAGCTTCTTGATGCCCTCAAGATCGACGATACCGTCGGTGCCTTCCCGGTACACGGTCTGTGCGGCATGTGGGGCGGCATTGCAGTGGCTCTCTTCGGGTCCTACGACGGCTGCAGCTCGCAGGCCATCGGCGATTACGGCAACTGGGTTGCTCAGATCGTTGGCTCCCTTGCCATTCCGGTATGGGCGTTCGTAACCATGTTTGTGCTGTTCAGCATCCTCAAGGCCATCGGCATGCTGCGTGTCAGCAAGGAAGAGGAACTGCGCGGTCTGGACATCGGCGAACACGGCGAAGAAGCCTACAACGGCTTCCAGATCTTCACTACAAACTAACCAGGCTGACGCGAAAGGAGACCTATCATGAAACTGATTATCGCATACGTGCAGCCTGAACAGCTCAATGAAGTGAAACAGTCACTGTACGAAAAGGAAGTCTACAAAATGTCCGTGACCAACGCCATGGGCTGCGGTCAGCAGAAGGGATACCACGAAACCTACCGCGGAGCGGATATCGAGGTGAACCTCCTGAAGAAGGTCCGCATGGAGATTGCGGTGAACGACGACTTTGTCGACACCACTGTCGAGGCGATCATCGCCGGTGCACGAACCGGCAACATCGGCGACGGCAAGATCTTCGTTCTCGACCTGCCCGAGTGCATCCGCATCCGGACAGGTGAAAAGGGACCGGAGGCCATCGGCTAGGAATTAAGAAAGGAAGCCGGGTTCCCGAGTGATATCCTTACGCATCCTCGAGGAATTTATCGGGGCCCGGCTTCCGATTAACTCAAAACAAGTCCTTGTGGTAAGACAGCGGATGTATCTGAAATAACCACAAGATATAGTATGAAAACAGAATTGACAGTAATTCAATAAGCATGTTAGCAAAGGGTAGCTCCTAGGGGCTGTGCCGGAGGCGATCTCGGGTACGACAGGAGGGGCAAAAAACAAGGAGATGATGATGAAGAAGGTTATAGCAACAACAGTGGCAGCTGGATTGGTGGCAGGGGTAGCCGTGGCTGGTTCCAGTTTTACAACGGACTTCGCCTCGGCATATGTGTTCCGCGGTGCAACGTTAAATGATGGTTTTGTTATTCAGCCCGGTCTCGAGGTCGATGGCTTCGGCCTGGCTGAAGAGTATGGTTCGGTGGCCGTGGGCACCTGGGGCAACTGGGATGTCGATGACTACGGCGGATCGCTGGCGGGGTCTGAATTCTCCGAAATCGACTGGTATCTGTCGTATGGACTGCCGACGCTGGTTGAAGGTTTGGATCTATCGCTCGGCTACACGGAATACGCCTATGGCGGATCGTCCGACAAGGAAGTCAACATTGGTGCCGGTACGGAAGTGGCCGGCGTTGGGCTGGGTGCTACGATCAACTACATGATCGGCGGCGATTTCACCGGCCAGGTCTATGTCGACTTTTCCGCGGAATACGCGGTTGAAGTAGCTGAAGATCTGGAAGTCGGGGCCAGTGCTTCGATTGCCTATATCATGCAGGCCGACAGCGTGCCGGACTTCAATGCGGGCGGTTCCGACGACGGCTTTAACGACGGTTCGCTGGGCATTTCCGCAACCTATGCACTCGGCGAGGTGTGGAGCGCCGGTATATCCGGTACCTACATTGCGCAGATAGATGACAAGGTGTTGGTCGATGTCGATCAGGGCGGCTCCTATGATACCAGTTTTGTCGGCATGCTGAGTCTCGCTGCAAGTTTCTAAGGATTACCTCCTCATAACACAAGAGCGCTCTCCGCCATGCGGAGGGCGTTTTTTTATGACTAACTCTATTTTGTGGGAAGAAGATTTTTTAACATCAACAACCACAATATGTGGTGTTGAAGGGGTTGACACATTCGAAAAAGATGTGTTAAACGGCATTCAACTTCGAGGGCTTGATGTGAGGCGATCTCAAATTAAGTGTATGCAGGTAAACACTAGTAAGGAGAAATACATGAAGAAAGTAATCGTTACTGCAGTAGTTTCGAGCCTTGTGGCGATGGCTGCGTCGGCAGGCACGAGTGTTAATGTTGACTTCGCGACAGCCTATGTCTTCCGCGGAATTACCGTTGTCGACGATCTGGTCGTCCAGCCGGGCATTGAGGTGGACGGGTTTGGGCTAAACGAACAGTATGGTACGATTGCGCTGGGTGTGTGGGGGAGCATGGCTCCTTTCGAAGATACGTACAATAACTTCCATGAAACGGATTGGTACGTAGCGTATGGTTTACCCGAGCTTGTGACCAATCTGGACCTGAGCGTTGGAATCACCGAATACCAGTATGCCGGCGGCCTGGGTGAGCGGGAACTCAACTTCGGTGCCCAGTATGCGGTTGCTACCAATGTTGTACTGGGAAGCAGCATTAATTTCATGGTCGATGATGAGGTTCTCGCTACCAAGGATCAGATATACGTTGATTTCTTTGTGGATTATTCGATCGAGGTTTCGGAGAAAACGGATGTTGCCCTGGGTGCTCTGGGCAGTTTGATGAGACAGGGCGACGGCAACGATGCAGCTGGACTGGATGACGGGCTCAACCATTATGAGCTGACCGCCGCCTTTTCCTACGCACTGAACGATACCTGGAGCCTGGGTGGATCGCTGGCATACATTGGTCAGTTTAATGACAATGTGCTGCCGGATAACACGCTCCCCGGTAATTTCGGTAACGGCTATGATAAAGAATTGGTTGCTATGTTCAGCGTCGGCTGCAGCATGTAATCCGGTTCCCATGCATTGATCGGAAAAGCGCCCCGCAACGGGCGCTTTTCTGTTTTCAGCCGAGACGGTGCTTATAGTCGTCGTAGTCGAACGAGCGAACCACCTCGACGGTTCCATTGCGCAGAATGGCGATGTCCGGATGCCGGATCCCGTTGAAAAAGGTTGTCTTGACCATCGAATAGTGGGCCATATCGCCGAAAACCAGACGGTCTCCGGCTGCCAGCGGTTCATCGAATGAATAATCGCCGATGACATCGCCCGCAAGACAGCTCAGGCCGGCCAGCTTGTACGTATGGCATTTTTCGCCGGCTGTGCCGGCCGGGTTGTTCAGGGCGTCAAACAGATCACCGTCTGCCAGCTTTGCAATCACAGGCCGGTAGGGCATTTCCAGCACATCGGGCATATGGCAGGTGCAGGACGTGTCGAGAATGGCGATCGCACCGTCATTGTCGATTACATCCAGTACCGTCGATACCAGCACCCCGGCATTGAGCGCAACGGCTTCACCCGGTTCGAGAATCACCTGCACCCCGTACCGCTTTCTGAAGTCGTTGACGAGGCCGCAAAGCAGGTCGATGTCGTAGTCGTCACGTGTGATATGGTGTCCGCCGCCGAAATTAATCCATTTCATCTGGGGGAGGAAGCTACCGAACTGCTCTTCGACGGCCTCCAGCGTGGTTTTGAGATCATCGGCATTCTGTTCGCACAGCGTGTGGAAGTGCAGGCCGGAGATGCCGTCCAGGGACTGGTTTTCAAAATCCTGCCGGCGGATGCCTAGCCGCGACCGGGGGGCGCAGGGGTCGTATATGGCGTGATCCTCCGGTTGCGTCGAGCATTCCGGATTGATGCGCAGGCCGAATCTGATTCCCTCCTTCAACTGAGGGCGGAACTGTTCCAGCTGCGCAAAGGAGTTGAAATCAATCTCATCGCAGAGCGTGAGCAGTTCGCTGAAATCGGCTTCGGAGTAGGCGGCGGCATAGGCGTGGACTTCCTTGCCCAACGCCTCCCGCCCCAGGCGCGCCTCCCACGGCGAGCTGGCGCACACGCCGTCCAGATACTCGCGGATCAGCGGGAACAGCGGCCACATGGCGAATCCCTTGAGTGCCAGCAGCACGGTGCACTGCGTCCGGTCTTTCACGGAGGAGAGGATTTCGCAGTTTTTGCGGATACGCTGTTCATCGACAACAAATACAGGGGTTTTCATGACGATACGCAATACACGTGAACCGGAAAAAAGGGAAGAAGGAATGCGAGCGCGTTGCGGTTCCATCTTGTGGTTGGTCCTGGAACTGCTAGACTCTGCTTAAAGTCAAACCGGAGATCGTGATCATGAGAAAACACACACGCTGGACCCGGCGGCTGGCAGCTTTCGCCGTATTGGTCATGGCAGCAGGGTGCGCCACGGAATCGCATAAGACGATACAACCCACGCAGGTGGCCTCGGCCGGAACAGTCTATCACGGACCACGCAGCACGCTGGCGGTTGGCAAGTTTGAAAACCGAACCGATTACATGCGTGGACTGTTTTCGGACGGAATCGATCGCCTGGGCAGCCAATCCAAGACCATTCTTATTTCCCACCTGCAGCAAACAGGCCGTTTCAACGTAGTAGACCGCGGCAACATGGAGGAGCTGGCCCAGGAAGCCCAGCTGCAGGGCGTTGAACAGACGCTTCAGGGGGCCGACTATGTGGTTACCGGACAGGTAACGGAATTCGGCCGCAAGGAAACAGGTGATGTGCAGCTGTTCGGTATTCTTGGCTCCGGTAAAAAACAGGTGGCCTATGCCAAGGTTACCCTGAACATCGTCGATATCAAAACCTCGTCGGTCGTATTCACCGTACAGGGCGCAGGGGAATATGCCCTGAGCAACCGCGAGATTGTCGGAACGGGCGGAACCGCCAGCTATGACTCCACCCTCAACGGCAAGGTGCTCGACCTGGCCGTCCGCGAAGCCGTCAACCACCTGGTGGATGGAGTAGAATCCGGTGCATGGCAGCCAATGAAGGATTGATATGAAGCGCTTCATCGGTGTAGCCGGCATCGCGGCCGGGCTTTTTCTCGTCGGATGCTCCAGCCCGAAGGGTCTCTACTATTGGGGAGGCTACCAGGGTCAGATATACAACATGTACTTCGCGCCCGGCGAGGCACCGCCCGAACGGCAGCTGGAGATGCTGGAAGCCGACGTCGAGCGGGCCCGTTCAAAAGGAAAACCCCTGCCACCCGGATACCGCGCCCATATGGGCTATCTCTATTTCCAGCTCGGCAAGTTTGATCTGGCGAGGCAGTCATTCGTCGCCGAAAAGGCGGCTTTCCCGGAGTCTGAGGTGCTGATGGATCGGTTTATCAAGCGGTTGGAGGGGGACGATGCATAGATTGACCGGATACCTCGTCATGTTCATGGCTGCCGCTCTGATGTTCGGATGTGCTTCAACGCCGCCTGACTATACCGCCTTCCGCAACCATCATCCCCGTTCGATTCTGGTGATCCCTCCGCTTAACGATAGTACGGATATCAAGGCTACGTATAGCGTTCTATCCACTGTCAGTGTCCCGCTGGCCGAGATGGGGTACTATGTGTTTCCCGTCGCTGTAATCGACCAGTTCCTGAAGGAAAATGGAATGCCGACGCCGGGCGAAATGAACCAGATCCCGTTGCAGAAGATCGATGAAATCATAGGGGCCGACGCCGTGCTCTATCTGGTGGTGAACCAGTACGGAACAAGGTATACCGTGCTGGACAGCTCAACCATCGTTCAGATGCATGCACGACTGGTCGATGTGAAGACCGGAACCTTATTGTGGAGTGGAGCCATCCAGCTCGCTGACAGTTCATCCAGCGGTTCGAACGGGATCCTGGGCATGCTCGTGTCCGCCGCGGTCAATCAGGTGGTTGCGCACAGCTCGGATGAGGCCCACGAAGTTTCCGCCGCGGCCAGTGCACAGCTGTTCATGACACGCAGCAAGGGGTTGCTTTACGGGCCGTACCGCCCTGCGTATGGAACCGATTGAGCACCCGCCCGACTGGAGGCGGAACGGCGGATTTCGACCTGTCAATCCGGCAGAGGGAATCAATTTACGCTTCAGGCGACGATCCGTTTATCGGTGGTTCGCTTTGTCCAGCATAGCGGCAATGATTCACCCGATGGAAAAACAAGCTCGTTTTTCGGATAGTGTTCCGCCCGCTGCTGCTGATCGTTTCTGTAGCTTCGTGCCAGCACCGAAGATGAAAAGGGATTAATGACGTCCTGCAGGTCGATGACCTCAATCAGTTCGTTGCTAGGTACATGTTTCAGATACATGGCAATGCTCCATTTCTCCTTCAATTGCTACCCGGCCTATCTAGTGGCCAAGCAGGTTAAAGCAGATACCATGCCTAGTTGTCGGCATGGGTGGAGCATGCAAGGATGAAAACGGACTGCCCGACGCACTCAGATGTCGGCTACCGGTCCTTCGATCACCTTCCACGGCAGACCAAACCGGTTCAGGTCGGCCATGAAGGGATCGGGATCCATCTGTTCCATGTTGAAGACCCCGTTGCCGGTCCACTTCTTCTCGAGGATCATCTTGGCGCCGATAAAGGCCGGCACACCGGTGGTGTAGGAGATGGCCTGCGACTTCACTTCACGGTAGCACTCCTGGTGATCACATACATTATAGACTACCACCGTCTTCTGCATGCCGTCCTTGATGCCGGTAACCTGACAGCCGATCCACGTTTTGCCCTTGGTGCGCGGTCCGAGCGATGCCGGGTCCGGCAGCAAGGCGCGCAGGAACTGGAGCGGAACGATCTTTTGTCCCTGGAACTCGACTTCATCGATGCGCGTCATGCCGACATTGCCGAGCACCTCGAGGTGCTTGAGGTAGCTGTCGCCGAAACTCATCCAGAAGCGGGCGCGCTTGAGATGCGGAATATGCGTGGCCAGCGACTCCAGTTCTTCATGGTACATCAGGTAAATGTTGGGAGTGGCGATGTTTTCCGGTACTTCGAAGCGGTGTTTGACGGAAAGCGGCTCGGTTTCGATCCACTCGCCTGCTTCCCAGTAGCGGCCCTTGGCGGTGACTTCACGGATGTTGATTTCCGGGTTGAAATTAGTGGCGAAGGGATAGCCGTGGTCGCCGGCGTTTACGTCGATGATGTCAATGTAATGAATTTCATCGAGATAGTGCTTCTGGATGTAGGTGCAGAAGACGGAGGTGACGCCGGGATCGAATCCGCTGCCCAGCAGCGCCATCAGGCCGGCTTCCTTGAAGCGGTCGTGGTAGGCCCACTGCCACTTGTACTCGAATCGGGCCGTGTCCGGTGGTTCGTAGTTGGCGGTGTCCAGGTAGTGGACGCCGGTTTCCAGGCAGGCGTCCATGATGTGCAGGTCCTGGTAGGGCAGGGCGACGTTGATCACCAGCTCCGGCTCGAACGACTTGATCAGAGCAACAAGCTCCGGAACATTGTCCGCGTCAACCTGCGCCGTCCGGATCGGCCTCGACAGCTGGGCGGCAATCGCGTCGCACTTCGACTGCGTGCGACTGGCCAGCATGATTTCCGTGAACACCTCCGGCAACGCCGCGCACTTGTGGACTACAACGCCGCTGACTCCGCCGGCGCCGATAATGAGAACTTTTGACATAATAGCTACTCCCAGATTGAAGGTTCTTGATAGCCGGACTGTCCGCGAATTGCAATTCAATGTTCATCCTGGCTGTTCCGCGTCTGCGGCGGGGTGGGGACACCCCGCCCTACCTCTGTAGGCTGGCCGCATCGATCGCGGACTGGATGCGCCCGATCAGAACGTCGGCGGGTTCGAGGCCGATGGAGATGCGCACAAGGTAGCGTGACGCCCCGGCCGCCTCGGCCCATTCCAGCTCATTGTAGTGGGCAATGAGCACGAAGGGGCAGCAAAGGCTGAACGAGGTGCCGAGGTTGGGACCTTTGGTGATTTCCAGCGCATCGTAGAACTCCTCGGTTACCTGGGCGGCATCTTTCAGTACAAAGGAAAGCAATCCGCCGTAGCCGCCATCAGGCCGTTTGAAACGGTCATACATTTCCTTGTCGGCGACGGCAGGGTAGTAGACCGCCTCGACTGCCGGGTTGCTGTTGAGGTACTCACACACCTGAAGCGCGGTCCGGTTGATTTGGGAAACGCGCGTTCGGAAGTCCCGCGAATCCGATTCCAGCTGAATGATATCCGCCGAATGGAAAGCATCCGGTTCATGGATGGTTTCCATCTGCTCCCGGAAGTGGTCTGCAAACGGGGATGCGGGATTAATGACCAGCGCACCGGCCATGACGTCGCTGCTTCCGGAGAAGAACTTGGTCAGACTGATGGCGGTCACATCGGAAACGGGCAGGGTGTTCTGGTTGATGCAGGCACCCAGGGTTTCATCGATGATGAGCGGAAAGCGGTGCTCATCCGCCAGCTCGCGCAGCCGCTGGAGATCAACGCATGTGAGCAGCGGATTGGTCGGGAATTCGCAGAAGAGCCCGCTGGCTTTCGTTGTTATCAGATCCGATTCCAACTGCTTGAGATCGTTTTCGTGTCCGTTGGAATAGAACAGCGCACCCGCCTGATTGAACTTGTTCTGCAGCTTCAATGTATCGCCGTATGGAAAGGCAAACTGCACGGTCGGGGCATCGAGATCCAGATTTCGCGCTGCAATGTAGGCGGCGTTGATGGCCGCCATGCCTGAACAGAACAGATAGACATTGTCCGTCGTGGTACCGGTAAATTCGGCCACGCGCTCGACGATTTTCCGTTCGGCAACGGAGGCATCGGGGCGAGGGGTGTTGTTCAGCAGGGCTTCGGCGCAGCGCGAGGAGACCCCTTCGCCGGCGTGCTGCCAGTATGCCTTGGCATGATCCGCCAGTGATTCGGGGAAACTGATCAGCGCGACCGCTGAATCGTTCACGCCGCGGATATGCACTTCAGCCTCCGGATCGTGGAGCCACAGGTAGGCGGCGCACCGTTCGGCGGCCTGCCGGGTGCTGTAGAGCTGGATCTGATCATCCCTCGACTGGCGGTACTTCTCGCAGGCCGCCTCAACCAGCGGATGGTATAAGAAGCGGGGATAGCCCAGTTGCAGCTTTGCCATGGTTGCCGGATCGCGCTCTTCGTAGCCGACTACATCGCGCCAGCGAGGCAGGCACATGGAGATGGCGTGTTTCGTGTTGGGAATCGGCTTTCCCAGATCCTCGGCACGACAGAGCGGATGGTTGCGTAGACTTTCCTGCGGCATCTCGACTATCCTATATTAACCGCAAGATACGCAAAAGTCACAGAAGCAGATGCTACATGAGTTTTTGAGAATCTTGTGCATTTTGTGGTTAATTCCCATTCGCTACAGATTGTCCAGCGATGTTTTGATATCTACGATCAGGTCGTCGGCGTCCTCGATACCCACCGAGAAGCGAACCAGGCCGTCTGTTATTCCGACGGCTTCGCGTTCGGCTTTCGGAATAGAGGCGTGGGTCATCGATGCAGGGTGGCAGATGAGTGATTCAATGCCGCCCAGGCTTTCGGCCAGCGAGAACAGTCTGAGGTTTGAAACCAGTTTCACCACATGTTCGAACGGCAGATCGAACAGCGCGGTCACGATGCCGCTACCACCGCGCATCTGCTGTTTCGCCAGCTCATATTGCGGGTGTGACGGCAGGAACGGATAGCGGACGGTGGTCGTGCAATCCAGCTTTTCTAGAAAGCCGGCGACTTTGAGTGCGTTCTGAGCGTGTTTTTCCATGCGGACGCCCAATGTTTTCAGACCGCGCGAGATAAGCCAGCAATCGAAAGGCGAGGGATTGAGTCCGACCGCCTTCTGCGCGAAGATCATTTTTTCATTCCACTCCCTGGAGTTGGTGCAGACCACGCCGCCGAGACAGTCCGAGTGCCCGTTGATGTATTTTGTGGTGCTTGAAAGGCTGAGGTCGGCTCCGAGCACCAGAGGATTCTGGAAATAGGGCGAGGCAAAGGTATTGTCGACCAGCAGCTCGGTGCCGGCTTCATGACAGGCAGCGGCGACCGCAGCGATATCGACGATCTTCAGCAGGGGGTTGGTGGGCGATTCGATCCAGACCAGTGCCGGCTTCTGTTTCCCGATCTCCGCATAGTGGTCCGGATTGCTCAGGTCAAGGTAGCTGATGGTGACACCGAATTTCTTGAATACCTTGTCGTATATGCGGTAGGTGCAGCCGTATATGTTTTCTTCAGCTACGACATGATCGCCGGAAGTCAGGGTGGATATGACGGCGGTGACGGCGGCCATGCCGCTGCCGAACACCGTGGCATATTCGGCCTGTTCCAGATGGGCCAGTGTGGCACCGAGCCGGTCGAAGGCCGGATTGCCGGAGCGGGTATAGTCGTAGCCGCGTGTCTGGCCGGGTTCGAGCTGGGCGAAGGTCGACGTCAGGTAGACCGGCGGGATCACCGCCCCGGTTTCCCGATCCGGTTCCTGTCCGATATGTATGGCTGCTGTATCAAATTTCATGGGGCATCTATGGAATGGTTAGGTTTCCGATCCTGCTATGCTCTTTTCAGGAAGGGGAAGCTACTGTTCCAGACCGTCTACGTCAACATCGCCTTGCAGGGGGTGGTGAAAAGCTTTTTCTGATCTCAGGACGGTGACGCTAGTATTTTCGGACAGGCCGAGGCGGGAAAACTCGATCCAGGGACTTGTTGAAGTGACGTCCCACCGGAAAATTCCTGAGTTTTTCAAGATGGTCGAACAGCCAGTCGTGCGGGGTTGCGTGTGCAATGATTTCCCCGCGCTCGTCGGTCAGGGTAACCAGATAACCCCCGTACTTGGAGCCGCGACGGTCGCGCCAATAGTCATCGTAGTCGTAGCACAGTACAGGCGGTCCGGAAAAAGAGTGGGATCGATTGTTTTCCCTGGTCGGAGTAAACGCATCCTGCTGTCGATCCAGCAGGATATAATTGTCGCCATCGACTTCCTTCCCGATGGCAAAGTATTCAACCGTTAAAGGATGGTTATACACACCAACCGAAGTCTGTTTGACCTTGGCCGTAAAGATATAGTCGATAAGCGTGGGAGGTATCACTCTATGGAGGTAGGGCGTGGAGGGAAGAGGTGGCCGGGCATCACTTTTTTTTGAAAAGTCGAGGTCGAACGTTGGCGGGGAACACAGTTCCACATATTCCCGGTCTTGCCGGCAAAGCTGGTCCAGCGGCAGCTTCAACTCTTCCCCTTGAGCTGTCTCGAGCAGGACTTTATCGCCCAGGGATCGAATGAACTCGGCCTCGATGGTTTTTCCATCCACGGATGTCCAGGTACGCGTACTTGCTTGGGGTTCGCCGGAATCTTCAATGGATTTGTCCAGATCGGGGGTGGCAGGACTGGACTTCCGGCTGGAATCGAAGTCGCAGAACACGGGGCCGTTGGTGAGGCAGGCTTCGTCCTCAACCATCTCGTAGTAGATAACATCCATCATATCCAGGCTTAGTTCAGAGGTTTTGAAGATGGGCAGGATGGGGGCGCCGCAATCATTGAGCTCATACTCTACCCCCTTTTCCTCCACCAGCAGCTCCGCTGAAAAACCACCGCCGGGATCTTCGCCCATCAGTACATCGATTCGACGCGGTTCTCCAGCCTTCAGGGTAATCCATTCACCGACGGCCGCCCGCTGAAAACCCAGCATGTGGGTGCGATGGCTGGAAGCCGATCCTTTATACCACGGACAGTACAGATCCTCGTTCGACCACCAGGCGGCGTTCAGCACCACTTCCCCGTCAAGTCCGGCAAACAGGACATCACCGCTGCTTCCGACAAAGCGGAATGTGATATCTTCCGGATAAACAAGGACACCCGTGTAGTGGATCAGAAAAAGATATCCTCCAATGTCAGGTTCTCCATATGCCAGCGGACCGAGATCGGAAAGTGTAGGAGGGACCATGATGTAGGGGGTATACAGCTTGTTGGGTGAGCTGTAGTATTTCGATAATACTTCAGGATCAAAGCCCGCCCGGAGAAAATTGAGTACCACGTCCGCAAACATGGATCGATCGAAAGAGGAGACGCGGCCATCCCGTTTGCGTTTCAGGTCGTAAAACGTACCGACCAGGTCATTGCCGATGCTTTCCGTATTGCCGAATGTTGATAGGTTGCCAATATCCGGAATATCGAGGAATAGTCCATCCGCACCACCGGACCCTTCCAGCAAACCTTCGCCTATACCAACCAGGTCCGGCAGCCGGATCTCCGGCATCTTCTTGGATTGCACCTTGGATACGATGCGCGAAGAGGGTTTGGGGTTGGAGCTTTTCCTGATCTTTACCTTCGGTTTCTTGAGTTTCATCTTCGGCCGTTCGATGGGGGGCGGCGGCTGAAATGCGGAATCCGGTTTGCTCGCTACCGTAAACACCACGAACAAACCGGCCACGAAGAATGCACCGGCATGGACCAGCAGGCTGGCCATCAATCCGCTTGTTCTGCCTTTGAATATGCTTTTGGAAGTTCGTCGAGAAGAAAATGCACTCATGTCACTCTCCATATGCCGGTCCATATTTCCCAACTAATACATTCCAGATCAGAATTATGCTTGCGGATTCAGACAGTGGTAAAATTCCAACATCCTGGATTCAGGCTGTTTTGTCGCCGGTTACTGCTGGCATTACCCGTATGGGTACTAGCACCATTTCATCATCCCGGGTGCGGGCGGGTATAGGGGGTGGAATCGTCTAAGCTGCTTGAGGGTGGTGGGGACGGCTGTTCCTGCTGCGGCGGGCGCGATAGGAACATCGCGCCCTATCGCTCGAAATAGGTATAACCGCGCATGCCGTCTTCATAGGCGTCCATGATGCGACGGCGTTCCTTGGGCGAAATGCGGTTGTTCTGCACGGCGTCTTCGGCCAGCTCGCGGATGTGCCGGATCATGCGCTTGGGGTCGTATTCGACATAGCTGAGCACGTCGGCCACGGAGTCACCTTCCAGCTCGCGCGTAAACTGCAGGTTGCCCTCATAGTCGACGCGGACGGTGACAACGTTGGTATCGCCCAGCAGGTTATGCAGATCGCCCAGCGTTTCCTGGTAGGCGCCGACGAGGAAAACACCGAGATAGTACTCCTCTTTCGTCAGGTTGTGCAGCTGCAGGGTGTCGTGCTGGGTATGCTGTCCAACAAACTGGTCGATCTTGCCATCGCAGTCGCAGGTGATGTCGGCCAGCACCACTTCGCGCGTCGGTTTTTCGTCGAGCCGGTGGATCGGCATGATCGGGAAAAGCTGGTCGATCGCCCAGACGTCGGGAAGCGACTGGAAGAGGCTGAAATTACCATAGTAGATGTCGGCCAGTACGGAGTGAAGCTGCCGGAGTTCATCGGGTACGAACTCCATATCTTTCGTCAAGGCAGCGATGCGCGTGATGATGTGCCAGAAGATTTCGCCGGCCAGTGCGCGCTCGCGCAGGCTCATGCTGCCGCGTTTGAAGCGCTGGTGGATTTCATCCCGGTAGTAAAAAGCGTCGTGGTAGCATTCCTGGGCATTCTTTGCTTCGAGCACATCGACGACCGCCATGAGATTCTGCAGCAACTCGTGGGCGTCCTCATCCAGTTTCTTGGGAAGCTCATCGATCTCGAAGCGGCTCTCGTCCAGGATGTTGAACAGCAGGATGGAATAGTAGGCCACGGTGGCGCGGCCGGATTCGGTGACGATGTCGGGGTGGGGCACTTCGGCCTCATCCAGCGTGCTGACAATGTTTTCCACAATCGCTGCGCAGTATTCGTCCAGCCCATAGTTGCGACTCGATGCGGAGTCCGAGTGGGTGCCGTCGTAATCGACGGCCAGCCCGCCGCCCAGGTCGAGGATGCCCATGGCCGCACCCTCATTGACCATCCCGATGTAGACGCGGCAGGCTTCGACCACCGCCTCGCGGATGTCGCGGATGTTCGGGATTTGGGATCCGACGTGGTAATGGAGCAGCTTGAGGCAATCGAGCATCTCCTCTTCACGCAGCGTGTCGATCAGGTCGCACACCTGGGAGGGATTGAGCCCGAATACGCTGCGTTCGCCGCCGGATGCGTTCCAGTGGCCGGAGGCCTGCGTCGAGAGCTTGAGCCGCACACCGATGTTGGGTTTGATCTCAAGTTCCTTGGAGCGCTCGATAATCAGTTCGAGTTCGGATGGATTTTCCACCACGAAGACGCACTGGATACCCATTTTGCAGGCGTAGAGTCCAAGGTCGAGGAATTCGGCATCCTTGTAGCCGTTGCAGATCAGGTAGGCCTCGGTGTCGTGCATATAGGCCAGCGCGGCGATCAGTTCCGGTTTGCTGCCCGCTTCGAGTCCGTGGTGGTAGCGCGCGCCAAACTGGGTGATTTCTTCCAGTACCTGCTGCTGCTGGTTGACCTTGATGGGGTAAACGCCGCGGTAATGGCCGGTGTATTCGAACTCGGCGATGGCCCGGTTGAAGCTTTCGTGCAGCTTCTGGATGCGTGAGTCGAGGATATCGCTCAGGCGCAGCAGTACGGGCATGTCGAGGCCGCGGTCGTCGAGGCCGTCGATGATCTTCCGCAGGCTGACTCCGACTCCGTTGCCGTGCGGATGCACCATGACCTCACCCTTGCGGGACACGCTGAAGTAGTCCGCCCCCCAATTGTTGATCCCGTATAACTCGGCCGACTGCTCGACCGACCACGCTGTACCATTGTTTTCCAAGGCGCCCGTATAGGCTTTGAACGCCGTTAATGAAAGTAATTTTTAAGAAAACCTGTATTCTGCTGTAGGCTATATGTTTCTTCCATGGGCAATTGAATGCGCTAATGATTTGCCTTTTCAGCACTTTTCAGTGAAATTCCGCCCCAATTATTTGGAGTTTGTTCGATGAAGTACGTGGTATTGGTTGGCGACGGCATGGGTGACTATCCCGTCGACACACTCGATGGCAGGACCCCCCTGCAGGCGGCGAAAGCGCCGACAATCAGGAAAATTGCCGGGCTGGGCGAAACCCGTCTGGTTCAGACCGTACCGGAAGGCATGCCGCCCGGCAGTGACGTGGCCAACCTGGCCCTGCTCGGCTACGACGCGGCCAGGAACTATACCGGTCGCGCCCCGATCGAGGCCGCCGGCGCGGAGATCCCGATGACCGCTTCGGATGTGGCGTTCCGCTGCAACCTGGTGACGGTCAGGGACGGGATCATGGACGACTATTCCGCCGGGCACATTACCACGGAGGAGGGGCGGGCGCTCATAGCGTCGGTCCAGGAGAAGCTGGGACGCGAAGGGTTGTCCTTCCATCCCGGCGTGCAGTACCGCCACCTGCTGGTGTGGGACGGCGGCCCCGCGGCGTGCGGATGCATGCCGCCGCATGAAATAGCCGACAAGCCGGTGGGCGACCATCTACCGACCGGCGATCGGCAGGATGAAATCCGCGAGCTGATGGAATTGAGCAAAGCGGTGTTCGCGGACCATCCGGTTAACCAAAAGCGCGTTGCCGAGGGCAGGAAGCCCGCAACGCAAATCTGGCTGTGGGGGCAGGGAAATGCCATGCAGCTGGAATCGTACAGGACCCTCTACGGTCTGGGCGGCGGAGTCATTTCCGCGGTCGACCTGTTGAAGGGTATCGCAAAACTGGCCGGTCTGGAGGCCCCCGATGTGGTGGGTGCGACCGGCTTCCTGGATACAAACTACCAGGGAAAAGTAGACGCGGCGCTGGACATACTGGAGCGGGAAGACTTTGTCTTCATCCATATCGAAGCGCCGGATGAATGCGGGCACATGGGTGACGCACAGAAGAAGACGTTCGCAATCGAAGAGTTCGATGCGAAGGTATGTTCGCCGG
>JBNLDM010000019.1:0-81168 GCA_050304335.1 Pontiella sp.
AGTTTGCAGTTTGCAGTTTGCAGTTTGCAGTTTGCAGTTTGCAGTTTGCAGTTTGCAGTTTGCAGTTTGCAGTTTGCAGTTTGCAGTTTGCAGTTTGCAGTTTGCAGTTTGCAGTTTGCAGTAAGGGTAAAATCGAACCAACCGGTGACAAGCCCTTTCAACCAGAACAGTAAGGATTACACAACGGGAACTTACCGGTGCGAATCGTTTTCGACCCAGTGAATGGCGCGCTGCATTAATTCAGTCCCGCTGCGCAGTTGCAGCTTATCCTTTATATGCGCCCGATAGGTCTCGATCGTCTTGACACTGAGGTTAAGTTGCTCGGCAATCTCGCGGGTCGAATTACCGCGACCGATCAGCTCGAAGACCTCGAGCTCGCGCAGACTGAGAAGCTCCGTGCCGGTTCGCGGTTCTTCCCCACTGCCCCGCAATGCCATCTTGAGCATTTGAGAAGACATGGTCTTGCTTACATATATTTCGCCTTCAAGCACCTTCTCGATCGCCTGGATCAGGGTCGTCGCAGCCGCCTGCTTCATCACGTATCCACTCGCACCGGCCCGCAGGGCATGTTCGGCATAGAGTGATTCATCGTGCATCGACAACACCAGCATGGGAATCTGCAGGCCCAGGTCATCTATCTGCTTGATGAGTTCGAGACCGTTGGAGTCTTCCAGCGATATATCGACAAGCACCACGTCAGGATCCATCTTGCGGATATCCGTAATCGCGCTTGTGACATTACCGGCTTCACCGCAGACCGCCAGCGTCTCTTCCTGCTCAATCAGCTTGATCAATCCCTGACGCACAATCGGATGATCATCCACCAGATAAACCTGCTGCTTCTTCGCGTCGCCTCTCGACGCGCTCTTTTTTGCATCGGTTCCCATGCTCTACGCCCTTGCCAACATTAAATCTTCCGCTTCCAGAACACAAACCACTCGGGAGCCCCCCGCAGGATCGGCACCTGCCTTCAGATGAGCACCGATCGCGGAAGCACGGTATTCCATAGTCTTCATGCCTATTCCGGTCGTATTTTTCGGCAGCTCTTTCCAGATTCCGTTATCAACGACTTCCAGGCGCGATATGCCGTTTAACTGCGATACGACCACATCGATCCGGGAGGCGCCCGAATGCCGGACAGAATTATTCACCGCTTCCTGTGCAATGCGGTATAGATGGGTTTCCACAGCACCATCCGCAAATTCAACCGCATCATCAAGGCGTGCCACACATAGGATACCGCAGCTGCTGGTTGTATTGCGGGCCAGCTCGCGCAGGGAATCGAACAAACCCTTCTGGACGATTTCAGCAGGCATCAGGCCGCGGGAGATCTGCCGGATCTGGTTGCTGGCCTCGTCGGCCAGCGCTGATATCTGCGAGGCATCCACATCGCCGGCGTTGCCGACCCGCTTAAGGCTGTTGGCCAGGGATCGGCTCAACAGGCTGATACCGGTAAGCATCTGTCCGATGGAGTCATGCAAATCCTGTCCGATCCGTCTGCGCTCCCGGGTCGTGATCTGCGTCACTTCCTCGGTCAGCTGGGGAGGTGTCATATCAGTGATGGTATAAAGCTTGAAGCGGTCAGGTGCTGAATACTTTCTGATTTCGACATCTCTTCTGGAGCCGTCCAGACAAAAGAGGACGCAACTCAAAATCGCCTCGTTGGTATCCTCTGAACAGGAACCAATGACCTCGAGGTCGATTCCGGAAAAGAGATCGGTCAGGTTCAATCCGATCAGGTTTTGAGATGAATATCCGAACGCCTTTGGAATCCTGGAACTGGTAGAATGGATCGTATTGCTGGAGTCAGCGAGTAAAAGACAGAAGCGGTCAGGTGAAAGAGCGCACACACTACTCCCGCTCTGATCGAGTTCCGGCCCGCTGCTGCCGACCTGCAGGCAGGCATAGCGCCATTTGTCTTTTTTTCGCTCGTACGGAAGAACGTGCAGGCACTTCCTGAAACCATCCCCATAGACCAGTGAGACGAATGATGGACGGCCCGTTTCGACGGCTTCGCGTACTACGCTGTGCTCGAAGGCATGTTCTGGATCGTTCAAGAATCGGAACAGTTGTGTACCGCCCGCATATTCGTCCAGTGAACTGAAATGATGGAGTAGACGACGCTTGTGGTCGAAAACACAGAATACAACTTCATCAACACCGGATGGTGGTGCAATTGCCTGCTTACGTTCTACCTTGCTGGAAAAACCAAACATGCAGCTCCCTTCGAACTCGGAAAATCTCCGAAACAACGCACTCTTGCATGTTTTGAGCCAATCTACTCATGCGCGCCGCCCTCGTCAATAGCCTCCACTCAAATTGACGTTTTTTCTACAGCGCTGCATCAAAGACCCCGCGCTTTTGACTTTTCATTAGCCCGAACCATTTCCATTCTTACCGCTATTCCCTAAACAACAGGAGCCCATCGAATGAAAAGAAGAAAAACCCCTTATAAATGTCATATTTTCGTATGCACCCGGTCCCGCAACGGGGAAGAAAAAGCCTGCGCCGATGGGGACAGCGCAGCCATAAAAGCCATGCTCAAAGACGAAGTAAAAGACCGCGGATGGAAAGAAATGGTTCGCGTATCGGACTCCGGATGCCAGGGACTGTGCGGCCTTGGACCCAACATCATGATCCACCCGCAGGGTACACTGCTCACGCAGGTCAAACCGACCGATGTGCCTGAAATACTTAAAATCGTTGAAGAATGCCTCGAGCAGTGATTATATAGTACTGATTTAGTGAGGTATAGATGTCCGAAGCACTTGAAAAATTACACGTATACTACCGGGAAGGTGACAACCAGTTCCAGATTGCCGGGGGCGAAGAAGGTTGCATGAAGCTGGCTAATGATTTCTACGACCAGATGGAAATCCTTCCGGAGGCAAAGCGGATCCGCTTTCTGCACCCCAACGATCTGGTGGAGTCACGTAGAAAACTCGGCCTCTTCCTGTGCGGCTATATGAACGGCCCGGAAAGATATGAAGAGGAGTACGGCCCTATCCAGCTGGCTCCCGCCCATGCCCACATACCTATCGGCACCGCCGAAAAGGAAGCGTGGCTGCTATGCATGAGAAAGGCGCTTGAACTCCAAATCTACCCCCAGGAATTCAAGGATTTCATCCTGAAACGCCTCGCTGTTCCCGCCGAGCGTTGCCGCAACCGGCCTTGATAATCCAATCTATGCTCTGGTCGACTCGTCAATAGTTGACATGTAGATCAATTAATGCCGCCTTTTTTATTGACTTACATGTCAATTTTGACATATATAGCAATCATGAAAACCAAAGGAACAGCTTATCAGCGCATTCTGCTGGAGGGAAAATGGTACATTGTCATTGCAGAGGATGATTTCCACGCTTTAACACAACATGAAGGCTCCACGAGGGAAGGGGTCGATGAGCTTGATGCTTTCACTGTCAGCGACCAACGGCTGGCCAGGCGGCTTATTGAACGGCGTCAAATGGCTGGATTGACACAGAAAGACCTGGCTCAACGGGCGGATATTCGGGTTGAAACCCTCAACCGCATCGAAAAAGGCCGCACGACCCCCGATTTCAAGACCATACGAAAACTCGTAAACGCTATACCGAAGCGCACGACAACCACCCAGGAGGTAAACTATGACAACGCAAACTAAAAATTCAGTAGCTGATCAGATAGCAGAGATTATCTCGAATCAGATTCAATGCCCTAAAGAACAGATTGTACCAAATGCTGAATTTGTTTCCGACCTTGGTTTTGACAGTCTTGAGCAGGTCGAATTCATCATGGCTGCAGAAGAAGCGTTTAACATCGAGATTCCGGATGAAGACGCCGAACAGATTAAGACCGTTCAGCAGGCTATCTCAAAAATCGAACAAGCAATACAGAAACAGGGCGAACGCTAACGCGAGTGGAAGATATCCAAATCCAGGTCGGGAGACCGGGCCTGCGCCCGTTTCTTCGGAAATGATTATACTGCAGGCCGCGCACCCTTACGCGGCAAAAGTATTGGAATAGGTTCCTGTACTTGCTTTCCTACGAAAGGAATTTCTCAACCGTGCGGTCAATGCGCTTCAAAACGCGATCGCGGCCGAGGACGGCCAGAACGGGAAACAGGTCCGGACCGGACTGTGTGCCGGATACAGCAATGCGAACCGGCGGCATGACAGCACCGAAGCCGAGTCCGGACTCTTCGACAAACTCATGCAGCGCCTTATCCGTGCTGGCTATGTCGAAAGCCGGCAGCGCAGCGAGAATTGACTGAACCCGGATCAGGGTTTCGGCGACGCCCTCTTTCTGCAGCTTCTTTCTGATTGCCTTTTCGTCATACTCAAAGTCGTCGGTAAAGAAATAGCAAACCATCGGAACCACATCCGCAACAGTCTTCACGCGATCATGTACCAGTCCAAATACCTTCTCGGCATATTCCGGCTCGGCATCGATGCCCGCCTTATCCAGCTCGCCGAAGCAGATCGCCGCAAACTCATCGATGGGCAGCCGGGCCATGTATTCGCCGTTCATCCATGTCAGCTTTTTCAGATCCACCTGCGCGGGTGACGACTGGCAGCGCTCCAATTCGAATGCTTCGACCATCTCATCAATGGTCATCACCTCGCGGTCGTCGCCCGGCGACCATCCCAGCAGGGCCAGATAATTGAATAGCGCGTCCGGCAGGAACCCCTTATCGCGGAAGTCGCCAACAAAGGCGTCGCCGTCCCGCTTGGAGTAAGGCTTGCCCTGCGCATTCACGATCATCGGTAGGTGGGCAAACTGCGGCACGTCAGCCCCGAGCGCTTCATAGAGCGCGATGTGGCGAAAGGTGTTTTCCACATGGTCGTCGCCACGGATCACATGTGTCACGCCCTGTTCAATATCGTCGAGCACGTTGGCCAGATGAAACACCGGTGTTCCGTTGGAACGGACGATAACGAAATCCTGCATGTTTTCGGCCGCCTTTGACAGCGTGCCCTTGATGCCGTCCTCGAACGAGATGTCCTTTCCCGGCATCTTGAAGATTACGCATTCGCCCTGCCCCAGGCCGCCCTTGTCCTCTTTGTAGGCGTGTCCCTTATCGAGCAGCTTTTGCGCCGCCGCAAGATGCGCCTCCATGCGGGTACTTTGATAGAGAGGCTCGCCATCGACATCGAGCTTCAGCCACTCCATCGCATCGAGCAGTGTCCGGATTGCCTCCGGTGTGGAGCGTTCGCGGTCCGTATCTTCGACCCGCAGCAGGAACTCCCCCCCGTGGTGCCGGGCATAAAGCCAGTTGTAGATCGCCGCGCGCATGTTACCAATGTGGACATGCCCGGTCGGGCTCGGTGCAAAACGTGTGCGTACTTTCATAGTTTGCCTTTCATGTAGCTTACTGCGTACTACCTACGGATCAGGACTCGCATCCATCAAGGCAGTGTAATACGAAATACGCAGTAAGTAGTCCGCAAATTATTTGTCCTAAATCATTTTGTCGGCCAGCCAATTCTTCTACCTTCTCGGAAACGAGGACGCTACCCCATGCGAGCGCATGATGTAAAAGAAATCCTGATCGATAAAGCCGCCATTGCCAGACGGGTCGATGAGCTGGTCGACGATATTGCCGCCGGCACAGATCCGCGCAACCTGGTGGTCATCGGTATCCTCAAGGGAAGCTTTATGTTTCTAGCCGACCTGATGCGCGGCCTCCATCGTCACAACGTCCACCCGCGGATCGATTTCATCACGCTCTCCAGCTACGGATCCGGCACCGAATCATCCGGAACGGTCTGCATCGTCCACGACATCCGCGAGGACATCGAAGGCGCCGACGTGCTGTTGATCGACGACATCCTTGATACCGGCCGAACGCTCGACTTTACAAAGGCACTGCTGCTTGGGCGCGGAGCGCGCTCCGTCAAAACCTGCGTGCTGCTCGACAAGCAGACCCATCGCACCATTGAATGCGAAGCCGACTACGCCGGATTTCCCATTGATGATTATTTCGTCGTCGGCTACGGACTCGACTATGACAACCTCTACCGCGAACTCCCGCACATCGCCAAAGTAACGTTTCATTAAAGTGACCCATGACGCTTCGTATGACAGTTCTATCCGCCTTATCAACTCTATCCGCCTATGCAAACAACAGCCTCGTATATTTTGGAACAAGCGACGCGAAGGGCATCTATTACGCGAAACTCGACACCGAAAAAGGGATCCTTTCCGAACCGCAACTGGCGATCGAAATCAGCCACCCGGGTTTTATCGCCATTCACCCGAACAAAAAACAGATCTACTCCACAGCCGCCGGCCCCGGGAATCGGGAAGGTGCCGCAGCCATGCAAATCAACGGAGATGGAACGCTTACGCTGCTGAACATGCAGGCTGCCGAGGGAAGTGGTGGATGCCACGTCAGCGTCGATCAAACCGGACAATGCCTGGTGGAGGCACACTACGGCAGCGGCAGTGTGACCTCGTTCCGGATACTTCCTGATGGCTCGCTCTCCGAAGCCAAATCCTATTTCAGACACGAAGGCTCCGGCGCTGATCCGCAGCGTCAGGACCGGCCGCATGCCCACTCCGTTTTTATGAATCCGGCAAACACCTTTGCCTATGCGGCCGACCTGGGAATCGATAGGATCATGATCTATAAGCTCGATGCAGATAACGGCTCGCTGTCCCCTGCAGGCGAGACGATTGTCCCGGGAGGGAGCATGGGACCGCGTCATATGAAATGGAATGCGGATGGAGCCATCCTGTACGTGCTGAACGAGCTCGACCTGAGCGTTTCGATTTTCAGGGCCGTTGAAAACGGCCAGTTGGAATTCATTAAAACCGTTTCCGTGCTGCCCGCAGATGCCGACCGATCTGAAATGACCTGTGCGGAGATGCGCATCCATCCAAACGGGCGTTATGTCTACACCTCCAACCGCGACCTGACCGATCGGGGACGGGATTCCATCACTGTTTTTACCCGCTTAGAAGACGGCTTCATGCGGCTGGCCACCGTTAAGGCCGAAGTCTGGATCCCTCGCAACTTCAACATCGACCCCTCGGGAAGATGGATGCTTATCGGAGGAAAGAAGTCGCACGACATCGCCCTGTTCAGGATCGATCAAAAAACCGGGCTCCCGGTGTTTACCGGCACCAGGGTTGCTTTTCCCGGCTCACCTATCTGCATCGAATTCCTGAAGTA
Source organism: Pontiella sp. (assembly GCA_050304335.1). Lineage (GTDB taxonomy): Bacteria > Verrucomicrobiota > Kiritimatiellia > Kiritimatiellales > Pontiellaceae > Pontiella. Next base: position 7,157 of record JBNLDM010000019.1, read on the forward strand.
GCGGGCTAACCACCTCTGCGAGGATCCCGAACGAACTCCCAGAAATTATGGCTGCCGGCCTTGCGGCGTGGATTATCCGGCTTTTCTCTTGTACACCCATACAGAGGAACTCCATCATGGCGTTCAGCCTGAACGGAAAACAAGCAGTGAAGAAAAGATACCATGCAACTTTATGAACAACTGCTGGATCTGCTCCATGAAGCCGGAGTCCGGCAGATTTTCGGTGTTCCAGGAGACGCTATCAATCCGCTCATTGAAGCCCTCCGCAAGCAGGACCATATCAAGTTCATACACGTTGTGCATGAAGAAGCCGGCGCCCTCGCGGCATCGGCCCAGGCCAAGCTGACCGGCAAGCTGGCGGTCTGTGCAGGTACGGTCGGTCCGGGTGCGATCCATCTGCTTAACGGTCTATACGATGCTGCCAAGGATTATGCCCCCGTGCTGGCTGTCACCGGCCAGGTGCCCTCGGCCGAAATCGGATTCAACTATCATCAGGAAGTCGACCTGCAACGACTCTTCAGCGATGTCGCCATCTATCGGGCTGCCGTCATGAATCCCGCGCAAATGCCGCGCATGGCGATCGAAGCCTGCCATGCCGCCATGTGTAATCGAGGAGTCGCCGTATTGACCATTCCCCATGATGTCGGCAACCAGAAGGTCCGGAATGTACCGGCTCGCCTGCTGCCGTGCAGTACCGCGCGCGTCCTGCCGCCGGAGAGCCAACTTGAAGAGGCGGTCGCGCTCATCAAACAGGCCCGGAAACCCTCCATTCTTTATGGCGACGGCTGCCGCAATGCCGTCCCCGAATTGCTGGATCTGGCGGACCGGATCAAAGCCCCAATGATCTATTCGCTCAAGGCGAAGGATCTCATCCCTCATCACCATCCCGGCGTCGCCGGCGGACTGGGGCTGCTTGGCACCCGCGGCGGTCTGCACGCAGCCGAATCCTGTGATCTGCTGCTCGTCGCCGGCTCCGACTTTCCCTACCGCGACTGGTATCCCGAGTCCATCCCGATCATCCGGATCGACCTGCGTGGCAGCGCGATCGGTCGGCGGGTCGCACGCGAAACCGGACTCATCGGCGACTGCAGGAGTACGCTGCAGATCCTGAACCAGCGGCTTGAAACGCGCACCGATGAAAGCCATCTGGAAGCCGTCCGCAAAGTCAAGGCATCCAGCGACCGGGCACTGGCCCGGCGTGCGGATCCGACCCGTAGCGACTCCATCATCCACCCGCAGACGGTCGCTGCGCTGGCGGGAAAACTGTCCGCCGAAGGCACCCTCTTCACCTGCGACACAGGAGCCGTCACGGTCTGGGCCGCGCGACATCTCCGGCTGAAAAAGGATCAGCGGCTGCTGCTCTCATTCAACCTGGCCACCATGGCCTTCGCCATGCCGGCTGCGCTCGGCCTCCAACTTGCCTGTCCCGACCGACCCGTCGTCGCGCTGTGCGGAGACGGTGGCTTCAACATGCTCATGGGCGATTTCCTGACCGCGGTAAAATACAAACTGCCGATAAAACTGATCATCTTCAACAACCGCCGGCTCGGCCTGATCCAGATGGAACAGGAGAGCGAAGGCTATCCCGAACACGAAACCGACCTGCTCAATCCCGACTATGCCCTGCTCGCCCGGAGCTTCGGTGCGGCAGGCCGCGGTGTATCATCGCCCGCCTTCCTCGAAGACGCCCTGCAGGCCACGCTGGATACGGATGGCCCCGCGCTGCTTGACGTACGAATCGCCGACCATGAACTTACCCTGCCGCCGCGCATCGAACCCGGTCAGGCATGGGGCTTTGCCTCCGCCAAGATCAAGGAATGGATGCGCCATGAGGAAGGGGCCGGGGAATGAAGATGCCGTTCCTTGGAGGGAGTCTTGCCCTGCTGCTGATTGCCGGCATCGCACTTGTCTGGCCACCGATCCTGTACATACTGATCCTTGTCGGTCCGATCATCGCCATCGGCATCTACGATGTGTTTCAGGCGAAGCATACTATCATCCGCAACTTTCCCTTCATTGGCCACTTCCGCTATCTGCTCGAAGCGATCGGGCCCGAACTGCACCAGTATTTTGTTGAAAACGACACCGACGGAACGCCCATCGACCGCAACCACCGCGCCTATGTCTACGAGCGGGCCCTGAATGCCCACAAAACCCATCCGTTCGGTACGGAACTCGACGTCTACCGCACCGGTTACGAATGGATGCACCATTCCATCTATCCTGCCAAACGACTCGAACAGCCTCCGCGCGTCACCATTGGCGGCCCCGATTGCCGCCAGCCCTACGCCGCCAGTCTGTTCAACATATCCGCCATGAGCTTCGGATCGCTCAGTGCCAATGCCGTGCGGGCGCTGAACCAGGGCGCGAGCGAAGGCGGCTTCTACCACAACACCGGTGAAGGCGGCGTTTCATCCCACCACCTGCTCGGTGGCGATCTCGTCTGGGAAATCGGGACCGGCTACTTTGGTTGCCGCGATTCCAACGGCGGATTCTCGCGTGAAAAATTCCGTGAACAGGCCGTCCATCCAAATATAAAGATGATAGAGATCAAACTGTCCCAAGGGGCCAAACCGGGTCACGGCGGCGTATTGCCTGCCGAAAAGAACAACGAGGAAATAGCGGAAATCCGCGGACTCGAGCCCCACACTACGATCATATCTCCGCCGCATCATACGGCTTTTAACAACGCTCGTGGCCTGCTGGAATTTGTTCAAACGCTTCGCGACGCCTCCGAAGGAAAACCGGTCGGCTTCAAGCTCTGTGTCGGTGACCGGAAGGAGTTCCGCGAGATTTGCGAGGCGATGGTCGAAACCGGCATAAAACCCGACTTCATCACGGTCGACGGGGCAGAAGGCGGCACCGGTGCCGCACCGATTGTTTTTTCCAATTATGTCGGCATGACGATGGAGGAAGGGCTCGTTTGCGTCGTCGATGATCTGCGAGGCTACAACCTGAAGAAGGATATCCGCGTCATCGTGGCCTCCAAGATCATCACAGCCTTCGATATTTTCCGGGTACTCTGCCTCGGGGCGGACATCTGCAACTCCGCACGCGGCATGATGCTGGCGCTCGGTTGCATCCAGGCACTCAAGTGCCACACCAACCGCTGTCCATCGGGGGTCGCAACGAACAACCCGAAGCTCCAGCGCGGACTCGTCGTTGAACACAAATCGACCCGGGTCAGGAACTACCAGCACTTCGTCATCGAGGATTTCCTTGACCTGCTTGTCGCCGCCGGTGTTACGGAACTTGACCAGTTGAGCCGCAGCAAAATCTACAAGCGCGTGAGCAACGATGAAATCCACAGTTTCGACGAACTATATCCCGATATCGATCCCGGCTCCGCGCTCGTACATCCCGGATGATCAAAAACCGGCAATCAGAAATAGAAAACCGATCTCCGCCCCCGTAAAGTGCCTTCATGAACATCGTCTACAACGCATCCGCCGGCACCGGCAAGACCTACCAGGTGACGCAGCTCTACGAAAAGCTGGTGCTGGTAGATGGCCTTGATCCCCGTGATATCCTGCTGATGACGTTCACTGACAATGCCGCATCCGAGCTGCGCATGCGCGTCGCGCACCGGTTGCTCAAGGCGCGACGCACCGCCGAAGCGAAGGGAGACGACGAACGGGCTGAGCGTGCCATTGCCGCTTCGTCTAAACTGTCTTCGGCTCCGATCGGCACCATCCACTCCTTCTGCACCCGCCTATTGCGCGAGCATGCGCTGGATGCAGGTCTGTCTCCCGGGTTCACAGTTCTGGCCGGCGACGAACGGGACGAACTGCTGCGCCGGATCTGCCATGACGAACTGCTCACCACGCTCGAAAGCGACCCCGATTTCAAGACCTTCTGCACCGGTGCACACCTTATCGGCTCCGGCAATGGATTCGGCACAAGCATCACCGAAACCGTACCGGCACTCATCGCCCAGTCCGGCAGTCTCGACATTTCGCTGGAAAACGCTGAAAGCCTGCTGCCCGCTCCTGTTTCCAACGTGGAGCGCATCGACTTCGAACAAATCTGCAAGCGCATAACGGACCTGCCGAACATTACACCGAGCGTACAAGCGGCCTTGGACATCATCTGCAAGGCGCTGGAAGAAACCGAGGATGTCGAGGTGCTCGTTCAAAAGCTGAATCAACTGGGTCTCAAGAAATTCGGCAGAGGCGATGCCAATGCAATATCCCATGACCTGTGGGATATGAAAACTTCAGTTGAGGATGCCGTGAAATACCGCGAGCGTTTCCCGGCGGCCAGGGCATTCGCCCGGTACGTCCAGTCGGTCTACAACGGCTTCCAGCAACGCAAACACGATATGAACGCCGTCGATTTCGACGATCAGCTGCGCCTCGCCGTCCGCCTGCTCCAGACCGCAAAGGCAAAACCTGAATTCCGTTACGTTATCGTCGACGAAGTACAGGACACCTCCCGCATTCAATGCGACATCATCCAGTCGCTGTGGGGCGAACATACCAACCTGGTGATCTGCGGCGACAAGAAGCAGAGCATCTATACATGGCGCGGTGCCGATCCCCAGGTGATGCCTGATCTGGAAGAAGCCATCCTTGAATCCGGAGGCAAACCGGAATACCTGCAGATAAGCTATCGAAGCAAAACCCCCATCCTTGATGTGCTGAACAGGCTCTTCGCCACTGTCTACGGGGCGGAAGATTATTCTGAAAAGGACCACCTGCTGCCCAACCCAGCCTTCTCAGCCGCAAACGAAAAGCCGTGCGTGGAGTTTCTATGTCCGGATATAGAAGAAGAACTGTCAAAGCAGGAAAAGGTGGCCGCCGAAATGGAGGCGGTCGCCCACCGTATACAGCTGCTGGTCCAGGGCGCAGCAAAATGGACCCCTTCGTTCCGATACGCAGCCGGGTTCGAGCCCGTAAATGAATCCAATGCCTATCGTTATTCCGACATACTGATACTGCTCCGCCGCACCACGCACCAGTCGACGCTGGAGCAGGCATTGCGCCATGCCGGTATTCCCTACACGCTCGGGGGAAAGGGCCGGGGTCTCTTTACTCGCCAGGAAACACGCGATGTGTCATTGTTCCTGAACGTGCTGACCAATCCCCGTGATGCCTATTCCCTGATCGGCTTTCTGCGCTCGCCCTGGATCGGTCTGTCGGACGAAACCATCGCTGAACTGGCCTGGAGTCCAGCCGGCTTTTCGATTGAGCATCTGATGTCGCGCTACGCGGAAAAAACCGATGTGCTTGACCGCTATCGCAAACTGCTCGGCACCAGACTGGTCTCGGAGCTGGTACGCATGCTGATTGACGAAACAGGCTACGATGCCCTGCTCTCAGGTCTGCCGCGTGGAATGCAGCGGCTTGCCAACCTGCGCAAGGTGCTGGATTGGCTGCGCGAAACTGAACGGGGAGCCCACACCACATCGGCAGCCGTCGCCCGAAAGCTTGCCGACCAGATTGCCTCTCCGCCGCAGATACCCGAGGCAACCCTGCTGGACCCCGCGCAGAACGCCGTTACCATTATGACCGTGCACAGCGCGAAAGGCTTGACCAAGCGCGTAGTCATGGTACCCGACATCAGTTTTTCCGGCCAGGCAGACCGCAGCTTCGCCCAGGTCTTTTTCGACGATGCGCTGCAGCCGCGACTGGGCCTGCGCGTCACCGACCCGGATCGTACCAGCGTCAAATCCCCGGGCTTCGAAGCTGCCAACCAGCGAACGTCGGAAATCCGCAAGCGCGAGTCCGACAATCTGTTCTATGTGGCAATGACCCGCGCTCGCGATCTGGTCGTAACATCGGCCACCCTGGGGCGGCGCACAGCCGGCTGGTATAAGCATCTGGAACCCTTCATCGGCACAGCCATTCCCTCCATCCCCTACTCGGAATTGGCCGGGGATGCCAAACTGCCCTGCGCTGCATCACACAATCCCGCAACCCGCTCGCAGCTGGAAACAGCCCTACTCTCACTCCCGCCGGCACCCGGAATCCCGGTACTTAAACGCATTCCAGCCACGCGTTTTGCCATGGAGCACGATGAGATGGAGTCTGCCCATGAGGACCTGGACCTTTTTCCTATACAAACGGCGTCGACATCGGTTGCTCTTGGCTCACTCGGCCATGCCGTTCTTGAGCAGCTCGCATTGAACGACTGGCAGGGTTCAATTGCAGACTGGCTGGAAATCTTCCGTCACGACTTTTCCATCGGGCAGGCGGAAGCCATGCAGCTGGCAGCAAGAATTGAAGAGGCGCGACGGTTGATGATCGAATGGACAAAGGACATGAAAGACCTTCGACCGGAGTTCCCATTCATCCTTCATGAGGAGGACACGCTCATTGACGGAACCATTGATCTGCTATGCCGGACCGCCGATGGGTTCGCCGTGTTCGATTACAAGTTTACCGAAGCGGCCGATGACGATGTAATTGAACAATACCGGGGACAGCTGGAAATCTATCGCCGTGCGGCGGAACGATGCGTCCCTGATGCAGGTGCTGCCAGCACAGAACTGGTCGTCATTTCTTCAAGAGAAGTGAAACGACTTCCTATTGTTTTTTAACCCCCGCACTTGCAGAATCCCTCTCTTTCGACATACATTTCACTCACTATGAACGAAATCGACACGCTGGTCATCATACCGACCTACAACGAAAAGGAAAACATCGGCAAGATAGCACCCATCGTGCTCGATACGTCCCCGCACGTCGACATCCTGTTTGTGGATGATAACTCCCCTGACGGTACCGGCAGAATTGCTGATGAGCTGGCTGATAAACATGAGCGTGTTCATGTCATGCACCGCACCTCGAAGGACGGTCTGGGGCGTGCCTACATCGCCGGATTCAAGTGGGCATTGGAACGGGACTACCGGTTTGTCATGGAAATGGACTGCGACTTCTCGCACGACCCGAAGGAAATACCAAACTTCCGCGACAAGGCGCTGGCAGACTCCGATCTCGTATTGGGATCCCGATACGTCGGCGGCATTCGTGTGATCAATTGGCCGCTGTCTCGTCTTATGCTGAGCCGCGGCGCCGGCATCTATGTACAAATGATCACCGGCATGCCGTTCACCGACCCCACCGGCGGATTTAAATGCTTCCGTCGTGAAGTCCTGGAATCGTACGATTTTGACCACGTCAACGCGAACGGCTACGGTTTCCAGATCGAAATGACACATAAAGCGTGGATGAAGGGATTCCGCATTGGCGAGATTCCGATCACTTTTGAGGACCGGCAGGAAGGCACCTCCAAAATGAGCGGCAACATAGTATACGAGGCCCTCTGGGTGGTATGGACCCTCGCTGTCCGAAACGGCTTCCGCCGCAAACCGCGCCAGCAAAAATCCTAGCACGGCACTTCCGGAGCTGGGCGTAACGGAGAAATGGAATGAGCTATTACTTCACCACCGCCGTTTCCATGGGATTCGACGAAGCAATTGAAGCTGTCACGGAGGAACTGAAAAACGAAGGCTTCGGTGTCCTTACGGAGATAGACGTCCAGGCCACGCTGAAAAAGAAGCTGGATGTGAACTTCCGGAAGTACAAGATCCTTGGGGCGTGCAATCCGGTTTTCGCGCATCAGGCGCTCATGAGCGAGAGCCATATCGGCACCATGCTTCCCTGCAATGTGATCGTGCAGGAACGGCACGACGACCGAATAGAGATATCAGCGATCGATCCCATCGAAAGCATGAAGGCCATCGCCAATCCGGAGCTCGAAGACATTGCCCAGGAGGTTTCACGCAAGCTGATGCTTGTGATTGAACGTCTTACGCCCGCCTAGTAATTGACGATCAACCATCCAGCAGCCTGGCCAGCATAGCCCAGCGTTCGATCTCGATCACCTCGGGCCGCTCGCTGTGTTCGATGCCCGCGGCTTCCAGCAACGGATCGACCGGTGCAATCCCCATCTTTTTCAAAATGGTGCCGACCTGTTTTCGGCGCTGGGAGAAACAGTGCTTCACCAGCTTCTTAAAGGTCGGGTAGGTCGTCTCAGTGACAACCGATTCACTGAGTCGCTCCATTTTCACGACGGCCGACCAGACCTTCGGCGGCGGCAGGAAGCAGGTGGGACTGATTTTCTTCACCATCGTGTTTTCATAGTACACGCCGGTCAGGATACTGAGCAGGCCGTAGTGCCTGTCGCCGGGCGGGGCGGTCAGGCGGTCGGCCACCTCCTTCTGGATCGTGAGTGACATCAACTCCGGTCGGTGCGTACATTCTGCGATATCGACCATCAGCCGGCTGGCCACGGAATAAGGCAGATTGGCAGCCACCTTTGTGATGCCGCCGGCAAACAACGCATCCAGATCGATATCCAGGGCATCTTCTTCGATGAGTGTGAATTCCGACTTGCCCGCCGAAGCCACGGCGAAAGTGGAAAACCGCGACTTGAGGTATTCAGCCATGGTCGGATCTTTCTCGATGCAGGTTACCGTCCCCGCCTGCGGAATGATGCGCTCGGTAAGCGCGCCAAGCCCGGGTCCAATCTCGAGTACATTTTCATCCGGCTGTAGGTCGGCGGTCTCGGCAATGATGTCGAGAATATTGGCATCGATGAGATAGTTCTGCCCCAGCCCCTTGTTCGGACGATGCCCGAGCTGCGCCAGCAATCCGCGCACCTCCTTCGGACTGGTTAATCTTGGTTCATCAGTCATACGTCTTTCCACACCATTCAACGCAAAAACACAAAGATCGCAACGCATCGCAGAGTATATTCATAGAGCATCCCTTGGCGACCTCTGGATTTTTAGCGCCTCTGCGTTTAATCATTTCCATGGATTGGGTTTGCCAGCCATTTCAATGGCGACTTCGATTGCGCTCTTCATGCTTCTGGCCGAAGCCGAACCCTGTCCGGCTATGCCAAAGGCGGTACCGTGATCCGGCGAGGTGCGGATGATCGGCAGGCCGAGCGTCACATTGATGCCCTCGTCGAATCCGATCATCTTGAGCGGTCCCAGTCCCTGATCGTGGTACATCGCCACCACGGCATCATACTGCCCGTTCAGCGCCTGGTAAAATATGGTATCGGCCGGAACGGCATCGGATACATGAAAGCCCGTCCTGCGGGCAGCGCGTATGGCTGGGTTGATCAGATCGATCTCTTCGCGTCCGATCACTCCCCCGTCACCGGCATGGGGATTCAGCCCGCAAACGCCGATCCTCGGGTTCTTCAACCCAAACAGCTGTAGCGCCTGTCCGGTCATTTCAATGGCTTCACAAATACCCTTTCGGGTCAGTGCGGCGGGCACATCGGCAAGCGGGACATGACGGGTAACCAGCATTACCCTGAGCCCGCCGCCCATCAGCATCATGCCGAAGATCTTCGTATGGGTCAAATCGGCAAGGAACTCGGTATGGCCCGGCACGTTGATGCCGGCCCTGCTGAACCCCTCTTTGCTGATGGGTGCCGTCACCATCGCCTGCAGCTCGCCCGAAAGACAACCTTCCACCGCCGTGTGTATGGCCCGCTCGGCAACGCGCGAAGCATCCACCCGCATCCTGCCCGGATGCCATTGTACCCGGGGCCCCACATCGACAAACTCGATCCGGCGTGATACAGGAATACGCATCACAGCGGCCTGTTCGCGAATGACCGTTTCGCGACCGAAAAAAACAAACCGCAGTTCCTCCGGCCAGCGATACTTTGTAACCGCCTTGAGTGCTACCTCCGGCCCGATGCCGTTTATATCCCCGATGGTGATCCCGATACGTTTCATACGGCGGACGATAAAAAAAGGCCTCGCGCAATGCGAGGCCTTTTCATTGATCTGTACCGATCAACTAGACGAGCAGCAGCTCGGCATAGCTCGGAAGCGGCCACAGATCCGCCGGAACGATGGCTTCAAGTGCATCAACCGCAGCACGCAGTTCGCCCATCGCAGCGATCTGCTCAGCCGGTTCCTCCGCGGCTTCCAGAGCAGCAATGCCTGCAACTGCCTTTTCAAGCAGACTGGACATCTCGCCTGTGATGCCTGCAACCGCCGATACGGACGAGTATTCATTGATCGCAGTAACCACCGCCGGAACGATCATGCTCTTGGCAAGATCCAGCGCGGTAGCCGCTTCGATTCCAATCACCGTCTCGTAGGTTTCCTTGTAGGTATTGTAGCGGGACGCCAGCTCTTCGTTGCTGAGAACGCTGTACTTGGCGAAGACATCCTTGGCCTTCTGGGTCTGGAGGACCTCGAGGGCTTCTTCGGTTGTCATGAGATTCGGCAGCCCACGCTTGGCAGCTTCATCCAGCCATTCCTGGGTGTAGCCGTCGCCGTTGTACAGGATGCGCTTGTGCTCCTTGATAATCTCGGCCAGCAGGTCCTGCAGCGCGGCATTGAATTCCTTGCCGTCTGCAACAGCGGCTTCGAGCTTGGTGCAGATATAGTCGAAGGCTTCGGCCACGATCGTGTTGAGCACAATGTTGGCGCCTGCCGGACTCTGGTTGGAACCCACCGCACGGAATTCGAAACGGTTGCCGGTGAAGGCAAACGGCGAGGTGCGGTTACGGTCGGTGTTGCCGCGCGGCAGCTTCGGAATGGAGTCGACGCCCAGGGAGATGTCGCCCCCTTCCTTGGAGCTCTTGGCTCCGCCTGCTTCGATCTGCTCGACGATGTCGGTCAGGCAGTCGCCGAGGAAGATCGAAACAACCGCCGGAGGCGCTTCGTTTGCACCCAGGCGATGGTCGTTGCCGGCCGAAGCCACGGAGACGCGCAGCAGGTCGGCGTGGGTGTCAACCGCCTTCATGAGGGCTACGATGATGGTCATGAACTTGGCGTTTTCATGCGGGTTGTCGCCCGGCTTCAGCCAGTTCTTTCCGTCGGGACCCATGAGGGACCAGTTGTTGTGCTTGCCGGAACCGTTTACACCGGCGAACGGCTTTTCATGAAGCAGGCAGACAAAGCCATGCTTCTCGGCGGTCGCACGGAGGACTTCCATCGTCATCATGTTGTGGTCGACGGAAATATTCAGGGTCTGGAAGACCGGCGCGATTTCGAACTGGGCCGGGCAGACTTCGTTGTGGCGGGTCTTGGCCGGGATGCTCAGCTTCCAGAGCTCCTTGTCGAGGTCGGCCATGAACGCGGCTACACGGGGCTTGATGGCGCCGAAGTAGTGGTCGTCCAGCTGCTGGTGCTTGGAAGCCGGTTTGCCGAACAGGGTGCGGCCGGTGCGCTGCAGATCGGGACGGGCTTCGTAGAGCTCGGTGTCGATCAGGAAATATTCCTGCTCGGAGCCGAGGGTGGCCAGGGCCAGATTGTCGCCGCAGTCGATGCCGAACAGCTTGCCTAGACGCACGGTCTGCTCGGAAAGCGCCTTCATGGAACGCAGCAGGGGCGTCTTCTTGTCAAGGGCTTCGCCATGGTATCCGCAGAAAACGGTCGGGATGCAGAGTGTGGCCGCGCCGGCACCGTCATACTTGATGAAGGCGGGGCTGGTCGGATCCCAGCCGGTGTAGCCGCGGGCTTCGAACGTGGCGCGCAGGCCGCCGGACGGGAACGAGGAGGCATCGGGTTCGCCCTGGATCAGTTCATCGCCGGAAAAGTTGGTGACAACGCCCCCCTTGAAATCCGGAAAGATGAACGAGTCGTGCTTTTCCGCCGTCGCACCGGTGAGCGGCTGGAACCAGTGGGTGTAGTGCGTGGCACCCTTTTCCATGGCCCATTCCTTCATTGCTTCAGCAACTTCATCGGCAATGCTTGCATCGAGCTCGAAACCGGTATCGATCGTCTTCTTCAGCTTTGCAAAGGTCGGCGCCGACAAACGGGCTTCCATGACCTTCAGGCTGAATACGTTTTCGCCAAAGGCTTCAATGTTATTCTTCATGTTCTGTTTTCTCCTTTTAGGTTATTGGCCAGCCCTGCCAGCCACACTTTAATCCAAAATGAAAAGGGGTGATACTAGGGGGATTCCGCCCCGCAAGGCGAGCGCTTTTGCACGCCTGCCTCACCTTCCATATTCCTCTTTCCAACCAATTCCTCTTCCAAATCCCGACCCTCTGCGGGGTAAAAAAGAGGACAAAGACCCTCCATTCCGGACGATCCTTGCCTCAGGTATCACAAGTTCTTGTTCAATTAAATATCGTAGTACATGGCAAACTCCCACGGATGCGGGCGCAATGCCAATGCCTGTACTTCATTCTCCATCTTGTAGTCGATCCACGTATCGATGACATCCGGCGTGAATACGTCCCCTTTCAGCAGGAACTCATGGTCGGCCCGCAAGGCGGCGAGCGCCTCCTCCAGCGAGCCCGGCGTGTGCGGAACGCTGGCGAGCTCTTCCGGCGGCAGATCGTAGATATCCTTATCGAGCGGATCACCGGGATCAATCTTGTTCACAATACCATCGATGGCCGCCATGAGCAGGGCCGAGAAGGCGAGATAGCCGTTGCAGCTCGGATCCGGGCAGCGGAACTCGAGGCGCTTGGCCTTCGGCGAGTTCGAATACATCGGTATCCGCACGGCCGCGCTGCGGTTGCGGCTGGAATACGCCAGATTGACCGGCGCTTCGAAACCCGGGACCAGCCGCTTGTAGCTGTTGGTGGTCGGATTGGTGAACGCCAGAATGGCCGGGGCATGCTTCAGGATACCGCCGATGGCATGCAGGCAGGCTTCGGAAAGCCCCGAGTAGCCATCGCCGGCAAACAGGTTGGTGCCGTCTTTCCAGATTGAAAGATGGGTATGCATCCCGCTGCCGTTGTCGTTCCACAGAGGCTTGGGCATGAACGTGACCGTCTTCCCGTATTTGTTCGCAACATTCTTGATCACATATTTATACTTCAGAAGCTTGTCGCCCATCTCCACGAGCGGTGCAAAACGCAGATCGATTTCCGCCTGCCCGCCGGTGGCGACCTCGTGGTGCTGGCATTCCATCGCCACATCGAGCTCCTCCAGCGTAAGCATCATTTCGGAACGCATATCCTGGAACTTGTCGGTGGGCGGAACCGGGAAGTATCCTTCCTTGTAGCGCGGTTTGTAGCCCAGGTTGGGCCCTTCGTCCTTGCCGCTGTTCCAGCGCCCCTCGACCGAGTCGACCATGTAGTAGCCTTCATGCTCGTTCTGGTTGAAACGCACATCATCGAATATGAAGAATTCGGCCTCGGGGCCGATGTACGCGGTGTCGCCGATACCGCTGGCCTGCAGATATTGTTCCGCCTTGCGGGCAATATTGCGCGGATCGCGCGTGTAATCCTCGCCGGTGATCGGATCGCAAATGTTGCAGATGAGCACCAGGGTTTTATGCTCGAAAAAAGGATCGATGAAGGCGGATTCCGCCACCGGCTTGACGATCATGTCCGATTCGTTGATCGCTTGCCATCCGCGGATGCTTGACCCGTCGAAGCCAAGGCCTTCGTCGAAGGTTCCTTCATTCAGTTCGCTGACCGGAACCGAGAAGTGTTGCCACAGACCGGGAAAGTCCATGAAGCGCAGATCCACCACTTTAACCGATTCCTTTGATATCAGTTCCAACACCTCTTTGGGGGATTTACAAGTTGCCATTACTTCATCTCCTTTTTATCTACCTCACTCATACGAAAGCCGCCAAGCGACGGCAAAAAAGGCCATGAACCACCTCCGCTGTGCTGGAACAGGCAGAAACCAGACCTTTATTCTTTGGCAACGGAGGGTAGCATAAGCACGAGATACGCCATAACAACGCGGCTACAATCACACATTCGCATCTCATTTATCAAGAACTGCTTGCAATATTCCTGAGAGCCCGTCAGAATCCTTGCTGACCCCATATAAAAACAAAATCGTAATCAAAAGCCGCATTATCCTACAATATTGCACTTCGATAACTCTTCCAGCCCCTCATCATACAGTTTTCGTACCGCTTCAGTCCGATTATTCAACTCCTCAATCAGCTGCGACGCGGAAGCCGACGGACCTAGAACGCGTTTCGCCAATCGCTCCAGCTCCTGTTCACTGGAGGGAATGGCATGTATCTGCCGATCCTCAAGAATCTGAAGAAAGTGCTCAACCCGCCGCAGAAAGACATAGTGTTCCTTCAACGAAAGGATCTTTTCAGGCTCAATGAGCGCATTTGCCTCCAGCTGGCTCAAAACCTCCAAGGTGTTGCTGCCGAGCAAATCGGGAAACCGGGCGGCATATCCCAGCTGGTATGCTTGAACCATAAATTCGATATCGCGAATGCCACCGACACCGGTCTTCACATCCTGCGTGCCGCTCCGGGCTACATGCTGAACAGCGGCCGTGCGCATATGCTGAATCGATTCCACCACGGTCGCAGGTGAACGGACGTGTTGTATGATGGGCTTCAGTTTTTCCAAAAAAACCGCCCCTCTGGCGGCATTACCCGCCACGACGCGGGCCTTCAGGAAGGCCTGTATTTCCCACAGTGCAGCTTTTTGATCATAATACTGGAGCATGGAGACGGAGGATTGCACCCATTCGCCCGATGAACCATAGGGACGCAGGCGTAGATCGATTCGATAGGCATACCCGTCAGGCGTATGCCGGGTCAGATCTTCGTGCATTTCATGCAGCAGCTGTGTCAGAAGCTCCCGTTCCGTGCCACTTGAGCCCGCATTCGAATCCGCGCCATCGTACCCCGCGACCAAATCCACGTCGGAGCTGTAGTTTAACTCCTCGCCCCCGAGCTTGCCCAACCCCAGCAAAAAGAACTGCCCGGGCAGCTCGGATTGATCCCCTGGCACGCTGCCTTCACCCAGCATCCGCTTCCAGGCCTGGCGCAATGATGCATCCAGAATAACATCTGCCAACGCCGAGAGGTCGCGTGTAATCTCGTCGATGGGCGCCTTCAGAATCATGTCGCGCGTACCAATGCGCAGAATTTCACGCTTTCTGAAGCGGCAGAGCGCGACGATCCACTCCTCCCGCCCCGTCGATTCCGAAGCAAGCTCGGCCAGCTCGGCCTCCAGTTCGCTCCGCCTTCTAACCCCTTGCAGCGTTTGTGGATCCGTGACCCAGCTCAGGTATTCGGGGTGCCTGATCAAGGTGTTTGCCAGAAACTGACTGCGCGAAAAAATACCTAAAAGAATGTCGAGCCGGCGCGGTTGTGAAAGCAACAGCTCGAAATGACCCAATGGATCTCCGATCGCGGTCGCATAGCGCTCCCAGTTATTCAGCGCCATACAGGGGGCCGGCTCCAGCTGCAGATGATCGCAGGCCAGGACCGCTAAAGAAATGAATGCCTCCCGCTGTCTGCCCCCGCCCGCCAGTGAACGCAGATTGGCAAGAGCCTGCTCCGGACTGTCGAAGCCGGTCTCCTGCATCACCTGCAGCGCAGTGCTGTGATCCAGGTCGGGCGACAGCAATACATCGACCACGTTGCCTACAACCGGCCCCGGAATGGATTCGCGGCCAAAGTGCTTTTCTACAAAAGCACGAACGGCGGCCGTGCGCGTCTCATAATCGAGGTGAAGCTGTTCGTCGGCCGTCAATCCATCCTTTTCAGCGTATCCCATTCGCCGCGCCAGATGCAGGTATTCATCGCTGCCAACGTCGGGCAGATACAGATCCCTGGCCGAACCGCGCAGCATGCGCAGCCCATTGATCAACCTGCGCAGAAAATCGTAGGCGCCCTCCAGCCGCTCCAGTTCATGCGGCTCCAGCACGCCGATCTCCCGCAGCCCTTCCAAAGCCGTCTGAACCGACGGCGTTCGCAGCGCGTCGCGTTCGGCGCCAAATTCCACCTGCAACAGCTGAACCGTGTATTCAAGATCGACCAGTGCACCGGGACTGAACTTGGCATTGTAGGCACCAGGACGGTGCTTTTCCTTTGCCTGCCGTGCCCGAAGTTCGTGGATATCCTTCAACTTGATTTCCCGCGCCCCATAGACAAACTCGTCCCGCAGTCGCTCCAATCGTTGTCCGAGGCCGGAATCGCCGGCGATCCATCGCATACGCACGAGCGCCAGCCGTTCATACGAAAGCGCCGCCCCCCCCGGGCCGTAGTATTTACAGAAACTCTCGAGACTGCAGGCCAGCGGCCCGCTTCTGCCATGCGGCCGGAGCCGCAGATCGACCTCGAAGATTCCCTCGCGCTTGGCGGCAATCGCCATAGAGGATTCCTGTGCCAGTGCCGCGAAAAACTCGGCATTGGATAAGGGATTCGGCCCGTTTGTTTCGCCGGTGTCGCTGTATACGAAGAGCAGTTCGATATCGGAGGCGTATCCGAGCGAGACACCGCCCAGTTTGCCGAGCCCCATCACGGCATAGCGGGCCGCAAGCCCTCCTACCGTTTGCGGCTCACCATGGCGCGTCTTCAACTCTTCGTATACCCATTCCACTACCCGACCGACCACGAGCTCCGCCAGCCAGGTGAGCCGGAACGACAATTCCCTGAATTCGATGGCGTGATGCAGGATATGGTCAAGATCGATCAGGAAGGTTTCGCGGTCCTTGAAACGGTTGATCGCCTCTAGCCGGCTTTCCATGGTTTCGCATCCGGAAAGTGATTCGTCGAGGCGCGCAGGCAGGCTGTCGGGGGGCGTACTCAGCTGGCAGCCCTCGACCTGCGGTTGCAGAAATGGCAGCAGGGATTCATACTGCATGCGAATGAAATCCTCCCACAGGAAATCGCTGGCACCCAGGAGGCGGGCCAGATCGCGCATGGCATGGGGGTCGGATATGGTTTCCAGCCAGTTATCCCGGCCCGGTTGCTGCACAATGTCGCCGACCAGATGCTCAAATCGCGACAGCGCGGCAAAGGGATCCGGGGCCGCCGGCAGAAAATAGGTGAACTGCTTCGTGAGCAGCACCGAGAGCCGGATACGGTTCTGGCTGTCCAGATCCGCCAGCGATCGACCCGGCCCAGACCGGTCCACGATCTCAATTTCGTCCTCGACGCGTCCCATGACCGTTCGGATATACAGGCGCTCGATGGATAGATTCTGCATGGCCAGCGTATTGCTCAGCGCGTACAGGAAGGCCGGTGTGTCCTGCGATACCACCCGCAAACGCATCGTGTTGGAAGCCGAGACCGGGTCGAAAGAAATCTCCATGGGATACAGTACCGGATGTTCGTCCCGCTGCAGATGTTCCAGGCGCGACACGACCGCCGTATTGACGATGCGTTTGGCTTTTTCCATGGCGGCTTGATCCCCCTGCTCCAGCAGCCCGATGACCTGCTTGAGCTTCGCGCACAAGTCGTCGATAACACCCATGTCGTACGACCGGGTATCCAGCCTTCCTGAAAAGTGGTCGACAATGCAGCGCCGCGGCACCGTTCCGGATCTGCGCAATCTTCTGCGACGGGCATCCGACCGCTCAGGGGCGGGACTGCGGGCATAGGTGTAGACCTGGCCGGACAGAATGGAGAAGCCATACCCGGCCAGCAACCCGCTAATGACTGAAAACTCCGCAGGATAATCGAAGGCCAGCACCGTGCATGAGACGTCATCTCCGCTGGTTCTGCGGAAGATCACTTCGGCTGGATTCCGGGTGCTCAGTCCCTGAAGCAAACGAATATGCTCCGCGACGGCCTCAAGCGGGAACTGGCTGAAATAGTCTTCGGGCAACCGGTCGAGATGTTGTTTTACCGCCTCGGCCTTCAGCCCGGTCGATTGCTGTAGAATGCTGTCGACTGAAGGTTTCACCGTCCCCTTTCAAACGAACATCGCGAGGGATTATTCCTTGTTCTCCATCTGATCCAAACGATCTTCGAGTTGCTTGATCTTATCCTTCAACTTCGGCAGCAGGATGGTATTGGCCACCATTTTCTTGAACTGCAGATGCGGCATGGCCGGCGAGCCAATAACGAAGTCCTTGGGATCGACATCTTTCATAACGCCTGATTGCGCACCGACAATCGCGCCGTCGCCCACTTCCAAATGTCCGGCCAGACCAGCCTGTCCCGCGAGGATGACGCGCGAGCCCACGGTGGTACTGCCTGATACGCCGACCTGCCCGCACATGACGGAATGTTCGCCCACCACCACGTTATGTGCAATCTGAACGAGGTTGTCGATCTTGGTACCCTTCCCGATCCGGGTCTTTCCGAAGCGGGCGCGGTCGATCGCGACATTCGCCCCGATTTCCACATCGTCCTCGATCACGACCTTGCCGATCTGGGGAATCTTAGTACGCGACCCGTCCTTCTGGACGGCATAGCCGAAGCCGTCGGAGCCGATGACCGCGCCGTTATGGATGATGACGCGATCGCCGATCTCGGTGAATTCCCGGATGGATACCAGGGGATAAAGGACGCAGTCCGCTCCGATGACGGTTTTATAGCCGACCACGCAGTTGGACTGGATTACGGTGCGGTCTCCCACCACCACACCCGCGGCAATGGTACAATGGGCGCCAACGGACACGCCGTCCCCAAGCCGGGCGGATTCCGCCACGACGGCGGTGGGATGAACACCCGGTTCCGGGGCGGGAACGGATTCGTAGAAGATTTCGGCCGCCACAGCAAATGCCTGATCCGAGTTATCCACCCGTATCAGCGCACATTTGGCCGTTCGGTCCCAATCATTCGGCACAATGACCGCTGATGCACCCGTTTCAGCAACCTGGGCGGCATATTTCGGATTTGCCAGAAAACTAATATCCCCCCTGCCGGCTTCCTTCAGTCCGGCGACGGCGGTAATCTCAATCGAACCATCCCCTTCAAGGGCGCCTCCCAGACGATCGGCAATCTCAGACAGTTTCATGCTATTCCTCGACATTCATTTCGGCTTCTTCCGCCTCAGGCTCCTTCATGCGACCTTCGTTCAGCACTTCCAGCACATTGGCCGTGATATCGAATTTCACGCTGGCAAAGAGGACGGTGTCTGTGCCGATACGGCTTTGGGAAGAGCGGTCAACGACAGCGGCATACCCCTGCATTTTTGCGTAACTGATAACCGCGTCATGAATCTCGTCGAACAGCTTCTTGGTCATGCGCTGGTTTTGCGATTCGAGCTGCTCCATGCGCAGCTTCTCGAAATCGGCCATTTCCTGCTCCTTCTTCTGAAGGGCTACCAGCTTCTCCTCGAGCAGATCGCGCTTGTTCGCCCGCATCTCTTCGCTGAGCGCCTCATCGCGTGCATCGGTCCGAAGCTCTTCGATCTCAGCCTTGAGTGATTCGACCTCGGTCTCCATCTCGTCCCGTTCCATCTTGATATCGTCGGCCTGCTGCCGTATCTGGTCCTGTGCCAGCTGGGTCTTGTAGTATTGCTTAAAGACCTCCTGCAGATCTATGAATACAATCTCATCCGCGGCCTGCACGCTTCCAACCGCGAGAAACAGAGCCGCCAGCATTGTCAAAAAGCTTTTCATCTTCGGGATCCTTTCTTTGGGAACGGAGAGAAAGATTAACCAATGGACCAGTCCCGTACAAACAAATCGTTCGGCTTTCCGGTCGCGACGGCGCCGGCAATAACGTATTGCAGGACAACGTGTATCGACACGGCCGCTAAACGTTGAAAAGAAACTCGATGACGTCGCCATCCTTGACGACGTATTCCTTGCCTTCGGTACGCAGCAGACCCGCCTCGCGGCAGGCGTTTTCGCCGCCCTTGGCAACAAAATCATCATAGGCGATAACCTGTGCCCTGATGAAGCCGCGCTCGAAGTCGGTATGGATGACGCCGGCGGCTTTCGGCGCCTTGTCACCGCGGTGGATGGTCCAGGCTCTCGACTCCTTCGGTCCCTGCGTCAGATAGCTGATGAGTCCCAGCGTGCGGTAACCGGTATGGATGATCTTGTCGAGACCGCTCTCCTGCACGCCATACTCGCGCAGAAACTCGTCGCGCTCCTCATCCGCCATGCCGTTGAGCTCCTCCTCCATTTTCGCGCAGATTTTAACCACCTCGGCCTCGCGCGCGGCACCATAGGCCTTGACCGCCTTGACATAGTCATTGTCTTCAGCCAGCCCGTCTTCATCGACATTGCAGCAGTAAATCACCTTCTTGTCGGTCAGCAGCTGCATCTCCCTGAAAATGCTTTTGCCGGCATCCGAGTCGCGCTCAGGAAAGGAGTGGGCCATCTTACCCTCCCCGAGATGGGTCACCAGGCGCTCGAATACGGGCAGCGTGGCAGCGATCGCCTTGTCGCCTCGCGCCGCTTTCTGTACACGGCCCAATCGGTTTTCCATCATTTGGAAATCGGCAATGATCAGCTCAGCTTCGATGATCTCGATATCCCGAATGGGGTCGATGGAGCCATCGACATGAACCACGTTGTCGTTGTCGAAGCAACGCACCACCTGGAGGATGGCATCGGTTTCACGGATGTTGGTCAGGAACTTGTTACCCAGCCCCTCGCCCTGACTGGCGCCCTTGACCAGTCCGGCGATATCGACAAAATCGACGGTGGCGTGAATGATTTTCTGCGAACCCGCAATCTCCGCCAGCCGGTCAAGCCGCGGATCGGGTACCGGCACTACCGCCTTGTTGGGCTCTATGGTACAGAATGGATAATTGGACGCCTCGGCATTCTGCGCGCGCGTCAATGCATTGAAGATGGTGGATTTGCCCACGTTGGGCAGTCCGACGATACCTACACTCAGTCCCATGATACCCCCTGATACATGAAACGTGAGACGTGAACCGAATCACGTCTCACGTCTCTCTTGTCATTCGCACTATTTCTTCTTGGCGGCCGCCGCGGCCTTCTTCGCGGCCGCCTGCTTGGCGGGCGTGCGCATCAGCGGCTTTTCACTCGGAAGCAGCATACCGCCCACGTTATTGGCGCCGCCATCTACATAAATCGTCTGGCCGGTGATCTTCTTGGAATACTTGCCCAGCATGAATACCACGGCATTGGCCACTTCCTGCTTGTCGTTCACCACATCCCATGGAAGCGGGCTGATCTGCCGCCAGGTTTTGGCCAGGTGCGCAAAGTGCGGGATCGACTTGGCCGCCTTGGTGGCCAGCGGACCGGCGGAGATGGCGTTTACACGGACGTGTTCGCGGCCATATTCGCGGGCCAGGGCCCGTACCAGCGCCTCGAGCGCCGCTTTGTTGACGCCCATCCAGTTGTAGTAGGGAAAAGCGACCTGCGACTCGAAGGATAGCGTGACGATGGAACCGCCCTTTTCCATGCGCTCGAGCGCAAAATGCGATACGGTGGCCAGTGAGGCACAGCTGATGTGGAAGGCCTGCTTAATATCCTCATAGGCCGGGGTGTACATATGGCTGCCGAGGCAGGTTTTTGGATTGGCAAAGCCGATGGAATGCAGGACACCGTCGATGGATCCGGTCTTCGCAAACAGGTTGCGGACTTCGTTTTCAACCGTCACATCGCAGTATTCAAACCGCATCGCGGCCTTCTGCTCGTCACTCAGGTCGGGGCTGCGATCAAAGAAGATGCGCTTCATCCGCTCGCTCTGCACCGTGTAGATCACCTGGCCGCCCAGATCCTCGATCATCTTGCCTGCGGCATAGGCGATCGAATCGGTGTTGAGCAGGCCCATCACGACATATGTACTGCCTTTTTCAATCATTTATCAGGTCCTTTCTTTATAAGGAGGCGACAACGTATCGAGGTTGCCGCTCAATTGCAACGGGCTAATCTAACGTTTTTTCGTCCAGAAAGGGAACCCCGTTCTTGTGCTTTAAAAACATAAATACGCACTAACTATACGCAATCTCACTTGAGAACATCAGCGTCCTCGACTATAAGTCGTTCTTTATTTTTTTAACCGGGAAAGGGGTGTTGATGAACATCGTCGTTTGCATCAAGCAGGTGCCCGATTCAGACAAGGTTACAATTGACCGCGAAACCAACCGTCTGAACCGTGCAGGGGTTCCGAGCATTATCAATCCGTTCGATGAAAACGCGCTGGAAATGGCGCTGCAGCTCAAGGATGCACACGGCGGCAAGGTGACCGTCATCTCCATGGGGCCGCCACAGGCCGAAGAGGCGCTGCGTACGGCGCTGGCCCATGGCGCAGACGACGCGGTTCTCGTTTCCGACCGCAAGTTCGGCGGGGCCGACACCTGGGCCACCTCCTATACCATCAGCCTCGCCATCAAGAAGCTCGAAGGGGTCGACCTGGTGCTGTTCGGCAAGCAGGCCATCGACGGCGATACCGCACAGGTCGGGCCGGGTGTTGCGCACTTCCTCGAAATCCCGACGCTTACCTACGCCAAGGCCGTAGAGGTTACGGGCGACACCTTCAAGGTCACCAAGGTCACTGAGGATGGACATGAAGTGTGGGATATCGACAAACCCTGCGCACTGACCGTGGTGAAGGAAGCCAACCAGCTGCGCATGCCCTCCCTCAAAAAGAAGATGGCCGCCAAGAAAGCGGAGATTCCTACCTGGGGCTTTGAGGAGCTGCAGCCTGACGAGAACAACATCGGCCTGGCCGGCTCCCCCACCAAGGTGAGCAAGGTATTCGCGCCGCCGGTAAAGCTGAACAAGGAAGTCCTCTCCGGCGAACCTGCCGAGATGGTCATCGAACTCATCAAGAAGCTGAAGGAGCGCAACGTACTATGAGCACGACAAAGGAACTATGGGTATTTGCCGAACAGCGCGATGGAAAAATCGCCGGCGTGGTACAGGAACTCCTCAGCGAAGGGCAGGTGCTCTGCGAAAAATCGGGCTACACCCTCTGTGCCGTCCTGCCGTCGGAAAACGGTGCCGGACTCTGCCAGGAACTCTTCAACTTCGGCGCGAAGAAGGTGTACACCATCGACGATCCCAAGCTGAAGGACTACCAGAACGATTATTATTCCCGTGCGGTTGCGCAGCTGATCAACGAGAAAAAACCGGAAATCGTGCTGTACGGGGCAACAACCATCGGACGCAGTCTGGCACCGACCGTTGCTGTGATGGTCGATGCCGGACTGACTGCCGACTGTACGCAGCTCGACTTTGATACCGAAGCGGGCAACCTGCTCCAGACACGTCCGGCCTTCGGCGGCAACATCATGGCCACCATCATCTGTCCGGACAATCGTCCGCAGATGGCGACGGTCCGCTCCAACGTCTTCAAGAAAACCAAGATTTCGGACAACGAAGCCGGTGAACAGATCTCGTACGACGTCGACCTTTCCGGTGTACCGGAACGCATGCGCCGTCTCGAGGTCGTGCATGAAGCCGACAACACCATCGATCTCAATGCCGCGCAGTTCATCGTTTCCGGCGGACGTGGCGTCGGCAAGCCGGAAAACTTCAAGATTATCTATGATCTCGCCGCCGAGCTGGGGGCGGCTGTCGGCGCCTCGCGCGCGACGGTGGATGCCGGCTGGATTTCGCATCACCACCAGGTGGGGCAGACCGGCAAGACCGTCTGCCCGGTGGTATATGTGGCGTGTGGAATTTCCGGCGCGATCCAGCATCTGGCCGGCATGCAGAGCTCCGACGTGATTGTGGCCATCAACAAGGATCCCGATGCGCCGATTTTCGATGTAGCCGACTTCGGACTCATCGGCGATCTGCACGAGATCGTACCGGAATTCCAGAAACAGATCGCAGCGGCGAAGGCATAGTTAGTTTTGAAGACAGAATTTTGATTTTTGATTTGTAGGGCTGGAATGGTTGAAGACCTTCCAGCCGTGGCGGGAAGGTCGCTGATCGTTCCCGCCCTACAACAGACGGACCAACAAATCAAAAATCGGCGGTCAAAAATCAAAAATGCTCCGGAGGAGCGTAAAGGAGACAGCAATGGGTGCAATAATCGATTACGGCATTACCGAAGACCAGATGGAGATCGTTAATCTGATTGATGATTTCGGCAAGGAACGCATCGTTCCGGTTCGCGCAGAGCTTGATGAAAAGGGAATCTTCCCGGCCGACCTTCTTAAGGAACTCGCCCAGATGGACCTGATGGGCCTCTACATTCCCGAGGAATATGGCGGATTTGGCGCAGACCAGCTCGGCTTCTGCCTCGCTGTGGAAACCATGTCGAAATACTGCATCGGGGTCTCCGTCTCCTACGCGGCCAACGCCCTGGGCGCCGACCCGATCCTGATCGGCGGCTCCGACGAGCAGAAGGCCAAGTATCTTCCCCCGCTGGCTTCGGGTGAAAAATGGGCCGCCTTCGGCCTGACCGAACCCAATGCCGGTTCCGATGCCGGCGGCATCGCCACCACCGCGGTCAAGAAGGGCGACAAGTATGTCCTCAACGGCACCAAGCAGTGGATCACCAACGGCGGCGAAGCCGACATCTACACAATCTTTGCAATCACCAACAAGGCCAAGGGTGCGCGCGGCGTCTCCTGCTTCATCGTCGAGAAGGACACGCCCGGCTTCAGTTTCGGCAAGAAGGAGGACAAGCTCGGCATCCGCGCCTCCGCCACCCGCGAGCTGATCTTCGAGGATTGCGAAGTACCGGAAGAAAACCTCATCGGCCGCGAAGGCATGGGCTTCCTGCTCGCCATGAAGACGTTCGACATCTCCCGTCCCGGCATTGCGGCCCAGGGGGTCGGCCTGGCTCAGGGAGCGCTCGACGAGGCGGTCAAGTATGCCAAGGTTCGCAAGCAGTTCGACAAGCCGATCATCGCCAACCAGGGTCTGCTGTGGATGCTTTCCGAAATGGCGACCAAGGTTGAAACCGCGCGTGCGATCACCTACGCCGCCTGCCGCACCATCGACTCCGGTGTGAAGGATGTCTCCAAGATTTCCGCCATGTGTAAGTACTATGCGGGTGATGTTGCCATGTCCGTTGCCACCGACGCCGTTCAGGTGTTCGGCGGGTACGGCTTCATGAAGGAGTATCCGGTCGAGAAGATGATGCGCGATGCCAAGATCCTTCAGATCTACGAAGGTACCAACCAGATCCAGCGCGACATTGTCGGCATGGCCCTCGTCAAGGAATACGCCTCGGCCTAGCAGGACTTGGTCAATCCGAAAACGAAACCCCGCTCTCAAGCGGGGTTTTGTGTTTTAGACCAGAGCCCAACACCGCCACTTCCAAGGACTTATTCGGATAGACTTGGCTTGCGTAATCATTATACGTTTCCCGCAATGGATACGGCTGGTGAGATTCTGAATTCGAGCCTTTTGCTGGACTTGGAGACCGCGCCCGATGGCACCATTCTAAAAGTCGGGGCGGTTTTCGGCGATAGGGAAGGTTTCCTCAAGGGAAGGTTTCGGAAAACCGATGTTGCACAAATGCTGGACGGGCATTGCCAGAATGCCCGATTTGTGCTCGGCCACAACATTCTCGACCACGACCTGCCGTTGCTAAAGAAGCAGTTCCCCAATCTCGCCCTCCACAAGCTACCGGTTATTGATACGCTGTTCCTCTCGCCCATCGCCTTTCCCGGGAATCCATACCACCATCTGGTGAAAGACTACAAGCTGGTGAGCACCGCCCTGAACAATCCGGTGGCCGATGCCCGCAATGCGGCATTGGTGTTTCGCGACCAGATCGAGGTGTTTGAACGGTTGCTGGCATCGGATGCTGGATTACCGCGATTCTACGCATGGGCGTTTGCCGAAACCATGGAACCGCTGTTTCGGGCTTTGGGTTTCACCGCATTCGATGAGCAGGAAGCAATGGAGTTTTTTGCCGGACAGGCCTCTCGTTTTGGATGTGCAACAGCCGCACGGCAGGTGGATTTTGAAAAGCGGGAATCAGTGGCGTATGCATTGGCCTGGCTGCGGGTGGCGGGCAACAACTCCATCCTGCCGCCATGGGTCCGCCATCGTTTCCCCGATGTAGTTCAGGTCATCCGTCAGTTGAGGGAAACCGCGTGTAACGATCCGAACTGTGCATATTGCCGCATCAACCACAACCCGCAGGAGCAGTTGAAGCGGTTCTTCGGATTCAATGACTTTCGTCCGGAACCATCCCTGCCCGAAGGTGGCAGCCTGCAGGAAGTCATCGTCCGTAGCGGCATGAACAATGAACCACTATTGGCTATTCTGCCGACGGGAGGGGGAAAATCGCTATGCTACCAACTGCCGGCGCTGGTGCGCAATCAACGACGGGGCGTACTAACCATCGTCATCTCACCCTTGCAGGCCTTGATGAAGGATCAGGTCGACAATCTCAACCGCTTGACGGAGTCGGAATTCGCCGCTGCGCTCTACGGCATGCTCACACCACCGGAACGCGGCAGCGTACTGGATCGCGTCCGGCTCGGTGATATTGCCCTGCTGTATGTCTCGCCAGAACAGCTCCGCAACGCTTCTTTCCGGAAGATAGTGAACCAGCGGGAAATCGGGTGCTGGGTATTCGATGAAGCGCATTGCCTGTCGCGATGGGGCCACTCGTTCCGCCCGGACTATCTCTATGCCTCCCGATTCATCCGCGAACTGGCGGAACAGCAGCACGTCGAATGTCCTCCCGTGGCCTGCTTCACAGCAACGGCCAAGCGCGACGTAATCGATGAAATACTCCAGCACTTTGAAAAGGAATTGACGCAGGAACTTAAGGTGTTCGATGGCGGGGCGGAACGGACCAACCTGAGGTTCGAGGTCCAGATGATTAATGCGGCGGAGAAGGAGACGCGCGTCCTGCAACTGCTGAAAGACCGCGTCCCTGAAAACGGTGCTTCGGTGGTCTATTGCGCAACCCGCGCCCGATCCGAAGAGATGGCGGAGTGGCTCCAGCGCGCCGGTCTTTCTGCCGCAGCCTTCCACGCCGGGCTGGAGCCTCCTGAGAAAAGGCGTATACAGGATGGATTCATCGCCGGGGATATCCAGCATATCTGCGCGACCAATGCCTTCGGCATGGGAATCGACAAAGACAACGTGCGTCTGGTGGTCCATGCCGACATTCCCGGCTCGCTGGAAAACTACCTTCAGGAGGCAGGCCGGGCCGGACGCGACCGCAGGGTTGCCCAATGTGTGCTGCTCTACGACGACCAGGACATCGAAACCCAGTTTTCGCTCAGTGCCTTTTCGCGGCTCACGCGCCATGACATTGCCCAAATTCTAAAAGGGCTCAGGCGCGCCAAGCGGGACGAAGACGACCGGATTGTCATAACAACCGGGGAAATCCTGCGCGACGAAGAGGTTGACACCAACTTTGACACCACCGATCCCATGGCGACG
Organism: Pontiella sp.; assembly: GCA_050304335.1. Classification (GTDB taxonomy): domain Bacteria; phylum Verrucomicrobiota; class Kiritimatiellia; order Kiritimatiellales; family Pontiellaceae; genus Pontiella. The sequence continues at coordinate 34,056 of JBNLDM010000019.1, forward strand.
ACAAAAGTCAATACCGCTGTCTCGATGCTGGAGCGAGGCAGCTTTGTCCAGCGCGACGAAAACCGAACCAATGTACTTCAAGTCAAGCCATTGATGCAGACCCGGGAAGAGGCTATCGAAAAGATCAGTGCGCTGGATCTTTCCGACCGGGTCAAACGGCAATGGCACGAAATCATGGCGCAGTTGTTCGACCGCAACCCAAACGAGCCGATCAGTGCCGACCAACTTGCCGAACTGCCATCCATGGCCGTAGCCGAAGAGGCTGCCCAATACCGCGCGTTGCGGCACGACACACTGCCGGCACTGAAGATCTTGAAGGACATGGTCGATGCCGGACTGGTAAAGAAGGACACGCTGCTAAGCGCATATGTCAAGGTGCGCTGCACAAATGCATCCGACCGGGTGCTGACCGAGGTTTGCGTACTGGAGAAGGCGATGATTGCGCTGATGCGCGAAGAGGACCCGGATGCCGAAGGGTGGAGGCTATTGAGTCTCCGGCGATTGAACCAGCGCATGCTGGACAACGGCCATCCCAACTGTTCGCCTGAATCCCTGCGGAGCTTGCTGCACAGCCTGGCCCTCGACGGACAAGGGCTTGCCGGACAACGGGGCAGCATCGAACTGAAATACCGCGACAAGGACCACTATGCCGTCAAGTTGCAGCGCAAATGGGATGATCTGCAGGCGACCGCCGCAAAACGGCAGGACGTGGCGGGGATTGTACTAGGAGCGATTGCCGGCAAGATTCCGGAAGGGACCAATGGCGAACACCTGGTGGAGTTCGGCGAAAGCGAACTGATCGAAGCGCTGCGTGCGGATATGCTCGCTGCCGCACAAATCAAGGACTTTAGTTCAGCCATCGAACGCGGCCTGCTGTTCCTGCACGAGCAGCGCTGCATCATTCTCCAGCAAGGACTGGCGGTTTTTCGCTCCGCCATGACGATTACCATTCTGCCGAGCGCGAAAGGACGGCGCTTTACGGCGGGCGACTTTTCCTCGCTCAAGGAGCATTACCGCGAACGCAATTTCCAAATCCATGTCATGAACCGCTATGCGGAACTCGGACTGGAAAAAATCCAGGGTGCGCTGGAGCTGGTGCTCGCCTATTTCACCACGGACAAAACCGAGTTTGTTAAGCGGTTCTTCCCCGGCGAGCAGGAGATGCTGGACCGTGCAACCAGCGCGGAGTCGTACCAGAAGATCGTTGATGGGCTGAACAACGGGGTACAAGTGGCCGTCGTGTCTGCCAAAACGGATGAAAACATGCTGGTGCTCGCCGGTCCTGGGTCGGGGAAAACACGGGTCATCGCGCACCGTTGCGCCTATTTGTTGCGCGTCGAGCGGGTGCGTCCACGCGAAATTCTGGTGGTCTGCTTCAACCGCGCGGCAGCGGTCAGCCTTAGGCAGCGCATCCGGGATTTGGTCGGGAAGGATGCGGTAGGCATCACGGTGCACACCTACCACGGGCTGGCAATGCGCTTGGTCGGCGCATCCCTTGCAACGCATTTTGAGAACTCCGGAGAAAAGCCCGACTTGGATGAAATGATTCCGAAGGCCACCGCCATGCTTAGGGGGGAATGCGATATTCCAGGTCTCGAACGCGACGAGATGCGTGATCGGTTGCTGGCTGGCTATCGGCACATCCTTATCGACGAATACCAGGACATCGACGAGGCCCAGTACGGGATGGTGTCAGCCATCGCCGGACGAACCCTGGATTCGGAAAACGAGGATGCCAAGCTCTCCATTCTCGCGGTTGGCGACGACGACCAGAACATCTACACCTTCCGCGGCGCGAACATCCGCTTCATCCGCCAGTTCGAGCAGGACTACGCAGCGCGCACCCACTATCTGGTGGAGAACTATCGATCCACCAAGAGCATCATCAAGATTTCGAACCAATTGATTTCGTTGAACCGCGACCGGATGAAAACAGGCCATCCCATCCAAATAAATCATGCCCGGCGCTCCTCCCCTCCCGGCGAACCCGTCCGGATTGTGGAATGCACCGATGAACTGAACCAAGCTCGCCACGTTCTTGAAGAAGTCAAGGAACACCGGAAAACCGGCGGAAGCATGGCCGTGTTCGCACGGACGAACGGCGAACTAAACGCCGTCCGTGCCGCGTTGGAAGCCGACGACATCCCCTCCGTCATGGCCGCCGACCGGAAAAACAATATTCCCCAGCACCGGCTTCGCGAGTTCCTGTCGCTGGTAAAACTCATCAAGGAATTGGACCAGGCAACGGTGACGGCGAGCCGTCTGCGGCAGGAATTCCAAAACATGGAGTCCTATGATGAAGGGATTCCGTGGAACCGCATGCTGGATGCCATGTTGGCCGAATGGGAGGATGCAACCGGCAACCATTCGCGCATGCCGGACGAAGCCGTGGAATTCCTCTATGAAGCGTTGCACGATCGCCAACGCGATTACTGCGACGAGAAAAAAGTGTATCTCTCATCCGTGCATGCGGCCAAGGGTTTGGAGTTCGACCACGTCATCGTACTGGGCGATTGGAAGGAGCAGGCTATGGCTGAAACGCGGGAGGAGGAGCGCCGGCTCTATTATGTCGCCATGACGCGCGCCCGGAAAACCCTTGCACTGTATGAACTCGCCGACATCCGGAATCCGTATACATCCGAACTCGGCGGCTCGGGGCTGCGACGCGTTAAGGTAGGAGCCCTGCCATATCCAACGGATGATGAACTGCGACAACACTACACGCTGCTGGATCTTTCCAGCATCTGGATCGGCTATCCTGCCCTATCGAGGGATGTGCGACGCCGAATAGCACAGTTGAAATGCCATGACATGGTTCGATTGGAAAAGCGTGCAGGTGAAAACCGGATTTTTGTTCGGGACATGGATGGCCAGAAGATCGGAGCGTTGTCAAATGCTGCGGGAGCCGTTTGGGAATCGCGGTTGCACACCATAATGACAGTTCGCATCCATTCAATCGTCGTTTGGCGCAAGGATTTCCTGGATCATGAGCCGGAGCTGAATTGCCCCGACGAGTGGGAAGTCCCATTGCTGGAGGTCGTGTGGAAAGGATAGCCCAAAGACCTCTATACTAAATGGCATCATCTTGCGCCGCTTCCCGAGTCGTCCTTTTATACTCTTTGAAGCATGATCCAGACTCCGGGTTTATCACCCGACACACGTTGCATATTTTTTTACGCATGGACGCATTTTTTTGTGATGGATCTTTAAATCGGCCTATATTGGTTGAATGGATGAGGACAGTATGCAGACAGAAACCAATATAGATCACACATCGCAATACATTCAGGAAGCGCTGGCAGGCGATCATCGGGCCTTCGCCCAACTGGTTGAAATGCACGAACCGATGCTGCAGGCCTTTGCGCTCTACCGCTTGCCGTATGCCGAAGAAGCCACCGAAGCGGTTCAGGACACCTTTGTCCGCGCCTTCGAACAACTGGCCTACTTCCGCGCCGAGACGGACTTCGGAACTTGGCTGCGCTCGATTTGCCGCTTCATGATCCTCTCCCGCGTCAAGACGTACCTCCGGCGGAAAGTGAAACTCGACGACTACAAGGGGCAAATCGCCGCATTGGCCGTGGAGCATATCTTCTCGTCGTCAGCCGACGACAACCCGGATGACAACGACCTATTGGTCCACTTGATCCAGTGCAAAGAGGGCCTGAGCGAGACCAACCAAACCTTGATCAACGACCGCTACATGCAGTCCCTATCCATCCAGCAGATCTCAGAGAAAACAGGACGCACCGAAACCTGGGTAACGAGCACGCTGCATCGCGTCCGCAGCGCGCTCCGCACCTGCATCGAAAAAAGAATCAAGGAGCCGTCTGATGAAGAATAGTGTCTCGAATGAAATGTTCATGGAATGGGTCGAGCAATACCTGAACGACGCCATTCAACCCGAAGCCGCCCGGCAAATGCTGGAAGTGCTGCAGAACGATCCAGACCGACTGGACCAGTTCTGCGCCCAGCTCCAGATGGAGCAGATATTGAAAATGCCGCCGCAGGCCGGCGAAAACAGCCCCATTGCCGGGATCGTGCTGCAGCACCTGAAGGAGAATGCGGAACCGAAAATCATACGACCTGTCCGATGGAACCGCATCCTCTTGCGCACCGCTGCCATACTGGCCGTGGTTCTCGCGATCGGAGGTATCATGAGCAACTCCATCCGAATGAAACTTGGCGGAGGGATAAGCGAGCTGGACGGAACTTCTCCCGCATCCGATCAAAGCTCCCTGGAACATTTGCAAACGATCGATGACCAGCAAGCGCCCGCGAATGAGCGCCCCAAGATGAAAATGAAAAAACCCATCCGACCGGTGGAGATAACGAAATCCTCGACCGCAAAACCAAGAAGCCAGATCACTGTCACTCAGCGATCATCAGAGACCGATGCCTATGCCCAAATCGACGGTGCTCTGCAAACACTGGACAGCGCACGTGTTTCTGCACCTCCCCCAGCCCCTGCAACTCATTCATCCGACCTGGGTGGACTAGGTTTTTCAATGCCTGGACAAGATCTATTCGGCACAACTACCCGCAGCGGCGGTGATGCATCTGGTAGCGTCACTTCGGGCCGGCAAAGCAAAATGGGTAGATCACCGTCTGAAATCAATACAGAAGCCTACGCAAAGATCGAGGAAAACGGATGGTTCAAGACGTCGGATAAGCCGCTCTCGACCTTTTCGATCGATGTCGATACGGCGTCGTATGCCAATGTGCGCCGGTTCCTAAGCAACGGCCAACTTCCCCCGCCGGATGCCGTGCGCATCGAAGAAATGATCAATTATTTCGAATACAACTATGCCGCGCCCAATGGCAACGACCCATTCCGGACAGCCATGGCGCTGGCCTCCTGTCCCTGGAACCGGACCCACCAGTTGCTGCGCGTTGGACTGCAGGGGCGCAAGCCGGATGACGTAACCGACAAACCATCCAACCTGGTATTCCTGCTGGATGTCTCCGGATCGATGAGCAGCGCGGACAAGCTGCCGCTCCTTAAACAAGGATTTGCCATGATGGTCAAGTCACTTGGCGAGCAGGACCGTGTGGCGATCGTGGTGTATGCCGGGTCCACCGGGCTCGTACTGGATTCCACCCCGGCCGCCGACAAGGAAAAGATCATCAGCGCAATGAACCGGCTTTCGGCTGGGGGTTCCACTGCAGGCGGAGCGGGAATTGAGCTGGCCTATGGCGTGGCCGCCGACCACTACATCAAAGGCGGCATCAACCGTGTGATCCTTGCCACCGACGGCGACTTCAATGTGGGGATCTCCAATCTCGAGGATCTGCAGAAGCTGATCGAAGAAAAGCGCAAGACCGGTGTATTCCTGAGCGTCCTCGGTTTCGGCACCGGCAACCTGAAGGATTCGACGATGGAACTGCTGGCTGACAAGGGCAATGGAAACTATTTCTACATCGATTCCGAACGCGAAGCCGACAAGGTGCTCGTCAAGCAGTTGACAGCCAATATGGTCACCATCGCCAAGGACGTCAAAATCCAGATCGAATTCAACCCGGCTGTCGTTCGCGCGTACCGACTCATCGGCTACGAAAACCGGGTCATGGCGGCACAGGATTTTGCCGATGACCGGAAGGATGCCGGGGAGATCGGAGCGGGCCATCAAGTTACCGCGCTTTATGAACTGATTACATCCGATGCCCCCGCCACGCAGGATGGTGTGGAGTTGAAATACACGCAGGCAATCGGGAAGCAATACAGCGACGAGGATGAACTGCTCACACTGAAACTGCGCTACAAGGAACCAGAGGGTTCCAAGAGCAAACTTTTAGTCATTCCGTTGAAGGCCGAAGCGCCGCCCGAATCAATGGACGAATCCTTCCGCTGGGCCGCAGCGGTTGCCGCCTTCGGGCAATACCTGCGCCAGTCGGACCACCTTGTCCGCTATTCGCTCGAAGATATCCAGGAACAGGCCGAAAGCGCCGTCGGCGAGGATCCCTTCGGGTATCGCCGCGAATTCATCCAACTCCTGCAGCGGGCGACGCAACTTGAAAACAGCACCTCCCCGGCATCGAAATATCCACTGTGGCAATACCGCAACTAGCCCGATAGCGGAACAACCCCGGCTTCACCCCCGGGGTTCCTCGCCGAGCAACTTCCTACGAATAGAGTTCCGCCTTTTGTTCGGCAAACTCGCGCGACTTTTCCTGCATGCCCTTTTCAAGGGCTTCCGCTTCGGAGAGCCCTTGCGCGGCGGCATACTGGCGCACATCCTCGGAAATGCGCATGGAGCAGAACTTCGGGCCGCACATGCTGCAGAAATGGGCGGTCTTGGCATCTTCCGTCGGGAGCGTGGCATCGTGGTATGCACGGGCGGTCACCGGATCGAGCGCCAGGTTGAACTGGTCCTCCCAGCGAAACTCGAAGCGGGCCTTGCTCACGGCATTGTCGCGCACCTGCGCACCCGGGAAGCCCTTTGCGAGATCGGCGGCGTGGGCGGCAATCTTGTAGGTGATCACACCGACTTTCACATCCTCCTTGTCCGGCAGTCCAAGATGCTCCTTGGGCGTGACATAGCAGAGCATCGCGCAGCCGTACCAACCTATGTTGGCGGCACCGATCCCGCTGGTAATGTGGTCGTATCCGGGCGCGACGTCGGTGGTCAGCGGCCCGAGGGTATAGAACGGCGCCTCGTGGCAGGCGTCGAGTTCCCAGTCCATGTTGTCCTTCACGCCCTGCAGCGGCACATGGCCGGGGCCCTCAATCATCACCTGCACGTCATGCTTCCAGGCTATTTTCGTCAGCTCACCCAGGGTTTCCAGTTCGCCGAGCTGGGCTTCATCATTGGCATCTGCGATTGCCCCCGGACGCATGCCGTCGCCCAGCGAGAGCGAAACGTCGTATCTCTTGCAGATTTCGCAGATCTCCTCGAAGTTCTCGTAGAGGAAGCTTTCCTTGTGGTGCGCCACGCACCACTTGGCCATGATCGATCCCCCGCGGCTGACGATCCCGCAGACGCGCTGGGCGGTCATCGGCACATAGCGCAGGCGTACGCCGGCGTGGATGGTGAAATAGTCAACCCCCTGCTCCGCCTGTTCAATGAGGGTGTCGCGGAACAGTTCCCAGGTCAGATCCTCGGGACGCTCGCCTACCTTCTGCAGCGCCTGGTAGATCGGAACCGTGCCGACCGGAACCGGACAGTTGCGGATGTTCCATTCGCGGGTGTCATGAATGTTCTGGCCGGTGGAAAGGTCCATGATCGTATCCGCGCCCCACAGCGTGGCCCACTGCACCTTTTCCACTTCTTCGCCAATGCTGGAGGAGACGGCGGAGTTACCGATGTTGGCGTTGATCTTCACGAGAAAATTGCGGCCGATGATCATCGGTTCCGCTTCTGGATGATTGACGTTGGCGGGAATGATCGCGCGGCCGGCGGCAACTTCGTCGCGCACGAACTCGGGCGTAATGAAGTCTGGAATATTCGCGCCCCAGGCCTGTCCGGGATGCTGGTGGTTCGGGTGCCTCATGGCGGCGGACTGCGCCTGTTTCAGCAGGCCGGACTCGTGCTCCGATTTGCAGTACATCTGTTTGAAGGCCGCCTGGCGGCCCAGGTTTTCGCGGATCGCGATGAATTCCATTTCAGGCGTAATGATGCCCTCTTTCGCGTAGTGCATCTGGGAAACATTGGCCCCTGCCTTCGCGCGGCGCGCCTTGCCGGTTGTTCCGGTGAACGGGATGCGGCCGGCATCCTGGCCCAGTCCGTCGTCACCCGACTGATATCCGCGGGCGTCGTAGATCTCCGTGTCGTTTCGTTCCTCGATCCAGGCCTGACGCAGTTTCGGCAAACCCTGTTCCAGATTCAGCTCGAATTTCGGATCGGTTACCGGACCGCTGGTGTCGTAGGCCATCACGGGTGCATTTTCCTCGATGGATCCGTCGGTTTTGCGGGTATCGGTCAGGCGGATCTCGCGCATCGGTACACGGATGTCCGGCCGGCTGCCGGTGATGTAGATCTTGCGTGAATTGGGGTAATCGGTACCGTAATCGTCGTATGTGTGCTTTTCCTGAATCATTTCCGGCTCCTTGGTTGTAGAGGACAATGCAGAACCGGCAGCAAGCACGCTTCCCTACATCGGCATTATCCGTACAGGTTCGAAGGGTTTGTCTCAGCCCCGCATCAAAATCGGGCACCCCCAGCGATATAGTTTCGCAATCTACCCGCCGTGCGCGGGGAGTCAACCTTCAACCGCTATTAATATCATATTGCGGTTTGAACCCCTCTACCCGTCCCGTTACTATCCGCCCCCGATCAACACACAACCTGTTTAAAACCGGAGAGAGACCATGGACTGGAATGTTTTGAGCGACCGCGTACTCGCTGGAGGCAAGGTCACCGCAGCGGAAGCGCTGGCCATCCTCGAATCACCCGATGACGAGCTGCTTGACGTGCTGCAGGGCGCGTATCGGATCCGGAGGAAATACTTCGGCAACACGGTATCGCTGCACCTCCTGCGCAATGTGAAGAGCGGCAAATGCCCGGAAGACTGCGCCTTCTGCTCGCAATCCACATCAGCCATCAACGATGTTGAACGTTACGACATGCAGACCGTGGAGAGCATCGTGGCCGGTGCCCAGGCGGCGGTCGACCGCAACGCCAAACGCTACTGCGTCGTATCGAGCACCCGCGCCCCCAACCCCAACGAACTGGAAACCATTTGCGAAGCCGCCATCCTGATCAAGCAGGAGCATCCAGGTCTCGAAATCTGTTCGTCGCTCGGGCTGCTGACCGAGGAAAAAGCGATCAAACTGAAAAAAGCCGGCGTCAACCGCTTCAACCACAACCTGGAAACCTCCGAAAACTATTTCTCCGAAGTGGTAACCACCCACGACTTCGCCGACCGGGTCAACACAGCGCGCATCGTCAAGAAAGTCGGACTCGACCTCTGCTGCGGCGGACTCTTCGGCATGGGTGAAAGCCTGCAGGACCGCGTTGATCTCGCTTTCGCCTTGTCCGAACTTGATGTCGATTCCGTGCCGATCAACTTTCTCGACCCCCGTCCAGGCACCCCGTTCTACGGCAAGCCGAATCCGCTGAAGCCCAACGACTGCCTGCGGGCCCTTTCGATGGTTCGCTTCGTAATACCGTCGGTTGAAGTCCGCATCGCCGGAGGCCGCGAAACCACATTGCGCTCCATCCAGCCGCTCGCCCTCTACCCGGCCAACTCCATGTTTACCGCCGGCTACCTGACGACCGGCGGGCAGGATTACGACACTGACAAGCGCATGATCGAAGACGCCGGCTTCCAAATTGAAATGGCAGAACACGAACCTGCCTTATAGGCAGGGACGGTTCGTCGAACCGTCCGCGGCGGTTTCATCGAAACCGCCCTACCCCCCCCTAAACACTCATGAGTTTCTGGAATACAATCGACAAACCGATCATCGCGCTGGCGCCGATGGAAGACGTGACAGATACAGTCCTGCGCGAGCTGCTGCTCGGCATCGCCGATCCGGGGTGCCTGCATGTCGTGATGACGGAATTCGTTTCGACCGACGGACTGCTTCATAAAAAGGGACGCAAACGGGTGATCCATCGCTTGCTGGTAACCGACGAAGAGCGCCAGCTGCTGAAGGATAAAAACGTCAGGATTGTGGCCCAGATATGGGGCAACACACCCGAAAACTACCAGAAAGTCATTAAGGAAATCGCCGATGAGATGGAGTTCGACGGTATCGACATCAACATGGGCTGTCCGGTGGTCAAGGTGGTGCGCCGCGGCTGCTGCTCGGGCCTGATCGGCAATCCGTCGCTGGCGAAGGAAATCATCCTGGCCGCCAAGGAGGCATCGCACCTTCCGGTTTCCGTCAAGACACGCATCGGCCTGAAGGAAGTGGCCACGGAGGAATGGATCGGCCAGGTACTCGAAACGGAACCGGCGGCCCTGACGATCCACGGCCGGATCCAGAAGCAGATGTCGGACGGGCTTGCTGACTGGAGTGAAATCGGAAAGGCGGCCCGCCTGCGCGACCGGATGGGACTCGACCTGCCCATCCTGGGCAACGGGGATGTGCTTTCACTGGAGGACGCCCGCGCCAAGTGCGCGGAATTCGGTCTGGATGGCGCCATGATCGGCCGCGGCATCTTCGAGAATCCGTGGATCTTCCAGAACGAGCAGCACAAACGATCACGGGAGGAGAAGCTGGATCTGCTGTGGAAGCACACCGAACTGTTCGACCGGGTCTGGGGCAGCAGCAAGAACTTCCATATCCTGCGCCACTACTACTCGATCTACTCCAAGGGATTCCGCGGTGCCGCGGCTCTCCGGGCGCGGCTCATGCAGACCGAGAGCATCGAGGATGTACGGGGCCTTCTTGACTCCCATGCACAATGACTCGGCTAAGGTCTCATGCTACCTGTTTTGTCCAATCGGAACGCTTTTCCCAGTCCATTGATGGTCTTCAAGCAGTTTATCCGGCAAGGCAAGTACGCGGACTGGGCTCGGCAACCTCCGCCGACTCACCCGTGAACGCTCAAGGCGAATGAAACAGGCGTATCATCCGATCCTGACGTCATTGCACGGAATGCGGACCAAGGCCGGCGCAACTCAATTCCACTGAATGATGGATCAGCACCGATGCTACTTGTTCATCCCGACGTTGACGCTGGAGGTGGTCCATTTTCGGCTGTTGGCAAGTGAATCCGGCAGGCAAAAATCACGAATAATCTTTTCCCCTCCCGGCAGCTCGATCGATGCCCGCAGCCAGATACCGTGCACCTCACCCCGCTGAACATTGTCCGCTCCGCTGCCATAGTACCAGTCGGCGTCCAGTTCATCCTTGTAGATCAGTACCTTTTTCGTCTCCAGTTCCTTTTTCGCCCGCGCGGGCATCTTGTCTACATCAAGTTTTCCGCAATAAACGCCTTGTAGACATTTATTTCCTCCCTGAGCCACCTCCTGCTCATAGAAGATGCAGTATTCGACCTTGATCTCGCCGAACGGCGTGTCGGACCTGTTCTCGAACTCAAGTTCATAGCCCATGTTGTCCACTTCACGCTTGCTGTTGTAGTCCCGTGAGCTCTTCTCGTCGTTGTCGTATTTTTTGCGCTTGGCGGATATTTTGAATTTCCGCTCATCCATGAAATCCTTGGATTTGTTCCATGTTTGCACGTATTCCTTGTCTGCGTCGGAAAGCTGGTCCAACGGTATCTTCCCCTGCTTCCCGCTTTCCAACTGCACGAGCATGATCTGCTTGTGGACATCGAAGGTCAGAATCCGCGCGGTGATCGCCCGACCCTGGGTATCCGTAAAGATGTGATAGCCCTCTTCGCCCCGGCTCAGCGAACAGCACAGAAACAAACCTGCAAGAATCAACCGTTTCATTTACAACCCCCTGTCATTTCTCATCCTCAACAAGATGCACGAAGCACCATAAAGATGACATATACTGTAGGATGAAAAAGCACCACCGTGAAGAAAACTTTTTAGTGAATCCGGTTTCACTGGAAACCCCAAACTTGTATTAGGGGTAGCATTGTGAAACAACGGTTTGGACTCTATTTGATTGCAACCAATCCGGTCGCCGGCTACGAGGCGGTTGCCCGCGCGGCGGTTGCGTGCAAGGTACGCTACCTGCAGCTGCGTATGAAGGATGCGCTGCGGGAGGATGTGGTCGCAACCGCCCGGATGTACCGGGACATTACGCGGGGCACTTCAACGCGCTTCATCGTCAACGATGATCTATCCATCGCCATGGACGTCGATGCGGACGGCGTACATCTCGGCCAGTCCGACCTCTCCCTTGCAGAGGCGCGCCGGCAATGGAACACACCCGGCAAGCTCTATGGCATCTCCACGCACAGCATGGAGCAGGCGGTCCGGGCCATGGAACTGAAACCCGACTACATCGGCATAGGCCCTGTTTATCCCACCCGGACCAAGACCGATACCGACCCCGTGCTGGGGCCGGAGGAGACGGGTCGGATCGCGACGGAGATACCCGTTTCATCGGTCGCCATCGGGGGTATCACAGAGGCTAATCTCCAGCGGGTGCTGGCGTGCGGAATCGAAAACTATTGCGTTGTCGGCGCCGTGAATGCAGCCGCCGATCCCGCTGCGGCCATTCGCACCCTGCAAAAGATTTGGCAAAAGCATGTCTTTTGAACTTGAGCACTTTCGCCCCTCCTTCTAGATTCGGCCCCGTTTTTTAACGGGCGAGTGGTGAAATTGGTATACACGCGAGATTTAGGTTCTCGTGCCACTGGCGTGCGGGTTCGAGTCCCGCCTCGCCCACCAAATTGGGAAATTTAATGGCATTTCAACCGACTAGAGGAACCGTCCCGCACTTCACGATGCGTCCTCATCCGCTGCTGACGGCGGCGTTGATCATGACCCTGATCGTGGGCATGCTGCTTGCCCTCTCCTTTTTTTCCAAGGAGGAGGGAACCGGACACTTTCGGCAACAGGGCGTTCTCGTATTGATTATCACCGGAATCATCACCATTTTCCTGCTGATTCTCGCCACCGCAAAACTGTGGTTTCCCCACCTCTGGAAGAAGAACTCCACCCATGACCGGCACAAGCAGCACACCCAGTACCATCCATCCGTGCGGAACCGCGAGTATCGCAACAAGCACTGATATTTCGCCGCATTCATACTTGAGCCGCTGACCACAAGAGCGAACAATAAGCATATGAAGATTGTCTGCGCGGAAACGGTTCTATTGGGACAGGAAGCCTTCTCGTCGGCAGGAACAACTCTGGTTGTTCCAGATCGCGAAATAAGCCGCGCCGACCTGACCGATGCCGACGCGCTCATTGTCCGCTCAAAAACTGAAATCACGCAGGAACTGCTGCATGGAACGCGGGTCAAGTTTGTCGGAACCGCCACCGCGGGAACGGACCATGTCGATGCAGCTTACCTGCAGACGCAGGGCATCTACTGGTGCGCCGCACCCGGCTGCAACGCCAACAGCGTTTCCGAATACCTCGTGGCCGCCCTGCTCGTCCTGGGACGGAGGCACGGGTTCGACCTCGAGGGCAAGACCATCGGCGTTATCGGCTGCGGCAATGTGGGCAGCCGGGTCGCCACGAAATGCGCGGCGCTGGGCATGCGCGTCCTACGCAACGATCCGCCGCTGGCCGCCGTATCGACCGACCCCGATTTTGTGCCGCTCGATCAGGTGCTGGGCGAATCCGACGTCGTTACGCTGCATGTACCACTCGTGAAAGAGAGACCCTGGCCGACCGAACGCATGGCCGACTATCTTTTTTTCGAGCAGCTTAAGGCCGGCGCGGTTTTCATCAATGCCGCCCGCGGAAGCGTGTGCGACTACGATGCCCTGCTGGCCGCGCGCCAGGGTGGTGCCGTCTCCCGAATGACTATCGACGTGTGGAATCCCGAGCCCGCCTTCCGTACCGACGTACTGAAGATCGCGGACATTGCTTCGCCGCACATTGCGGGCCACTCCTACGAAGGAAAGCTCAACGGCACCATCGCCTGCTACAACGAGCTCTGCAACTTTTTTGAAATCCCCAGATCCTGGGATGTGGCCGCATCGCTGCCAGAACCCGAAACGCCATCGATCCAGATTGACTGCCAGGGACGGGATGACGAAGACGTGCTGCTGGACATCATCCGGGAGGTGTACGACATCGAAACGGATGACCGGCTTATCCGGGATGCCGCCGTATCCTCGGATATCGACCGCGCCAGAAACTTCGATACCCTGCGCAAGCACTACCGCATGCGCCGCGAATTCATGAACACCACCGTGAACACCCGTAACGCCGGTGTAGCGTTGTTTCAGAAGATCCAGGCGCTGGGCTTCCACGTTGCCAATGCGGACACCTAACCGGTATTGGCTCAGGGAATTTCGAGCAGGTAGTAACCTGACTCGCTGATCGTTTCGTTCGTCAAGGTAAATGCACCGGTGTCCGTGAAAACATGGCCGGATACAGGAATCCAATTGGAGGAAATCAGGCTGTATTTTTCCAGCAGGTTATAGGAGGTTGCAGGGAATCCGCCCTCTCCTTCCAGAATCACATGCGCCCCGGATACCTCGAGCTTGTTGATGTGCGGCATACCATTCGTCTTGAGCTCTCCCGCCTCAAGCTGAATGCAGTCGAACATAATCCCTGCCGCGGGCAGTACCGGCCTGGTACCGTTCCAGGGATTGCCGGAAGATCCAGTGCCGCGCACGGTGAAGGAGATCGTATTGGTTCCGAGCGATAAAAGGTTCGGATCAAAGGTCAGTTCATAGCGCTGCAGGCAGGAGTAGTCGGTGGTACTGCGATAGATGCCGGAGTCGTTGACCGTGTAGATACCCGCCGATGTATTCGGGCAAATGTTCACCCCGTTTACAAAAACATAGAAGGCGCCGGTAATGGCCCCGGCCAGCTCCACCGATAGCCGGACCGGTGCAGGTGGTATCTCATCCACGTTGAAGTGAATGTTCCACTTCGGCGTCACCCATGTCCCGTTGGTCGGCGTTATTTCCACCGGAAGCAGCGACAACGCATAATACCAGTCCGTCGCGGGGTCGCTCACACCGATCACGAAATCCAGATCGTTGGTGCCCTGTTCCTCCTGATAGCGCCACCACAGGCCATACTGCCGCATCTCGGCACCGAACCGGAATTCGGCAGCGCTCAGGTCCGGCATCCCCAGCCGGAACAGGCGCTGCTCATAGCGGGCGGGCTCCCATTCGACCGTACCGAGATCATTCGTGGCAGCTTCCGTCACCGTGACATTGGTCTGCTGCATGATCCCAACCACACCCGGAACTTCGGCATAGAGCGAATAATTGCCCGGCCGTACTTTTGGAAGGGTGAACGAACCGTCCGCTTCCGCCCTTGTCCAGAACTGATAGGCCTTCCCCACCACCGTCTGCCAGTATTCGCCGGGTGCACTCAGCACCACCAGAGCGTTGCTGGTGGATTGCCCCAGTACATGCAGCCGGCCGGTGATGGTTCCGCGCTGAAGTGGAAATCCGCTGTTTTCCATCCAGGACGGCGGCCACGCCGCCGTCTCCGCATCCGCTTTGACCTGCGCGTCCGCCCACAACGAAGCCGCATTCGTGCCTTCATTGACATACAGAAAGGCAGGGCCAAAGATCTTCGACCATTCTTCACCCGCAGCCAGATTAATCGGTGATGCTCCTTTGTGCGTGCTCTGACCCAGCCACATGAAAATCGGGGTTGTGGCGGTACCATGAACGGTCTGATAGGCCTTGGTCGGCCCTCCGTTGCAGTATTCCATGCTGCCCATCACCAGCCAAAGCCCGTATGCATCCCCCGCCACCCCGTGTACATGATGATCTTCCGTATATTGGGACCAGTCATACTTGGTGTAGACGGGATAACCGTCGTAGGTATAGCCCGTCTCATTGGTGTAGGTGCTGATCATCGGAAGCTTCAAGGTGGCATCCATTATTTCCTCGGCCGATGCCAGCAGGGCCGGATCGATCATCTGCCCCGTCTTTTCCGGCCCGGCATAGGCCATGGTAAACAGATTCGGATCGCAGCGGATCGCCCATCGCAACTGCCCGAGAGAAACTTCCGGATCGCCCGGCCCATGTTCCCATACCGTAAAAAAGTCCAGCCCGCTGGCCCCTTCCCTGAGCGCATAGTGCAGTTCCACCCGGCAACCCAGCATATTGGTATCGATCAGCGACACTTCCACCCGTTGCGGCGTGTTGGTGACCACTTCCCACGTATCAGGAGTGATCTCAACATAGAGGCCGCTGCTGGACCCGACACTTCCGTTGGCGGTGTAATAGATGTAGCCCCCGTTGGCCAGCAGGTTTGCGCTTTCACCTTTCCGCAGATCCACAATCTGCCCGTTCGACTTGTCGAGCACGGCCGAAACCTCGCCGTTCATCAGCGTGGCCGTGCCGCCGTTATCCACCAGCAGCACCGCATTCGGATCCAGTGGTTCGCCCGCGGTGTAGTTCAGAGTCAGGACGGGCATCGCACCGGCCAGTCCTGAATCCCTGGTGTTGAATGCGAATCCTTTCGCGTTGATTGTGTATCCCAGGTCGATCATGAACGTAACCAGACCGTCATCATCGAGCCGGCTCTGTACAAATGCGGTTACAGCCTCCCCCGACACCGTTACTTCAGTACCGTCTCCACTGATGCTCTCCACATCCGAGAGATCGGTAGAACGGCCGTCAGCCGCATTGAACGGATCGATGCCATGCGCCGACCCCTCCGTTAGCTCATCCCCGGTCGAATTGAAGCTGAGGCTGGTTTCGCTCCAATCCTGGGATGTGTTGCCCGCAACGCTGTTCAAACCATAGCAGGCAAAACGGTCCGCCGTAATTACGTCCATCTTGGTCGAATGTACTCCGGCAAAGCTCTGCAGGGGATTGCTGTCCACCTTGGTCAGTTCGAGCGATGCCGAAACCACGGTGGCATTGGTTCCCAATTCCGACAGATCGAACTGGATGTAGGCATATGCCCCGATCAGGTCAGGCGTACAGTAGACATCCATATCGATATCCGAACCGGTTATCGCACTCCCGTACGATGCATTGTCGGTTCGATACCACACCGCGGCATCGTTCGATGAAACAAAGTTGGTGACGAGTACCTGGGAATATGATTTGACGCTCAGCAGTGTAATCACGCCGGCCATCAGCAGTCTGCTCATCATATTCCACCTCGATTCATCATCCAGGGGCATCGCATCACCATGCAATCGCACCGAGGACCCAATACCCATGGATAGTTGAACAGGAGTCGATTGGTCAACCCCGTCAGTGGCTCCAATCTTATACAATTCCGGACAGCCTGCTACAGACGGCCTATGTTGCCGAGGGATTACTGAAGCAGCTCCCTGAGGTACTGCCCGGTGAAGGAAGCCTTGCACGTGACTACCTTTTCCGGCGGACCGGCAACAACGATCGTTCCGCCGTTGATACCCCCCCCCGGACCGAGATCGATGATATGGTCGGCACGCTTGATCATGTCGAGGTTGTGTTCAATGACGATGACGGTATTGCCTTCGTCACGCAGCCGCTCCAGCACCTCGAGCAGCTTGTGCACATCGGCAAAGTGCAGTCCGGTGGTCGGTTCGTCGAGGATGTAGACGGTCTGCCCCGTCGAGCGCTTGCTAAGCTCGGACGAAAGCTTGACGCGCTGCGCCTCACCCCCGGAAAGCGTGGTGGCGGGCTGCCCGAGCTTGAGGTAGCCGAGCCCGACGTCGCACAGGGTTTTCATCTTGCGCTTGATCTTCGGCACCGCCTCGAAAAAATCGAACGCCTCGCTGATGGTCATATCGAGTACATCGGCAATATTCTTCCCCTTGTAGTGCACCTCCAGCGTCTCGCGGTTGTAGCGCTTCTGATTGCACTGCTCGCACGGAACATAGACATCCGGAAGGAAATGCATCTCGATCTTGAGGATCCCGTCGCCCTTGCAGCGTTCGCAACGCCCCCCCTTGACGTTGAAGCTGTAGCGCCCCGGCTTGTAGCCGCGCACCTTGGATGCCGGCAACGTGGCAAACAGGTTGCGGATATCGGTGAACGCGCCGGTATAGGTGGCCGGATTGGAGCGCGGTGTGCGCCCGATCGGTGACTGGTCGATCACGATCATCTTGTCGACGAAATCCAGCCCGTCGACTGACTTGAATTTGCCGGGGGCATCCTTCGAACCGTTAAAGTGCCGGGCCAGGGCGCGCTTGAGCGTAAAGTCGACCAGCGTGCTCTTTCCGCTGCCGGACACGCCGGTAACGCAGGTAAAGAGACCCAGTGGGAATTTAGCATTCACCTTTTTCAGGTTGTTGGCCTCGGCCCCTTTCAGGTCGATCCAGCCCTTGTACGGCTTGGCTCTTTTTTCCGGCACCTCAACCATCTTTTCACCACGCAGGTAGTGGGCCGTCAAAGTATCGGCCTTGAGCAGTTTATCGACCGTACCGGCAAAAACTATTTCTCCGCCGTGGCGTCCGGCGGCCGGGCCGAGGTCAACCACGTAATCGGCTGTGCGGATCGTCTGCTCGTCATGCTCGACCACGATCACCGTGTTTCCCAGATCGCGCAGCCCCTGCAGCGTATGGATCAGCCGGTCGTTGTCGCGCTGGTGCAGGCCGATGCTCGGTTCATCAAGCACGTACACCACCCCTACGAGTCCGGCCCCGATCTGCGTCGCCAGACGGATGCGCTGCGCCTCCCCGCCGGAGAGCGTGCCGCTCTCACGGTCGAGTGTGAGATAATCGAGCCCCACATCCACCATGAAACCGAGTCGGGAGCGGATTTCCTTGAGGATTTCCTTCGTGATCAGCTGCTCCTGCTTCGTCAGCTTCAGCGCATCGAAGAACTGTTGTGAGTCCACTACGGAGTCGGAAATCATTTCGCGGATATTGCGGCCGTTAACCGTGCAGGCCAGAACGGCGGGCTGCAGGCGGGCACCGTTGCATTCGGGACAGATACGGCGGGTCATGTAGCCCCGTAGCCAGTGGCTCATCGCCTCGCTCTCGTTGCTCTCGACGCGCTCCATCAGCATGTTGAACACGCCCCTGAACGGCTTCGCAATCAGGCGTCGTCGCATGTAGTAGTTAATGGGTTCGTCGCCCGTGCCGTGCAGGATCTGCTGCTGCACCGTGCGCGGCAGTTCGTCATACGGGGTCCGCGGGTCGCAGCCGTTCAGTTCCGCCACGGCCTGCAGCAGCTTTTTATGGTAGATGATCATGCGCCGGCCGCCGTAGCGCCAGGGGTGGACGCACGACTCGACCGGAATCGATTTGTCCGGAATGACCAGATCCTCGTCAAAGACCATCTGCGTGCCGAGCCCATGACAGGCCGGACAGGCGCCGTACGGACTGTTGAAGGAAAAATGACGGGCCTCCAGCTTGTCGAAGCTGATCCCGCAGTCGACGCAGGCATAATGCTCGGAGAACATGCGCTCTTCCCAGCCGTCGCCGCTCTCAATCAATGCCATCATCAGCCCTTCACCCTGCCCCAGTGCCACTTCGACGGAGTCGGTCATGCGACTGCGGATGTCGTCGGTGATCGCCAGGCGGTCCACCACGGCTTCGATGGTATGCTTGTAGGTCTTCGCCAGCTTCGGAACGCTGTCGATATCATGGATCTCGCCATCGACGCGTGCACGCACAAACCCCTGCTTGCGGATCTGTTCGTAGACCTCAACGTGTTCGCCCTTGCGGCCGCGCACGAGTGGAGCCAGCAGTATCACCTTGGTACGGGGCGGAAGCTTCGTCAGTTGCTCGACAATCTCCTCGGCGCTCTGACTGGACACCGGCTTGCCGCAGTTGTAGCAGTGCGCCTTGCCGATGCTGGCGAACAGCAGGCGCAGGTAGTCGTAGATCTCTGTTGTCGTCGCCACGATGGAACGCGGATTCGCCCCGGCTGTGCGCTGCTCGATCGACACCGCCGGCGACAGCCCTTCGATATAGTCGACGTCCGGCTTCTGCATCTGACCGAGGAACTGTCGGGCATAGGCCGACAGGCTCTCCACATACTTTCGCTGCCCTTCGGCATAGATCGTATCGAAGGCCAGCGAGGATTTGCCGGAACCGCTCAGCCCGGTTACCACGGTCAGCTCGTCGCGCGGAATCTGCACGTGCACATCCTTCAGGTTGTGTTCCCGGGCCCCCGCCACCTTGATCCATTGCTTTGCCATTCAGATACTTCCGTTGTTCGCCATATAATTAGAAACGCCTGGTGCCTAATTCTGCACATGAACCTCAAATTCATCGGCGTTGTGCATTATGAGTCTCTTGTGGTTAAATATTCTTTTTCCCGCGATAGTTGAAGACATCCTCATGTGCGTAGGACTCCGGCGCCGAATAGGCGTTCAGGGCTTCGAGGACCGTCTCCTGCATGTTCGGGGTCAGGCGCCGCCCCTTACGGGCTTTTTGAACCTGCTTGTGATTGATGAAGCCCGGCGGCATCGCCGCCACCAGATCGTGGTTCCTGATCTCCTTGGACGTCATGATCGCATCCAGGGGCTGCACACCGACATTCATTGAAATTTCTTCTGCCATGGGTTCCTTTCTTGAGCCGTGAGCCGTGAGCCGTGAGCCGTGAGCCGTGAGCCGTGAGCCGTGAGCCGTGAGCCGTGAGCCGTGAGCCGTGAGCAGAAAATCACGTTTCCACCGTCACTTGTCACGACCATTTAGCTCAAAACACATTCCACATTCAAGGCCGGGAGCTGCATGCCCGTATAAGGGTGCAAACCACGCATTACTTTATAATCGGCATCCGTTACTGAATTCGCTTAACTGAAAGCAGTTTGCATAGGAGGTTTTCATGGGCGGTTTCATCACCGTAGTCATATGTGTAGCCATAGCGATTGTCTGGGGCATCTATGCCGGCAAGAAGCGGCGCGATGAGATGGGGATGCTGGCGGAGCGGCTGGGCCTGCAGTTCCGATCCGAACGAAACTATAATCTGGCGCAGCAGTTTGCCTTTCTTGACAAGCTGGACCAGGGCTCCAACCGGTATGCCTACAACATTATCGAGGGCCAATACGAGGGCCATCCGGTCAAGGTCTTCGACTACCACTATGAAACCTATTCCACCGATTCCAAGGGCCACCGGCAGACCCACCACCACCACTTTTCATTCTTTATCCTGCAATTGGAAAAAGCGTTTCCGGAACTGACGATTGCCAAGGAAGGCATCCTGTCCAAGATTGCACAGGCGGTCGGCTACGACGATATCGACTTTGAATCCCACGAATTCTCGCGCCGGTTCGTCGTGCGGTCGAAGGACAAGAAGTTCGCCTATGATTTCTGCAACGCCCGGATGATCGATTATCTTCTCGGTGTCCAGGAAATCGAACTGGAGGTGGATTCCATGTCCCTCGCGCTGGCCTTCAGCCGCCGGCTGAAGGTCGAGGAGATCGAACCGCGCCTCCGGCAGCTGATCGAGATCCGCGGCCTCATGCCGAATTATCTGTTTGAGGGAGGAGTTTGACGGGATGATCAGGATCGACAGGACTTGATTCGCCTGCCTCGTCCGGTAGATCCTGATCATCCCTTCTTAAAAAGGAACCAGAATGGAAGCGCTGATTGTCATAGCATTGGTTGTGCTGCTGCCGCTGATCTACGTGATCGCCACCTACAACACGCTGGTGGCATTGCGAAACCATATTGCGGAGGCCTGGAGCAATATCGATACGGAGCTTAAACGGCGCTACGACCTGATTCCCAACCTGGTGGAAACCGTAAAGGGTTACGCGAAGCACGAACGTGAAACACTGGAGCGGGTGATCGAGCTGCGCAACCAGTGCGCGGCCGACCACGGAAGCGTCAGCCATCAGGCGGGCAACGAAAAGCAGCTGGTGGCCGCTGTCCAGCGGCTGCTGGCCGTGGCCGAGGCCTACCCCGACCTGAAAGCCAACGAAAACTACCTCCAGCTGCAGCACGAACTGGTCAATACCGAGGATCGCATCCAGGCCGCCCGCCGCTTCTACAACGGCAACGTGCGGGACATGCGCAACAAATGCGAAACCTTCCCCAGCAGCATGGTGGCCGGCATGTTCAACTTCCAGCCCCAGGATTTTTTCGATGTCGACCCTGCCGTCCGTGAAGCACCCAATGTAAGGATGGCTGCACCGTGAACGCAAAGGCACGAAGGTCTTAAAGAAAAGTGCATCTGGCTTCGTGGAACTTCGTGACCTTTCAGACTTAGTGGTTATTATCATTCAAGATCAGCCAGGAGAAAAAACATGATCGGCCCACCAAAAGCCTACGAAAACATTCCCTTCCTCAACAGCCCCTACTGCCGGCCGGTGCGGCTTCAGCTGGAATACCTGCATCCCGAAGTGACCATGCAGGAACATGGCGTCAAATCGACCATTGTGCTTTTCGGAAGCGCCCGAATTCCCTCGCCCGAAAAGGCCGGTGAATGCCGGAACGAGACGCTGGCCGCGCTCGCGCCATACTACGAGGAGGCACAGAAGCTGGCCTGCATTGTCAGCACCAGTTGCCAGACCAACCATGAATGCGAATACGTCATCATTACCGGCGGCGGGGGCGGCATCATGGAAGCGGGCAACCGCGGCGCCGACGAAGTCGGGTGCAAGTCGATCTCGCTCAACATAACCCTTCCCCACGAACAGGATGCCAACCCGTACGTGACGCCGGAACTCAACTTCGAGTTCCGTTATTTTCACATGCGCAAGATGCACTTCCTGCTTCGCGCCAAGGCGGTTTGCATCTTCCCCGGCGGATTCGGAACGTTCGACGAACTGTTTGAAGCGCTGACACTGATCCAGACGGGCAAGGTATCCCCCATGCCGGTTATTCTGTTCGGCACCGACCACTGGAAGCGCATCGTCGACTGGGAATATCTCGCCGAGTGCGGTTTGATCAGTCCGAAGGATCTCGAGCTGATCACATTCTGCGACAAGGCCGAGGACGCCTGGAAAACCATTACGGATTTCTATGCTGAAATGGGGTTGTAACCACGAACCAGGAAAGGGAACACAGATGAAGAAGATACTGTTGCAAGGCATGGTGCTGGCCATGGCCGGACTGTTGTCGGGATGCGCCGGGGCTGCATTCAACCGGGTCGAGCTCAAGACCGTCCGAACCGTGAGTGTCGGCCAGGAACTGCAGGATCTACAGGCAGCGCACGAAAAGGGAATCATCAACGACACCGAGTACGCGCAAGCCAAGCAGGACACCCTGAAGCTGCTGAAGGAATTCGCGGAGATGGATCTCGACTAGGGCTCAATAACGATTGCATCTTAGCTACCTATTGCCGCGCGGGAATGGATAGAACTTTCCGGCTTTGATTAGCGCAAGCCAAAGGTAGGGCGCTTTCGATGAAAGCGCCGCGAACGGTTCGTCAATCCGGCCCTACCGCACCAGGAAGCCGAGTACCTTGTTAACGCGCTCGATGCCCAGGTTGTGGAAATCCTCGATGTCCTCCTGTCGAACCACGCCATGTAGACGGATGAGCACGAGGAACAGCGCAGAATAGACGGTGCCCACCAGCACCAGCAGCATAATGTTGATACCGGGACTTTCGAAGCGCTCGAACATCCGGGTCTTCACACAGATCAGATACAGAGCCCCTCCCTCGATCAGCAGCGTTGCCATTACACGCAGGAAGAATCGTACCGGGAAATACACGCCCCCGATGATGGTACTGACATACCGCACGCGGATCGGCAACGTCAGCACAAAGGTCCCGAACACGGCGCCCACGCCGCCCCACACGCCCAGCCGCAGGTGTACAATCAGGAACCAGTCGAGCAGAAGGTTCACCACAATCTGCAACAGGAGCATCGGTACCATGTTGAGCATTTTTTCCTTGGCCTTGATGGCAGCGGAAAGCGGCATCGAAAACAAAGGCAGACACAGCACGATGCAGAAGGCGGATGCCAGCCGGCCGGCCGGATCCATCGCTCCATGATAGATGATCCGATAGGCGATGGGTGAAAAGAAGACGCCCAGCACCGCCAACGGCAGTGAAACCATCATCAGCAGCTTGTAGTAGGATGAGATGAGCAGGCCCAGGCAGTCGCGGTCCCGCACGTAGGCTTCGGCAAAAGCGGAGGTAAACAGCGAGAGCAGGGCCAGCGGTATGAAGGTGACTGCCGTATAGGGCAAGGTGTAGCCCAGATCATACATGCCCGCCAGGGTGGTGCCCCCGACCGCGGCGATGAAAAAGACCTCGGAATACTTGAACATGACCATCCGCAGCACGGAGTTGAGCATCACCACGCCGGAAAACGAGAGCGTCCGGCGCTTGCCGATTCCGTACTCCTTTGTATTCCAGGGGAGCGAATGGATGTAGCGGACCAGCATCACCGCGCCGGTCAGATAGACGATCGCGACTGACAGCATCTGCACGAAAAAGACCGTCCCCACCTCGGGACGGATATCGAGCGCGACGAGCAGTACCGTGAACCAGATGAGCCCCTGCGACACGGACAGGATGGCTACCGCCCGGGTCTTGAACAGGGATGTAAATACCGTGCCGACGAATTCCCGCACCAGCCACAGGGCCGTCAGGCCGCACGCCAGCTTGAGGTAGAAATCAAAGTGTTCGATGTGCTCTGCCTTGAACAACCGCTGCAGCGATTCTGAAAACCCGATCAGCAGCATGGATACCACCAGTATCGCGATGAGTTGAAGCGCGGCGGATTTCCATAGCAGGTGCCCCAGAGCCCAGCGGTTCCTGCGCGTCGCCAGCTCGGGAATGTACCGCATCAGCGCAGTGCACAGCCCCAGCCCGCAAACGACGAGCAGGTAGGCTGAGATGTTGGCCATCAGGCTGTAAACCCCGAACTTTTCCTTTCCCAGTCCGTTGACGGTCAGGATGCTGACACCGAAATAGACGATGAAGAGAAGCAGCTTGGACACAACCATCCATGGAACGCCGCTGATCGCCTCGCGCGAAAAGAAGCCCCGCCCCCCAGCTTCACGTTCGTTGATGTGGGATTGATAATCCATGCAAGCGTCTTCCCGCCCGGTCTACTGCTGCCGGGCACGTTCTATGCGCCGCGAAATGGAAGGATGGCTATGCAGCAGGAACTCGACCCATGCCGCCGGCTCCTTGTTGGACAGGTTCTGGTCCGCCAGTTTTTCAAACGCAGAAACCAGAGCATCGGGCGAACCCATCTTCTGGATGGCGTACGCATCGGCCGCAAACTCACGGCGCCGCGAATGCAGGTTGGCAAACGGCATGGAGATCAGCGAGAAGATGAATATGCTGAATATGAAGACCGGTGCGGCGGCAATGTTATCTACGCCGGAAAGGCCGTAGAACTGTACCAATGCCGACAGGCAGTGGTGCGCCACATAGAAGCCCAGCAGCGCCAGCAGGGAGCTAGTGGCCATCAGGCGCAGGGTATCGCGGTTTTTGTAGTGCCCGACTTCGTGGGCCAGAATTGCCAGGATTTCATCATTTGAATATCCCGACAGCAGGGTGTCGCCGAGGATGATGCGCTTGGTACGGCCCAGTCCTGCAAAGGCGGCGTTGGCCGTGCTGGTCTTTTCCTGGAGCCCCCACTTGAACACGCCGACCACCTTGATACCGGCTTCTTCCATCATGGCGCGCACCGCATCGGTCAGTTCCCCGTCCCGAAGCGGCTCGAATTTGTGGAACAGCGGCATGATCACCACCGGAGCCACTGTGGAGAGCACGACCGCGAAAAGAATGTAGAACACCGCTGCCGCCAGCCACCACAGACTCGGCATCCAGCGCAGCAGCGCATAGATCACGGAAAACAGAATAGTCGCCAGAATGAGATCGATGATCAGCGACTTGATGAAATCCGCCAGCCAGTCCCCGAAGCTTTCGTTCGAGAGACCGTAATGATGCTCGAGTACATGGCCGCTGTAGTAGGAAAACGGAAACATGCAGGCGGCGAAGCCGAAGACGGAAACCAGCGTGTAGACCGCGTTGGTGAAATACCAGTGGCTTTCCCCGAACCGGTTGGCCAGCCCCGTGGCCAGCGCCTCCGAGGCCCCGCTGAACTGGTAGAGCGCCAGCAGTATGGCCAGCACCAGGATCTGCAGGAAAAACAGGCGGTTGTGGATGGCATCGTACTCCTTCGCCATCGCCTCGCGGTCTGGGTTGAAATCGTTCATGCAGCTAGAGATCGTTCGAATACCCCATGATGGTCAGCAGCCGGTCGAGATCATCGTTGTCGTGGTAGTCGATCTCCACCGATCCCTTGACCTTGCGGCCGTTCGTCAGGGTCTTGGAGGGAATGATCCGGATGCTCGTACCGAAGTACTGGTGCAGTTCGTCGGTCAGGGACTTGAGATAGTCGCTTGGCAGGTCCTGCTTCTCGGCGCGGGGCTTCCTGGGCGGCATGCCTAGCTTCTTCACGATTTTTTCAAGTGCGCGGACGGACAGGCCTTCCTTGATGCACTGTTTGGCCAGCAGGTCCTTTTCCTTTTCGCTGTCGAGGGACAACAGCACCTTGGCGTGTCCGACCGTGAGCAGCTCCTCGGCCACGTATTTGCGGATGGAGTCGGGCAGTTCCAGCAGCCGCAGGGAATTCGCCACGGAGGCGCGCGCCTTGCCAACCTGCTCCGCCACCTTTTCCTGGGTCAGGTTGAATTTCTTCTGCAGCAGGGCATAGCCTTCCGCTTCCTCGATCGGATTGAGGTCTTCCCGCTGGAGGTTTTCGATCAGTGCCAGTTCAAGCGCCTTTTCATCGGAGGCTTCGATCACAATCACCGGCACCTTCTTGAGCAGGGCGGCCTGCGCCGCGCGAAGCCGCCGTTCACCTGCGATCAGCTCGAACTTCGAGCCGACTTCGCGCACCAGCAGCGGCTGCAGTATGCCATGGGCCTTGACGGAATCGACCAGCTCACTCAATGCGGTGGAGTCGAAGACGCTGCGGGGCTGCCACGGACTGGCCACGACGGCGGACGTTGCCACTTCGCGCACGCCGGTCTGGGGTGCGGCATCCG
The DNA here is from genome assembly GCA_050304335.1 of Pontiella sp. Lineage (GTDB taxonomy): Bacteria > Verrucomicrobiota > Kiritimatiellia > Kiritimatiellales > Pontiellaceae > Pontiella. Next base: position 60,421 of record JBNLDM010000019.1, read on the forward strand.
CCTTGACCGCCACCACTTTTTTGGTTGCCTGCTGCTTGGCGGCCGAACCATCCTTGATCAATGCATCGAGCCCGCGCCCGAGTCCCTTGTGCTTTGCTGCCATAGGTGTTCCTTTTCTCCCAAGTGCCTGAAACTCGCTTATACTCCAATCTATCCTTGGAAAATGAAAGGCTAAAGTGCCCGAAGGGACGTATCCGGCACCGTGGTTCGGGAAAGCAATGATGCAGCATCAGCCTGTAATGAAAAGGGAAGGCCCGGCTTGGAGCGAGGGGAACCATGCCGGGCCTTCCAGGTATTGCGAGGCGATGATGATAAAACTAGGGTGTTGCAATAATCTCGAAGAGGGTTGTGCTTCCGCTTACCTCGTTGGCAACGGCTAGCAGCGGCTTGCCGTTCGGGCTGTCTTCAGCCGGTATGAATGCCAAGCCTTCAGGGGCCAGGTCTCCGGCAGCCGCAGTCTCTACATCCTGCGTAAAGTCGCGGTTGTTGGCATAATCAACAAACACAGCGTTGTGGGGATTGGTGACATCGTAAACCATGACGCCACCCACTCGTTCGAGACCAATGAAGGCATAGAACCGGTCCTCGACCATGCCGATCACGACGCCTTCCGGCTCGGGCCCTTTGTTGTCGGAGCGGTTGTCGAACTTATTGTTGTCGTTGCTGGCATTGAAGTAGTCCTGATTCATCTCCGCAGTGATCTGTTCAAAGTCGTCGCCGGAATCGAAGATTTGGCGGCCGTCCTCGTCCCAGATCGAGAAGGAGCGGGCACCGAAGCTGAACAGCTGGTGGTACACCCCGTCAACCAGGCCATACGGAGCGGCCGTGGTTGTTCCGAGATGTCCGAGGTTTTCATTGTCCTGAATGGTCGGGAATTTCTTGTGGTACCAATCGGACAGCTCAATGTCGCCGGTGTCGATTTCCTCCGAGAAGCCGTCATAGTCGCGCGAATCGCCTTCGTTGGCGGTGATCAGGAAGGTGCGGTCCTTCACGGTGTAGCTGGCAATGGCATCGGGCATGTACATACCCATCACGGGCCAGTTGGCTATGTTTATTTCCCCGTCCTTGTCTGAACCATCAAAGCCGTTTCCGGGCATCGCGTGCGACTTGTAGCCGAAACTCTTTATTTTACGCACCGTGGCTGATTCAATGTCGATGATGGCCATCGCATTGTTTTCCTGCAGGGTGACATACGCACGCTTTCCCTGGCTGTCTACCGTGATGTATTCCGGCTCGACATCCTGTGCAACCGATGCATTCGGCCCGAATATGCGGATCTGCGCCTGCTGCAGCTTTTCCTTGAGAGGGTTGAACGGGGTGAACGACGCGGTTTTCACATTGGCTTGCGTCACATTTTCAATACCACCCGAAAGATCGATGATTGAAACAGAGCCTTCTGGATCGACCGTATAGTCATCATTCGGCTCGCCTTCGTTGGCCACCAATACCTTCGTGCCATCCGGTGTGAAGGTCAGCATATCCGGAAGTGCCCCGACCTCTACCGCAGCGATGAAATTGCCATCGGCGTCGAAGAACGCCACGGTCCCCGGATCCTGCTTGGGGTCCGCTTCGCAGGCGGCGGCAACCACGCCGCCGTATACAGCAACGGAATTAACGCCGGCACCGTACGAGAAAAGGTCGATCTGGTTCACCAAGACCGGATTGCCCGGGTCGGATACATCGAGTACATCCAGCCGGTTCAGTCCGGCCGTAGTGACAAACAGGCGCTGCGTCCCTTTATCGTGGGCAACGATTTCGCTGGCCCCTTCGTCGAACATCCCGGTGGCGTAGGTGCCGATGGGATTCAGTGAGATGCCGGCACGCGCAGGCTGTGCGATCGCGGCGGACGCCGCGCAGGTCATGGCTATCAGGAAGTTCGTGCAATGGTTCATGATCTTTCTCCCGAGGTTTCGGTTCAACGTTTCATGCTCCCGGTCCAGGAAGCATACCCATTCTTAACGCTGAATAGTCCACCGCAATCCTGTTTGGCTGGCGTTAGGCCGCTGTTCGGAATGTGCAAAAAAAAAACGCGAGCTGGTCAGGAGGAGGACTGAAAATCGGCCAGCAGGGCCCGGTAGGTCTGGAAGTCGCTTTCCGAAAAGCAGACGCAATAGACCTGCCGAACCGTCGAACCCGCATCAAGCGCCGCCTGGATTTCGCGCAGAGCGATGCGGCAGGCGCGCTCGAACGGAAAGCCGTAGATTCCGGTGCTGATGCTCGGAAACGCGATCGATTCGAGACCGTGCCCGTTCGCGATGCGCATCGCCGTCCGATAGCACGAAGCCAGCAGCCCGTCCTCGTCCTTTTCGCCGCCATGCCATACCGGTCCGACGCAGTGAATGATGTGTTTTGCAGGCAGGTTGTAACCCTTCGTGATCCTGGCATCGCCGGTGGCGCACCCGCCGAGTGTTCGGCATTCCTCCAGCAGCTCCGGTCCAGCCGCGCGATGGATCGCACCGTCCACGCCCCCTCCCCCGAGCAGCGAGGTGTTGGCGGCGTTGACAATCGCATCCGTTTCGAGCTTCGTTATGTCGCACCGCACTATCTCAATCATGATTCATCCTCCTTTTCTCCGGAAGTAGTCTAACCACTAATCCTCGCTAATCCACACTGATTTTCTCGTTCAGATTAGTGTCGTTTAGTGCTAATTACTGGTTTACGGATATGGAAACGGTCAGGTCATTTATTGCGGTCGACATCGGCGACGAAATCCGCGGCAGGCTGGACGAACTGCAGCGCAGGCTCAAGAAGGTTCACGCCAATGTCCGCTGGGTAAAACCGCGCGGCATTCACCTCACCCTCGCCTTCCTCGGCGACGTGCCGTTCGAACGGATCAGCGCCATCAGGCAGGAGCTCGACCAGAACTGCATCGGCTCACCGGTCTTCGACCTCACCGCTGTCGGCACCGGTTTCTTCGGAAAAACAAACCATCCACGGGTTGTATGGGCGGGCGTTGCGGACTGCCCGCCCCTCATGCGGCTCCAGGACCGGATTGTGCAGGGATTGCACGAAGCGGGAATCGAATTCGATACCAAGCCCTTCTCGCCGCACCTGACGCTGGGACGCGTCAAGGGTATCGACCAGCATACCGGACCCTTGCTGCAAAAGATCGAAAAGTACCGCGAGGCGGATCTCGGTAAAACCCGTATCGAATGCGTGGAACTGATGCAAAGCACGCTCACACGCCAGGGCGCGGAGTATCACGTGTTGCATCGGACGAGGTTATTCTAGGGCCTGCTCCGGTAGCCCGCCTCCGCGATCAGGGATCGCGGCAAAACAATACGCATTCTACCCGAACGTCGAGCCGTTCCAGCCCCAGTGGTCGCGCTCCACTGACTGGAAGGTGACATAGACTCGATCGGATGGAATCAGCAGCAGTTCCTGGAGCAGTGTGCAGATCTTCTGTGTCAGTGCCTGGTTTACATCCCGGTCCAGCCCACCGATGCTTCTGACCTCGGCATAGGCTGCATCCCCCTTCTCACCGGACATCAGGATGGAGGCCTTTTCGGCCACGACCATCACATATGTTTCAGGCTTGCCTATCGTTTCGGCAACAGCCTGAGAGAGTTCCTGTTTCAGCTCGTCCGAGATATCCTGCGTACATTTCAGGTTAAGCATGGGCATGAGAGACACTCCTTATTCTGATTCCGGTCTGGTAAAGCCATACACCTTGCCGGTGTGCCGCCGCAACTCGGAACCGTAGGGATCGATGATGTCGCGGGCCTCCCGGCGCCGGTCGGGCGGCAGCGAACCGATCCAGCGGTCGATGTCGATGCGCAGCCATTTCGAACCTTCCCGATCGTGCGGTGCGGTGTACCGGAACAGCGACGGATACTGTGCCGGAAATGCCTCCTTGAGAGAGAGCATCATGCGGTAGGACAAGGCGTAGGGATCGCGCCGCGATTTCGTGAAATGGCGTTTCCAGTTGCCCCATGGCTTTTCCTGTTCCGCGCACACCTCTTCGGAAAAGACAGTGGCCATGCCTTCCATGTACCAATCGGTTATATATGGATTCAGCAGGTGCACACTCTCGTGCGCCAGCAGCGCATGGTAGTTGGAGTGGTCCGGATCGACGCCGATGTAGACCACGAAGATCCCGTTGGTCGGGTCGATGCACTCGGTCAGCGAAAAGTCCTCGCCAATGCGGTAGCGCCGCGCGTCATCGGTTTTGCGCGACCGGCGCAGCAACACCTGGTTCACGGGAATTTCAGGCTCCCCGAATTCGGAGATCGCCTTTTCCAGGGCGAGTGAAAGAAAAGCGTCCGATGCGGGGTCGCTGATCGGCTCGTAGGCGTCGTGCCAGGGCCCCGGCGGCTTGCCGTTCATCAGCCCGGCGCAGCCCGACAGCAGGAGCGATGAAAAAAGGAGGAGCAGCGGCACGCGTGCTCCTCTATGACGGGACAGCGGAAAATCCATTGATCGGCCTACTCGGGCTCGATGTCGTCGCGGGCGGGAGCGGGCTTGTCCGGTGCGCCGATGATTTCCTTCACCTGGACCGTGATGCGGCCGATGGACTCGAGCCCAAGCGACTCGCGCACGCTTTCACGAATACGCTGCTGCAGCACCTGCGACAGCTCCGGGATCTTGTTGCCCGATACCACGCGTACCCCGACGACGATGTCCAGGGTCCCCTTGCTCTGGAGCAGCTTGCTGTCGATGCTCTTGACCGCTGCGAACTCCTTGCCGACCCGTTCGATGAAGTCCTGGATCGCGTGGGTACTGATGCCGACGCTCCCGTCCTCGGACTGGAAGTCGATGTAGGCCTCCTTCGTCTTGCCGAAGCCGCCGACCCAGCGCAGTACAACGGAAAGAATCAGGGCCGCACCCAGCAGGCCGCTGGCGAATGGAACCTTGATGACATCGGAAATCTTCGTGCCGACTTCAGGATTGAAGGCGGCGCCATAGATCAGCCCAGCTCCGATTCCCAGCAGAAACAGCGTCATTACAAGATCGCCAAGTTTGCCCGAACGCGCTTTCATGGTTTAGCCCTCGGTCTTTGGTTCACCGGTGTTGCGGATGCCCTGCACCACCACGTTCACGGCGGAAACATGCTTGCCGGTCATCTCTTCGACGGCATCCTTCACCTTTTCCTGGAGCTTTACGCAGATGTCCGGGATGCGGGTGCCGTATTCAAGCACCACGGCCAGATCGATAGCGATCAGCTCGTCGCCTTCCTTCTCGACCCGAATACCGCGGTCCTTGGAACGCTTGCCGATGATGCCGGCCAGATCGTCCGCCAGGGACCCCTGCAGCTCAACCACGCCCGGAACCTTCTTGGCCGTTTCGTGGGCGATGACGGCAATCACGTTGTTGTTGATGAAGATCTGCCCGAAGTCGGAACCCGAATGTTCGGTAACCGACAACTCCTGCAGATCGGCTACAGCATTACCTGTATGTTCTTTCATTGCCATTTCTCCTTGTCGTAATTAGGAATTAAGAAATACCTCGTGCATGAATTTTTCGAGGAAAGCGGTGTTGTATCTGCCTTCGATAAAGCGCGAATCGTACATCAGCGCCTCACCGAGCGGCACCGATGTATGCGGACCGTTAATAGTGAATTCGTCCAGCGCGCGGCGCATGCGGGCAATCGCTTCCTCGCGGTCCTTGCCGCGGGCGATGATCTTGCCGATCATGCTGTCGTAGTAGGGCGAGATGTTATAGCCCGAGTAGACATGCGAATCGATGCGGATGCCCGGGCCGCCCGGGAAGTGGACCGCCTCGACCGGGCCCGGTGACGGAGTGAAGTTGTTGTAGGGATCTTCGGCATTCACACGATACTCGATCGCATGACCGCGGATCACCACATCCTCCTGCGTGAAAGAGAGCTTTTCGCCGGCGGCCACACGGATCTGCTCCTTCAGCAGATCGATCCCGCTGACCTCTTCAGAGACCGTATGCTCCACCTGGATGCGGGTGTTCATTTCCATGAAGTAAAACTGCTTCGCGACTTCGTCATAGAGGAATTCCAGCGTGCCGGCGCTGTCGTAGTTAACCGCCTTGGCGGCCTTGACGGCGGCATCGCCGAGCGCCTGGCGCTCCTCGTCGCTCAGCGTCGGGCACGGCGCTTCTTCCACCAGCTTCTGGTGGCGGCGCTGGATCGAGCAGTCGCGTTCGCCGACATGGCAGACGTTGCCGTGCTTGTCGCCGATGATCTGCACTTCGACGTGGCGGGCCGATTCAATGTACTTTTCCATGAACAGGTCCGGATTGCCGAACGAGGCCTCGCCTTCGGCCGAAGCCGCCATATAGCCCTGCACCAGGCTGACATCGTTGCGCGCCACGCGCATGCCCTTGCCACCGCCGCCGGCGACGGCCTTGAGCAGCACGGGATAGCCCATCTGCTGGGCCAGCTTGAGCGCTGCATCGGAATTCTTCAGGATGCCGTCGGAACCGGGCGTAATCGGTACACCGGCGGCCTTCATGGTGTCGCGCGCAATGGCCTTGTCGCCCATGTTGCGGATGCAGTCCGGCTTGGGGCCGATGAAAGTGATGTTGCACTTGGCACAGATTTCCGCGAAATGGGCGTTTTCGGCCATGAACCCGTAGCCCGGATGGATCGCATCGACGTCGGCGACCTCCGCCGCACTGATGATGTTGCTGATCTTGAGGTAGCTGTTGCTGGCGGCGGCCGGACCAATGCAGACGGCTTCGTCGGCCATCTGCACGTGCAGCGAATCGGCGTCGGCCTCGGAGTAGACCGCGACCGAGCGCACGCCCAGCTCCTTGCAGGCGCGGATGATGCGCAGCGCGATTTCGCCGCGATTGGCGATCAATACCTTTTCAAACATGGGCGACTCCCTTACTTGGGTTCAACGAGGAAGAGCGGCTGGCCGTACTGGACGGGTGAAGCGTCGTCCACGAGAATCTTCTTGATCACACCCTTCACGTCGGCCTTGATTTCGTTCATCACCTTCATGGCTTCGACAATGCAGACCACGGTATCCTCGGAAACCTCGGAACCTACAGAAACGAACATATCGGCATCGGGCGCGGGCTTGCGGTAGAAGGTCCCCACGATCGGCGAGGGAATCTCGATCAGGCCGTCGTCTTCGGATGCCTCCGGAGCACCGGCCGGAGCGGCTGCCGCCGCGGGGGCTGCCGCCGGAGCCGCCGCAGGGATACCGGCTGGAGCGGATGCATATACGACCTGGGGCGCATCGCTGCTGCCGCGCTTCATGGTCAGCTCAAAATCATCGTCCTTCATCGCGAATTCCGTCAGATCGTTCGTCTTCATCAGTTCCACGATGCGTTTAATATCCTTGATTTCCATAGTCACCCTCTCCTGGTTGCGATATGTGGTCTCTCCGGCAAACTAAACAATATTTCCCCCTCGTTGCCTAGTACGAATATTGACCCATCCAAAAACCCTATTGCCCCGCAGAAGGCGCGGAGTACACCAGCATCCACAGATGGCAATATCGCAGGAACAGGCCACGCTCTAACAGAAAATCCCCTAAGCCGTGCAATCTGTGGACCCCAAATGCCTCTGCGCGAGATCCCCTATTGCCTTATGCCTACTGCCACGTTTTGAGAATAGGCCCCGCATTGACAAACCCGCCCCCGTTATGCGAACAAGTACCCTTACTTTTCCAACAATGTACCTTAATAAGGAGCATCCCATGAAAATGCGTTTTCTTATGCTGCTGGCGTGCTGCATCGCTTCCGTCGGCTGCGCGGAGGATATCGGCGGTTACCTCTTTGTCACGTTCCGCGGCGAGGCCACCCCCATGACCGAACAGATCTATTTCATGCTCAGCGAAAACGGCCGCACCTGGAAGGGCCTTAACGACGAGGATCCGGTATTGGTGAGCAAACTTGGCGAAAAGGGCGTGCGTGACCCCTACATCCTGCGCTCCCACGACAACACGAAGTTCTACTGCATCGCCACCGACCTCTCCATCAACCTCAATGGCGACTGGGGCCGCGCCCAGACCGCCGCCAGCCAGTCTATTGTCGTCTGGGAATCGGAGGATCTGGTCAACTGGTCCGAGCCGCGCCTCTGCAAGGTGGCACCCGGCAACGCCGGCTGCACCTGGGCGCCCGAGGCCATCTATGACGACGAGGTCAAGGAATACATGGTCTTCTGGGCCTCAAAGACATCCGACGACAACTTTTCCAAGCAGCGCATCTGGGCCGCCCGGACCAAGGACTTCAAGGAATTCGGCGACCCGTTCATCTACATCGAAAAGCCGACCACGGTCATCGACACCACTATCATCAAGGCAGGCGACACCTACTACCGTTTCACAAAGGATGAGCGCGACAAGGCCATCACCATGGAAAAGAGTCAGCACCTGATGAGCAGCTGGAGCGAGGTCGAAGGCTTTACGCTCTCCAAGCTGCGCGGCTACGAGGGCCCCACCTGTTTCATGATGGAGCCGCCCAGGGGCGGCAAGCCCGCCGAGTGGTGCCTGCTGCTCGACCAGTACAGCACGGGTGCGGGCTACCAGTCGTTTGAAACCACCGACCTCGCCGATGGCGATTTCGACGAAGGCGACCGGATGGACTTTCCCTTCACTCCCGTCCGGCACGGCTCGGTCCTCGCCCTCACCAAAACCGAGTACAACCGCCTTAAGCAGGCCGATCGAAACGACCGCTTCAAGGTGGGCGGCGAGCTGGTCAATCCGTAGTACGTGCGAGTGCAACGGTTCAAAGGCGGCCAAGGGTCCGCCTTTTTTCAGTTAATCTCGTGCAGAGTCGCGGTGTTTCGGCAGGATTGCAGGATTTACGAGATTAAAGCTAATATCTAAAAACATAACATCCAACACCGCGCAGCCGACGGCTTACCCTCTCTGCCGGCCCCGTTGACTCCGTGTGATATGCCATACCGCAGTCTTTTGTCTCACGCAGAGACAACCGAGTAAACAGAGGAGCGTTTTCTTGGTGGCTTTGCGACTTGGCATGAGGTCTTACTCACCACCGAGGGCTCTGATGTATGACCCTTTCAAGCCGCAACCCGCTGTTTTGCAGGGCGGGAATGGAAACCAGCAAAAAAATGCAACGTTTTTGGCCTCCATGGATTCTAATGTTTTGAAGGGAGGTAGACAATGCACAAGGCAACCACCATGAAGCATGGGAGCCATAACCTGCATGATCGCATGCTGTCCTTGAGGCACCACATCGATGAGCATCTCCACAGCCGCCATTTCTGGACCGGCGTACTGTTGACGCTACTGATTCTGGGCTTCATAGCCACGCTGCTCATTCTGGCCGCTAATGCTCCCGTCATGTTCCCGCGCGGTGTTCCGTATGCGCCCTATGCCGTTTAACCGGCAGCAGCGCAATCCGCAGGGGGCTCCGGAGGGGTTTGTTTTGTTTTCGCGCAAAATACCCAGGAACGCGGAGGCTTCGCGGGTAGCGATTACTTGAATATCCTGTATTGATATGTCAGCGAATTCTGCGGCGCTGTGTGGCATTCCCTTTCGGCGGTCTGGTCTCACACCGAGCTAACGGAGTAAACAAAGGTTTTCTTATTTTTGCGGGCTTGGCGGCTTTACGAGATGCTCATTGCTGTTCCCCCAGCGACATCCAGAGGTACCAACTGGCGACGGAACGGTAGGGTTTCCATGTCTGACTCACGGTTTCCAGCAGCCCATCCCTTGCAGTCCCGCCGTTGTAGAGATTGCGCGCCGCACGCTGCAGGCCGGCGTCGCCGAGCGACATCACATCCAGTCGCTGCAGCCCGAAGATCATGTACATTTCCGCCGTCCATGGGCCGATACCCTTCAGTGCGGTCAACGAAGCCATCACCTCGGCATCTTCCATGTGCCGCAGGCGCTGCTTGGAGATGTGCTTTTGATCAACTGTCTCCGCCAGGCTGCGGATATAGGATTCCTTCTGCTTCGACAGCCCGGCCGCGCGCAGCTGTTCTACATCGGCGGCCAACCAGCTTCTGGGCGTCAACGGCCTGGAGGCCAGCCGCATGACCCGCGACTGGATGGTGTCCGCAGCTTTAACAGACAGTTGCTGGGCAATGATCGCCGACGCCAGATGGTGAAATAGCGTTCCGTTTGACACATGGATGCCGCACGGTCCGTGCTTTTTGATCAGTCGCGCCATCACCGGATCGGCGATTGCCAGGTGCCGCTCCGCCTTCCGGTATGTATTCTTCTGTTTCTGATGCTTCATGTGTCCATTTTTACCACGGAGTCACGGAGAAAACAAATCAGGCTATTATCTGCTCGGCTTGGCATGAGCTCTGTAGAGTCGCGGTGACGCCTTACGCTCCGTGCCCGAAGGATCCGAGAAACTGAATCTCCAACTCAAAGTCACCGTCCTGCTTGTCCGCGATGAGAAAACCTACCTGCTGAATCTGATGGCCTTTCAGCTCAGGGGCGCCTTTGACTTTATGTCCCCGGAAGGTGGCAGAAAACGCTTCCCATGGAATCCGGAATTCCTGCCAGATATCCTTCTCGGTTTTGAAATCAGCCTTATAGGCGATGCCGTCAAAGCGGTCGGAGGTGCGCACCCGCAGTTGATAGGTTTTCCCATCCCCTTTCACGCACATCCATATGCCGTCTCCATTTTCGAAATCAAAATCCTGCGCTGTGTGCCGGATGGATGCAAATCCCCCATTGTTTTCGAGCGAAACCGTTCCCGAAAAGAGCAGAGTATTTCGATTCGTCAGGGTAACCCGGCTTCGGGAAATCCCGCCCATTACGCCATCGTTTACAACAAACCACCCGCCCATATCGGCGTCCCATTCAATCGGACTTCTATTGTCACCGCTTCCCACAGCTCCTCCATATGCCTGTATAAGACCGAACATAACCATGCCCGCAACCCTGATCCTTCGTGATGCCCGTTTTGTCGCTTTCATTTGATTACCACCTACTGAAGTTCGGGCATTACAGCGATAGCTTACATAATACATTTCGGCTTTGCAGTGGTGTGCGTGTTAATAGCCGCACCAACCGAAACGGAGGTCGCCCCCCTGTACTGCGCTCCGCGATCCCTGCTTCTCTGCGCGGGTTTACTTTCCGGCGGCCTCGGATATCGGTCAGCTAAGTCGAATCGCGCTGTCGCCACCCTTGGAGTACTTCGCAGCTCGGCGAGATAGTACTTTCCGGCGGCATTGCGCGAGGCCGATATATTAAAGGGTTGCTCCGCTTGACCGGGGCGGGTGCGATGCGGATGATGCCGCGATGTTTGCACCTGCATTCAAAAATAATTCCCAGGCGATTCTGGCGTGCCTGCTGTGGTCGACGGCATTTGTGACGGTTAAGCAAGCGCTGGAATACCAGACGCCGCTGACGCTGGCAGGCATGCGGTTTGTGCTGGCGGGACTGATCCAGATTCCATTCTGCAGACACTGGCTGGCCCCGTTGCAGCTGCTGCGCAAGGAATTCATGACCGTGCTGCTGGTCAGCCTGTTTCACACGGTTTATCTCTATGCGACGTTCTTTATCGCCCTGTCATGGCTGCCGGGTGCCGAGGGTGCAATCGCGATGGGCGCGGGCCCGCTCTGCGCGGCGCTGGTGGCGCACTGGCTGACGCACGACGACAAACTGGAGCGAAGGACCATGGTCAGCATCGCCTTTGGCATGGGCGGGATCGTATGTATCAGTCTGGCATCGAAGCCGTGGAATCCGTTGGGATTGAAGGAGTCCGGCGCTTTGCTGTTGCTGCTGAGTGGCTCGGTCGTGTCGGCCGTCGGCAACGTCATTATCGCCAAACGCAAGGGCGGTCTGCCGCCGGTGGCGCTCAACAGCGCGCAGATGCTAATCGGTGGATTCGTGCTGCTTTTGATGGCCCTGCCCTTTGAAGGCGCACCGAACCTGGCGCTGCCGGCGGTCTTCTACGGTCAGTTGCTGTGGCTGGCGACCATATCCTCGGTGGCGTTTGCGATCTGGTTCCATCTGCTGGGCCGGATGAAGGTATCGCGGCTGAACCTCTGGAAATTCCTGATACCGCTCAGCGGCGCGGCGTTGAGCTGGATCCTGCTGCCGAACGAGTCGCCCACCCTGCCGTCCCTGATCGGGATGGTGCTGATTATTGCCGGCATCGTGGTTGCCAACCGGGAAAAGCCTGCCGGCTGAAGGCAGATTAACTCCGATCATCGCGGATTTATTCCTCGCGCAAAAGGCCACAGCGCACGGAATAATATGTTCCATCCTCAGGGTTTTTCAAACCTTGGCGACTTTGCGGCTTGGCGTGAAATAAAACACAGCGAGTTGGTCGAACCTACCCTATCCTTTATGACCCTCTGAGTCCTCCGTGGCGGATGAATCAGGTGCGCTGTAGACAGCACGCCCTACTTCCTCTGCGTGAGATACAGTACTGCGGCTGAGAGACACACCACTCTTGGCGGCGTGACGTGAGATGAAAACCATGCGTGCGCTGATCACGCTGTCCGAGGGATATAGGACGACTCAGGCATCGATGCTCGAATACTGGCACGACTTAAGCTCAATTAAAGGCATGAGCAAGCACAAGACACGCGAGGAAATCCTGGCGCAGGCCGAAGCATTCAGCCGCATGAACGGCAACGAACTGGATTTGATTCGTGCCTATGCGGAAGACTTCCGTGACATCATTTCGGAATTCGAGGCCAAACATGGCCGCGTCCCCACCGCCGACGACCTGCTGTGGATCGAAAGCCAGCGCCGCGGCCGCGATATTACTCTGGACTAGCTGATAGCGGTTAGCAGATCAATCCTCGCGCCGATAAACAATAGCGGTAGATTATTAACGACTGTAAATAAAGCCGGTAGGGAATGGATCAGGCTGCGATGGATACTTTGTCAAATTCCCAGGCTGCATTAAACCTGGTGGCTTTGCAACGTTGCGCAAAACAGAGTTCGGCGGCCGCGGACTTCGGTGAGCTCGATCGTGTCGCGATGCTGCCCCTACCCTGGGCGCCCTCTCATTCGAGTCTGAGCCGAGGGCTCATCCCTGAGAGTCGAAGACTGTGGTGAAAAATGCGACCTGGCGGGGTGCGCTATCGGCCCACATGTGTCCGAACGGCATCCACAGAGGGTCCGACCGTCGCAATGATCTCCGTCAACTCATCCACCGTGAGATCGAGCTTCCTGGTCCAGTACTCAACTTCGTACATCTGGCGCAGATTGATTTTTCCCGAGTCGTTAGGTGCAGGCATAGGTTTTTCCGGTTAATGGTGAGCTGGTTTCCCGAGTGGTAACCCGATCCAGCTACTTTACGGTTTACCCGCCTTTGCAGACAGCACAATCGCAAAACGATTGTGCTGTCCCCATCTAGCCGGACGGCAAGGATTGATTTCGCACAACGGCACAGAATGCGAAGCGTTTTCTTTTGAACGGATCAACAGGGCGATCTGAATTGATTGCGCATTCCATCCTAAGAAGGACGCACAATAACGCAGATCTTAGCAGGAACAATGGCAACCGGAGGGCCGCTTCTCCCGCGTTTTCAGCGGTCATGGCGTCCCAATGATCAGCTCCGCTGTACCGCAGTAAGTGGTGAGACAGGTCTAGGCACACCGTTGGTGCGGTTCCACCTCGTCGAGCCGTGCAAGCAGCTCTTCCGGACCCCGGTTTTCAATCACTTCTATGATGTCGCGGACCCACCGCATATCGCACTCCTGCGGACATTCTCCAACATCATAGAACGACTGGCATAACCCGCTGCACAGTTCCGTACAGGTTAATTGTGCGGTATATTCACAACCCTCGTAGAGACTCTCGAAACAACTGCCGGGTATGGCAATCGTGGTTCCGCATTCCCTGGCTCTATGCGAAAAAAAGAACAGTCCTTCCTGGCTGTCCATAAAGGCAGCCTGATAGCCGATGATCTTCACCTGTTCATCACGGATCAGGTCGCTAAGGGTTTCCCACGCATTTCCGCAGCAGGTGCACTTCTTAAATTCTCTCGTCCTTGTATTCATGAGCTCACCTCAACATTGAAGGGATTGTTTGCATTTTGCGTGCCAGAGCATGCATTAGCTGGATGTATCCCTCGCGGAGGCGCTGAGCCCGCAGCTGGACGATTTTTTACTCACGCAAAGGCGCGAAGGCGCTCAGCACATAATGTTTAATCCGGTCTGGTTTCATATAGATTGTCGACTTTGCGCCCTGGTGAGGAATATAAACGATCCCCGCAGTGGAACCGACTGCAGAACATACGCTTTGATTGTCCTGAATCATCTCAAACGAATACATGGGAGATTCTAGATATCTCCTCTGCGATCCCGGCGCCTCTGCGCGAACCAAAAAAAGGCGGCCTGAAGGCCGCCTGGGTGGGGTTTTATGGAGGCCTCCCTCTTAGGGGAGGTAAGGAAGAACAACAGTGTCGATGACGTGAATAATCCCGTTGGCAGCAGGCACGTCGACGACAACGATTACAGACGCTTGCCCGACATTATCCATCAGGATTCCATCATCCTGCTTGAGAAACTCACCGAGCAGCGTTCGGATCCTGCGGGAGTCGACCACATCTTCAGAGTCACGCCGTCCGTTGGCTACGTGGTACAGCAGTACATCGGTCAGGAATCCCTGATCCAGATCGCCGATGTTGCTTTCATCCAGATCAAGCTTGGCAAAGGCGTCGTCGGTAGGCGCGAATACGGTGTGCTGCCCGTTGCCGGACAGGGTCGCCAGAACGGCCGGATCGGCCGCTCCAAGTGCCGCTATCAGGGTATCGAATGAACCCGCGTAGGGGCCATCGCTGTTTACGGCCACCGCCACATCCACGATCGTGGGTCCCTTGGGTCCGGCCAGGACAACAGTCGCCATGATCATTCCTCCAGCCAACATAACCGCGAACATTCCTCTTGTCATTTTTTTCATCACACTGCTCCTTTCAATTCACTGTCGGAACGGCCCATCCGTTCCACACATTTCAGCAACTATTTCTTGTTCGGAGTCGCTAGGCATTCCTTACAGAAAAATCTAGCGGCATCGATTTCCCTTGTGCCAAGTCCAAGGATGAACATGGGTCAATACGGGTTTAATGCCCGCGTCCGTTTCAAATCCTGGCGACTTTGCGTCCTGGTGAGAGCACAAAAGAACGATCCAGGACCGGATATGCTTTGATTCCCCTGCGTAATCGCACGCGGAGATATCAGAGATCATAGATTGCTCCCACGCCGGCTCAGCGGACTCTTTGCGAAATATATCACGGCGGGTTCATCAAACCCGCCCTACCTAGAGTAGGCTTTGCGGTTTGGCGAGAGGTTGATACCGACGGCTCTGCGTGAACGGGGCCGGTTTGTCACAGTTTTGCGTCGTTGTGGCCAGGCGTCAGCTTAACAACACCGATACAGACGATGTATCCACGGCATGCACATCAAAATATCCCTTGTTTCGGCAGTAATTGAAAAATCGATATGATCCGTTGCGTGATTTTCCCAATCAGGTAGTGGCACGGAATAAGCTGTCGATACAGTTGAGGTGAGGATGATGAAGACGACACATACACAAACAGAAAACAGGATACAGGCTGAAGCCTTCCGCCGCATGAAGGGCAACGTAATCGACCTGATCGGCATGTATGCCGCCGACTTTCGTCAGATCATCACCGAATACGAGCTTGCCTGCCACCGTATCCCAACCGCCGACGAGCTGATCTGGATCGAAAGTCAGCGCCGCGGCCGCGACATTACGCGGGATTGAGGTCAGGCTGCAGGCAATTATCTATATCATGCTAAGGCGTAAAGATACAAAGCTGATTTAGGCGGGATCAACAGGATTTAATCCCCGCCGGCTTCGACGCTGAGAGATGTGGCGGCTATTTCTTTTTTTTCCGCTGCATCTGAAACCGGATCAAGCGTCCGATTACAACGAAGGCTATCGCGGCGACCATGGAGTAAAGCAGTTCTTCATAGGGCAGGACGATTTGACCCCAGCCATAGCTGATCTCGGCGACCCGGACAATCATGCCGCCCACCAGCGCCCCGGCCAGGCCGAGCAGCAGACGCCCAAGACGGCCCAGTTTGGATGACTTGCGCGAAGTCATCATCCCGGCCACGGAACCAACGAGAACCCCCATCAGCACCCAGGCCACGATCTCGTCACGGGTGCGGTTGACCAGCCTGCTGTCATTGACCCGCTGCACGAAATCGCCCACGGCTTCGGTCGTCTTGGTTCCCGCTTCTTCAACGGCCTCCTTGGCCTTTTCCGACTGCGACGGCTCTTCAGCCGCCCATGACACGTGCGGCATACAAGCCATGGCCAACAGCCACGCCAGCCCAACCGCAAGGTATAATCGCAGTCCAACCATGCCCTTCGCATTCATTCGGAGCCTCCTTTGTGGATTCATTCCCTGGTGGATGAAGATGTTCCGGAAGGAATATCGCGAACGATTCTCCCCACGGCCTCGCGGATCTTCCCTGCGTTGGCCTTCGGGCTGCCGACCTCTCCCTTACCGGTCCCGCGGAAAACCAGCCTGGATGTTTTTGCATCCACAAGATCAAGAATCAACGTGCCTTCGATGTAATAGTTGACATCGGTATAGGTCATCGGCGCACCGGGCCACATATAATACGGACCATACCGGTCGGGCCACGCACCGCCGTGCGCATATCCCCAATCGGTATACTGCTGTACGGAGGCCTGCTCCTGCGTGAAGATGTGCCAGACCACGTCCAGATCCGCATCACCTTCGGTAACCTCCATGATACCGCGATCTGCAAGACCGGTGTGCAGGGCTTCCCGCAACGCGGTATCGGCGGAAGGAGAGAGCGGGATGCCATCTGTGGGCTGCGCCAGCCGATAGGTATGATATTGACTGAAATCGACGGAGGGATCGTAGTCTGTCTGCACGCGAACTGATGCGCATCCCGACAGCATGGCCACGAAGACTGTCAGCACCAACCCAGACATCCAACGTAGGGTATTGATTTTCATCCTCTGCCTCCTACTGCGTTTTAATGCCTCATTTGGTGCAGTCATACAGCATGTTGAAATCGGCCAGGCCGCCGGCATTCAGATCATGAAAATCACCTGAAAAGTCCGATTTCACGGACAAAAGAATAATGTATTTATGATCTTTGTCAAGATCCCGCCCCCTTGGACGACGTTCGGCATTGATGCTTCACGGCGCGAGATAAAAAAGCCCGGTCCGTGACCGGGCCCTCGATCAACCATAAACATATCACCCGAGACCATCGACAATGGCCTCTGCCATACCGGTGTAGCTGGCGGGGGACATGTCGAGGAGGCGCTGCTTGTCGGACGCGGGAAGATCCAACCCTTCGACAAACTGCCGGATGGTTTCCCTGGTGATGCGGTCCTGGCCGCGGGTAAGATCCTTGAGCTTTTCGTAGGGCTTCTCGATGCCGGCTTTGCGCATGACGGTCTGGATCGGTTCGGCCAGCACCTCCCAGGCGTAGTCGAGATCGCCGGCCAGCACATCTTCACGCAGCTTGAGCTTACCGAATCCTTTCAGCGTGGAGAGGTAGGCAATCATGCTGTAACCGAAGCCTACCCCCATGTTGCGCAGGACGGTGGAGTCGGTCAGATCGCGCTGCAGACGCGAGATCGGCAACTTGGCGGAGAGGTGCCCGAAGAGGGCGTTTGCGAGGCCGAGATTGCCTTCGGAGTTCTCGAAGTCGATCGGATTAACCTTGTGCGGCATGGTGGAGGAACCAACCTCCCCTTTCACGGTCTTCTGGCCGAAGTAGGCCATGGAGATGTAGGTCCAGATATCGCGGTCGAGATCGATCAGGATGGTATTGAAGCGACTGATGGCATCAAACAGCTCAGCCATATAGTCGTGCGGTTCGATCTGGGTGGTGAAGAGGTTCTGCCGGAGGCCCAGCTTGTTTTCGATCAGGCCCTTTGCCAGCGCAGGCCAGTCGACGGCCGGATAGGCCGAGAGATGCGCGTTGAAGTTGCCGACGGCGCCGTTGAGCTTGCCGAGAATTTCGACTGCCTCCTCCTTCTTCATCTGCTGTGCGAGGCGGTCGGCAAAGACCGCCAGCTCCTTGCCGATGGTGGTGGGTGATGCGGTCTGCCCGTGCGTGCGGGCCAGCATCGGCACCGCCTTCCACTGGCCGGCGAAGGTCTTGAGCTGGTCGACGATCTCCTGCTGGTGCGGCAGCAGCGCGGCGAGGCCGTCCTTGAGCATGAGGGCGTGGGACAGGTTGTTGATATCCTCGGAAGTGCAGGCAAAATGCAGAAATTCAGAGAGTTCCTCCAGCGAGGAGCCGGCGAGCTTATGCTTGAGATAATACTCGACCGCCTTGACGTCGTGGTTGGTGGTCTTTTCGATCTCCTTGACCTTTTCGGCCTCCTGCGGTGTGAAATCGTCGACGATGCCGGTGAGCAGGTTGAGTTCCTCGACGGTCAGTGCGCGGCATTCCGGAATGCCGGGCTCAGCGCAAAGTGCCTGAAGCCAAAGGACTTCCACGCGCACGCGGTTGCGCACGAGGGCGTATTCGGAAAAACATTCGGTCAATTCGGCGACCTTGGAGGCATAGCGTCCATCGATCGGGCTGATAGCTGTAATCATGTGTATCTCCTGTAAATCAAAGCGAAGCGCCGAATATAGACGGGGGCGCGGGGTTTTTAAACCGCTAATCAAAGGAAAACACTGTAGTTCACCTCAAGGTGGTCATGTCTGAGTTCTCATCCACAGAAACGCCTGAAGGCGGAACTACGAACGGATCAGAAGGTCAGCTGCGGCTCCTCATAACCGGTGTCGGGAACCACCACTGCCTGCGGCTGGATGATCCTCAGGCGACGGGTGAGCATGCTGCCGGCGGCCGCCGATGACACCTCATCCGCATGCTCTTCCAGCGCAAGCTTGCTCGCCTTCGCAGCGACGATCGCGCCCGAACTGTCACGTACGGCAACCAGATAGCCTTCGTATTCCACACCCGATTTCCAGCTGCCCTTGATCTGGCGGAGGTCCAATGGAAATCCTCGGTACGTGACCTCGTAGCTTTGTTGGCCTGTGAAGGTGAATGGAACGGCCGTATTGTCTATGATGATATACCGATTGACCTCCCGAATACGGCCAATGATGACGACCTGCATGGTCAACGGCGCATAGTATGGATCCGTGGATGTCTTTCTCAGCAACACCGAGGGTTCCACGACCTGGTATTTGACCGTATAGTCATATCCCCCGTTGCCCAGATACCCGACCGTATAGGCGTCCACACTCGGTTCCATGTTGATCTCGATACGGGGCGGCGTCCGCAGCATGACATAATCCTGGTCCGCATCACTGAGCAAGCTGAAGGCAACCTTCAGCTCGGTGCCGTCCTCCCTGCGCAGCACGACGGATTCCACCTCCTTGCGGACAAACTCGGCCTTGACGGTCTTGCCGTCCGTGTCGGTCCATTCGCGGAGTTCGGCCCTGGCGCTGCCAACAAAGCAAACCAGCGCAACCATGGCTGGAATCAACATGTTATGGATATTCATGACGTCTCCTTAACTGGTATGACAATACAGGCCCGCAAGGCGTTCGAGAAGAGATTTGAGCAACGCAATCCGAACTCCGGAAGATCATCGCGTTTATGCTTCACCGCAGCTATGGTTTTGCGGAACCGGGTCGCGGACGCCGAGCCCCACCTTCGCGGATGAACGTAAAATCCTTGTCGAACAAGGTGCCCTTGCCGGCCGCGCGCAATGCATCTGCATGCTTCTCGAAATCCAGACGACTCCCTTTCAGGGCAACAAGCTCATCACGGCTGTCGCGCACGATCACCAGATATCCATCATATCTGGCGCCCGCGTTGCGGTTGCCCCGGATAGTTCGAAGATCCACCGGCCCGCAGGTCAAAGTGGCAAGGCCCTTGTTTTCATCGGTGAACCGGAACGTCGAGCGGCTGTGCTCGATAATCGTGTAGCGGTCCAGCTGCTCCAGTTCTCCAATCAGAACGACGTCCAGCGACAACTCCGCATCATAGGGATCCGAGTTACCCTTGTTCAGAGAAACCGCGGCCATGACAGACTCCATGCGCATCTCCCGTCCCCCCGCATAGGCCACGGTGTTGCGGTCGACCTTGTCTTCCACCTCGATGACGATGCGGGGCGGATTCTGCAGCATGGCGTACCGGCGGTCCTCTTCGCAAAGCGCGTCCATGGCCACCTTGACCTCCGCTCCGTCGCGTTTCCTGAGCACCACGCTGCCTTCGGCCATCCGGACATACTCGGCTTCGACGCTTTGTCCATTGACGCCGGTCCAGGGACGGAATTCCGCGCCGGCGTAACCCGCCAGACACCCGAGAACTACGAGCACTGAATATACCCTTCGTTTCGTAATCATGCAGGCTCCCGTGATGGATGAATCCTACTAATAGGACGTGATGATAACAGCATTATTGTGGCGTCCGGCCACTTTAGGCAGGCGCAAACATCAGAGTTATGATGAATACTGCAGCGGCAATCCGCGATCGCAGACCGAGGTCAGGGATCTCGGCTACCCATATCAATTCACCATACTCCTTCTGATATACTTTGGTTCTATTGATTTGCCAGTCTGGCAAGCAGTTCCGACCAGGTGTCATGCGCCTTGCGCAAGGCATTCGCACGGTGCGAGATGCGGTTTTTAACCTCGGAGGACAGTTCGGCAAAGGTTTGCGCATAGCCGTCGGGAACAAAGAGCGGATCGTAGCCGAAACCATTGGTGCCGCGCAGTTCTTCAATAATGACCCCGGGGCATTCGCCGGCCACGGTCTGGACACTTCCACCGGGATCGGACAACGCAATCACCGTACGGAAGCGGGCCGAGCGATTGTTCTTTCCAGCCAGTTCCTCAAGGAGTTTGGCATTGTTGTCGGAATAGGAGCAGTGTTCACCGGCATAGCGCGCGGAAAAGACA
>JBNLDM010000020.1:0-13579 GCA_050304335.1 Pontiella sp.
CTAGTGAGGGAAAGCCTTCTCTTTCGGCAGAAACGAGGGGACATGTGGATACATCTGTTGCTTTTGATGCCGGATCATCTCCACGCTATCATGACGTTTTCCCAGCAGCTTGGCATGAAGCAGTGTATTTCCCAGTGGAAAAGGTACGTTTCGACCTACAGCTCCGTGACGTGGCAACGCGATTTTTTCGATCATCGACTGCGTCCTGGAGAAAGCTATGCCGAAAAAGCATATTACATCCGATCTAATCCCGTGCGGGCTGGCCTGGTTGAGCATCCGGAGGATTGGGAGTATGTTTGGGAAAACCAGGGGTAGGGCGGGTTCGTCGAACCCGCCGCCATGTCCCGAGCGGAACCACACGTGCGGCGCTTTCGTCGAAAGCGCCCTACCTGAGGAATCCAGTCTTTACATCAGGTGGTAGGGCGGGTTCGACGAACCCGCCGTCTCGTAGCATGGGGGTGAAACCAGGCACCTTACAGCTTGCACACGATTCCGGAACTTGAGGCTTCGGCAACCTTCGCTTCAACCACTTCGCCCCGCCTTACATTGTTCGCCGGGAATTCAGCGGGGATGTAGTGCTCGGTATAGCCGGTCGCGGTCCCGTTCCGGGTCTGCTCGACGAGGACTCCGACCGTTTCGCCGATGAACCGGCGGTGGTAGTCGAGTGCGAGGGTTTCGCCGAGCCGGTGAAGCCGTTCGCTGCGCTCCGTGGCGACAGCACCGTTAACCTGACGGGGCATCCGGGCGGCCATGGTTTTTGGGCGGGGAGAATAGGTGAAAATGTGCATCTTTGAGAAACCGACCTTTTCACAGAAATCATAGCTCTCTTCAAAGTAGGTGTCGGATTCCCCCGGAAAGCCGATGATGACATCGGTCGTGAAGGCGGGTTTGTCGAGGACGGCACGGGCGCGTTCCACGGCGTGGTAGTATTCCTCTGTCGTGTAGCCGCGGCGCATGGCATGCAGAACGGCGTCGGATCCCGACTGCAGTGAGAGGTGCAGATGGGGCATGATGGTGGGCGATGCGGCCCACACCGCGAGCAGCTCGTCGGTCAGTTCGCCGGGGTGCAGGCTGGAGAGCCGGATGCGGCCGATGTCCGGTACCTGAACCAGCTGCTCCAGCAGCCGTGCCAGTGAACTGCCGCTTTCGCGACCATAGAGGCCGACGCTTACTCCGGTGACCACAATCTCGCGGTAACCGGCTTCGGTCAGCGCGGTCGCTTCGTGGACGGCATCTTCGATGGCTTTGTCGCGCGGTTCCTTGCGGAGCTGCGGAATGATGCAGAAGGAACAGCCTATATCGCAGCCGTCCTGTACTTTCAGAAAGGCGCGGGTATGATCGCCAAACTGTGAGATAGTGAAGGTATCGGTGGCGATGCCGTCGGTGTCCACTGCATTGGGCATGGCCAGCGAATCAAGTTGTTCGGCGAGGCGCTGCAGCCAGTCGGCGCCTGCGGAAATACGGAAGACGGGATCCTGATCGACCTGGGTCAGTTCGTCGTCGGCCGCACAGCCGGTGACGATGACCTGGGCGAGGGGATTGTCGCGCTGCATGCGCCGGATAGTCTGCCGTGATTTCTGGGCGGCCGCGGCTGTTACGCCGCAGGTGTGCACCACGATCAGGTCCGCATCATCAGATTGTTCGGTCCGGTCGAGTCCATACCGCTCCAGCAGCTGTTCGATCTGCCGCGCATCGTACTGGTTGACCTTGCAGCCCAGCACATTCACGAGATAGGTCTGTAGTTTTATATTGCTCATGAATCCCGAAAAACCTGCCTGAAAGGGGATCTGTCTTACGGATTGGGGAGTCGTGTGGCAAGCGTAAACCTGTTGCTTGTTCGAGTGCCGCGCTCATGCCAAATGTTCCGTATTTATTCTTTATCAACAGCGGATAAAGCTGCATCTTCATGTATATGGTCTATAAGCTTAGTGGATTTGTAGAGTATTGGTATCGGTTGCCCCGATAGGCTTTGAGGAGAGCGGATGTTGGACAGGAAAGTCATTATATTGGCGCTTCTGCTGGGTGTACTGGTCGGAACCGGCGCGTATACCTTCAAATATGCAGAGGGTCTGTCCTATTTCAGTAAGGATCCGGAGGCGTGTGTCAACTGCCACATCATGACCCCTCAGTACGACTCCTGGCTGAAGTCCAGCCATCATACCGTTGCAACCTGTGTCGACTGCCATCTGCCACATACCTTCTTCTCCAAATACCTGGCCAAGGCGGAAAACGGCTACCATCACTCGAAGGGGTTCACCCTGCAGGATTTTCATGAACCGATCATGATCAAGGAAAAGAACAGCCGCATACTGCAGCACAACTGCATACAGTGCCACGAGGACATGGTGTACGAGCTTTTCAGGCGTGATATCACCGATCCGGATGCCGTCAGCTGTATTCACTGCCATGCTTCCGCGGGGCACGGAAGTTTACCAACCAGTATCGGCGGAGCGGACAAGGGGCTGGATAAAGAAAGGACAGGCCATGAGTACGATGAAGAGAATAACGGTTAGTTCAGGGATTTTTTTCGCCCTCATTGCCGTGGCGGCGGTTGCGGCTGTTGCCGTGTGTGCGTTGCTCGTCAATATTTTCGAGCGCAAGCAGGAAGCGGCAAACCCCTATGTGCGGCTGGTTGAAGTTACCGAGGATACCACCGACCCGGCTGTCTGGGGCAAAAACTGGCCCAAGCAGTATGACTCATACAAGCGTACGGCCCTTGCTACACGTACCACTTTCGGTGGTCACGGAGGAAGCGAGGCATTGCCGGAGGAAAAGATCGAACGCGATCCATGGCTCAAACGGATGTTTCTGGGCTATGCCTTCTCCATCGATTATCGGGATCGCAGAGGGCACGCCTATATGCTGGTGGATCAGGAATCGACCAAGCGGCAGATGAAACCGCAATCGGGATCCTGCATGCATTGCCACGCTTCAATTATGCCGGTCTACCGGGCCCTGGGCGAAGGCGATGCGCTGGCCGGCATGAACAAGACCTATAAAATGTCCTATCAGGAGCTCAACGATCTGGTGCATGACATGGACCATGCCCATCCCGTCTCATGCGTTGACTGCCATGATCCGGACAGCATGCAGGTCCGTGTGACACGGCCGGCATTCATCGTGGGGATTCAAAAGCTGGCTGCATCGGAAGCGCCTGTTCCCGCACTGCCATCCATCGACATATGGCGCAAGGGAGCGCGCGCGCGTCCGTATGATCCGAACACAGACGCCTCGCGTGGCGAGATGCGCTCCTTTGTCTGCGGCCAGTGCCATGTGGAGTACTACTGTTCCTCCAAGTTTCCGCTCACTTTCCCATGGGGCAACGGCTTGAAGATGGAGGATGAAGAGAAGTTCTGGGATGAGCTTACAATGGAGAACGGGGAGCGCTTCTACGACTATAAGCACAAGGAGTCCGGCGCTGAAATCCTTAAGACTCAACATCCTGAATTCGAGCTGTGGAGCCAGGGCATCCATTCCCGGAGCGGGGTTGCCTGCGCCGATTGCCATATGCCCTACATGCGCGACGGCGCCTCCAAGGTTTCCGATCACTGGGTCCGCAGTCCGCTGTTGAATGTAAACCGGGCCTGCCAGCCGTGCCATCATGTTGCCGAGTCCGAACTGCTGGCCCGCGTCGATTCCATCCAGCAGAAAAATCATGATCTGCTCGAGCGGGGTGGCGCGGCGCTGATGGATCTGCTGGATGCCGTCGCTGAAGCAAAGGCCGCCGGTGCAACACCTGAACAGCTGAGACCCGCGCTTGAATTCCAGCGAAAAGCCCAGTGGCGTCTGGATTATGTGGCTGCTGAAAATTCGATGGGCTTCCATGCTCCCCAGGAGGCGGCGCGCATCCTGGCCGAATCGGCCGACTATGCCCGCCAGGGGCAGGTTGAGGCGCTTAAGCTGGTGAAGTAGGACGCCGGCGCCGGTCAGGGGGTGAACGGCTCGGTGCGCCGTCCAGCCCTTTTTCATCGACGGAAACCATCGGAGTATGAAAAACTGATTGGAAAGTTGAGAAATCCATTTTAGAGGAGATTCAGTGAAACAGGAAGAAGTACTCAGATTGTTCGAGGAGACAGGTGCGCTGCTGAACGGCCATTTCGAGCTGCGTTCCGGTCTGCATAGCGACCGGTTTTTCCAGTGCGCGCTGCTGTTGCAGTATCCGCGCATCGCGGGCCGGCTGTGCGAGGCGCTGGTGGAGCAGATGAAGCAGGAACTTCAGGAACTGGAGGTTGATACGGTGATCGCGCCGGCGATGGGCGGGATCACGATCGGACACGATGTGGCGCGCGCTTTGGGTGTGCGCTTTATTTTTGTAGAGAAGGAAAACAACGAATTGAAGCTGCGCCGGTTCAAAATCAGCGAGGGCGAGCGGTTCGTGGTGGCCGAGGATGTCGTGACCCGTGGCGGGCGCGTACAGGAAACCATTGATATTGTGAAAGCCAACGGCGGCGTGGTGCAGGCGATCGGTATTCTGGTCAACCGCAGCGGCGGGAAGGCGGCATTCGAAGCCCCGCTCGTCAGCCTGCTGGACATCGAGCCGGTAACGTATGATCCATCGGACTGTCCGCTGTGCCGCGAAGGGCTGGAGCTGGTTCATCCGGGCAGTAAATAAATGGATTCATCGCTTTGACTTGCCTCAGGCGAACGGGTAAGTTGCGAGACTTGTTTTTTGGAAAACCTAGAGGAGGTTGCCGTGTCGCATCCGTTGGAACCGATCGTTGCACTGCAGAAGAAGGATCGTAGACTTATTAAGATTATGCGGGAGGTCCGCGACATTCCCCAGCGCAAAAGCGATATTGAAGCGCAACTGGACGGATCGAAGCAGAAGCTGGAAACCGCACTCGACAGCAAGAAGCACACCGAAGCGCTCCTGCGGGATATCGAACTGGAGATCGAGTCCTGCAAGGAAAAGGTGACGAAGTACAAGACCCAGCAGATGGATGCCAAAACAAACGACCAGTACCGGGCCTTCGTGAAGGAAATCGGTGTGGTTGAGTCCGAAATCAGGGATCTGGAGGACAAGGAACTCCAGTTGATGGAGGAACTTGAGAAAGGGAAGGGAATCGTTGCCGAATGCGAGGAGCGGCTGAATGCCGAAAAGGCCGGGATTTCCGACGAGCTGAACGAGCTGAACGACCGTACGAGCTACCTCAAGGAGCAGCTGGAATCCCTCAAGGCTGACCGTGCGCGCGCCGCAGCGCTGTGCGACAAGACGTTGCTGCAGAAATATACGCGCATCATGAACAACAAGAAGGATGTTGCGGTCGCGCTGGTGGAGTCGGGCGGTCATTGCGGCGGATGCCATATGAAGCTGCCGCCGCAGGTAATCCACGATGCGCGCAACCCGACCAAGATTGTGAGCTGCAATTTCTGCGGCCGGATCGTTTACAACCCGGCGCCGTAGGCAGCGGTAGAGTTTCAGGTATTAAGTGTCAGGTGTTAAGCATCCAGGAGATGCCGAACCCGAAATCACCCATACTCAAAGACTAAACGTGATCACTTAAAACCCAACACTTAAAACATAGAACCATTTGGCAGGCAGGGTGTATCGGTCGCTCTCCCGTTTCGTCGGGAGGGAGGAAAGTCCGGACTCCGCAGGGCAGGACGTTCCGTGGTTAACGCGGGAACCTCTGTGCGATACCGCAGGGGATGGAAAGTGCCACAGAAAACAAACCGCCCCGTTCGCGGGGTAAGGGTGAAACGGTGGGGTAAGAGCCCACCGCCCCGAGGGTAACCGAGGGGGCAGGGTAAACCCCGTCCGGAGCAAGATCAAATAGGGAACCGAGGAGCGGCCCGTTCCGTTTAAGTTCCGGGTTGATCGCACTAGATAAATGACCGACCCCGCAAGGGGAACAGAATCCGGCTTACCGCCCTGCCTGCATTTTTTCAACACCGCGCGAATCCGCATGGTGGCCGGGGTTGGAACAACATCTATTCCAGCGGCTTTTTTTTCAGCCTGATGGTGTCGTAGGCCATCCGTTCGAGCGCCTTGCCGCTGGGCTGTTCGAGCTTGTTCTTGATGTTGATGCGATGGGTGTCGACCGTGTTGCGGCTGATCTTAAGCTTTTTGCCGATCGCAGTTGAGTCGAGGCCTTCCCCCAGCAGCTTGAAAATGTCCATTTCGCGGTTCGAAAGCCGGTCCAGAAGCGTATGGGCGCCGGGGGGGCGGCCATTTAGCTTCCGGTCAATGCGCGCCTGGATATCCGGGTGGAAGCAGGTATTGCCCGCCAGCACCGACCGGATCGCTTCCTTCAGCAAGGCGGGCCGTGTGGTTTTCATGACATAGCCGCGTGCTCCGGCCATGGCAGTTCGTTCGGCGAACAGGCGTTCTTCCGACATGGTGTACACCAGCATTTTCAGCTTCGGATAGGCGGCATGGATGCGCTGTATCAGGTAGGTCCCGTCGGAATCGCCCATCGACAGATCGACGATAGCCAGATCCGGCAGGCGTTTCTCCAGCTGTTCCATTGCTTCGGTTGCCGAAGCGGCAATTCCGGCCACCTCCATGTCCGGTTCGGATGACAGCAGGACACTCAAGCCATCATGGATGATGGGATGATCGTCGATGATCATGATTGAATGCTTTTGGTTATCCATGGTGCTCTACTCTGTATTACCGCATTCAAGAATTTATGGTTCCGCGCTGTGAATTAGAAGGATTTTCTCGAAGAAATGGCGGCGGCAGCAAGGAGTGGTTAATTACTTCGAACAGCACCCGGTTTTATGCCGTTCCGGCAACAGGCCCTTCAGCAGGACGAGCGCAAGCAGGATCGACCAGAAAACCTGCAGACTGCCGGGTTCGCATTCGCTGTGACATACCTGATCCATCACGCCCAGGCTGGGTGTGAACATGTTCATGGCAAAGCCGGCCGCGAGTGCACACAGCGCCAGTGTGACGAGAAAAACGATCAGCTGCCGGCGTCCTATGATCTGCCAAAGGGTCGTCAGGGTGGCCGCGTTGGTGGCCGGGCCGGTGATCAGGAATACGAGTGCGGCACCCGGCGAGATGCCGGCCTTGATGAACGCCAGAGCGATAGGCACCGATGCGGAGGAGCAGACGTAAAGCGGAATGCCGATGATGAGCATGAGCAGCATGGACACAGGTGAGTCGCCGATGCTGTCGGAGAAAAAGTCATCCGGAACCAGTCCGCTGATGATACCCGACAGGATGATTCCTATCACCACGGCCTTGGCAATGTCACGTGGCAGGGTGATGAACCCGTAGGACAGCATGCGTCTGATCGTCGACTGTTCGGTTGGTTGACAGCATTCATCTTCGCAAACGGGCGTGGCTTCCGATTCGCGGGGGGAGACGGCGGCCACCGCCGTTCCGCAAAGGATGCCGGACAGAAACGCCACTGCGGCCCTGAAGACCGCGAATACCCATCCCAGCAAGGCATAGGTGATCATCAGGCTGTCGATCCCTGTTTGCGGGGTTGAAGCGAGGAACGAAGCCGTGGCACCGCGACTGGCGCCGTGCTTGCGCAGCGATGCGGCCAGCGGTATGACGCCGCATGAGCAGATCGGCATGGGCACCCCGACGAGTGCGGCCTTCAGCGATCCGAGCCATCCGCGACCGCCGAGGTGGCGCCGTACAAACTCCTTGGAAACCAATACGGATAGCACGCCTGCCATTAGGAAGCCAAACAGGAGGTAGGGGGCCATCGCCGCTGTAACGAGCCATATCTCCATCAGGATGTTCTGTACTTTTTCCATGGAATAATCCGGTTTATATCCGGCCTTCAACTGACCCTATTAAAGCACTGAAACAGTACAATATGTAAAGGTTTCTTTGACAGGCTGGGCGCGCGTGTTTAAATCGATGGCATGCTGGTGCCTAAGAAAATACAGGAAAAACTCAAGACCCTGCCGGATGAACCGGGGTGTTACCTGATGCGGGACCGCGACGGTAAGATCATTTATATCGGCAAAGCCGCATCCCTGCGGAATCGGGTGCGGAGCTACTTCCGGGAACATACCCGCCGCACGGCCCAGCCTAAGATCCGCAGTCTGATCAATTCCATCGCGGATTTTGATGTCGTGGTTTTGAAAAGCGAAGCCGAGGCGATCCTGACAGAGGGCAGGCTGATCAAGGAATACCGCCCGCATTACAACACGCTCTGGAAGGACGATAAACGGTTCGTCATGATCCGTGTCGATGTGCAGCATCCGTTTCCGACCATCCAGAAGTGCCGGATCAAGAAGAACGACGGAGCACTGTACTTCGGACCCTACACCTCCGGCCTGGCGGTAAAAGTGACGATTGAATTCCTGGAACGGTATTTCGGGCTGCGCCGCTGCCGGCCGCGCATTCCGGATGAGGATACCTACAAGCACTGCAGCAACGACATCATTGCCAACTGTTCGGCACCCTGCATCGGCAAGGTGAGTCCGGACGAATACAGGAGCCGGATTGACGAGGCCTGCGCCTTTCTGCGCGGCGAGCGGATGGGGCTGCTGAAGGATCTGCGCGCGGAAATGGAGCGGGCCGCCGGGGAACAGCGGTTCGAGGATGCGGCTGCCCTGCGTGACATGCTGCTGAATCTGCACACCGCGGTTAAGGAGAAGGCCCGGGTCCGCAAGACGCCGAAAATGAAACAGGATGAGGCGCGACGTGGACTCAGGGAACTGCAGGAGCAGTTGCACCTGCCTGCCGAGCCGCGCGTGATCGAATGCTTCGATATATCGAACATCTCCGGAAGCAGCTCGGTGGCCAGCATGGTATGCGCTGTTGACGGGGTTCCGTATCCCGGCCGCTACCGGCGTTTCCGCATCAAGACAGTTGAAGGTGCCGATGACCCCCGGTCCATGGCGGAGGTGGTGCGCCGGCGCTATGCCAGGCTGCTGAAGGAGCAGAAGCCGCTGCCCGGTCTGGTGATGGTCGACGGCGGCATCACGCAGCTGCGTGCGGCCCGGGCGGAACTGGTTGAACTTGGGCTTGCGCACCTGCCTGTGGTAGGCTTGGCCAAGCGCTACGAGGAGATTGTCTGGGATTATGAAAACAATTCGGGCAACCGGGTGCTGCCGCGCCATTCGGCCGGGTTGACTGTGGTCACCCGGTTGCGTGACGAAGCCCATCGCTTTGCGATTTCCTACCACCGCGACCTTCGCCGTAGACGCATCATGGAATCGCGGCTGGATGAAATTCCAGGAATCGGCGCTTCAAAAAAGGAAATACTCCTGAAACATTTCGGATCCATGCTGCGGCTGGACCGGGCCTCGGTGCAGCAGATTGCCGAGGTGCCGGGCATCGGAATGAAAACGGCGCAGCTGATCCGAGACGAGCTTGACAGGAAAGGATGAAAACTATGCAGGTTCCACGAAAACGATTTGGTCGGACTGAACTGCAGATGCCGGTGCTTACCTGCGGAGGCATGCGCTATCAGCAGGGCTGGAATGATCTGGAGTTCAACGAGATTGATCCAAAAGGACAGGCCAACCTGGAGGCATGCATCCAGTATGCACTCGAACTCGGAATCAACCATTTTGAAACCGCGCGGGGGTACGGTCCCTCGGAGATGCAGATGGGGCGTATTCTGCCATTGCTGGACCGTGACAGTCTGCTGGTCCAAACCAAAATCGGCGTGAAGGAATCGGCACGTGAATTTCTCGAAACATTCGAGACGTCCATGAAGTATCTGCAGCTCGAACATGTCGATCTGCTCTCCATACATGGGATCAACACGCCGGAACTGCTGGACTCCTGCCTCCGGAAGGGAGGCTGTCTGGAGGCTGTACGTCAGCTGCAGCGGGAAGGTCGCGTGCGCTTTGCGGGATTTTCCACCCATGCCGGGCCGGAGACGGTGGTCCGTGCTGCGGAGACGGGTGAGTTCGACTATGTCAACCTGCATTGGTATTTCATCTATAATCAGCTGCATTGGCCGATGGTCGAGGCCGCCGCCCAGGCAGACATGGGGGTGTTCATTATCAGCCCGAACGACAAGGGCGGTATGCTGTATCATCCAACAGAGAAGATGACGGAACTGTGCGCGCCGCTTTCGCCGATGCAGTGGAACGATCTGTATTGCCTGGCCCGTCCCGAAGTGCATACGTTGAGCATCGGGGTGTCGAAACCCTCTGATTTCGATCAGCATGTCGAGGCTGTCACACGGTATTGGGATGATCGGATCCGGCTGGCGGACAGCATCGAACAACGCATCATCCAATCCATGGAGGATCAACTCGGAGCCGACTGGTGGAATGGATGGTCCATGGGCATTCCGCTCTACACGGAAACACCCGGAAACATCAATGTGCGGGAGATCCTTCGGTTGTGGACCTTCTATAAAGGACTCGGGCTGCTGGAGTTTGCAAAAATGCGCTACAATCTGCTGGGCAACGCGGATCACTGGTTCCCGGGACAGCAGGCGACCGGTGTCGATCTCCATGACTGGTCATGCCTCTCAGAGAGCCCGTTTTACGATCGCATCCCTGCCCTTCTTAAGGAGTCGCACGAGCTTTTCCACGTGGATAAAGAGGCGAAGCGGCTCAGTGAATCGTAGAATGGATGGGGCAGGGACGGCTGTCCCAGCCGTCCACGGCGCGGTGAGGACACCATGCCCTACTTGTGGCTTGCTCCAAATAACAGCAAAACGCGCTACATGGTCGGGACGTTATAGAACAGCTCTTCTGGATTCAGCAGCAACTTGATGTACTGGGCGCGGGTATAGGCCCAGTGATCGTGACTGTGGCGCCGGCTCATCGTTCCGTGTATATCCGCCAGTGATGTCTTACCGTTATGATCCAACCACCGATCCATCTCCCGCAGCATGGTCTGCAGATGTTCCACTCCCAGGTTGTACAGGGAACTCACCGTCTGGACACAGGCGGCGCCGGCCATGATCATCTTGATGACGGTTCCGCCGGAAAATATGCCGGTGCTCGCGCAAATGTCTGCCGCGATCCTACCTTCCAATAGACCCGTGTATCGCAGCGGAAGGCGGTAGTCATCTTCATGACTGAAGTTGAAGGGGTAGCTGTGCCTGCTGTTATCAATGTCGAGATCAGGCTCGAACAGCCGGTTGAACAGGACCACGGCATCCGCACCTGCATCCACGATGTTGGTGATGGCGTAGAGCGGATTGGTGTAGAGATAGCTCAACTTGATGCTGACCGGTATCGATACGGCATTCTTGATCTCCCTGACCAGCGCAACCTGATCCTTTTCCACAGTGGCTCCACTGATATCGTTGTCCTTTGGCACCGTGAACAGGTTGCACTCCAGTGCATCAATGCCGGTCTGCTCAAGCTGCCGTGCATAACTGATCCATGAATTGTGGTTGACTGCATTAAGACTGCCAATGACGGGAATGTCGACGGCCTCCTTCGCCTCGCGCACCCATTCAAGATGTTCGGATGGTCCGCCAAACTCCATGTGCGGAAAAACCGTGACCATCTCGGCGTGCCGGTAGTTGTACTTTTCCTCGTCTTCGTCGAACTTATAGTGTTCCAGCTGGATCTGCTCCTCGAAGAGCGATTTGGTAACGACCGCCGCCGCCCCGGCATCCTCCATCCGCTTGATAGAATCCAGGTCGCCGGTCAGCTCCGAAGCACCCGCAATGATCGGGTTTTTCAGGGGCAATCCCATGTATGTCGTGCTCAGATCCGCCATGACAACCTCCTTGTGCAGTATCCCCATTCCATGGAGGGTTCCATTAGAGCACAATCATGCAAAGTGTCAATCTCAGGCGCCGCCAATCGGCCATATCGGTATTGCATGACGGGTACGGATCGGCTGCGGATGCCGCCGTTGAATAAGGGTCCAAACCCGGCATGCTCGACCATCTGCCCGCATGCGGCATTGTTTGGCGGGGTGGAGTTAAAAATTATAAAATGCCCATTGACACCCATAGCCGATTTGATATGAATGCGTACCAGCATCGTACTAGTTTATTATGATGATAAAAGGAGGACGGGATGAAAAGCGGATCCAGATATGGGACGTACGGATTGGCCATGGTTGCATGGATGGGGCTCAGCCTTGTTTCCGGCGTACAGGCAGGTGTTGTTGAATGGTACGGCGGGGATGGAGAATACACAAATGGGATCAACTGGGTTGGAGGCAATGTCCCCGATCTGAGTGTCGCCGGCAATACAGCCCGCATCTCGTCCGGCAATGTGACCTACACACCGGGTGGTGACCTGAGCATCCATAACGGAAGCACGCTGCAGATTAGCGGCGGAAGCTTTGTGCAGGCGGGAGGAATTGCCTGGATGCAGTTCCAGGGGGGAAACCTGCTGGTTGATGGAGGTATCTTCAGCCAGGGCACGGCGGGTAACTTGCTGCGCGATACGAATTCGACCGTAACCTGTTCGGCGGGCACGTTGAACTGGACGGGCAATCTGGTCTACAACCCCGTGACCACCGGCTCGTTGTCGCTTTCCGGAACAGGGACCATTGCCACCACCGGCGAATTCAAACCGATTGCGGATTTCCAGGTTGCATCGGGAACACTCATTGCCAACCTGATCTCCTTCGCCGATGGTCCGGGCGGGATCGAATTGTCCGGCGGCAGGATCGAGGTAAACGGAGCTGCCGTAGCCCACGGTTTGTACGGGGCTTCCCTTGCCAAGAACATAGATTTTACACCCGGTTCAACGGGCGTCCTCTTTTTCGACAATATGACCGTGGCCGAGTTGAATACGTCAGGCCTCCTTTCCAATGGCGCGATCAGCTACAATGGAGCCGTGGATGAAAGCGCGTTTGAAAAAGTTGCGCAGGGCGGCGGCGTCGCGGTCTCGCTGTTGTCGGGAAGCAATACGGTTCCGACCGCATTAGTGGCGATCAGTGGGTATGAACAGGTCTCGCTGTCATGGAACGGTGTTGCCGGCGCGACGAGCTACAACGTAAAGCGCGGTATTGATGACGGAGGTCCCTACGACCTGGTGGCCACCTCTGCTGTACCCAGCGTGGTTGATTCCGGTCTGGTCAACGGCATGACCTACTACTATGTCGTATCGGCTGTTGTTTCCGGTGCTGAAAGTGCCGACTCCGAACAAATCAGCGCCGTGCCCGCCATACAGGCGCCGACCGGACTTGCTGTCGTACCTGGCTATGAGCAGGTATCGCTCACATGGAATGCCGTCGCCGGCGCCACCGGCTATAATGTGCAGCGTTCGGTGGTGAGCGGCGGGCCGTACGACCTCGTGACTGCCTCCGCTGTTCCGAACACGGTGGACACCGGCCTGACCAACGGCGTAACCTACTACTATGTGGTATCCGCGACCGACGGCGTTGACGAAAGTGTCGTTTCCTCGCAGGTCACCGCCATACCTGCCATCGCCGTCCCGACCGGACTTGCGGCCGTTAGCTCGGACAGCCAGGTTTCTCTTTCCTGGAATGCGGTTATCGGCGCCACGGGCTACAACGTGAAGCGCGCATTGGCGGGAGGAGGTCCGTACAGTGTGGTGGCCAGTCCGGCCGGAACGAGCACCATCGATGTCGCTGTGACCAACGGTACGACGTACTACTACAAAGTCTCCGCACTCGCAGGGGGCGATGAAAGCGCCGATTCCGGATATGTCGCCGCCACGCCCGCCGTTCCGACGCTGTACGTATGGGGTGGAAGCGATGGTGAAT
>JBNLDM010000021.1:0-38466 GCA_050304335.1 Pontiella sp.
TGATGCAACTTTCTCAGCAACTTTTCCAAGTGATAATGGCATACTGGACTTCTTCAGTTTTCCGCTAACGGGAAGTGTGTTTCGATCCCCCCGCTCAGCGCCTGAAACTGGCTATCGTAATATACTTGAAAAAAAATCTTATGAGCACGAGACAAAGAGCTATAGTGATCAGCGGGAAGGTCAAAACTATATATTTCGTATCCGGGTACATCGGGATGAATTCGGAAATATCACATCTGCTTACTATGGGAAAATATATGATGATATCGAATATAGTTCCAAGGGCGTGTTGCGGTTCCGTTACTATTTGAATCCCATTCCGAACGACCGGAATCTCGAATTCGATCCTTCAAAAAACTTGTTTAAGAATCTCTCCCCGTTGGAAGAGGTGCGGGAGCCATGAAAGCTCCACTTGTATATGGAGATAAGCTGGGATGAGCTGCGAGCCGCTGCTTCCGAAGCATGGTGGCTTTCGAAAGCTGAAAAGCTTCC
The DNA here is from genome assembly GCA_050304335.1 of Pontiella sp. Classification (GTDB taxonomy): domain Bacteria; phylum Verrucomicrobiota; class Kiritimatiellia; order Kiritimatiellales; family Pontiellaceae; genus Pontiella. The sequence continues at coordinate 493 of JBNLDM010000021.1, forward strand.
AGGTGGCGCAACTGGTGTACGATGTGACGGTTCGCTTTTGTGAGCGCTACATTGACCGGTTCAGTAGGACGCGCGACCAGATGGTGCAGGCGGCGCGCAGTGGGGTTCAAAATATCGCCGAAGGATCGCAGGCATCAGGTACGTCGAAAAAGACAGAACTGAAGTTGACGAACGTGGCCCGCGCCAGTCTGGAGGAGTTGCGCCTCGACTATGAGGATTTCCTGCGCCAGCGCAAACTGTCACTTTGGGAACCCAGCGATCCGCTGCGCAAAGCGCTCGTTGATCGGCGGTGCACCACCGCCGACGAGGTGGCGGACTGGATACGGCAGGTGCGCAAATCCGATGGGCGCTATCGACCCGATGGACAAGAGATACCGTCCAAACTGTCCATACAGTCCATCAATGCAGAGGTGTCGGCGAATGCCGCTTTAGTCCTGAATGGCGTGGCGTGCGCTCTGCTCTCCCGACAGATTAAACTGCTGGCGCGGCAACTCGAGGAGCATGGCGGTTTTTCAGAGCGGCTTTTCCGTATCCGGAATAACCGGCGTCATTGAAGGAGGAATAACTCCGTTGGTAGCCACACCGCCGGGCGCGATGAGAGCACATGCGTTTTATGGAATGAGATACGGCATTAAATCCTTGATAATCGCTTCGATCCTGAGCGGATGCAGCACTGTCGTTGCGCGGTCGAGAGGTACTCGCAATGGGGCATATCCCTTAACCGTAATGATGCATGACGGGTATAAAGCTGCAAAATGAATCAGCTGACGAGCCAGTCGATCGCGCTTCACCCAACCCTGCTGACTCTCCCGGCGAGTTATCTTTTGTCTCTGGCTCATGATTAAAAGTGATAAATGGACAGTCCGATACAGGCTATTATGCCGAAAAGGTAGAAAAATCGCGAAACGGGGATTGCTTTGCCGAGGGGGCGTGGGTAGGTTCTCCAATCCGCTTTCCAAAAGGGGTTTTCCACTTAAATATGGAGAAAAAAGAGACAATTTTACTAGACGCTCGTTTGATATCTGTGATAGACAACAACGCTTTTGACGCAGAACTGCGTAACGGCCACCGTTTCACGGCTTTTCTTGGACGCCACGATCAGGGCGGGGAAATGCCGCAAACCGGTGCGTTCGTTAAAGTTGAGATGTCGCCCTACGATATGTCCAAGGGGCGTCTGGTGCTAGACCAGGAGCAATAAGATGAAAGTACGAGCTTCAGTAAAACGTATGTGTGAACAATGCAAAGTGATCCGTCGCAAGGGCGTGGTCCGTATTATCTGCACGAACCCGCGCCATAAGCAGCGCCAAGGATAATCAAGGAGTTTATCAATGCCACGTGTACTCGGTATCGACATTCCCGGCAGAAAAAAGCTGGAATTCTCTCTTCGCTATATTTACGGCATCGGGCCGTCCCTCGCGAAGGAAGTGTGCAAGAAGGCCAAGCTGGATCCGGCCATGAAGGCGGACGACCTGCAGGACGACGACATTCAGAGCCTCGTTCATGTTCTGCAGAACGACTACCGCATCGAGGGTGACCTCCGTCGTGAAATTTCGTCGAACATCCGCCGTCTAATTTCGATCGGCACCTACCGGGGTCGTCGTCACCGCGCCGGACTGCCGGTTCGTGGACAGCGTACCAAGACCAATGCCCGTACCCGCAAGGGTGTCAAGCGCACCGTAGGCGTCGTCCGTGGCAAGGAAGCCCGTGCCGCCGTGAAGTCCGGCAAGTAACCGGATGCTTTAAACAAGGATTATTCCCATGGCAGAAGAACAAAAAGACGTAGAAGAGAAGAAGGTTGAAGAGGCCGCTCCGGCCGTAGCCGAAGAGACCGCGGCTGCTGAAGCCAAGACCGAAGAGGCTGCCCCCGAGGCCGTCGAGGAAAAGAAGAGCCGCCTGCCGACCGCAGCCGACCTTCTGGCTGACGAAAAGATCGAGCCGATCAAGCGCAAGAAGGGTTCGAAGAACGTGCCTTTCGGCATTGCGTTCGTCAAGACCACCTTCAACAACACCATCGTTTCCATCACGGATATGCGCGGTAACGTCGTCTCCTGGAGCAGCGCTGGTCGTTGTAATTTCAAGGGATCCCGCAAGAGCACGGCATTCGCGGCCACCACGGTGGCGCAGGATGCGGCCCGTACCGCCATCAGCCACGGCATGTCGGAAGTCGAAGTGCGCGTGCAGGGTCCGGGCGCCGGACGCGAGTCCGCGGTTCGTGCCATCCAGGCTGCCGGCCTGGCGATCACGGCCATCAAGGACACCACCGCCATTCCGCACAACGGATGCCGTCCGCCCAAGCGTCGCCGCGTCTAGGTCTTGAATTTGATCTACCCGTTGCGGACCGCATCAGCGCGGTACGCAATACGAAATAAATTAACACCATACGAACCGGTTAATGCCCGGTTCTGGGAGGATACTACAATGGCAACACGACTCGGTCGTTTTGAAATGCCGAAGCAGGTCGTTAAGGATGACGCCGCTTCCACTGAAAACTACGGTAAGTTCTATGCAGAACCATTCGAAGGCGGCTACGGCCGCACCATGGGCAACTCGCTCCGCCGAGTCCTGCTCTCCTCGCTCGAAGGGGCTGCGGTTTCGTCCATCAAGATTAAGGGTGCTCCGCACGAGTTCTGCAACCTCGAAGGGGTTGTCGAAGACGTCACGGACATCATCCTGAATATCAAGCAGCTGCTGTTCAAGACCTACACGCGCGATTCGCAGACCGTCCGGATCAAGGTTGAAGGCCCCGGCGAAGTCACGGCCGGCGACATCGTTGCACCCGATACCATCGAAGTGCTCAATCCCGATTTTGTCATCTGCACGCTGGCCGAAGGCGGCGTGTTCGAGGCGGAGATGGAAGTGCGCGTCGGCCGCGGTTACTGCCCGGCCGAACTGAACAAGAAGGAAAACCAGGAAATCGGCATCATCCCGATCGACTGCCTCTTCTCGCCGGTTCGCCGTGTCAAGTATGCCGTGGAAAACACCCGTGTCGGCCGCCGTACCGACTATGACAAGCTGGTCATCGAGATCTGGACTGACGGACGCGTCAATCCCGACGACGCGCTCACCATGTCGGCCGCCATCCTGCGCCATCACCTCGACGTCTTCGTCAGCTACGACAAGGACCTGATTGAATTCGAGGAAAGCGAAAAGCAGATCGACCTCGAGAAGGAAGAACTGCGCAAGAAGCTGAACATCAGCGTCAACGAAATCGAACTGAGCGTTCGCGCGGCCAACTGCCTGAACAACGCCAACATCACCACCGTTGGCGAGCTGGCCCAGAAGACCGAAGCCGAAATGCTCAAGTACCGTAACTTCGGTAAGAAGTCGCTCAACGAAATCAAGGCCAAGATCCAGGAAATGGGCCTGTCCCTTGGCATGACCTTCGATGCGGATCTGCTGAAGGTTACGTCGGTCGAGGATTAATTTGAAACTATCCAGAGGTTGGAACAATGAGACATCGCAAAAAAACAGTTAAGCTCGGCCGCACCAGTGCGCACCGCAACGAGTTGCTCGCAAACCTGGTGTGCGCGCTGATCGACAACAAGCGCATCAAGACTACGCTGCCCAAGGCCAAGGCCGCCCGCAGCCTGGCGGAAAAGATGGTTACGCTTGGCAAGAAGGGTACGCTGGCCGCCCGCCGGCAGGCGATCGCTACCTTGAAGAACGAAAAGTCTGTCAAGGAGCTCTTCGAAGCCGTTGCCCCGACATTTGCCGACCGTTCCGGCGGATACACTCGTATCATCAAGCTGGGACGCCGCATTTCCGACAGTTCCGAAATGGTTCTGCTCGAGTGGGTGGAAGGTGTTGCCGCCGTCGCGCCTGTCGAGGAGGTGCCGGAGGAAACCGCTGCGGCTGAATAGCCGGTTTATCGGATTCGATAAAGCCCCGTTGCCGCCAAGGTGATGGGGCTTTTTTGTTTTAAAAACCGAAATTTACGACCTCCGGATGGGTTGGGTGAGGGCGAGTGTCGTCGTAAATGCATTCTTTCTTCTGTTAGATTGTGTCTAAAAATGGGAAACGCATGGCGCAGGTATCGTTTTGGGTTGCGCAAAAAATCCGAGGTGGTAGGTTTTGCGGAGTTTTTTGAAAAACGGGTCGTTTTGTTAACAAATCAGCGGGGAAATATGAAATGAGCAGAAGCGCATTCATTCAACAAATCATTGATAACGCCAAGGTTGCGAGGCGGAACATCGTTCTTCCGGAAGGAAATGACGAGCGTGTTCTGGAAGCCGCAAACATCATCAATCAGGAAGGCATTGCTTCGGTCATCCTGCTCGGGAACGAGCAGAGCATCGCCGAAGCTTTTTCGTCGAAGGGCTGGAACCTCGAGGGCATCAACGTCATCAACCCTGAAACCTCCGACAAGCTTCAGGAATATGCCGACCTTTTCTATGAAATGCGCAAAGCCAAGGGAATCACGCACCAGCAGGCGCTCGAAACGGTCAAGCAGGTCAGTTATTTCGGTACCATGATTATGCAATCGGGCGATGCGGACGGAATGGTCTCCGGCGCGGCCCACTCCACAGCAGACACCGTCCGCCCGGCATTACAGGTGATCAAAGCCGCCAAGAAGGGGGCCACGGTTTCCAGCTTCTTCATCATGGATGTAAACGACAAGACCTACATTTTCTCGGATTGCGCGCTGGTGGTTGATCCCACCACCGAACAGCTGGCCGACATCGCTGTCGACAGCGCCATCTCCGCAATGGCCTACGACATTCCGCCGAGGGTTGCCTTGCTGTCCTTCTCCTCCTACGGATCCGGGGGCAAATGCCCGATGGTTGAAAAAGTGCAGCAGGCCCTTGAGCTCGCCAAGGCCAAGATTGCCGCGGAGCATCCCGACAAAGGCATCGTGATCGATGGCGAGCTGCAGGCCGATGCGGCGATTGTTCCGGGGGTCGCCCGGAAGAAGGCTCCGGCCAGTCCGCTGGGCGGCGAGGCCCGCGTGCTTGTTTTTCCGGATCTCAACGCTGCAAATATCGGCTACAAACTGGTGCAGCGCCTGGCCGGCGCCGGCGCCTACGGTCCCGTGCTGCAGGGACTGAACAAGCCTGTTAATGATCTATCCCGCGGCTGCTACGTCGAGGACATTGTCGGCACGGTTGCCCTAACCGCATTGCAGGCATCCAGGTAACAAGGAAATATGCTCCCATGAAGATTCTCGTACTCAACTCCGGCTCCTCCTCCATCAAGTTCAAGCTCTACAAGGTCGATCAGGAAACCGACTATTTCACGGCGCTCTCCGAAGGGCAGGCCGACCGTATCGGCATCGCCGGTTCCACGGTCACGATCCAGTGCGCGGGCTGCGACGACAAGAACAAGCAGTTCGTCGATCTTCCGAACCACCGGGCCGCCATCGATAAGATCCTCCACCTGCTGGTTGAAAGCGACATGGCCGTGCTGGAGGATCTGGATGAATTGACCGGCGTCGGGCACCGCGTGGTGCATGGCGGCGAAGATTTCACGGGATCGGTTCTGATGGACCGCGAGGTGGTCAAGGCGATTGAACGCAACTCGATGCTGGCCCCGTTGCACAACCCGCCGAACCTGATGGGCATCAAGGCCATGGCATCCCTGCTTCCGTTCATCCCGCAGGTGGCTGTTTTCGATACGGCCGTCCACCAGTCCATGCCGAAGAAGGCCTATCTCTATGCGCTGCCCCGCGCACAGTATACCAACTACAAGATTCGTAAATACGGTTTTCACGGGACCTCGCACGGCTACGTGGCGAACAAGGCCGCCGAAGCGCTCGGTAAACCGCTGGAGGAACTGAAACTGATCACCTGCCACCTGGGTAACGGCGGATCGCTGGCCGCCTTCATGGACGGAAAGTCCGTGGACACCTCGATGGGCTTCACGCCGCTGGACGGGATCATCATGGGTACCCGTTCCGGTGCGCTCGATCCCTATATTCCGTTGCATATCATGGAGTCGCAGGAACTGACGCCGGCGCAGGTCAGCACTTTGATGAACAAGCAGGGTGGATTGCTTGCCATATCCGGCAAGAGCGATATGCGTGACAATGTCCAGGGTGCTGAAAATGGTGATGAAAACTGCAAGCTGGCCATTGAAATGTTCTGCTACAGCATCCAGAAGTATATCGGCAGCTACATGGCCGCCATGAACGGCGTGGATGGGATTGTCTTTACTGCGGGCGTCGGCGAGAACAATCCGATGCTCCGGGCCAGGATCCTCGAAAACTTCGGTTTTGTCGGTCTCGAAGTCGACGAGGCGCGCAACAACGCCAATGAAACTATCATCACCACCGATGATTCCAAGGTGACGGCCCTTAAGATTCACACCAACGAAGAGCTGGTGATCGCACTTGATGCTTACAATCTTATCAAGAAGTAAATACCCGCCACTAATTGAAGCTAATTCAGCTGATTCAATTTCTGGATTAGTGTTGATTCGTATTCATTAGTGGTTTTTCATTTCCCGATGAGCGCAAAGCAACTAAAAAAAACGGCAGCCTATGTCTGGTTCGATGCCGAGTTTACATCGCTCGACCTGGACACCGCCGGTCTCCTGCAGGTGGCGGCCATCGTGACCGACACCGAGCTGAACCGTATTGCCCCGCCCGAGGCCGATCTGAATCTCTGCATCCGCCTGGAGGAGGGGGAGCCGGTAAGTCCGTGGGTCGCCGAGAACCTGTCGGGGCTGGTTGAAAAATGCCGGTCGGAGGAGGCGGTCTCCGTTGAATCCGCCGATCGCATGCTCGCCGACCTGCTGGACCGTTACTGCGGTACGCCCTGCGAGGCGATGGACCGGCGCCCTGTGCTGGCCGGTAACAGCGTCCATAACGACTGGTTTCTGATGCGGCGGTTGCTGCCGACGTTCGGTTCCCGGCTCCATTATCGTCTGCTTGACGTCTCGACCCTGAAGATCCAGTGGCAGGACTGGATCGGCGGCGAGCCGTTCAACAAAGAGGACATCATGCTGCTCAACCGCTATTATCCTGCCGGTGGATTCGAGAGTGCCAATGCGCACGATGCGCTCTTCGATATCAAGGCATCCATCGCCGAACTGGCTTTCTACCGCTCGAAGTTGGCACATAATCCCTGATTTCCGCCCTGGGCGTCCCGGACTCAGCAGCCCAATGTTGGTAAATCACTTTGATTTGCCGGGGGCGGTTCCTCTATATTCCCGCAATGGCAAATACACGGACAGATGAAGCCGCCCGTTCGGGTTGGCGCGAAATTGGGGGCATTCTCACGGGTACTGTGGGATTGATGGTTTTGTTGGGCGTCTTGTCCTACAAACCGACGCAAATCGGCTTGTTCCATAGCAATCCCGACTGGGAGAGCAACTGGATCGGGCTGTTCGGGGCTAAAATGGCCTATTCGATTTTCATGTACTTCGGCGTTGCCGGCTATGTTATTCCGTTCAGCATTCTCTGGATCGGTATTTCCACGGTCATCTGGTCCTCCCGCAGGATCTATCCCCGTCTGCTCTGGCTGACACTGGGTCTGTTCTGCCTGGCGGGGCTGGCCGATATGAACACCCAGTTCTGGATGGCAGCCGTGGAGCACCTGAACATCGGCACCCCCGGCGGGCTGATGGGCGAGATACTGGCACAGCGTTCGCTCGGCCACTGGATCGGCTATGCGGGGGCGGGAATCGTTTTATTCGTCCTGCTGGTAATTGCCATCGTTCGCATGCTGGACGTCCATGTGGTCGATCTTTCCAGACAGCTGTGGGAATGGGCAAAGAATTTTAAAATGGAGAAACCCTCGGCGGAGGAGGTGTTCGAAGAGAAGACTGAAAAACCAAAGCCGAAACGCAAGCGCGCTCCCCGCAAATCCAAACCCAAGACCGAACCGGCAGTCGCCGAGGTTGCGGAAGAGCCTTCCAGGATCGATATCCGCAAAATGGTGGCGGACCAGCAGAAACAGGCCGAGAAACCGGAAAAACCCAGGCCGGAAATTGTTGTCGCCGAAAAAGCGAAGGAAAAAACTACGGTACCCAAGGCCGAGGATGCAGATGCCGAAGGATTTGCTTCTGTCGACGCCGGCGGGCATGCCGACTACAAACTGCCGTCACTTGATCTGCTTGATCCGCCGGTTCCGCAGGGCAAGGGGATGTCGGCGGACGAGATTGCCGACACGGCTGAAGTATTGCAGAACGCCCTCGAGGAATTCGGGGTTGAAGCCAAGGTTACCGGGGTTCAGCAGGGACCGGTTGTCACCTGCTACGAGATCCTGCCCGCTTCCGGTGTCCGTGTGGAACGCATCAAGGCCCTGGCCGACAATCTTGCCTTGAAAATGCACGCCGAAAGCATCCGCATCCAGGCACCGATTCCCGGCAAGGGGGTCTGTGGCGTGGAAATACCGAACACCTCGCGCGCTTCGGTATTTTTCCGCGATATGGTGGAAAGCAGCTCCTTTCAGTCAAGCCGCCACCAGCTGCCGCTGGTTCTGGGCAAGGATGTCAATGGCAAGAGCATCATCTACGATCTGACCCGGATGCCGCATCTGCTGATTGCCGGCGCGACCGGGTCCGGTAAATCGGTCTGCATGAACTCGATTCTCACCGGGTTGCTGATGAAGCACACGCCCGACGATCTGCGGCTCATACTGGTCGACCCGAAAACCGTCGAATTCCATCAGTACAACAATTTACCTCATCTCGTGGTGCCGGTGATCACCAATGCCAAGAAGGTGGCGCTGGGGCTGCGCTGGGCCATCGACGAAATGGAGCGGCGCTTCAAGTGGTTCAACCAGGCCGGCGTTCGTGACCTGCCCAGCTTCAACACGCGTGTAATCCAGAAGCAGACCGAGCTGTTCGGCGAGGAGGTTGCCGCGGATGAACCCAAAAAGAATACGATTCCCGAAAGGCTGCCCTATATCGTAATTGTGATCGACGAGCTGGCCGACCTGATGCACGTGGCCCAGGCCGAAATCGAAGCCGGTATCGCCCGTTTGGCGGCCAAGTCGCGTGCGGCGGGCATCCACATGATCCTGGCCACGCAGCGGCCTGACGTGAAGGTGATCACCGGCACCATCAAGGCCAACTTCCCCGTGCGTGTCGCCTTCAAGGTTTCCCAGAAGGTGGACAGCCGCACGATTCTCGACCGCATGGGGGCCGACACCCTCCTTGGCAAGGGCGACATGCTCGTCCTGCCGCCCGGTACCGACAAGCTGATCCGCCTGCAGGGCGTCTATACCAGCGACGATGAAATCAACCGGATCACAATGTTCTGCAAGGATCAGTGCCAGCCAGAATTCATTACGGAGATCCACGAGAAGATCGAGAAACCGAGCACCGACCTGCCGGAGATGGACAGCGGTGAGGACGATGAAATACTCGAACAGGCGATCGAAGTGATCCGCCAGACCAAGCGCGCCTCCACCTCCTCGCTGCAACGGCGCCTGCGTATCGGTTACACGCGAGCCGCACGCGTGATGGACCTGCTGGAGGAGCGGGGCTTTGTCGGACCGCCGGACGGGGCGGGACCGCGCGAAATCCTGATTGATCTTGATGGGGAGATTCCCCAGAACACGGGAGCAGACTCAACCTAAGGGAGAGGGGCTTGAGTGGAACGAAAGCAACGACCAAAGGGAGTGGCAACACAATGGAACAAGCTAATCTCAATATCGGTACCATCGGCCAGAAGCTCGAGGCCGCACGGCGTGCAAAAGGGGTCACCGTTTCGGAAGCGGGGAAGGCGACCAAGATCCTGTCCAAGTTCATTGAGGCCATGGAGGCCGACGACTTCGGCGCGCTCTCAGCTCCGGTCTATGCCAAGAGCTTCATTAAAATGTATGCCCAGTACCTTGGAATCGAAGCACAGCCGCTCGTGGACGAATATGTTGCCCAGCATGCGCCCAAGGCGCGGCCGCATCTGGGCGAGGATATGCGTCAGAAAAGTGCCGCTACGGACAACATTTCCATTGATGCCAACGGCGCGGCGGTCGCCACGGAACCTAATGTCGGACAACGGATCTTCGGGAATGTGAACGAAGCCATCACCCGGATCTCCAGTTCCGCGCTGCCATGGAGGAAGATCCTTGTGGCATCTGGCGGGGTGCTGCTGCTGGCCATCATTGTACTCAGCGTAAAGCAGTGCGCAGGCGATGATGCGGAGGAACCCACTGCGGTGGGCGGTGCAGCCTCGGTCCAGCATGAAGCCATCACAGACAAGGTCCCGGATGCCTATCTGGTCAAGCCCGGCGAAATCGAAGTGGATCGCTAAGGCATTGTTGTCTTCCCCTGTGGACGGTTCCAACGCCCGATTAGGAATTATATGAAAAGCCTCCCGAACCACCTGACCATAAGCCGATTCTGGATGACCGCAATCATGATGCTCTGCATGAGCATCGATTTTCCCTATGCGAAGATCATCGCCCTGGCTATTTTCGTGCTGGCGAGCATTACCGATGCGCTCGACGGCTATCTCGCCCGTAACTTCTTTGGTGTCACCTCCTTCGGCAAGCTGATGGACCCGCTGGCAGACAAGGTGCTCGTCTGTGCCGCCTTCATTGGATTCGTCGAGCAGGGCAGTATCAGTGCCTGGATGGTGGTACTGATCATCGCGCGCGAGTTCATGGTTACCGGCATGCGGCTGCTGATGATTGAGAAGGGCATCGTGATGCCCGCCGGCATGTGGGGCAAGGTGAAGACCACGGTTCAGATGGTGGCCATCGGCCTCTATTTTCTGGGCCTTATCCGGGAGGTTCCCTGGCTGCCGGTGCCGCATTCCGCATTTGCCTGGTGGATGGGACTGGCGGCTGCGTTGCTGACCGCCTGGACCGGTGTGGTCTATTTCTGGCAGCAGCGCCACATCATCTGGGAGAGGGAAGCCGGTTCGTAGTTCCGCCTTCAGGCGGTGATGCAGTACAGCCGGCTGATGCCGGATCTACATGTCTATAAAGGATTTCATCATGGGTAGAGAGAACATTGAAAACTGGAGTGTGCGCAAGTGCTCCAAGGTCTGCGACAAGTGCGAAAAGGAGTTCGCCGACAAGGAATCGATTTTTTCGCGGCTTTCGTTCGATCAGGGGGGATATGTCCGGGAGGACTTCTGCCGGGAATGCTGGAACACGAATGATCCGGGTTTGAGCTCCTGGAAAACGCAGTACCTGGTTCCGCCGCCGCCAGTCGAGGAAGCAGTAAAGAAGGAAAATGCCGAGTCGCTTCTGCGAAAGCTCATGGCCAGGGAGGACGAGGACGACCTCAACGCCATCTTCATCCTCACGGTCATGCTGGAACGCAAGAAGATCCTGGTTGAGCGTGACATCCAGAAAACCGAAGACGGACGCAAGCTCCGTGTTTATGAACACAGGAAGACCAATGAAAGCTTTGCCGTCATTGATCCGCAGCTGAAGCTCGACGAGCTTGAGCAGGTACAGGAGGAAGTGGTCGTCCTTCTAGGCGGAAAACCCCGCAATGCCGCAGTGCAGGCCGCAAACAATGACGAACCGTCAGGGAATGGTCTGGAAGAAATCCCGGAAGCGTTACCAGAGAAAACAGAACCGCAGAGTTAATCCGATCTCGTGTCTCCCGAATATTGCTGAAGACGTTTTTGGTACAGCAGCAGCACGCTTGGACCAAATGAAAGCAGCATGATGGCAATGCCTGTGGCGATGCCGAATCCGGTGGCTCCCGGGGCTGAACAGTCGTTGCGGTGGCGCACAATGAGGTGACACGGAACGGCAATCAGCAGTTCCAGCACACTGCCTTTCAGGAGCCAGCTTACGACATTGTCCAACCAGTGCGGCGTACGGCGGGCGTAAAGGGCAAAGATGATTGCCCAGATCAGCCACAGTACAAGCCAGGTGATGAAGATATTAATCATGCTTTCGAGATTAAAGACGATCGAAAGCGGTTCTTCGAAAACGCGATCGCCGATGATGCCCGCCAGCAGCGACCATGCTGCCGCATAGAAGAGCACACCGGTCAGGAGGGAAGTCGTCAGGACCGATACCCATAGGCGCTTCCGTGGCTTCAGGCGCTTCTTAGAGTTGTCTACACGCAGGAACAAAAGCAGTACCTGCCCGCTGATCATAATGCTGAGCCAAGCCCACGTCAGCCAGTTGCCATAGATGCCGGTACCGTAGCCGGAGAGCCGTACAAAACCTGGAATGATAAGTACGGTCACAATACACACGTAGACCGCCGTGATGACAATTCCCCACTTCCGCATATTCCACCGCCCCGTTAAGCTATCCCCCTTATTCCTGCATGACTTCCCTGTACCGGAAACAGTCGACGGTATGGTCGTTCACCATGCCGACAGCCTGCATGAAAGCATAGATGATGGTCGGGCCGACAAAGTTGAAGCCGAGCTTTTTCAGGTCGCGGCTGATCGTTTCGGAGAGTTTGGTCTGTGCCGGTACATCCTTCATGCTTTTCCTCGCATTCCGGATCGGTTTGCCGTCGACGTAGCGCCATAGGAACGCATCGAGTGATCCATGCTGCTCGATGATGTTCAAGGTGCCCTGTGCATTCCTGATCGCCGACTCAATCTTTAGCCGGTTGCGGATAATTCCTTCATCGGCCATCAGCCGGTCGATGTCGCGCTGGGTATAGCTTGCGATGCGTTTGACGTTAAAATTGTCGAAGGCTTGCCGGTAGCTGTCGCGCTTCTTGAGGATTGTCAACCAGCTCAGGCCGGCCTGGGCGCCCTCGAGGATCAGGAACTCGAACAGCAGCCGGTCGTCATGAACGGGCACTCCCCATTCATCATCGTGATAGGGAATATACAGCGGATGACTTTCCCCCCAGGCACATCGCTTTTTCATGGTGACCTCCTGCGCTGATTTCCTGTTATGGGTAGGGCGCTTTCGATGAAAGCGCCGCGGAAGGCTCGTCGAGCCGTCCCTACCTTCTCCCTCTATGCGCTCGAACCCATGGAATAGCCGGAAAGATCGAGGGTGACGAATTTATAGCCGAGTCTCTTAATGGCATCGACAATCTCGGTTCGTTCATCCATCAGCTTGTCGAAATCGATTGGATCGATCTCGATGCGGCACAGGTCGTCATGGTGCCGTACGCGGTATTGGCTGTACCCCCGGGCCCGCAGGATGGCTTCGGCCTTCTCTACCTGGGACATGGCCTCGAGATCGATGCGCGTTCCGGTGGGGAAGCGCGAGCCCAGGCAGGCGAACGAGGCCTTGCGGGCGGTAGGAAGCCCGCGCCGTTCGCTCAGGATACGGATATCCTTTTTATAGAGTCCGGCGTTCTGCAGCGGGGCTACGACACAATGGTTGGCGGCGGCCTGCGCCCCGGGGCGGATGTCGCCTTTGTCGTCTTCGATGGCGCCGTGCGCCAGCACAATGTCATCGAATTCGGAAAGGATTGTTTCCATCTTGCTGAACAACTCGTTTTTGCAGTGAAAGCACCGGTCTCCCTGGTTGGCCAGATATTCATCGTTTAGATGTTCGCTGGTCTTGATAACCCGCAGGTTCCAACCCCGGGCGGTTGCCATTTCAACGGCCGCCTGCAGCTCCTCGCGGGGAATTGACGGCGAATCGGCAATCACCATCATGGCTTTGTTTCCCAGTGCCTCGTGGGCACAATCGGCCAGATAGGTGGAGTCAACGCCCCCGGAATAGGCGATGGCGATCGTTCCGTAGGATTTCAGCTCATCCAGCAGGACCTGCTCTTTTTCGTCGATGGAATTCATGCCCGCAACAATAGCGTCGAACGGGCTGTCTTACAACTCCAGATCACCCTTGCGATTGAGAAGCAGCCACACAAAGAAAGGTCCGCCAAGCATGGCGGTGATGATTCCGACCGGTATTTCGGCTCCCGAGGGAGCACTGCGGGCGAGCGTGTCGCACACGGTCAGGAAAAGTCCGCCAAACAGGAACGAGGCCGGAGTGAGCCGGCGGTGGTCGGCCCCGACAAGCAGGCGGCAGATATGCGGTGACATCATGCCGATGAATCCAATCGGCCCGCATACGGCAACCACGCCGCCGACCATCAGCGAGGAGGCAAGGAATATGAGTTTCTTGACCATACCGACATCCACCCCCCGGCTGATGGCGATATCTTCGCCCGCCATGAGCAGGTTCATTTCACGATGCAGCAGGGTAATCAGCAGGCCGCCGATCAGGAGAAAGGGAACCAGGTTGCCCAGTTTTCCGTAATCGGTGGCGATGAGCGATCCCATCATCCAGCGGACGATGCGGAACGACTGTTCAAAGCCGCTGAGGTACTGGATCAGCAGAATCAGGCTGGAAAAGAAAAAACTGATGGCGATGCCGGCCAGCAGCAGCGTGGTGGTGGTAAATCCGCCCTTGAGCCGGGTGAGACCGTAGACGAGTGCAACGGCTATCAGGGCGCCCCCAAAGGCGGCGAGTGAAGTGCCCGAAATACCCAGCAGGGTGAATGCAAAGCCGAGACGGATGAAGACGGCCGCGCCTAGGGCGGCACCGCTGGATATGCCCAGGGTGAAGGGGGTGGCAAGCGGATTGCGGAACAGTGCCTGAAACGACATGCCGCTGAGGGCTAGCATGGCACCGGCAACGAAGGCGCACAGCACGCGTGGAAGCCTGAGCCTGAGCAGAATATCGCGCTCCGTACCGGTGGAGAAAGGGTCGATAAACTTCATGCCCAGCAGCGGACACAGCAGCAGCGCCAGAACGGAGAGGATCAGCAGGATGAGGAGTGCCGAGGCGGGCTTTCTCATAACACACCTCCGGAGAGGACGTATGGCAGAGGGGAATGGGGAGATGGGGTGCAGATAAACCCGGTGTCATAAATTGCTTCCAGCACATCCTGCCGGACGGTTTCCTGAGGCGTGCCCTCGAAGGCGACCATGCCGTCCTTGATGGCGCAGATGCGGTCGGAGCAGGCGGTGGCCGTATTGATGTCATGGTGCACCGCCATGATCGTGATGCCGGATTCGCGGCAGGTTGTTTTCAGCAGTGCGGCAATGTTGGCCTGATGGCGGTAATCGAGGAAAGTGGTTGGCTCGTCAAGGAGCAGGATGCCGGATTCCTGTGCCAGAGCGGCGGCGATGAATGCCATCTGCCGCTCACCGCCGCTCAAGGTGTTCAGGGCCCGGTGCCGCAGCGGCTGGAGACCGGCTTGTCCGATGGCGGCATCGACGGCCCGGTAATCTTCTGCTGACATGGTCGTAAAAGCGGAGAGATAGGGATAGCGCCCCATGGCGACAAATTCCTCCACGGTGAGCGGAATGGATCGGCCTTCCGCCTGCGGGACATAGCTCTGAATCTTTGCCAATTGCCTGGGTCCGTGTTCTGCAAACAGCTTGTCCGCAATCCGGATGGATCCGCTCCAGTTTCGATGAATGCCTGCAACGCACTTGATCAGGGTGGTTTTGCCGGCTCCATTCGGTCCGATGATCGATACATAGTCGCCCCGATTAACGGTCAGCGACACACCCTTGAGGATATCGTTGCCAGACAACGATATGGACAGGTTCTCTATCTGGATGATCGGTTGGTTCATGGGGACAGGTCGGTTTGTCTAATAATGCGTGAGAGGTCTTCCAGTGTCTGCAGCAGGCTGCCGGGAGCCGGAATGGTGGTGTAGGTTCCGTCAAGGACGAAGATACGGTGGTGCTTGACGGCGTCAACGGTCGGTAGATTGTCCCAGTGGTTGGTCGGACCGCCCGCGCTGAGTTCGATGATCAGCTCGGGATTCATGCGGATAACGGCTTCGCGCGACAGAATGACGGAGGGTCGGGCATCGTTGACCACGTTATCGGCTCCCGCGATATGGAGGAGTTCGGAATGAATGCAGTCGGCACCGAACGCATACACCTGCTCCACCCTGTCGTGATTCGAAAAATCGCTGAAGGTGATCAACGTGCGCGGTCGGTGCCGCGGGGTGTTCCGCAGTTCCTCCGTCCGCCGGATGAAATCGTTGACCAATGACTTTGCCTGCGCATCGGCATCGCAGGCCAAGCCGATGCTGAGAATGCTTTCCATTATGTCGTCGATCGACAGGCTGCGGGTTTCGAGATAGGGGATGCCCAGGGAGTCGAACCGGTTTTTCTGCGACTCGGAACTTTGTTCAATAATGACCAGATCAGGGTGCAGCGAAACGATCTGCTCATAGTTCACAGTCATGAAATCTCCGACCACCGGGATATCGGAAAAGGCATCGTTGGTGCCGAACCGGGAAATACCGATCAGCCGGTCGCTCAGACCGAGCTCATGGAGCGTCTCGGTAATATTGGGGGCAAGGGATATGATGCGTTCGGGGACGGTTCCGGGTGTGACCGGCTGCTCCGGCTTATTGCAGCCGGTCAGCGCCACGCACATCAGGCATAGGAAACGTCTAATCATCGGTCAACCTGAAGGTGTATGAGAGTTCAATCGTGGAATCCACGGTACGACCCAGCAGCTGGGCCGGGATATACGAGGTCTGTCTGGCCCCTCTGACAGCGGCCTCATCGAGCCGGTGATATCCACTGGATTGGACGATATCTACGCTGCCTGCCGTGCCGTTTGCCAGAACCTGGACCGATAGAACAACCGTTCCCTCTTCGCCGCGCCGTCGTGATACGGGCGGGTAGACAGGATGGAATGCACTGGTTGCCAGGGCATCGGCTGTTACGCCTTTATCTTCTTCTACAACGGAATCCTGCTCGATGGAGGCCGTTTCCGTAATCTCCTCCACAACCTCAGCATCAGGCTCTGTTACCGGTTTTGCCTCGGTTGGCAATGCTTGTTGTTCGACAAACGGTGCAGTTTGCGTGTCGGCTTGCTGGTGCATCCTGCCGTCTGCAGCCGGCGGTGGCTGCTTGGCGTCCCGCGGAGATGACATGGAGGGACGCAGCGTCAGTTGGATAACGGTGAGTCCTGTTTCAAGCCTCTGTGTTGCCGGTGCGTATATGCCGTGGCTGTAGAATATCGCGGCGTGGATGGCGATTGAAAGCAGCAGGCCAATCAGGATCGGTTGCCGGACTATGGAGATGGCGTGCTGCATGAGAACGAAACCTCTTCTATACCTGACCGCTTCAATCGATCCAGCAGTTGTATCGCCAGTCCCAGGTCGGCTGCCTCGTCGCCGTCGATGAAGACCGGTTTTGCGTTTGCGTCCTTAAGCGCAAGAATGCGAGACGGAAGCTCCTCCAGTTCGACGGGTTCCCGACCCAGGAAGATGGTGTTTGCGGCATCGATCGTAATCCCGATGTAATCGTTTCTATCCAGAGTCGCTGTTCCGGCCTGCGGCAGGTCCACCTTCAACCCGTGATGAACCACCATCGAAAGCATGGCATAGATGAAGAAGACGAGCAGCAGGAAGACAACGTCGATCAGCGGAAGCATTTCGACGCGCGCCTTCTTTGTTTCATAGCCGCAGCTCAGTCGCATTGTTTCTCCAGCCCCTTCAGCACGGTGACTTCGTAGCAGGTCATAAGCTGTTCAAGATAGCGCGTGACCTTTTCGACCTTGCGGGTGAGGGCATTATAGGGCAGGAGGGCCACGATCGCGATGGCCAGGCCGGCCGCGGTGGTGAGCAGGGCCTGGGCGATGCCCCCGGTCACAGCCTTCGGATCCTCGATCCCTGCCGCGCCAAGCAGGTCGAACGAGACGATGATGCCCGATACCGTACCCAGTATGCCGAGCAGCGGCGCGAGCGTGATAACGGTGTCGAGCACGGAAAGATATCGCTTCATCTTCTCAATTTCCTGCATGGCGGCCGCTTCAAGCGACTGGACCAGGCCATAGTTGCGGTGCGCCAGCCCGGAGGTAAGGATCCGGCAGACGAGGCATTTGGTTTCCGCGCCCTCGCGGATTGCGGTCTCGAAGTCGCCGGATTCGGTGAGCGTGAAAATGCGGTTGACGAGTTTCTGGTTCTGCCGCATGGAAACGATCAGCCAGAAGAGACCGCGCTCGATGACAACAGCGAGCGCCACGACCGAGCAGGCCAGCAAAGGCCACATGACGGGGCCGCCCTTGATTATAAATCCGTACATAGTCGTGCTTTTCTCATTACATTCGTGATTGGGGAACATAGGTCTTTTCGACGAGATTGGAAAGAGGGATTCGTGAGCAGAATTTAAATTCAATGCGGTGGTTGACATAGGGGAAGCGCGGGAGTTACTTTCCATTTCTTATCGAAGAACCTGATGGAAGTCCGGTGAAAATCCGGCGCTGTAGCGCAACTGTGAGGGGGATTCCCCGAGCCAGAACTTTCAGCTCTTCGAAATGTTGGACTTTTTCGCTTAAAAGAGGCTCAACGGATCAACGACGTCCGGTGTGCTCCGGGCGTTTTTTTTGCGTCGGCGAAAATGTCCTGGTTGATGAAGAAACATTAAAGCCTGCGAACTACAGGCGAAAGGACATGCAATGAAATACTACCCGATGATAACTTCCGTTTTGCTCGCGTGCGGGATGGCCCATGCAACCCTCGTGGATTTTGACTCAAAAAGCCCGGTACCGGGCGGTTATTATGCTCCGAATGTCGGTGGAAGCCAGGACTGGCAGGATGGGGGGGCAACGTTCGGCATGCTTGAAGATCTGTCGTTCGGTTACTACTGGGAAGGATTCACCTATTCGGATGTAAACGATCCGTCTACCAGCGGCTTCGCAAACCAGTATGCCGTCTACGGCACTGGCATGGACCGGTCCGGAAGCGGTGCGTATGCCGTAGGTTTTTCCGGATACTATCAGCCCACCACCATTTCCTTTGGGGGGACATCCGCCGTGGATGGATTTTATGTGAACAATACGGCCTACGCCGCCCTCGACATGATAACCGGCAGTGGATTCACCAAGGCATTCACGACCAATGACTGGTTCAAGCTCACCATCGAGGGCTTGAGCGGAGCGACCAGTCAGGGTTCAGTCGAAGTCCTTCTTTCAGATTTCACCGGCTATACCGCTGGCGATGATAAGAACAACTATATGCTGACAGATTGGACCTGGGTGGATCTTACAGGGCTTGGTTCGAACGTTACCTCGCTCGCCTTCACGCTCAGTTCGTCCGACACCGGTGATTTCGGGATGAACACGCCCGCATACTTCGCGATGGACGAGCTCTCCTACGATGTCATTCCCGAGCCGGCGACGGCTGCGCTCTTGCTGGCCGGATTTGGCGGGATGGCCTGGTTTCGCCGGCGGCTGAAACGCTGAGCCAGGAAGAGTGATTTTGTTCCGGACGTGGCTATTAGCAGCAGGGGTGCTGACGGGGTGTTCCGCATTTGCGGCAACCAATGGCGCTATTGTTGTATCGGCATCGCGCCTGGACGATCTGGATCTGATGGCGGTTGATGCGGCGGCGGATGTCACTGTGATCGATCGCCAAACCATTGAACAATCCGGCGCGGTTTCCGTTCCGGATTTGCTTCGCACCGAGGCCAATGTTCTTGTTCGCGGGACTACCGGGACCGGTATGGACGGGCAGATATCTATGCGCGGGTTTGGCGATAACAGCCACCTGCGAACGCTGGTGCTCGTCGATGGCCATAGACTGAACAGCCCGGACATGGGAGCCATGGACTGGCAGTCTGTTCCGCTCTCCAACATCGAACGCGTCGAGGTAGTCCGCGGCGGACAAAATGTGCTCTACGGCGACCGGGCCGTGGGCGGCGTGGTTAAGATCACCACCAAGCGCGGGGCTGAGGCCGGAACCCGGATCGGCGCAAGCATCGGAAGCTTCGGCTATGTCGGCGGCTCGCTCGGGCATGGCGGGGCGCTGGGTGATGTAGACTACTACGCCGGTCTGGATGGATATGAGCTGGACGGTTTTCGCGACCATTCCTCGTCCAGGGGCGCGACCTTGTCCGGCAGCATGACCTGGTACGCCGGCGATGCGGACACGCTGTCCCTGCGCACTTCCTATACGGACAGTTTCATGCAGTTTCCCGGCGCACTTTCGTACGACCAGATGAAGGCGGATCCTACGCAGTCGATCTCCGGCCAGGGAGAATCGGATATGCGGAGCAGTCTGAATTCGCTGCTCTGGGAAGGGGGGCGGAGCTGGGGCGCGGTGAGGATCGCTACCGGTCTGAATGTTCGCGACCTGGACTGGGAGCTCGACGGCCTGTATGGCCGAAATTTCCAGACCGGTTATTCCTTCGGCCCGCGTGTCAGGCTGGGCAGTGAAGTCAACTTTTTCATGACGGGCGTGGATGGCAGCTACGATTCGCTGGATTTTGACGACCTGCACCCGGACGATCCGCGATACCGGAGGGCCTGGGCGGAATTGGAACGGTTGACATTTTCCCCCTATGTGTTTGCCCAGAGGAAACTCTCCGCTAAAACAACGGTCAATGGCGGTGCGCGCCACGAGCATGCGAGAACGGATAACCTGTATGTGGATTATGTCGACAATCAGGTTCTTCCCTTTATTGAACTGGGGGGGATCGGCCTGGTTCCAAATCCTGATTACAAGAACCCTCCGGATACAACCACGAATTCCTTTGCGGGGATCATCTCCAAGGATGGATGGGCCGCTGAATTGTCGCTGATCCAGGACATCAACGAAAACTGGTCGGCATGGATCGGTTACGACCGGCTTTACCGCTATCCGGTGCTGGATGAAGTGGCCTCCTATCAGGGCTTTCCGTTAAGCGATCCGCTCAACCAGGATCTCGATCCGGAAACCGGCAATGAATTCGAAGTGGGATTGGATTGCAGCGCCGAACAGTGGAAGATCTCCTGTTCGTCGTTTTACATGATGATGGATAACGAAATCGTGTTTGACGATGTCGCAAACCTGAACCGTAATATCGGTTCAACGCGCCGGGCCGGCCTGGACGCTGAACTGGCGATGGATCGGGAATGGTATGGTGCCGGCATCCGCTGGGCCTTTCAGGATGCGCGCTTGCGGGGCGGCGCCAACGACGGCAACAGGGTGCCGCTGGTTCCGTGGATGTACGGTACTGGTTCTGTGTGGGTCGATCCCGCTGCTTCGGTTCGGCTGACCCTGACATATTCCTACGTTTCCGAACAATACCAGGGCAATGACGAAGAAAACGTCGGCCGGAAGATGGATGCCTACGGGTTGCTGGCCGTGCGAGCGGATATAGCTGTAACGGATTATGCGCAGATCGGACTTGCTGTAAACAACCTGCTGGACGAGGTCTATGCCACTTCGGCCTACGGCGGTGCCTTTTATCCCGGCGCCGGCCGTAGTTTCATGGCTGGATTAACACTGGAGTTCTGACGATGAAAATAAGAGCGTGTCTTATGGCTGCCGCAGCCTCGCAGGCGCTGATGGTATTTGGCTATTACGTGACCTTCCCGTACGCTCCGCCGGCAGGCCAGGCCGGCTCAACCGCTATCCATCTCTCGGATATCTCTTTTTCCGCGTGGGCCGACGGCTACACCAATGTCCAGTACGGTGCGGATGTTGCGAGCGAATGGCAGACGCCGGCCAAGGCCCTGGGCCAGGCCCAGGGGACTGCAGGCGACATCGTCTGCCTCGGGCGTGGCGGGCAGATTACGCTGACCTTCTCCCAGGGGATTGCCAACGGGGATGGTTTTGATTTTGCGGTTTTTGAAAACGGCATCAGCGATACCTTCCTGGAATTGGGATGGGTGGAAGTCTCTTCCGACGGCACCCATTTTGTGCGGTTCCCCAACTATTCACTGACTGCCTCGCCCGTCGGCAGTTTTGGAACGGTTGATGCGCGAATGCTCTTCGGTCTCGCGGGAAAGTACAGGCTGGGTTATGGAACGCCGTTCGACCTTCAGGAACTGCAGACTGCGTATGACGATATTCTTGCCGCGGACACGGATTTCGACGCCCTGGCGAATGTCCAGTTTGCGGAACAACTGACCAATAACTTTCCGTTACTCGATCTGAATGATATTCGTTATGTGCGGATTGTTGATGCCGTGGGCGATGGAACGTCGTCCTTTGACAGCCGGGGCTGGCCGATTTACGATCCATACCCAACTACGGGCTCGGCGGGTTTTGATCTTGATGCCATCGGCGTCATCCACCAGCCGGCCCTCGAGGGACTTGCACAAACCATCGCATTTGATCCCGTTCCCCACCAGATGCTGGGCTTTGGCTCGGTAGTGCTGGATGCTGTCGCCAGCAGTGGCCTGCCGGTATCCTATGCCGTTCAGTCCGGGCCGGCCACCGTCAGCGGAAACACGATTTTCTTTACCGGAACCGGAACGGTGGAGGTGGTTGCAAATCAGGCGGGAGACGCCACGTATGCCGCCGCTGCGCCGGTGCTGCGGTCCTTTGAGGTCGCGGAACAGATACAGCATGTTTTTGTGGAACCTGTCCCCAATCAACTTCAGGGAGGGGGGAGTGTGCAGCTTGCGGCCTACTCAAGCAGCGGCCTCCCGGTCAAGCTTCAGATTTTTTCCGGGCCGGCTTCCGTGCTCGTTGATGAAAACACCCATCTGCTGAACCTCGGAACGGAAACGGGATGGGTGACACTGCATGCATTCCAGCCGGGAGATGCGACAACCGCCCCGGCAAAGGATGTATATATGGATTTCCAGATTGTGCAGGGAAGCGCCTCCAATGCACCGCTTCCATTTGCCGATTGGCTCGGAACGAATGTCGTGCCGGGCATGGCGGTTCAGATATCGGAAGATGTCTACGGACGAACGGCTGTCGTGTTGGATTTTGATCTGGATGTCCGTGCGTCGGCTTGGTGCAGGTTATTGCAGTCGGCTAACCTTGGCGGTATATGGACAAATGCCGTCCCCGAAATCATCAACCAGCAGATCACAGGCAATCAGCATCACCTTCAGCTGCAGGTTCCCGTTGGGGCTTCGAACGTTTTCTACCGTCTTGAATTTGAAGAACTGTAGACCGTTCACTTGATTCCAGCGCCGTAAGCCACCAGACTCATCTCGATTTTGGAGCGGTTGGTAACGCTGGAGGAATTATGAAATTTGTTGTAGCACCGGACTCCTTCAAGGGAAACATGCGCAGCGCGACGATCTGCACGATCATCCGGGAAGCCATCCTGCTCGAATATCCCGAGGCCGAGATCCTGACATTCCCGATGGCCGACGGCGGGGAAGGCACGGTGGACGCCGTGGTTGCTGCAACCGGTGGCACCATCCAAACGCTCCAGGTCTGCGGTCCGCTGGGCGATCCGGTCGAGGCGCAGTACGGCGTGCTCCCGGACGGAACGGCAGTGATGGAAATGGCGTCTGCTTCAGGGATCGAGCTGGTCCCGCACCAAAGCCTGAATCCCATGCTGGCCACCACGTTCGGGACGGGGGAACTGATCCGCCACCTGCTGGAGGACGGTCACGATTCCATCGTCATGGGTATCGGCGGCAGCGCAACCGTCGATGGCGGCACCGGCATGGCGCAGGCGCTGGGATTCCGCTTTCTCGATGTTGACGGGAACGAAATAACAGGACACGGCGGAAGCATCCTTTCCCGAATCCATGCGATGGATACTGCCAACGCTGTTCCTCTCTTGCGGAAAGCCCGGATCAGAGTGGCATGCGACGTTACCAACCCATTGACCGGGCCCAATGGCGCCGCCCGGGTGTTTGGTCCGCAGAAAGGCGCAACCCCTGAAATGGTTGAGCAGCTTGATGCGGGACTGGGAAGCTTCGCGGCGATGGCGGGTGTGGCTGGTGAACCGGGCGATGGTGCTGCCGGGGGTCTCGGCTACGGCCTGCGCGCGTTCTGCGATGCCGAGATCGTTCCGGGTGCCCGGCTGATTGCCGAAACGGTTGGCTTGCCGGCGGCGCTCGAGCATGCCGATTACCTGATTACCGGTGAAGGGCGGACCGATGGCCAGACGGCTTCCGGCAAGCTCTGCTCGGTGCTGGCCGGAATGGCGAGGGAACGCGGTGCCAGAACACTGCTGCTTTCGGGCGCGCTTGCGGGCAAGCTGGACGTTTTTCTGGAAACGTTCGACTATGCCTTCAGCATATCCGCGGGCCATACCTCGCTCAACGAATGCATTGCCCATGCTCCGGAGGATCTGGCATTTGCCATGCGCAATATTGTGCGACTGATGCTAGCAGGCTGAATAGATCAGCTGGCCGCCGCATCGTCGGCAGACCAGTCGTCGGTTTCGTCGCTGTGCGGTTTGCGACCAGCAGTTGTTCTCGCAACGAACCTTCCAGCGCGGCGGAGCAAACTCAAGGCGATGGGTACGTTCGCCTGAACAACCGATCTCCCTCGCCATTGCCGCCCAGACGGCATCATGATTATGCTTCCGCCCGACCAGTGCGTGTGCGATCTCATGCAGGATCGTGTCGCGAATGTCGGCTTCCGATCCATGGATAGCCAGGTTTATGGAGAGCGTGATCAGCCGGTCGCGATAGTTGCAGCAACCCGCCCGGCGGGTCGAATGGTCGAACCGGAAGCGCCATCCATCAAGGCCGTGGACGTCGATCAGCTCCTTGGCTGTTCGGGATATCGATTCGACGCGCAGCTCCCGTTGTTCCGCGATTTCGCGGGGGATGATGAGCCGTTCATACGGGACCGTAAACTCCTCATTGTCTACGCGCACGAGTGCGCGTTTCGGGTTGGTCCGTACGATCGTGCCCTCCATCCGCCGCCGGCGGTAGTCGAAGGCCACCCGGTCGTTTGGCGCAAAGCGGGTGCGGTAACGGGTTGTTTGATCCGGGTTCATTCAGCCGTTCACGACATTCATTACACCGGTTATGAGCATCTGTACGCCGATCACGGCCAGGATAAGTCCCATCAGACGTGTGATGATGCTCAGTCCGCTCTGGCCAATGATGGATACCATCCGCTGGCCGAACACAAAGGCGATGAAAGTGATAACACAAAGCACTGCAAACATGCCGATGGTGATGACGATCTCCGCCCAGCGACCGGAGGCGGAATAGTTCATGGCGGACGCAATGGTACCGGGGCCGGCCAGTATCGGAACGGCCAGCGGGGAGACGGCTAGATCGACGTCGCTATCGTTCTCGGGTTTGTGGAGTTTCGAATCTTCGCCGTGAAGCATGTGATAGCCGATGATGAATATCAGGATGCCGCCCGTAATTCGCAGCGCCGGCATGGAGATGCCGAAGAGTTCGAATATCGTTTTTCCCAGAAAGGAAAACAGGACCACAATCAGGAAGGAGAGGATCAGCGCTTTCCGGGCTGTCCGGATCTGTTCGGGGCGCTCCTCGTCCCCCGTAAGCCCGATGAATACAGCGGTGTTGGCCACCGGGTTCATGATGGCGAAGAATCCGAGGAAGACGGTCAGCATATGTCGCAGCAGTTCATTCACAGGCTCGTTCCCGGTTAAGCAGCATTGAAATGCTGATTCCGTTTGTAGGTGGATTGTTACCAACCGTCAAGAATACGTCACCTGTTCGAGGGGTGAACGCTACGGATTCTCGGCAATCGCTATGCGGTCATGGCCGGCGAGGTCGTGCTTGATCTGGATGTTGCGGTAGCCGAGTTTTTCCAGCCCGTGCAGGACGGACCGGCCCTGGTCAAAGCCGAATTCAAGGAAGAGCATTCCGCCTGGAACAAGTACACGGCGCGCCTGGGTTGCGAGACGTATGATCGACTCCATGCCGGTAGGGCCGCTGTCGAGCGCGGACCGGGGTTCGTAGTTGCGGACGCAGGATGCCAGTTTCTCCCACTCATCCGTTGGAATGTAGGGCAGATTGGCGACCACGGCATCGGCGCTTCTTTCGGCAAAGCCTTCCAGCAGGTCGTTCTCGAGCCATTGCACGCCTTCGATGCCGTTCCGCTCGGCGTTTTCCCGGGCCAGCGCCAGCGCATCAGGCGAGGCGTCCACGGCGATGAACGCGGCGTCGGGGCGCTGCCGGGCAAGTGTCAGGACAATGCACCCCGTGCCCGTGCCCACGTCCACCACGTTGGCGGGGTTGTTCTCCCATGCGCGCGAGTTGAGCATTTCTTCGACGAGCAGCTCGGTCTCGGGACGGGGGATGAGTGCCCGGGAATCGCACTTGATCGTCAGCCCCCAGAAATCGACATGGCCGACGACATACTGCAGCGGCTCGCCGTCTTCGATCCGCTGCGCCATCGGTTCGATGCGATGGATGATCTCCATCTTTTCCGGAGTGGTTGTTTTTTGCGGGACGGCCCCTGTATAGATTTCCAGCGGCTTGCAGTGGAACACATGCGCGAGCAGCTCTTCCGCCACCCGCCTGGCATTATCCACCCCCGCCGCTGTAAAGCGGAATTCAAGCGAATCGATTAGCTGGGCAATTTCCATGAAGTACTGGTTGATGCGTGATGAATGTTGGTTGATGGGAAGTTTGCCCGTTTGCCGGATCCTATCAACTATCATTTATCAACAGATCAACATTCCTTTACTTGTAGTTTCGCGCTTCGATGCCGAGGTTCTTGATGCGGTAGTTGATGATGCGCTGGGTGGTTTCGAGGTAGCGGGCTACGGCGGCCGCATTGCCCCGGTATTTTTTCAGCGCGTCGATGATGATCTCGCGTTCGTAGGCCTCGACCATCTGCCGCAGGTTGGCGCCGTTTTCGGGAAGCAGGTTGGTGCGCGTTTCCTCGCTGGTCTGCAGGGAGGGCGGCAGGTTGAATCCGTGGATCACCCCGTCCGACGAGGTGAGGACCGCGCGTTCGATGCAGTTTTCCAGTTCACGGACATTACCGGGCCAGTGATAGGCCATCATCATGTTGATCGCCGAAGTGGAGATGCGCTTCATGTCCTTGCCGTACATATCGCTGTACTTCTGCAGGAAGTGGTCGGCCAGGAGCATGATGTCGGACTTGCGCTCCCGCAACGGCGGCAGCAGGATCGGAAACACGTTGAGGCGGTAGTAGAGGTCCTCCCGGAACGTTCCCTTGGAAATTCCTTCCTCCAGATTGCGGCTGGTGGCGGCTACCACGCGGACGTTGACCTTGATCGGCTCGTTACCGCCTACGCGCTCGAAGGTCTTTTCCTGCAGCACGCGGAGCAGGCGCACCTGGACCGCCGGCGTGATATCGCCGATTTCGTCGAGGAAGATGGTGCCGCCGTTGGCCAGTTCGAAGCGTCCCTTGCGCTGCTGCGCGGCACCGGTGAAGGCCCCTTTTTCATGTCCGAAGAGTTCGCTTTCGATGAGGTTCTCGGGCAGTGCGGCGCAGTTGACGCTCACGAAGGCATTGTTCTTGCGCGGGCTGTTGAAATGAATCGCGCGCGCCACCAGTTCCTTGCCGGTACCCGACTCTCCGCGCACCAGTACCGTGGCTGCACTGTCGGCCACCTGAACGATGTGTTCGTAGACGCCGCGCATGGAATTGCAGTTCCCGACCATGTTGTCGATGCTGTAGCGGTTGCCCAGTTGACGGCGCAGCATTTCGTTTTCGGATTCCAGTGCATGGCGTTCCTCGATCTCCTCCCGGATGGTCGATACGGCCGAGGCCAGAATCTGGGCCACGTGCTCAAGGAAAAGGGCATAGCCGTTGAGTTCGGAATCCCCGCCGTTAGGCAGGTCGATGCTCATGGTTCCGATCACTTCCTTGTGGTGGATGATCGGCACGCAGATGAAGGCGGTTTTCTGGTCGCCACGCGCCTTGGTGCGGTTGAGAAAGTCGGGTGATTCACTGATATCAGGCACAATGGCGGCTTTGCCCGTCTGGGCGACCCTTCCGGTAACGCCTTCGCCCAGCTGGTACTGCCCCCGTCGCATTTCAGTGCTGGACAGTCCGCTCGAAGCCTCGATATTCAGTATGTCGGTGCCGGGCTTGCGCAGCGTCAGCGATCCGCGGATCAGGCCCATATCGGTGGACAGGATCTGAAGCACTTCATTGAGCAGATCGGAAATGTTGTGCTGGCGGGCAGATATTGTCTGCGAAATTTTATATAGAACTCCGAGTTCCTTTTCACTTTGCGTCATAATTACATCCTCTTGGTCGTTTGCTGTATCGAGTACAGAAGCGAGCTACAAATATGTACATGTATGCTTTGGCCAGCACAAGTATGCTTTTGAATAATCCGCTAGCACGCGGATCTCCGGATTACTTGTACTCTGCCTTGTGTTTCCGGTTCTTATGCTGATCCGCCCAGAAATCGAGCAGCTCGGCATTCCGTTGGTGGGCTTTGGAGGAAAACTTGAAATAGAGAAAGGCGTCGAGAAAACCCCGGCTCTGCATGAAACGGTTGGCACGGTGTCCCTTGGTTTTATGAAACCGGAGCTGGTTGGCCATGATGTCGGAAACCTGGAAAATCACCTGTTTGGGTATGCGCACCCGCTCGCAGATACCGTGCAGGTGATTCTGCACCGCCTGTTTGCAGGCATCATGCGGCGACATGCCTCCCGCTTCGAGCGCGGCGGCCAGGAATTCGTGGTACTCTCCGAAGATCAGGGCGAAGAGCAGGGGGGGATGGACCTGCAGGCCTGCCTTGCGCCACCGGTCCATCTGCTCGAGGGTGTGTATGACCCAGTCATGCCGTGCGCGGTCCTCATCGATCCAGTGGGAAAAATCATGGAACATGGGATGGAGCAGATCGCTGCGCTCCAGCCATTGGAAAACGTCCCTGGCATGGCCGCAGAAAAACAGCTTCTGCACCTCCTCATACATGCGCGACGGCGAGGCCTGGGCCAGCTTTTCCTTGTTGCGGCAAATCGACTCGTAGGCGGCGGATTCGATCTCGAACCCGAGGGTTCCGGCAAAGCGGGCGGCGCGGATCATCCGGACGGGATCCTCTGCAAAACGCCTGTCGGGATCGCCGATCACGCGAACGACTTTCGCTTTCAAATCCTCCAGTCCGCCGGCATAGTCGATGACCGAGAAATCGGCGATATTGTAGAAGAGGGCGTTGATGGTGAAATCGCGGCGCAGGGCATCCTGTTCGGGGGTGCCGAAAATATTGTCGCGCATCACCATGCCGCTTTCACCGGTGCGGAAGGTATTCTCGCAGTACTCCCCGTTTTCCTCTTCAGGCACGGGCGCACGGAACGTGGAGGTTTCGATGATTTCACCGCGGAACAGGATGTGCGCCAGACGAAAGCGCCGTCCCACCAGCCGGCAGTTGCGGAACATCTTGCGGATCTGCTCCGGCGTGGCGCTGGTAACGACATCAAAATCCTTCGGGTTACGTTCGAGAAGCAGGTCCCTGACGCCTCCGCCCGCGAGATAGGCGGTGTAGCCTTCGTCCTTGAGGCGGTAGAGTACTTTCACGGCCGCGGAACTGATGTTCTTCCGGCTGATATTGTGATGCGCTCTTTTAACAATGACTGGTTCCATAATCGGCACAGAGTATTAGAATAAATCCGCCGAAAAAAAGAAAAACCTTCCGCGGAGGGAAGGTTTTTCGTTGCTGGAGGAGGCGAAATCAGGTGTCCAGATGCTCCTCGATCCATTTCAGGATGACATCGACGACCATATCCACTTCAGCTTCGCTCAGCTCGCGCCCCTTCTCGATGCCGAAGAACTCCTCGAGACTGGTGCGGTCGTTGCAGCCGCAGGCATGCTGGGCGATGAACACGGGATGTCCCTTGGTCGGGGTTTGGCGCCCGTCGTTCTTGGGGTTGGCCGGAGCCAGGCGCTTGTTGACGAAATCCGTGGCGTGCAGGCGGAGGATATCCATGCCGCGCGAGGTGACGTATTCCTGTTCGGGTTCGCCCAGAACGAACTTGTCCAGACGTCCGTCGTCACCCAGCTTCTTCTTGAGCGTCTTCCAATCCTTTTCCGCAATTTGAGTCACAGTAAACGTCCTTTATTATTCCACCGACCTAACTGCTACAGCATAAACGTACTGTAATCGGAATACAAGTCCTCGCTCGGGGAATTTACCGTCCATGGCAGGTTATAGCAGCATGCGACGTGGTCTGGCGTGCCTTGCGGACGGGCGCGCTGATGAGCGGTTGCTGCGATGGATTGGTGAAAAAACTACAGCAGTTTCATCCATCCGTTCAGGCTGGTGTGCTGCCATCCCTGCTGGCGGTAGAAGCACTGGGCGGGGCCGTTGTTCTTGTCGGCCAGGAGCTGCAGACGGCCGAGGTGCTTTTGCGCGGCCCGCTCTTCCATCTCACGCATGAGCGCCGAACCGATTCCTTTGCCCCGGTACTCGACATCGATGACGACATCTTCAATCAATCCGACCTCCATGCCCATGGCGGTGGATGCGATGATCTGCATGGTGCACATGCCCACCACCGCGCCGTCCTCTTCGGCTACGATTACAATGGCCGAAGGACGCTCGAGCAGGAGTTCCAGACCGCGGCATTGCCGGGCATAGTTCGGGGTGAAGTCGACCTCGATGGCGAATAGTTGATGCAGCAGCTCGGCCATCGCCGATATGTCGTCCTTCGTCGCGTCTCGGATTTCCATGTCTATCCCGGATTGTTTGTTAACCACGAAGGTCGGAAGCTCGTGGTTTTCTTTGTCGTCTATCCCTGCTCATCATTCCAGTGCCTGGTGCCTGGTGCCTGGTGCCTAAAACCTAACACCTAAAACCTAACACCTAAAACTTAACACCTAAAACCTGCCACCTTCCGCCTCACGACTTCCTCCTCTTCCGTTTCTTGAAGAGCGTCTCATAGTCAATATCCAGGTTCTGGATCTTGTAGCGGACCATCCGTTCCGTGATGCCCAGCTCGCGGGCGGCGGCGCTGATGGTGCCGCTGTGCCGTTTCAGCGAGTCGACAATCAGATCGCGCTCCAGCATGGCTACGCGGGCTTTGAGCGTATGCTTCAGGCCGCCCGTGGCGGAGATGGCGATCGGTGTCTGGAGGGTGGGGGGCAGGTCGTGGCCATGGACGACGCCATCCTCCTTGCCCATCAGCACAGCATACTCAATCGTGTTTTCGAGTTCGCGGACATTGCCCGGCCAGTGGTAGGCCATCAGCATGTTGATGGCCGGCGTGCTGATGCGCCGGATCTTCACGCCCATCTGATCCGAATATTTCTGGATGAAAAAATTGGTCAGCAGGAGAATGTCGTCCTTGCGGGATCGCAGCGGCGGCAGGTGGATCGGAAAAACGTTGATGCGGTAGAACAGATCCTGCCGGAACCGGTTCTCAAGGATGGCGGCTTCCAGATCGGCATTGGTGGCGGCGATGATACGCACGTTGGCCCGGCGCTGTTCATTGCTGCCGACACGCTCGTACGTGCGTTCCTGCAGTACGCGGAGGAGCTTGACCTGGATGGCCGGTGAAAAGTCGCCGATCTCGTCGAGGAACAGCGTGCCGCCTTCGGCTTCCTGCACACGGCCGATACGCGTCTGCAGGGCCCCGGTAAACGCGCCCTTTTCATGACCGAACAGCTCGCTTTCAAGCAGGTTTTCATTCAGCGCGGCACAGTTGACCTTAACAAACGGCTTTTTCGCGCGTGCGCTGCTGTAGTGAATGGCGGAGGCGACCAGCTCCTTGCCGGTGCCCGATTCGCCGCGGATCAGCACGGTCGTATCCGAAGCCGCCACCTGGTGGATGCGCGTGTAGACCTCGTGCATCAGGCCGGAGTTGCCGATCATGTTGTCCGGCTGGAACTTGGCCATCATGGCCTCGCGCAGGCGCAGGTTTTCCGTCTCCAGCGCCTGGCGCTCCATGCGGGCGATGCGACGGGCGCTGACATCGCTGGCAATGATCGTGGCTACGATCGACAGGAAGCGCTGCAGCTCCCGCAGCGCCGGCATGCCCTGGGCGGGGCAGTCGGACGACAGGGTGCCGACCGTTTCATTTTCCAGCACGATCGGGACGCAGATAAAACTCAGCGGTTCATTGGAGCGGTTATGCACGCGCCCCTTGAAGCGCGGCTCTTCCGCCACCAGCGGCACGATTCTGGGCTGTCCCGTTTCCAGAACCTGGCCGGTGATGCCTTCCCCGCGGCGGTAGGCTTTACCTTCCGCCTGCTGGACCGTCAGGTCCTTCACCGCCTCGACACGAAGCTCCCTTCCATCGACAGTCAGCAGCATGATGGTAATGCGCTGAATATCGTGGCTGCTCTCGAGCACATCGATTATCTCGAGGAAGACCTCTTCCTGCTTCGATTTGCGGGAGAGGGTGCGGGCAATCTGTGCCAGCGTCTCGAGTTCCTTGATGTGGCGGGCATCACACAGCCTGGGGTCGTCATACTTACAATTTGGCATTTGCTATACATGTTTTAATGTTCTTAAGTACAATATTGTTCCAAAATGCACGTGATTTACATGCATGTATACATAGATGCATATAATGTACCAAATCGTAAATACGGGCCGTTAGCGGCATATTTTTACGGTTATAGCCGGGGATAGAGGCGCTGAAGCACATTTGGTTCAATGTATCGTATCAGCAGTCCTGCATTGTGGTAGGGACGGCTGTCCCTGCCGTCCGCCGCACTCTGGGAGCAGCGCGAACCATCGCGACCCGCCCATGATCAGTTACCAGTTGTCAAAGGTAGGGCGCTTTCGACGTAAAGCGCCGCCAATCCTGAGCAATGCCGCAGGGCGGACAACTCGGAGAGCCGTCCCTACCCATCGCGCCCCGTGGCAAGCCTCGGTTGCTTCTAACTGTAATAGAGATATTTCAGTTCCCGCGGGCCGATGGCTCGTTTGGTTTTCAGGGCGTGGCTGCGGATACGCTTCAGCAGCCAGCCCAGCGGCTCCGAGCCGGGATTGATGTTCAGCTCCTTCAGGGCGTGACGCAGGGACGCCTCACCGGAATGGAGGCCGAGCACGATTCGGGTCGAGTCCGTGCGTCCGATGTCGGACGCCGCAAACGGCTCGTAGGCGCTGCGGTTGTTCAGGATGGCATGCACATGAATGCCCGATTCATGGCTGAATACATTGCGGCCGATGACGGGCGCGCAGACTGGTACGGGCAGTCCGGCCGATGCCAGCACCAGATCGCACAGCGGTGCGAGCCGGTTCCGGCGCAGGTCCATGGACGGCATGGCCAGTGCTACCTGTTCCAGCGCCGCATTGCCCGCCCGCTCGCCGATCCCGCAAACGGTTACATCGGCCGCCGACGCGCCCCCTTTATAGGCGGCCAGGGTATTGGCGGTGGCCATCCCCAGGTCGTTGTGCGCATGGAATGCCAGTTCCAGGTCCGGCACGGCTTCCTTCAGCTCGCGAAACAGATCCGCGGTCTGGAACGGATTCATCAGGCCGACGGTATCGGCAATCCGCAGCCGATGCCCGCCGAGCTCTTGGACCCGCCGCGCAAAGGCCAGCAGCAGCGACCGGTCGGCCCTCGCCGAGTCCTGCGCACCGACGGATACGAACGAGAACCGCCGCAGCGCCTCCGGGAGTATCCGGTCCAGTGTGTCCAGCACCCAGCCGGAATCCTTGCCCAGTGCCCGGAAATGGTGATCGGACATGGGAAAGGAGAGATGGATCGAATCCAGCCCGGTGCTTTCGGCGGCGTCGAGGTCCAGCGCCGCAGCCCGGCACCAGCCCGTGATCCGGCACGGCAGGTTCAGTGCGAGGATGGCCGCGATGTCCTCCTGCTCGGTCGGACCCATCACGGGAATGCCGGCTTCGATCTCGCCGACGCCGATCGCCGCCAGCACCCGGGCGATCTCGAGCTTTTCCTGGCGCGTAAAAACCGTGCCCGGCATCTGTTCGCCGTCCCGCAACGTCGTATCAATCAGATAAGGTGTTTTCATGATAAGCCGCTCCAATGGGATGCAGGTGTTAACCACTAATCTCCACTTAGTTCCTCTAATGATCCGGATGCCACCGGTTGGCATTAGCGTCGGTTAGTGTGGATTAGTGGTTCCACTATTCTTTGTAGGTCAGTCGAGTTCGAACTCGCTGGTATCCCCGCCGTCCTCGATGGCATCGAGGATGGCATCGAGCTTTTCCTCGTTGACCTCCGCGAACCATTTCGCCTCCGGATACACCACCATCACCGGGCCCTTGTCGCAGATCTTCAGGCAGCCGCAGCCGGATACCTGGGCGTCGAGGCCGCGGTCGAGGATTTCGGTTTCGAGATAGGCCAGCAGCTCGCCGCCTTCCTTGTTGTTGCAGGCACCCTTCGCCTCACCCGCCACGCGGTACGAGTTGCAGATGAAGAAGTGCATTTCCGGTTTTGCTATTGCCATGTTTTCCCCCTGGTTGGTTGTGGTTTGGTTTTAAGCGTTAAGTTTTAGGTTTTAAGTTGGGTCCTGTTACATCCTGCTAACTGCTAACTGCTAACTGCTAACTGCTAACTGCTAACTGCTAACTGCTGACTGCTAACTGCTAACTGTCTCTACCCGCACCCGCTGCCCGATCCGGCGCATTTGTCGCCGCACTTGGTCTTGCGGATGGGCGAGCGGATCTCCTGGCCGGAATAGATCTTGGTGAGCGCCTCGTCGATCAGGCCTTCCATCACCACTACCTTCAGGCCCGACTTTTCGAGGATGCGCGTCGGCTTCGGGCCGACGCCCGAGACGAGCATGGCGCGGCAGTCGCTGGTCAGCTCGGCCAGCTGGGTCCAGCGTTCGTCGCCGCCGCCGGGATAGGGTGTGACCCGCCGGTCGATCTCGACGAAGGATCCGTCCTGCTCCTCGTAGATGCTCAGCGCCTCGGCCTCGCCGAGATGCTGGTTGACCAGCACCCCTTCACGGCTGGCGATGGCCACATAGGGCCGGTTTTCATCAGGTTTGATCGGTGCATTGGCGGCATTCTGGATCATTTCCATAGTCTCCTGGGTGGTCCCTTCGCAGAGGAGGCCGCAGGCGTCGGCCCGGCAGCGCTGGCAGTGGGTCATCTGCGGCAGATGGGCGCCAGCCACCTGGCGGGCGGCGTGGATCATGGCCGGGGTCGGCTCCTCCACATCCTCGAACATCGTGTCCTCCACCGGGCAGAGCGGAATAATGTTGTGCAGGTCGGCGCCTTCGTCCTTCACGAATTCAGCCACCGCGCCGATATGATTGTCGTTCACGCCGGGAATCAGGATGGTGTTGATCTTCAGCGTCAGGCCGTGCGACTTGATTGCCTTGATCGCCTGCAGCTGGCGCTTCAGCAGCAGCTCGGCCGCCTCCAGCCCGCGCAGGGGCTTCTTGCCGTCGCGGATCCAGGCATAGATATCCTTGCCGACTTCCGGGTCGATGGCGTTGAGCGTGATGGTGACGTGGCTGACTTCCAGTTCCGCCAGCTCGGCGATGTAGGGGCCGACCCCCAGGCCGTTGGTGGAGACGCACAGCAGCATGTCCGGATAGCGCTTGCGGATCAGCCGCAGCGTTTCCATGGTCTCCTCCGGATTGGCGAAGGGATCGCCCGGGCCCGCGATGCCCACCACGGAGATCGGCTTCTGCATATCGACCAGCTGCGAGACATAATACGCCGCCTGGCCGGGGGAGAGCACGTTGCTGGTCACGCCCGGGCGGCTTTCGTTCACGCAGTCATACTTCCGGTTGCAGTAGCCGCACTGGATGTTGCACTTAGGCGCCACCGGCAGATGCACGCGGCCGTATTTGCCCTTTACGTCAGGGTTGAAGCAGGGGTGCTTTGATAAGTCTAAAGCCATGGGGCCCTCATTTCCGATTTTTGATTTCCGATTTCCGATTTGTTGAACTCATGCGGCGTTAGCCTTTTTTCTGTTCATGTCGTTTCTTTGTAGGGCTGGAACGGGCAGCGCCCTTCCAGCCGCGGCGGAAAGGTCTCCAACCATTTCCGCCCTACAATTTCTTTGTGCTGTCGCCTAAAGCCCAATGCCTCGTGCCTAGTGCTTCAAATATAGGTGTACCCTACATCTGAGCCCTCCTGTTTAATCTCCATCAGTTTATCCACGATCATGTCGAACAGCCGCTGCGCGCCGCGGTACCCAAGATGGAGGGAGCGAGGCCCGCTGATCCGGTCATGGATGGGGAATCCGACCCGGATCAGCGGGGTGCCGGCGGCGCGGCTGAGTGAGAAGCCTTTGCTGTTACCGATCAGCAGGTCGGGATCCAGCGTTTTGACGGCCTCGCCGATTTCGGCGAAGTCGACGTCTTCCAGAATGGGCGTGTCCGGATCGAGCTCCGGCGCGGCGTCGAGGATGCATTCGCGGAGTTTGCCGCTCCGGCCGCCGGAGGCGCACAGGACCGGCTTGAGTCCGATCTCGGCGGCGAAGGCGGTCATGCCGACCACGAAATCCTCCTCACCGAAGATCACCACCTTCTTGCCGAAGGTATACTTATGTCCATCCACATAGGCATCGATCAGTCGGCCGCGCTCGGCGGCGTGCTTTTCAGGCGTCTCGATGCCCGTGATCTGTTCCAGCACTTTGAAGAAGGCGTCGGACTGGCGGATGCCGATCGGCAGGCCGACCCGGAAGACGGCGGTGGAAAATTTTTCGTCCAGCAGGGCGGCGGCCGACTGCCTTTCCGAGATGGTCGATGCCAGTTCAATGACGGCGCACGCGCTGCCGAGCTTGCTGATTTCATGCACCGGCGTGCCGCCGGCGGGAATGCGGTGGTAGTCGCCCCACACGGGGCCGTCGAGCGGATCGGAATAGTCGGGCACCAGGCAGAACGGCATGCCGAAGTCGATCAGGATCTCGCGCAGGTGCCGCAGGTCGGCGGGCGATACCCTGCCGGGCCGGACGCCGATGAACTTTTCGTTGGGGCCTTCGATGGCCAGCTGCTCGACGATGGCGCGCACCGCCCACTGGTAGCCGTCGGCATGGCTGCCGGAATAGCTCGGGGTCGAGGCGTGCAGCAGCGCGGGCAGGGCGGTCTTGTTGCGGTTTTCGGAGATGAATTCCTTCACATACATGTGCACGTCGTCGCCGATGGTTTCCGCCAGGCAGGTGGTGGCGATGCCGATCACCTGCGGTTTGTAGCCCTCGATGACATGCTTCAGGCCCTCGAACAGGTTGCGTCGCCCGCCGAACACCACGCTATCTTCGCCGAAGCTGGAAGAGGCGATGTCCATCGGCTCGCGGAAGTGACTGATCATGTAGCGGCGGATGTAGGTGGCGCAGCCCTGCGAGCCGTGCAGGAAGGGGAGGCAGCCTTCGATCCCGCGGAATGCCAGACAGGCGCCGAGCGGCGCACACAGCTTGCAGGCGTTTCGCGTTGCGGTGAAGTTTTTCCCGGTCAGCGCCTTCTCAGGTGCCGGACCGCAGCCGCACTTGGCCATGTCATCGGCCGTGCATCCGCTCACGGGTGCGCAGGTCTTTCCGCATCCGCTGCACGCGCTCATGACCAGCCTCCTGAACCGTTATATATCTCACGCAGAGCAGCGGAGTTCTGGAGGGTATGATTATTAAGTATTATCCTCTGTATCTCTGCGTCTCGAGCGACGGCAGGAGCGGGCGTGGGATAAAGTCCGTATGTGCTGAATAGGGCCTCGCGCAGAGACGCAGAGGCGCGGAGAGTAGGACTATTAAATATTATTCTCTCTTCCTCTGCGTCTGTGCGTCTCTGCGCGATATAATTTCTTGTACTCATCGGTTTGCCCTCCTCGGCGCAAACTGCCAGACGGGGCTCATGACCGATGAATGGACTTCCTTGGCAAAATTCAGCATGCCGATGAAGCCGGCCAGCGCCTCCTTGCGCTCGTGGTTGTGGTCGCAGAAGCCGACGCCGAGCTTGTAGGCGATCGGGCGTTCCTTGACGCCGCCGATGAAGAGGTCAACATCCTTCTCCTTGACATACTTGGCCAGCTCGAGCGGGTTGGTGTCGTCGAGGATGACGGTGCCGGGATCGCAGAGTTCGGTGAGCAGCCTGTAGTCGTCCACCGACCCGGTCTGCGATCCGGCCACCACCACGCTCATGCCCAGGGTCCGCAGCGAACGGACCAGCGAAAAGACCTTGAAGGCTCCGCCGGTATAAACCGCGGCCTTTTTCCCTTGCAGGTCCTTCCGGTAGGGCGCCAGCTGAGGCATGAGTTTACTTACTTCTTCCTTGATTACGCGCTGCGCCGCCGCGCGCATGTCGTCACTGTCAAAAAAGTCGGCCACGTCATAGAGGGCCTTCGACATATCCTCGATGCCGAAGTAGGAGGCGCGGGCGCTCGGGGTGCCGTATTCGTGTTCGAGCATCTTCGCCAGGTTCATGACCGAGCCGGAGCACTGGACCACATTGAGGTGTGCGCGATGCGCCTTGCGGATGTCGTCGACGCGTCCGTCACCGGATATGGTGCACACCACGTTGACGCCCATGCGCTCATAGTAGTCCTTGATGATCCAGAGCTCCCCGGCCAGATTAAAGTCGCCGAGAATGTTTATGGAGTGGGGAATCTTATCCTTCACGTCGTCGGTGCCGACGATGCTGAAC
>JBNLDM010000022.1:0-20755 GCA_050304335.1 Pontiella sp.
CTGCGGGCAGGCGGGAGATACGTTTCTGGTTCGGGGATCAGGGTCCGATATCTGGGCTCGCCATGATGAATTTCAGTATGTCTATAAATCGCTTGATGGAGACGGAGCCATTACTGCGAAAGTGGAGAGCATGACGGATACCGAAGCCTGGGCGAAGGCCGGGTTGATGGTTCGCGAGACGCTGGACACCGATTCGCGCCAGATGATTCTGTTTATGTCTCCTTCGCAGGGCGCTGCTCTGCAGGGACGGACCGGAACCGGTGGAGAAACCGCCGGATTTTCTGCAGAAGGCAGACTGCGTGCTCCCTGCTGGCTGCGGCTGGAGCGCAACGGGGCGGAAATAACGGGATCCTATTCTTCAGACGGTGAAACGTGGACCCGGTTGGGATCTCAGACCGTGGATATGAAGAAATCTGTTTATGTCGGGTTGGCCGCCTCGAGTCACAATGATGGCGTGTTGTGCAATGCAGTCTTCAGCCATGTGGCAATAGACCAGTAGAAAAAAGATGTGGGTATCCGGGGGATTATCTGCCCTGATATTAAGAGGGGATGTGTTGTGCAGCTGCGCTTCTCGTCCCGGCCCCTTCCTCTCAAGGGGTGCAACATTGCATCCTGGGGTTTTACCTGCGACCTCTGAGTCTCTGCGAGATATAAACCAGTAGGGGGCCGTGACGGAACTGAGCCGCATGGCGCCGCTCCCCCGAAGGAGCGGCCTGGGCAAAATAACTCCACAACGATGAAATGCAGGTATTATTTCATCAGCCGCACTTCATAAATGCCACCGGCGACGGAGCCGGGTTCGGCCTCGAACTTGACGGTAAAGACGCCGTTGGCGGCGTTGAACACTTCGGCGGAGATCGGATAGTCGACGGAGAAGAACTTGTCGCCCTGGCTGCCGTCCAGCCGAACCGTGGCGATGGCGGTGTTGTTGACCAGAATCTTGAAGTTGCGGTTGTGGTCGCCTCCGTAATAGGTGACCTGCAGCTTTTTGGCTACGCGTTGCTTGTCCGTCAGGATGTAGCTGAACCAACCGTGGGCATCGCGCCAGTGACGGCCCTTGTTGATGCCCATATGCGAGTTGCTGCTCTCGATGAAGTGGTCCGACTCGGGCTGTTGCTCGCCGGGATAGACCATGTCAACCGTGGCGGCGTCCTTCTTCTTGTTTTCCGCCTCCGTCTTGGCCAGCTGGGCCCGCAATGCCGCTGCGTTTTCAGGCGTTACTTGCTGCCAGTAGATGATGTAACGCGAATCATGCAGGCGGAAGAACGGGGTCAGTTCCAGATTGTTGTAACGGGAGTCGGTGAGGTTCTCGATCGAGAAGGTGAGCGGTTTTCCGGGAACGGGTTTGAGCTGTTCCGTCAGGGCGTCGGGGCCGCTGATGATCATCGGCATCTCATTCAGTGGATATTTTCCCCCCTGAGCAACATGTGCCATTCGTTCGGCATTGGCACACAGGCCGGGCATATCGTTTTTCGTGGTCTTGGCCGCCAGTACAATGGGGCCGTAGCGGAAGGAATAATAGTCTTCCCCATCGGGCAATTGCTCGGCCTCGAGGTGCATCGGGAGTTCCACTTCAACCTTGTCCCCGCTCTTCCATGTGCGGGATAGCGCAACATATTCGCCGGGCTTGACATCCACGGTCACGGGTTCTCCGTTCAACGACACCTTGAGTCCGCCTTCTACGACCCACTTCGGATAGCGCATTTTCAAGGTAAACGTGACCGGTTTGTCCGCTTTGATTTCGAGTTCTGTTTTCGGTTCGTCCGGGAACTTGGTTTTCTGGGTCAGGATCATCCCCTTTTCCTGCCAGCGCAGGGCGGAGGCGATGAAGAGGTTGACGTACAACTCGTCTTTTGTGTGGGCATAGATCAGCTCGCCGTACTTGGCGTGGTTTTCCAGTCCCGAGCCGACACAGCACCAGAAGCAGGTGTCGGGTTCCGAATAGACGCGGTAGTGGCCGGGTCGCATCGGCGTAAAGTAGACAAAACCGCCCTTTTCCGGGTTTTGGGTGGAAAGGATGTGGTTGTAGAGCGCCCGCTCGTAGAACTCCATGTAGCGGTCCTCCGGGTCCGAAAGAAACAGCATTTTGGTCAGCTTGAGCATGTTGTAGGTGTTGCAGGTTTCCGGACCCTGTTCGCTTTCGATCATCGGTCTGAAATCGTTCGCCGGATGAAAGTGCTCACGCACGCTGTTGCCGCCAATGGAGACGGAGCGCTGGTTCACGACATCGTTCCAGAAAAACTCGGAGGCCTCGTTCCACTTTTTGTCGTGTTCAAGGTCGGCAATGCGCTTATAGCCGATCACCTTGGGAATCTGGGTGTTGGCATGCTTTCCGGTCAGCTCATCGCGGTGCTGGATGAGCGGGTCGAGAATGGCGCGCTGCGAAAAACGTTTGGCCAGCTTCATGTACTTTTCCTTGCCGGTAATCGCAGCGACATCGGCAAATACCTCGTTAAGTCCGCCGTGTTCGCTGCGGAGCATGTCCTGAATCTGGGCATCGCTGAGATTCTGGGTAATATCGATCATCCAGTCGGTCAGCTCGATCAGCATCTTCTTTGCATCCTCGTTGCCGCCGAAAATATAGGCATCACGCAGGCCGGCGTAGATTTTATGGATGTTGTAGAGGGGAACCCAGCGGTCGTTCAGGCCAAAGGCCCCCGCCCGAATGTTGCCGGCCTTGATTTCAGCCCACATTTTTTTCCCATCGGGAATGCCGCCAAGATAGCCGTTGCCGTTTGCCTTCTGGGCGTGCTTCAGCTGTTTGATCATGTCATCAAGCCGCGTCTTCATGCGCTCGTCACCGGTGGAGGCATACATCATGGATAGTGCGGAGAGATAATGGCCGCCAATATGTCCGCAAAGTCCGCCGTCTTTGCCGTCGCTTTCCCAGTTAGGGTAGTAACGATCGGCGGGGAGCCCGGCCTCGTGCAGGAATGGCGCGAGCAGGCGATTTTCATCCAAGTCCAGAATATACTCCATATCCACCTGCTCGGCCTGCTTAAACGGCCCGTCGAGCAAGCGTACGTCCTGCAGGTTGAATGCTTTCAGGGATTCGTCGGGTTGCGCCATGGTGCTGAGGCAAACGGTACTGAGCATCAAGAGAAGAGTTGTTTTTTTCATGTGTAATGCCTTTGGATCATTTTTGTATGTTCAGGTCATCGCATTATTTAAAAATGCATATGCATGCTATCCTTTTATGCGCCATTTGTTCAACCGTACCGCCAAATTTATTGAAACTTGTACCGGTGGAAAAACGAAAATGAAGCGTTCTATCCATGCCCCTCCCCGGCCTGCAGTCCGGGGAGGGGCGCGGAACAAGATTAATCGGCATAGAGATGCAACGCCGCAGTCAGGCGGCCGTCTAATTTATACGGAAATAGGGAGTTGCAAAAATGAAGCTTTTATTTTCGGGGTCTTGTGGTATATATAAAAGGTTGTTTCATAAAGGCGGAATAAGAAGGACAGAGAGATATGTATGAATAGCATAAGAAACCATTTCTTGAGGGTTGCCTTGGCTTTGGCTATCCCGGTAGCCAGCCAGGCGCAAACGGTGCTTTCAAACGAGTATAGTGAAGTG
This sequence comes from Pontiella sp., assembly GCA_050304335.1. GTDB lineage: Bacteria > Verrucomicrobiota > Kiritimatiellia > Kiritimatiellales > Pontiellaceae > Pontiella. The sequence goes on from JBNLDM010000022.1 coordinate 3,578, forward strand.
GCATCGCTTTCCGGTGCCACAGTACAGATGTATGGAAAATCGGAGCTGCACATTACCAACGGCGGCACGCCGGTTTCCGGGAGCACGATCAATATGCACGATGTCGATTCGTGGGTGTTTTTGCATGCCGTAAAACCATCCTCAGCGGTTTCGCTGCTCACTCAGTTTCAGGTGGATGGAGCTGCCGCCGAGAACGGCAGCAATGTTAGGGTGGTGCAGCATGGGCAGGGTGCAGTGGTGATTCCGTATCCCTCCGGCTTCAAGCCCATGGAGGTTTTTGATGGCGAAAACTTCAGCGGGGATTCAGTTAAGTTAAGTTCGAACGTGGGCTATGGGGTGGTGCTGCAATCAAAAATCAGTTCCTTCAAGCTCAAGCGGGGCTATACCGCAACGCTGGCCCAGAACTCGGATGGGACGGGGTTGAGCGTCAACTATGTTGCGTCGGACGGCGATCTGGAGATCGGCGCCCTGCCGAATGGCCTGAACAACCAGGTGAGCCTTATCCGAATCTTTCCGTGGCGCTGGACCGCAAAAAAGGGGGCGTGCGACGTTACCCCATCCGATCTCGATGCGAAATGGTACTACAACTGGAATATCTCTGGGGCTGCGGCGAATCCGGATTATGAATACGTGGCGATCAAGCAGCAGCCCAACTGGCCTGGTCTCGACCAGAACTGGGCCTACATGGGCGTGAATCATTTGTCGGGCTTCAACGAGCCCAACAATCCGGTCGAAGATGCCTACAAGAACTTGACCCCTCCCGGCGACGTGGCCAATGCCGTGGCCCGGCAACCGGAGTTGCTGGGAACCGGGTTGCGTCTCGGTACGCCAGCGGTAACCGACGGTGGCCGCCAGTGGATTCTGGACTTTGTGAGCGGTGCCGAGGCGGCCGGATACCGCATCGACTATATTCCGATTCATTACTACCGCGCCTACTGGAACAATGATGATCCGGCCGGCGCGGCGAACGCACTGTACGCTTTCCTGAAGGATATCTATGACAATACCCATAAACCCATCTGGCTGACCGAATTCAACAACGGGGCCGATTGGACCGACAATACGTATGATCCAACCGTGACCCAGAATCGGAATGTGATCGAAGCGATGATCAATAAGATGGACGATGCTCCATGGGTCGAGCGCTATTCCATCTACAGCCACGTGGAGTGGTTCCGCCAGACGCACTATGACGATGGTTACATTACGCCCATGGGGCAGATGTACAAGGACCACGAGTCTCCCATCGGCTACCAGCAGACGATTCCCGGCAAGGGGATGCAGGCGACGGCGGTCTACTATTTCGAAAACAACCTGAACGATGGTTCCGGTTCCGGAAACCATGCCGTGAGCAAGGATTACCCCGATTTTGTTGCCGGCCATAACGGCGGAACAGCCCTGCAATTTGATGGGGTGGACGACCATGTAATCCTGCCCGACAGCCTGTCGGACTGCCCAGACTTCACCTTTGCGGCCTGGGTCAAATGGGATGGCGGTCCGGCGTGGCAGCGCATCTTTGATTTCGGGATACTGGATAGCGGCAACAAGTACATGTTCCTGACCCCGTCCGATGGGGGTTCGATGAAATTCGTGATCAATCGCGGTCTGGGGGAAGCCGCACTGACGACGACCGCTTTGCCGACGGGAGCTTGGAGGCATGTGGCGGTTACGCTGAGCGGAAATACCGGACGGCTTTACGTCAACGGATCGCAGGTCGCCACCGGGACGATCGCCCCGGATCCGGATGACCTCGGGGCCATTCAGCATTACCTCGGCAGAAGCATGTTCCCGAACGATCCCAATTTCGACGGCATACTGGATGACGTAATCATCAAGAAAGTGGCGATGAGCGCGGATCAGATCGCGGACCTGGCGAACGGCAACCAAGCCCCTCAGGTCATTGCAAGCAAGGTTGATGGCGGTGATGCCAGCATCGGGGTCCCGTACAGCGGAAGCGTTGCCGGAAGTATTTCAGATCCGGATGGCGGCACCATTACATACGACAAGGTCTACGGCCCGGCGTGGCTTTCAGTGGCGTCAAATGGATCTCTTTCCGGAACGCCGGGAGTCGGCGATGCCGGGCCGCAGTATGCGACCATCCGCGGGTCGGATGCGGCCGGCGCCATGTCGTACACGCTGCTGGAAATCAATAAGCCGGCCCCCCCCGACTTTGAAGCGGGGCCGGTGGCCTATTGGGATTTCGATGACGTTGCGCTGGGAGCCGCGAATGGATCCGCTCTTCCGGATTCGGACGGATACACCGTGTGGCGCAAAGCCGCCACCGACAAGACCGGCAACGGCAACCACCTGACTACGTGGGATTATGACTTCGCCGGCTTTGACTGGTCAACATCGAGTCCTCAAGGGGATTTCAGTATCGTTGCGGCAGGGAGCTTTCCGGCAGCCTATACCTGGTCGGATCAAAGCGCGCCATCGGGCATCGATGCGGAAAGCGTAGTTCTGAGCAATTTTACCGTCGAGGCCCTGGTCACGACCACCGGCAGCGGCATCCGCACCGCGGTCGGGCGGGACGCCCGGTATGTGGCAGGGAATGCTTCCTTGTCCGCCTTTTATCTGGGGGTCGGTGATAATGACCATCCGCGTGCGCTTATGGTCGACGAAAACGGGACGAGTGTCGAAGTGGTTGCGGATAGCATAACCGTGCCGAACGATGATTCAACCTGGTACCATCTGGCCGCCGTCAAGAGCGGGGACACCTTGGCTCTGTATGTAAACGGCGTGGAAGAGAACGCCGTCACGGTGCCCGGACTCGGTGCTTTGGCGAAGGGGGTGCAATCCGGCAGTGATTGGCATACCGGCGGATGGTCTCTCGGTCGCGGGCTCTACGCCGGAGGACATGTGGATCGTTGGTTTGGACATATTGATGCGGTGTCCATTTCCGGTGTTGGGTTGACCCCTTCCGCCTTCGTGCTCGAGGACATGCTTCTGCTGGCTGCCCCGACCGGACTGGCAGCCGAAAGCGGGAACCACCAGGTTTACTTGTCATGGAATGTAATTTCCAACGCGACAAGCTATGCGGTCAAACGGTCGTTGACGAGTGGAGGCCCCTATACGGTATTGAGTAGCCCGACCACGACGAATTTCCTGCACAGTGGAATGCCAAACGGCTTGCACTTTTATTATGTCGTTGCCGCGGTCAATGCTTTGGGCGAAGGGCCGAATTCCGAGGAAGCCGATGCCATACCGTCCGTGGATATCACGGATGCAGAACGTGAGATTTCCGAATACGCAATAGGTTCGGGTACGAATCTTTCGGTGATCGTGTCGAATACGGTTGTGGGTCATAGATATCAGGTTCTGGGGACCGACCGGCTGGACGAACCCGACTGGCAGCCGGTCAGCACGAATGAGCTGGGCACGGGGTCATCCATCGAATTCAACATACCGATTGTGCCTGTGCATGCCGGCCACTACTACAAACTGGATGTCCAACGCTATTAGTTTAATGGGCAGATTCATGCGTCGGCCGGTGCCGTGCGCAGCTATGGGAAGGGTCGAAGCAGCGTTGGGCACATCGACCTTCAACCAGCTGTTTATGCAGCTGAAAGTGGAATGATAGACCACGCTATAAGAAAAAGCAGACGAGCTGCTTGCGAGAGACACAAAATCAGGACGATTGGATAAGACAATGAAAAACACACATAAAGCTTTGGTGTTTCCACTGATTTGGGCTGCTTTAACGATAACGTCGGGCTGGTTCCCGGTGCGTGCCGAGGGGGCTTCTTCGGCCACCGTCAGCATCCAGGCCAATCAACCCGGTGCGGTGATCAGTCCGGACCTGTTCGGGATTTTCTTTGAAGAGATCAATTTTGCCGGCGACGGCGGGATCTATGCGGAGATGGTGCGCAACCGCTCGTTTCAGGAGGGCACGCCCAGCGGAACGCCTAGTACGAGTTACTGGTCTCTAGCAACACCCGGTTCCGCAACCGGTAGTTTTAGTGCGGATGACACCGATCCGTTGAATACGAACATTGTCTGCTCCTTGTTGTTGACGAGGAATTCTGGCGGGGGTTCTGACAGCGTCGGTGTGGCCAACAGCGGCTACTGGGGCATGTCGGTCGAGTCCAATGCGGTCTACAACCTGAGCCTGTGGACCAAGGATGATGGCAGTTTTTCAGGAGATGTCAGCGCCCGTCTGGAAAACGCCGATGGCAGCATGGTCTACGACCAGGTAACGGTGTGTAGCCCCACACCGAGTTGGGAGAAATACACCGTCGCGCTGACACCTGGCACGACCGACCACAATGCCCGTCTGGTGGTCAGTATCAATCAGGCCGGTTCGGTCCGTCTGGCCATGGTGTCCCTGTTCCCCGATAATACGTTCATGGGACGCGAAAACGGATTGCGCAAGGATTTGGCCGAAAAACTGGCGGCAATGAACCCGGCCTTCCTCCGCTTTCCGGGCGGTAATTTTATCGAGAGTCCCACCGTCGACAACGCAGTTCGCTGGAAGAAATCCATCGGCCCGATTGAAGAACGGCCCGGCCACGACAACAGTTCGTGGGGCTACTGGTCGACGGACGGTTTGGGCGCGCACGAGTTTTTCGATTGGTGCGAGGACATGAACATGGAACCGCTCTACGACATCAATGCCGGATTGATGCTCGGCTACAATGGGGACCCCGTCAATACCGTCCCACTCGATGAAATGGGTCCTTGGGTGCAGGACGCGCTGGATCTTATTGAATATGCGAACTGGGATACCAACACGACCTGGGGTGCGGTGCGCGCCGCCAACGGCCATCCTGAGCCGTTTAATATGAAATATCTCGAGATCGGAAACGAAAACGGCGGGACCTTGCTCGACGAGCGTTACACGCTCTTCTACGACGCCATCAAACCGGTTTACCCGGACATCCATTTGATTGCGGCCGGTGGTAACTGGGGTGGCGGGCCGCCGTGGAGCCGCCCGGTTGAAATCATGGACGAGCACTACTATTCCAACCCGGCCAGTTTTATATCGTGGGCCAATAAGTACGACAGCTATGATCGTAACGGATCCAAGGTATTCGTTGGGGAATATGCCGTTACTTCCGGCTACGGCACGTATGGAAACCTCGCCGCCGCACTGGGTGAAGCGGCATTCATGACGGGGATGGAGCGCAATTCCGATATCGTTGTGCTTGCGGCTTATGCACCGATGTTTGCCAACGTGAATGGAATCCAATGGCATCCGGACCTGATCTACTACGACAGTAGCCGTTGCTTCGGCACGCCGGCCTATTATGTGCAGAAAATGTTTTCACGCAACACGGGCGACTACGTGCTGCCCACGTCGGTTAATATTTCAAGCACCTCCAATCCGCCGCCGCACGGTGCCATTGGGGTTGGTTCGTGGAACACCGCAGTGGAATACGACGACATTGCCGTGACCAGCAACGGGGTTCCGCTCTACAACACCGACTTTTCCAGCGGCGCAGGCGAGTGGAACGTCTACAAAGGAACCTGGGGCGTGAGCGGAGGGGCCTATCAGCAGACCGATATCGCCACCGATTGCCGTTCGACTACAGGGGATACCAACTGGGAAAACTACACGCTCTCGCTCCGCGCCCGCAAGCTCGCCGGCGATGAAGGGTTCCTGATTCTCTTTAACTGGCAGGATGACAATAACTGGACCTGGCTGAATATCGGCGGGTGGAACAATTCACAGCACGCCATTGAGCAGACGGTTAATGGGGGGAAGACAACCGTGGCAACGGCCTCCGGAAGCATCAATTCCGGCCAGTGGTATGACATCGACATCGTGGTCAGCAATTACAATGTAAAGTGCTATCTGGATAGCACCCTCATTCTGGAGCACAACTATAGTCCCATCGCGTCGTCTGGGCTGTATGCAACGACATCGTTCGATAACGCCAGCGGCGAGGTGGTCATCAAGGCGGTCAATCCCTACGACACCGTTGTGGACACCACCTTCGACCTGTCCGGGGTTGCTTCCGTCGCGGCTTCGGGAACGCTCGTTCAGCTGACTTCGGGGAGTGCGTCGGATGAAAACTCGTTCGGCAACCCGACTTATGTTTCACCGACCACCAATGCCATTTCCAACGCCGACACCAACTTTATCGTCACGCTTCCGGCCAACTCGCTGTCCGTCCTGCGTCTTACGCCGGCGGACGTCGACAACTACACCGACCTGATGCTCGACATTCCGTCACCCATCGGAACCGGCGGGCAGGTCGCCTCCACACTCTGGGGCTACCAGTCCGGAGGTTGGGTGAACCTGTCCTCCAATACCACCTACGCCATCACCTATGCATCGCAGGACTCAAATATTGCAACGGTGGACAGCAGCGGCACGGTATCCGGCATATCGTTCGGCGCGACCGGAATTATCGCCACCTACAATGCGCTCGGGCTCAGCGTCACGCAATCGGTACAGGTCGTTTCCGCACCGACGGGACTAACCGCCGCCGCCCTTGGCGATAGCCAGATCCGCCTGGGCTGGGATGCTTTTGACGAAGCGCTCAGCTACACGCTAAAACGCTCCGATACCAGCGGCGGCCCATACACTGCAATCGCCTCTGGCATCACGAATACATCCTTTATCGACACCGGCCTCACGGTCAATGATGCGTTCTACTATGTCGTCAGCGCATCGACGGCTGTTGGTGATAGCTTTGACAGTGCGGAAGTCAGGGGCGATACCGCTCTCGCTGTCGGTGAGTGGAACTTTGACCAGAATCTTGGCTTCACCAACTCTCCGCTATCGGATCATCCGGCCATGGATCTTACCGGAAACAGCAACACGATGTATGGATATGACGCGACCTATGGACCATACTATTCCTCGCTTGGGGATACGCCGAGCGGTACGGGACTCAGCCTCGATGCCAACGGCAACCAGGATGCCTATTTGGACGACAGTGCTTCATCGCCCGTACTCAACCTCAACACCTGGAGCCCGGAAAGCTGGTCCATCGAGGCCAGTGTGGTCATGGACGACCTCGGGAGCTATGAGACCTTTATCGGTAAAGACGGCACCATGCACTCGCAGAGTGAATCGGACTTCTATCTGCAGAAAACAGGCAGCTCCGGCGATATCCGAGTGGCGCTTTCCACCGTATCGGGACAGCGTGTTAATCTCAGCACGGGGTTCTATCCGGCTACGAACGAATGGTTCCACGTCGCTGTGACAAGCGATGGAGGCACGCTGTCCATCTACATCAACGATGGCACGGGGTGGAGCCTTAAAGGCACCGAAGCGCTTACCGGCGGCAGTATGGCCAATAATGCGCTTGCCAATGGAAACGGCGCCAACTGGACCTTCCTGCGCGGCTGGTACGATGGCGGGTTCACCGATCATGTTGACGGCAGGATGGACAATGTTCGGTTCAGCCGGGGCGCGCTGAGTCCGCATGCGTTCCTGTACGATGCCGGCCTCACGGTGCCGGGTATTCCCACCGGTCTCGTCGCCAATGCGGTTTCGGCCGGCGAAATCGGGCTAACCTGGTCCGCGAGCGCCGATGCGACCGGCTACTACGTGAAGCGTTCGGCCGATTCCGGCGGTCCGTATGTCATCGTCGGCGAAGCTTCGAATCCCGGTTTTAGCGACACCAACGTGACCGCTGGCGTCTCGTACTACTATGTCGTAAGTGCTGTTAGCGACAGTGCCCAGAGTTCCAACTCCGCGGAGGTTTCTGCCGTGCCTTCCAGCACGGTTTCGTCGAATGAGTTTTACTTTGCCGACTACGCGGTTGTCGGCGGCAGCAACCTGTCGCTGACGGTGTCGAACTCCGTGCTGGGCCATGATTACGGGATGCTGGCAACCGACAGTCTGACTCCACCTGCCTGGAGCAATATTCTGATAGAGCCCGGAACCGGTTCGAACCTGCTGTTTGGCATTCCGATCGCACCGGATTCGACCAACCGCTACTTCAAGCTGGACGTCATGCGGCAGTAGGGTTCTGAAAAGGAACGGTGGGTGCAACTTCTATAGCGATGGGCGGAGATTTAATTTTATGACGGAAAATTTGTGTACAGGGCATCGGATGATGCCGTTGATTTTGATTGCACTGGTTCTCGGCGGATCGGTTGCGTGGGGCGATGTTACCTACACGCTCCATTTTGATCCGGCATCTTCGCCGGAGGCGCAACAGGTTGCTAATTCCGTAGCCGAGGCGGTGCCGGTCATTAATCAATACGGCTCCTTCAACAAGCACTGGGATGTCTACTATGACGCCGGCATTCCGACAGCTGAAGCCAACTATAATGGATATATCGGCTGCGGCGGCACCCGCAACACGCGTGTGATTTTCCATGAAGGGGCGCACACCTTTGGGATGGGCACGTATTGGGCGTATTCAGGCCTGATCTCCGGAGGCGTCTGGGGCGGACAATACGGCAATCAGGCCCAGTTCGAAACCTTTAACGATTATGCGGACGGGTTGCATGGAGATGGCCATGCCATCTGGCCCGGCGGTTTCAACTATGACAGCGAAGACGGCTTCATCCAGCGCATCTGGATGTTGCGCATCATGGCCGGTATACGGGCCGACATGGGCATCCTGTCCTTTACCAGGGAAGCCGAAAACGAGCTGGTTCATATCGGTGGGACCGCCGGGTTTCATGTCGAATCGCCGGCCGCCGATACGTACCAATGGTACAAGGATGGATCGCCCCTGCAGAATGGCGGCGATATTTCCGGCGCGGATACCGATACGCTGCGCATCGCCAATGCGGAAGTGTCCGACGAAGGCAGCTATTATTGCGCAGCTGGCGGGGCGGGGGAAACGCTGAACAGCCGTTCGCGCCAACTGTTTGTGGATCCCGAGCAGCAGCTGGTCCAGCTCGACATGGATGGCAACGTTACCGATAGCGTTAATACCAACACCGGAACCGCTTACGGTTCTCCCGCCTACACTGCCGGCAAGATTGGCCAGGCGATCAATCTGGATGGTGCAAATGACTATATCACCCTTCCGGCAGCCATCGGACACGCCAAGGATATCACCGTGGCGACCTGGGTAAACTGGGATGGCGGCAACAACTGGCAGCGTATTTTTGATTTTGGGAACAACACCTATCAATACATGTTTCTGACCCCCAAATCGGGTGATGGAACCTTGCGGATGGCCTTTAAGGACGCCATCAACGGGGTTTATTCGGAGCAGTATGTTGAAACCTCGGCATTGCCCACGGGACAATGGGTGCACCTGGCGGTCGTGCTGGAGGGGAATGTCGTGACACTCTACAAGAACGGGCAGGCTGCGGGTTCCGCTGTCATGCCGAACATTGATCCAGGGGATTTCCTGCCGACCGAAAACTATATCGGAAAGAGCCAGTTTTCCGATCCGCTGTTTAATGGCCGCATCGACGATTTCCGGGTCTACAACTATGCGCTTGATGGATCCGAGGTCTGGAACCTGTGGGGCCAGAGCGCAAACCACGCCCCCGGGTTCGATTCGGATCCGCTACTGATACCGGCGGCCGTTGTGGCTGAAGGTTACACGGGCCAGACGCTCGCTGATTTTGCGGCCGATGCCGACTTAGACTCCTTGACCTTTACCAAGCTCGATGGCCCCGATTGGCTGGCCGTGGCGGTGAATGGCGCGCTATCGGGGATTCCGACCGATGCAGATATCGATCTGAACTCATTCATGGTTCGCGTCCAGGATTCATCGGGTGCCAGCTCGGATACGGAGCTGCGGATTCAGGTGGGCTATGCCGCCGGGCCTCTGGCTTATTGGGATTTCGACGATGTCGCACTGGGCGCTGCGGACGGAGCGGCCGTTCCGGATTCGGATGCCTATACCGTATGGCGGGTAGCGGCGACTGATAAATCGGGATACGGCAATCATTTGACGACGTGGGATCATGCCTTCGCCGGCTTCAACTGGTCGACCAACAGCCAGCAAAATGATTTCAGCATCAAGTCGACCGGGGATTACCCGGCGGCCTACACGTGGTCGGACCAGAGTCAGCCATCGGGTTCAGACATTGAAAACTTTAGAGGATCATCCTTCACGGTCGAGGCGCTGGCCACGGTCTCCGGCAGTGGGTTTCGTACGGTGCTGGGACGCGATGCCGTCAACCTGTCCTCGGCGGATGGAGGTCTGGCAGCACTCTATCTTGGGTTGGATAACGGAAACCATGCCGTGTTCAGGTATCTCGATGTTGACGGCCATACCGTTGAGTTGGCTTCCAGCACAACCTATGCGGCCGATGATGATGTATTCCATCACTTTGTTGGTGTCACCGACGGATCGACGGTTTCCCTCTATGTGGATGGTGAACTGGAGGATCAGGCCACGGGCCAAAGTCTGGGGGGCCTGGGAATCGGCACCACTTCGGGAAGCGAGTGGCATGCCGGAGGATGGTCGGTCGGTCGCGGATTGTTCGCGGGGGGCCACACGGATCGCTGGCAGGGTTACATCGATGCAGTCGCCATTTCCGGTGTGGCGCTGGCGCCGGCTGCCTTTGTGCTCAATGACGTTTCACTGCCGGATGCTCCGGTTGGCTTGGTTGCGGAAAGCGGCGATTCGCAGGTTGCCCTTGCTTGGAACACCGAAACCAATGCTACGGAGTATGCGGTCAAGGTATGGACTGCCAGCGGCGGGCCGTATGTCGTGCTCGAAACGGTTACCGCGACGAACTATGTCTATTCCGGCCTGCCGAACGGATCGGATTTCTACTTTGTGGTTTCCGCCATCAATATCGAAGGGGAAGGGCCTGATTCCCTTGAAGTGCATGCCGTTCCGTCCGTTGATATTGAGCCGGAGGAATTCTTCATCGCAGACCATATGGTCGAGAACGGATCCAATTTTTTGATGAGGATATCCAATTCGGTTCCGGGGCATCTTTATCGGGTTCTTGCAACCGATACGCTGACGCCGCCCGACTGGCAGCCGGCAGGATCGGAGCTTATGGGGGATGGGTCGAACCTGCAGTTAGATGTCGCAATCGAGCCCGCTTATTCAAACCGCTACTTCAAGCTGGACGTCATGCGGCAGTAGCTTCCTGAATCCGGACTCTTGATTTACAAACCGGCAGTTGCGGCGGCCTCCACGACGAGGTGCAGCAATCCCGGGGGACTTTATCAGCAAATCCAGGCCGCCGAAAGGCAGCCTGGATTTGTTGGAACATCGGGTGGTTAGCCGATGGCGTCGGTGCCGGTTTCGTCGGTGCGGATGCGGATGCATTGTTCCAGCGGCATGACGAAGATCTTGCCGTCGCCAATGGTATCGGATTTAGCCGCCTTGACGATGGCGTGGACGGTGGCATCGACATACTCGTCGTTTACCGCGATCTCGAACCGCACCTTTTCGAGCAGGTTTACAGAGTGGACCTGTCCGCGATAGTGTTCCGTGTAGCCCATTTGCGTACCGCAACCGCGGACGCGGCTAACGGTCATCTTATGGACTTCGGCATGGAAGAGGGCTTCTTTCACGGCGTCGAGTTTTTCAGGCTGTACTACAGCGATAATCATTTTCATAACGAAAGTTCCTTGTCTGTCAGTGTTTGGTTTTAAGGGATTCAGTTTTAAGTGCCGACTGCTCAACACCTAAAGCTTGAAACTTAAAACTCATTCTTACATCGCCTCTTCGGGATTGGCTTCGATGGAGTGCACGCTGAGGTCGGAACCGCGCATTTCCTCATGCTGGTCGAGGCGGATCCCGACGGTCAGTTTGAGTGTGCCATAAACCAGTGTGCTGGCAACGAGGCAGATCACGATAATCACGGCCGTCACGATCAGCTGCGAAAAGAAGGAAACGCCGCCCACGCCACCAAGCGCCTGTTGGCCGAAGATGCCGGCGGCAATGCCGCCCCAGGCCCCGCAGATACCGTGCAACGGCCAAACACCGAGGACGTCGTCGATCTGCCACTTCTCGGTTTCAACCTCGAACATGAAGACAAAGATGCCGCCGGCAATGGCGCCGACCACGAGCGCGCTCATGGGATGGTAGAGATCGGAGCCGGCACAAACCGCAACCAGACCCGCCAGCGCGCCGTTGTGTACGAAACCGGCGTCATTCTTGGAGATAAACATCGCAGCAACGGTGCCGCCGACCATGGCCATCAGTGAATTGATTGCTACCAGCCCGGAGATGCCGCTGATTTCACCGGCACTCATGACGTTGAAGCCAAACCAGCCAACGATCAGGATCCAGCTTCCCAGTGCAAGAAAGGGAATCGAGCTGACCTTGATGGATTGGGATTCATAGCGCTTCAGGCGGGCACCCAGCAAGAGAATGGCCGGAAGGGCCAGCCAGCCGCCAACGGCATGCACCACGGCAGACCCGGCAAAATCGTGGAAGGGTGCGCCGAAGGTTTGAGCGAGCCAGCCGGCCTCGGTGCCTAGGCAGGAGTTGAACTTGCCCCAGGTCATGCCCTCCACCAACGGGTAGATCAGACCTACGAAAATGGCTCCGGCGACGGAGTTGGTCCAAAACTTGGCGCGTTCCGCAACGCCGCCCGAAATAATGGCGGGAATGCAGGCGGCAAAGCCGAGGAAGAAGAAAAACTTCACGTACTCGAAGCCGTTGTCACCCGCCATTTCCGACACGGGAACCAGAAAGGAAACCCCGCGGGCGATCGGATAGCCGATCAGGAAATAGATGATGGTGGAAAAACCCCACTCGCAGATGATTTTGTTGAGTGCATTCACCTGGTTCTTGCGCCGAACCGATCCGACTTCCAAGAAGGCAAATCCTCCGTGCATCGCCAGAATCATTACCGCTCCCATCAATAGGAACAGGGTGTTTGATGAACTCGTTAGGTTTGCTGCGGCACTTGTTTCCTCCGCAGCCATCGCAGTTCCCGACAGGCACAAGCCTGCCAGGAAAGTGACCGTTGCGGCCACCTTCTTGTGTTTTAGCATTCTCTCTCTCCTGGTTTGTTGCATCCTCATGCCGCATATGGTCTCTCCAAACCAAAATAGTGCGGCACAAACAAAACTAGAACGCCTTTGCCTGCAGGAGGTGTGCCATAAATATATAGTACTTAGAAGGTTATATATTATAAGCTCTTTGTGAGTCGCTAGATATGAAATGCGAGAGTTGTCTTTGAGTTAGTTATTCGACAAATATTGCCTACAATAATGAATTAAATAGGGCGATAAAGCTTCATAAATGTAACAAAAAAGGGCCGCCCAAGAGCGGCCCTTATCTGTGTTTTCAGATGTGATGCAAATGCTAGATGGCCGAATTTCCCCGTTCGCCGTTACTGATGCGAATGCACTCTTCGAGCGGAGTGATGAAGATCTTGCCGTCGCCGATTTTTCCATCGCTTCCTTGGCGGGCGGACTTGAGAATCGTATCGACGGTGATGTCGACAAACTCCTCGTTGACGCCGATTTTGATCTCCACCTTGGGGATTAGGTTGGGGACGACTACTAGACCGCGATAGATTTCCGTGCCTTCCTGCCGGCCGTGGCCATCCACGCGGGATACCGTGATGCGTGTGATGTCAGCTGCGATCAATGCTTCGCGCACTTCATCGAGTTTGCTTTCCTGAATAATTGCTGTGATCAATTTCATGTTAAAATCCTCTGTTGTTAGGAATTAAGGTTCAGCAAGCCGTAGCCCCGCTCGGAGTGGAGGCTGTGGTCCATGCCTGCTTTTTCCGCTTCTGCGCTCAGGCGGAAGCCGAACAACTTATCAACGAGGACGACCAGGACAAGCGTCATGACAGCGGAGTAAATGACGCTGGTCAGACAGCCTTCGACCTGTACCCAAAGCTGGTGGAGTATACTGCAGTCGATCGTTCCGGGGCGCAGCACGAAGGTCAGGCCAATGGCGCCAAACAAACCGGCCATGCCATGTATGCCAAATACGTCGAGGGTATCGTCGTATCCCAGCTTGTTCTTCATTTCGATGGCGAGGTAGCAAACGACGGAGGCGACGATGCCAAGCACCAGCGCACCCCACGGTTGCACGGCCCCGGCTGCAGGTGTAATCGCAACCAGGCCGGCCAAGACGCCGGATACGAAACCAAGGGCGGTAACCTTCTTGTGAAGGATCGCTTCAAGGAGCATCCATGAAAGCGCCCCGGCTGCGGCGGCAACCTGCGTAACGGTGAGGGCCTGTGCGGTGACGAGGCCGCTATCGATGGACGACCCGGCATTGAAACCGAACCAACCCACCCAGAGGAGGCCGGCACCCATGAGGGTCATCACGAGGTTGTTCGGATGCATGGCCACCTTGGGATAACCGCGGCGGGCACCCAGATACAATGCGCAGACAAGTGCGGCCACGCCCGAAGAGATATGGATGACGGTGCCGCCGGCAAAGTCGATGGCTCCGCGCTGGAAGAGGAATCCGTCTTCGGCCCAAACCCAATGGCAGAGCGGGTTGTAGACCAGCAGGCTCCACAAAGCGATAAAGATGAAATAACCGCGGAACCTAACGCGTTCCGCAAAACCGCCGGCGATGAGGGCCGGGGTGATCATGGCAAACTTGCCTTGGAACATGGCGAACACATATTCCGGAATGCCGGCATCCAGTATGTTGGTGTCGATTCCCTTCAGCAGGAAATAGTCGGAATTCCAGCCGAACCATCCGCCCAGTACGTTTGACCCGAAGCACATGGAATAGCCGCACACCATCCAAAGTACACCCACCACCGCCATGGCGGCAAACGAGTGCATCATGGTACCGAGCACGTTCTTGGTGCGGACCAGACCGCCGTAGAACATGGCCAGACCGGGAATCATGAGGAGTACCAGGGCGGTTGAAGTTAGCATCCACGCCGTTGTGCCGGTGTCAACTTCGGGGGATCCATCAGCCGCATGCACCGTGCCTGCACAACACAGTAATGCGACGAAGACAGCCATAGCTGTCGCCAGTCGTTTCTTAATCATCTCTCTCTCCTATTTGTTGCATCCTCGGCCCCATGTGTTGGAGCCAAACAAAAAGTGGTCCCTTCAATTTGCATGAGGTGTGCCATGATTCTTGGGTAGATATGTAAGTGGTTTATAATAAGAAAGAAGTGATAATATGGATGCGGGATGTTTTCGGGTAAGATAGGATTGATGCGACAGATATGTCCTACATGATTCATAAATGTCATATTTGTTCTGTGTTGGATCGCGGCGTTGCCTGATCCATGCCATTCCGGTGCGGCTCAGGATAAAGCCTGGGAGAAGCACTACGTAGAGCTGACAGCAAACATCATTACGGATGCAGCAATGATCATGGGGCGGTGTTTAGCCATGGTTCCTCCTGCAAATCAGATCGGCAATGACGGCGCATTCGAGGCCGAAGGGGAGGTAGCCGGCGTAGCCGAGGATCGGCATTTCAAAGAGCTGGAAGCGGTGGACATAGGGGATGGTGTAGATCCATTTGGCGAGGCTGTAATAATTCCACATTTCCCAGAAAAAACCGCAGATCAGCGCGGCGAGAGCCAATCGGAAAACGCGGCGGAAATCCAACTCCATGACTTCGGGGAAAAACGATGGTTTGCCCAACAGGGTGTTGAACGCCATCAGCAGCAACAGCGGGGCCACCCAGAGCAGGGGGAAGAGCTGGTTGGGAAAGCGGCCGATAAGCAATAGTCCCAGCGAAGATAGAGTTAGAACCATCCATGCCAGCGTCCTGGGGTACAAGCACTTGATATAGCCTGTATCCTTGAGCCCGGCGCTGCATTGCGGATGGCTGGCCAGCCATTCTTCGGTGGAGAGGACGGCGGGCAGTACGGTGGAGAAGGAAAGCGTGGCGGTGATGAAATATTGCAACGGGCTAAAGTGGCCGCATTCCACATAATACCAGTTTTGCACAAAGCGGTTGAGGTATTCGAAAAACCACCAGAATACGGCGCTGAGAGGAAACAGCTTCAGGAAAAACCGGGAGGCGTGCGTCATTAGGCAGCGGCCGGTACGGCGGTAGGTGAGGGCATTGATGGCGACGATGTAGCAAAACCACAGAGGGATATAGGTGTAGAGCTGGAACGGCGCGAACCATTCGAAGCGTGTCCAGGCCAGCATCCAGAAGACGCTTCCGAGCCCGGTCGCCAACCCGCCCCACCAAGGAAAGGTTTGGGTAGGGACGGACCGCCGGGTCGTCCGTGTCGCGCTCCGCGATTGCGCCTTACCTACACGAATCAGGAACGGCAGCACCACGCCGAGAATGACGATGGCTAGAACAATAAAGACCGGCCAGGAAAAGGGGGCGTGCTCGACATACTGCGTCCGCGGCGGAAATTCGAGATAGGCCGTGACGTTGCCTCCGGTCGCCCAAACTCCGGCCAAAGGCAGGCCAATGAGCAATAAGGCCAACAGGGTCAGTCGCGTGATCGGCTTCATGATTCTACCTTACAGTGCAATAAGCAGTCGGCGCAATCCTTATGCCTTCGAGTCCGGTTGCGCTGCGCCGGGGTGGATTTTTACAAGAAAACGGTTGATTCTCCGCCATTTATCGATATCTTTTCCCCCTCTTTCAGATGGTGATTGTAGCTCAGTTGGTTAGAGCGCCTGGTTGTGGCCCAGGAGGTCGCGGGTTCAAATCCCGTCTTTCACCCCATTTTCAAGCTCCCTTGCTTCGGCGAGGGAGCTTTTTTTGGCTCTCCATCAAAGACGGGGGCGTGGGCGGATTTTCATTAACCACACATTACGATTACCCACAACTGGTAATTCGTAAAATTCCTGAAGCCATATGCACGACGCTGGATCACTTCCATCTTTGTATGTAACCCCTCCGTGATGCCATTGTTCTTCGTAAAGCGCCACATGCAGACGATCTTTGAACTCCATGAGTCCAGGGTTTCAGTTAGCGTCTCCATGTTTCAAGGAAGTGGTGCAGCGCGGTACGCACGACACGGAGCCGGTTGGATACGATGCGCGCCGTGGGGAAGTATTTGCGGATGGGGGTGCGGTAGGAGCCCGACAGGTTGTGACGCGCTCCGGTACAGGGCATCCTCGCAGCCCGTCATAACCGTCTTCGTTTATTGTTTAGACAAGTATGACTATAAAGGTGAAGATCCTTTATAATTTGAAACCCTGCCTTAAACCGCCTACCATGCGATCGATAGGATGCATGTAGCATCGCATAGTCGAAACACAGAGGGGCCGTCCGTCAGGCACAGCAGGGGGCGACCAAGGGCGGTAGCTTCGCAATCCATGTAGTAAAATTTACTAAACATCCAAAGGGCTCCTCACCCCCAGCTTGTTCTTCGAGGCGACGTGCGTGTAGATCATCGTGGTTTTAATGTCGGAGTGGCCCAGCA